>JAIESR010000015.1 GCA_019745775.1 Xanthobacteraceae bacterium | reverse complement strand
CGCGCCGGCTCGCCGGCCTGCCGGCGCTCGCCGCCGCGCCCGACATCGTACTGGTGGCCGAGCGCACCAGGAAAGACATCGCCGATGTGACCGCGACTTATTTCGCGGCCGAGTCCTATTTCCAACTCGATCGCATCACGCGTGCGGCGCGGGCGATCCGCACGTCGGACTATTTCGATCGTCTTGCACTCGACCGCGCGCTCGATGCGATCGGCGATGCCGAGCGGCGGATGGCGGCGGCGATGACCGGCGAAGGCGCCGCCGGTGCGGCGGCGCTGGCGGGCTGGGTCGCCAGGCGGCCGGCCGACGTCGAGCGCATCCGCTCGGCGGTGCATGAGATCGCGAATTCGGGATTGACGCTGTCGAAGCTGACGGTCGCCGCCAGCCTGTTGGGCGACCTGGTCAGGACCTGAGTCTCAGGCTTAGTCGCGGCCTTTGCCGTTGGACGAGCGATTGCGCCCCATCACATGCACCGGCATGGACTCGTGGTCGTCTTCCAATTGCGCTGCGCGGCTCCGAAGCTCCTCCGCCATGGTGCGCAGCCGACTGGCGATGGTGAGGTCGAAGGTCGCCCGGGAGAGGGCGATACATTGTTCCGCCTGCCTGCGGAGGAAGCTGATGTCGGTCGATCTCATGGTTCTGCCCCCGTCTCTGCGGGTTTTGCTGTCGCTTTGTTCAGGAAGAACGCAGGCAGTTTCGATCCGTTCCGCGAAAATTGAGTCGTGGCGAGTGAAAATTTGGCAATCTTAACAGGAGCCTAAGTACGGGCCGGGGCCTAATGCCTGAAATGGCGGGTGCCAGTGAACACCATGGCGACGCCGTGGTCGTCCGCGGCCTTGATCACCTCGTTATCACGCATGGAACCGCCGGGCTGGATCACCGCGGTGGCGCCGGCCTCGATGGCGACCAGGAGGCCGTCGGCAAAGGGGAAAAAGGCGTCGGAAGCGACCACGGAACCCTTGGTCAGCGGTTCGACCAGGCCGGCCTCCTTGGCGGCGTCCTGCGCTTTGCGGGCGGCGATGCGGGCGGCGTCGACCCGGCTCATTTGCCCGGCACCAATGCCGACGGTAGCGCGATCCCTGGCGTAGACGATGGTGTTCGACTTCACGTGCTTGGCGATCCGGAAGGCGAACGCCAGGTCGGCGAGTTCCGAATTGGTCGGCGCACGGCTGGTGACGACCTTGAGGTCCATGTCGTCGACAACGGCGTTGTCGCGCGATTGCACCAGCAGACCGCCGGCGAGCGATTTCACCGTCAACCCGCTACCGCGCGGATCGGGCAGGCCGCCGGCGAGCAACAGCCGCAAGTTCTTCTTAGCGCCCACGATCGCAATCGCCTCGTCGGTCGCGTCCGGTGCGATGATCACCTCGGTGAAGATCTCGGTGATCGCGCGTGCGGCTTCGGCATCGAGCGTGCGGTTGAGCGCGACGATGCCGCCGAAAGCCGAGACCGGGTCGCAGCGCAGCGCCTTGGTGTAGGCGTCGAGGATGCTCGATCCCTCGGCGACGCCGCAGGGATTGGCGTGCTTGATGATCGCGACCGCCGCGCTGCGTTTCGGATCGAACTCGGCGACGCATTCATACGCGGCGTCGGTGTCGTTGAGGTTGTTGTAGGAAAGCTGCTTGCCCTGCACCTGGCGCGCGCTGGCGATGCCGGGCCGCTGTTCGCCGGAGCGGTAGAACGCCGCCCGCTGGTGCGGATTTTCGCCATAGCGCAGCGCCTCCGTGAGCTTGCCGCCGAAGGCGCGGAACGTCGGCGCGTCGTCGCCAAGCTCGTTGGCGAACCAGTTCGAGATCGCCGCGTCATAAACCGCGGTACGCGCATAGGCCTTGGCGGCGAGCTTCTTGCGCAGCGCGCCCGTGGTGCCGTTGTGCTGCTTGAGCGCGTCGATCACCGCCGCATAGTCGGCGACGTCGACCACCACTGCGACGTCACCGTGGTTCTTGGCGGCGGCGCGGATCATGGCGGGACCGCCGATGTCGATGTTCTCGATGCAGGTCTCGAAGTCGGCGCCCTTCGCGACCGTTTCTTCGAACGGATAGAGATTCACCACCAGCAGATCGATCGCCTTGATGCCGTGCGCCTGCATCGCGCCGGCATGCTCCTTGTTGTCGCGGATCGCGAGCAGGCCGCCATGCACCTTCGGGTGCAGCGTCTTTACGCGGCCGTCCATCATCTCGGGGAAGCCGGTGATCTCCGATACCTCGATGACCTTGAGCCCGGCGTCGGCCAGCGCCTTGCGGGTGCCGCCGGTGGAGACGATCTCGACGCCGCGTTCCGCGAGCGCACGGGCAAATTCGATGAGGCCGGCCTTGTCGGAGACCGAGATCAGGGCGCGGGTGACGGGGCGGATTTTGTCGTTCATGGCAGGCACGCCGTTAGCACGGCAAAGGATCGCGCGCCACCGACTGGTTGCGCCGGCCGGTCATCACTTAAGCGCCGCGTCGGCTGTTGTTGGAGACATGACCCTGCGCGCGGGCTTGGCGGACGTATTCGTGTTCACGGCCCGCGAGCGCGGGCTTACTGAAGCGAATGGCGCTGGTCTTGGGCGTCATAGGTCGATGGTAGCATGCTTCCCATCCGTAACAGCAGCGACGTTGTCGCCGGCGGCTCGCGTGGATATTCTGGGGACGGATCGACATGGCGGAGCCGCAGTGATGACCAGCGTTCCCTTCGACACTGCTACGGCGACTCGTGACGAAGTCACGCCTATTGCGGTGTTCGGCGGTCGAGGAGGTGGCGCGCTTGCCGCGTTCACGATCGGCCGCCTCGAAGCCGTCGGGCGGGCGAGATGCATAGGTTTCCTCAATGATGTCGAAGCGGTCGGAACGGCTATCTCCGGATATCCCGTGCTGGGTTCGTTCGCGTCGTGGTGCGATCTGCCGGAAGCCACGTGCTTTGTTGCGCCACTTCACAAGGCCAAGAACATGAAGGCGCGTGCCGAGATCATTCGCGGGCTCGGTGTGCCACCCGGCCGTTGGGGCAATGTGATCGATCCGGAGGCGGTCATTGCCGGCGACATCATTCATGGCGTCGGCCTGCTGGCACTCGCCGGTTGCTCGATCATGTGCGGCTCACGCATCGGCGATCACGTCTCAATTCGCAACGGCGCCCGCGTCGCACATGACTGCACAATCGGCGACTACGTAATGGTTGGGGTCAATGCGGTGGTTTGTGGCTATTCCACAGTGCTGGAAGGCTCGCATATCGCTCCCGGCGCCATCGTACGCGAGCGCACGACCGTCGGCCGCTACAGCGTTGTCGGGTTAGGGGCAGTCGTCGTCGACGATGTGCCGGACGGAGCCGTTGTTGCCGGCAACCCGGCCCGGATCATCGAATCTAACTTAGACGCTGGCCCAACACTGGCGGCCGTACGTTGATGCTGGCATGACGGGACGCATTGCAAATCTGGATTTCGATCAGCTGGAGCGCGACGGGTTCGGCGTGCTGGGCGGATTGGTGAGACCCGACGAACTCTCAGAATTCGAACGTGAGATTGCGGTGGCGGGCGAGCAACTGGCATCGCAACGGGGCATTGAAAGGAAGTCGGGCGAAGCACTCGCGGATGTACTGGCTGCCGCCGGGCGTCACCGCGCGATGCTGTTCGACCACGTCAAGCGGCTGTTCAGTGTCGCGCGCCTGTCGGTGGAAATCGGTTCGGCGCTGGAGCAGGCCGGCTTGTTTCGCCACGCCCGCATTGCGGTGCCGATCGTGTGGCCGACCTTGCGCGCCGATTGCCGGGAGAAGGAACCTACGAATTGCCGCTGCATCAGGACTACGCGACGACGCGTTGTCGTACGGCCTGGCGCATGTGGATTCCGCTGCGCGATGTGGATCGCCACCATGGAACGATGGAGATTGTTCCGGGTAGCCAAAATCAGGGGCCATATCCGCATTCGAGCCAGGGCCGCGCTGCGCTCTCCATCGATCGAAACGCGTTGGCACAGCGGGGCTTGGCCGCCCGAACGCTGGAGCTGCCGGCCGGAGACGGTGTGATCTTCAGCCCCTGGCTGGTGCACGGCTCGGTACCCAATCGGTCGCCGCGCACCAAATGGGTGCTGCTGCTGCACGTGCAGGATCTTGCTACTTTTGTGAATCCCGAAGAACCAAGCGATCCCGTCTACCCATTCCTCGAATTGACGGAACGCGTACGCACCGCACCGCTACCTGTCGGCGTAAAGCAGTGATCGATTTGCTGCGGCGCTGGCTTGGTCGTCTCAAACGCAAGGTCGTTTGTCACACGATCCGTACACCGGCAACTGGTCCGCCAACCCGCCAGAGTTTTCCGATCTGGATTGACGCGCCCGCCTATAGCCCGCTCTCCGGAGGCATCCGGGCGATGAACTTGCTGTGTTATCACCTCAATCGCTTGGGATTTGACGCTTTCATCATCAACAGTCCCGCCAAGAGCGACGCGCGGGTGCCGTTGCGTTATCTCACGCCGGCAATCATCAGGGAGCAGAAGCGGCAACGGCGGGAGCCGATCGTGATCTATCCCGAAATCACGGTTGGAAACCCGCGGGGCGCGAAGTTCGTCGTGCGTTACCTGCTCAACAGGCCCGGGTTTCTCATGCCTGGTGCCGAATTGAGCTATGGGAAAGACGACTATTTCATCGACCACGCGCGCGAGCACGCGCCGGCGGGCGTTCGCTCATTCGATCTATTCATGCCGCTTGTCGATCGGCTGCACTATTTCCCGCCGCCGACCACGTCACCGCGAGGCGGCTTCGTTGTATTCACCAACAGAGCGGTCGTCGATCCCGCCTCGTTTCCTGATTGGCTCACGCCCTGCGCGGTGTTGTCGATAAAGACGCCGATCTCGCACGCCGAGCTTGGCGAACTTTATCGTCATAGCCGTGCCATGGTCATCTTCGAGCGCAGTATCGCAATATTCGAAGCCTTGTTTTGCGGCTGCCCGGTCATTTGCATCGGTAACGAAAACTTCAACGAGGAAACCTATCACCCGAGGTTTCGGGATACCGGGCTGATATGGGGATGGCACGAGCAGGAACTGGCGGCGGCAACCGAGAAGACGTCCAGGTTCAGATCGATCTACGACGATCTGGAAAATAGTTTCGACGACCGCGTCCGCTCGGCGTTCGACTGGATTCTTGGCGACGTCTGGCGCCGTGAGCACGACACGCGCCGGACCTGATCACAACGGCAGCTTCGGCTCCTCGCCGCGGCCGCGGCGCGCCGGCATCGGAGAGGCGGCGATCATCGAGAACGTCCACTGCACGCGCGCGACTTTGCGGGCGCGGCCGTAGATCACGATCTGGACGGTGCGGCGCGGGCCGTCGTTACCCGCGAGATAGACGCTCTCCTCGAGCTCGATGCGGTCTTCATAGGCGCTGAAGGTCCAGACCTCTTTGTTCGGCAGCATCAGCATGGCGCCATGCGAATCCTGGAGGCGGCTGGCCTTGATCGACGGATGCAGGTGGAACCGCAGCGCAAACTGGTCGTGCTCGGCGGAAATCTCGCCGTTGTCGGGATTGAACACGTCCTCGCCGTCGAGCCGGTTGCCGTCGGTCGACAGCGCGAGGGCGCGACGGTGGATGACGCCGAAATTGGCGGCATAGCCGTCGTGCGACGTCCGCAGTACCAGAGCCCCGTCGTCGGCCTCTTCGCGCTTGACCTCGACCTCGCGCGGGCCACTGATGATCGGCGCGCCCTGCAGCATGCGCCGGATCGCTCCGCCTTCGATGAAGCGGCACGACGAGACGTCGTTGAAGGTCGCGGTCGAGTGCGCGCTGGTAGCGCGCGCAACCTGTCGCCAGCCGTCGCGGCCGGTCGCCGGCAGGCCGCAATTGACGACGATGCGGTTGAGCTTTGCCGATAATTCGAACGACAGGCAGCCGGCATGGGCTTCCTGGCTCACCGGCATCGGCGGCGGCGGGCCGGTGTCCATGATCACGACGGTACCGTTCACCTCCAGCCGCTGATAGCCGGAGTGTGCGGCGTTCGCGACTGGCGTGCCGCGCGCGTCGTCGTAAGCGAGGATGGTGCTCAGGATATCGGAGCGGGTCGGCCCCATGCCGTTGAACAGCGCGAAGTTGCCGTCGCCATGCCGGAAGAAGCGCAGCATCGGCATCATGCGATCGATAGCGCCCATCAGCGGCGGCGGCGGCGCGACATTTCGCGAGGTGAACACGGTTCGCAGCGGCAGGAGGTCGACCAGCAGGCCGATCAACGCGCCGGGATTGCGGCTGAGGTGACCGCCGTCGGGCAGGATCTGGCGGTCGAGCTCGTCAGTCAGGCGCTTGGCGGCGGTCTTGATGTGGCGCGCCTGGTTGGCCATGCACAGCGACGCATACATCAGCGCGATCATCGAAAGGAGCCGCGGCACGCCGTCGCGGGCGTCGGCCGCGGTGTGCCGCAGCTGGCGCACCTGGCGCGTGAGGCTGCGCATGAAGCGCCGATAAAATCGGACATCGGAGTCGTCGAGCACCAGCGGCGCCTGGCTGATCCAGGAGATGATCCGCCGCGCGGTGACCTCCGGGCGCTTGGCGGCGGCCTCGGCGCGTCCCTGCAGCGAAATCCATTCGTCGACGAGCGCGCGGGCGTTGGCGCGGGTGATGCCCGAATCGGCGGCACGCAGGTGGCGCAGCCAGCTGAAGCCGTGCAGTGCCACCGACCAGTCGTCGGAGGGTGCTTTCACTTCAAACGGCGAGCGCGCATCGCAGACCACGACCTTGCCGCCGAACGAGAAGCGGCCGGCATAGATTTCGCTCGCTCGGGTGGCGTCGGCGGTGCGCAGGTCCTGCGGCGCAATGAGCAGCCGGTCGGGCGCGCCCGGCAGGAAAGGCAGGCGCGCCAGCGAGAACCCGGTCAACCGGCCGAGCAGCTTGCGAGCCATCCCCCGCGCGAGAAAGACGGACAATCGGGTCCGTTCCGCGACCGAAGCGCGCGACATCGAGGCGTAGGCTCCCTCACAGCGGGCGTGCCGTTACGTCCGCGGGCGGACCATACCTGAACGGTGTGACGGCGGCCAACCGACGGTTCGCCTAGATACGCTCGATCCGGCAGGCATAGAAGCCGTCGAGCCCAGCCATTTGTGGATTAGAATCAGGAAGTTGGCACGGCAGTGTGCGGAGGTCGCCAGCGGGCGTCAGGAACTCGGCGCGGCCATGCACCTCATCGGCCGCAAGCGGGCGCCGGCGAACGCGAGAATCGCCCGCCAAGAGCTCCGACACCGGCGCGAGGCCTTCGTCCGGCTCGAGCGAACAGGTGCAATAGACGAGGAGACCGCCCGGCTTGGTGAGCTCGACCGCGCGCGCCAGCAGCCGGCGTTGCAGGGCGGCGAGCGTGGCGATGTCCGATTCGCGCTTGAGCCAGGGAATGTCGGGGTGCCGGCGGATGGTGCCGGTCGCGGAGCAGGGCGCATCGAGCAGCACGGCGTCGAACGGCTCGGCCTGCCATTCGGTGACGTCGGCAGCTACGGCGTCCGCGGTGAGCCCGAGCCGTACGAGGTTCTGCTTCAGCCGGTCGAGGCGCGGCGCCGAGCGATCGACCGCGGTGACGCGTGCGCCGGCCGCCGCAAGCTGCGCGGTCTTGCCGCCCGGCGCCGCGCAGAGATCGGCGACCGATTTGCCGGCGACGTCGCCGAGGAGCTGCGCCGGCAGCGCCGCCGCCGCGTCCTGCACCCACCACGCACCGTCCGCATAGCCCGGCAGCCGCGACACCGGGCCGTGCACGATCGCGCGTATCGATCCGGTCGGGAGCACGGCGCCGCCGAGCGTAGCTGCCCACTGCGCGGGATCGGCCTTCGCGGTGATATCGAGCGCCGGCTCCTGGCCGTTGGCGGCGGCGATCGAACGCGCCAACTCGTCGCCGTAGGCGCGCCGCCAGCGCGCCATCAGCCACGCCGGCGTGTCGAGCGCGACGGTGTCCAGGCCGCGCAACTTCTGAGCCGCATTCTGGGCCACGCGTCGCAGCACCGCGTTGACCAGGCCGGCATAGCGCCCGGCGCGGCGGTCGCCCTGGACCAGCCGCACCGAAAGATCGACCGCCGCGTGGTCGGGGACGTCGAGCCACAGGATCTGTGCGGCGCCGATGAGCAGCGAGGTTTCGACCCGCGGTGCGGCGGCCGGAAGGCCGCGCTCCAGATAGAGGCCGAGCAGGTGGCGCAAGGTGCCAAGGCGGCGCAGCACGGTTGCAACCAGTCGGCGGGTCAGCGCGCGGTCGCGTTCCGGCAACGTCGCCAAGCCCGCGGGCGCACCGCCGCCATCGAGCTGGTCGTCGAGCGAGCGGCCGCGCCGCAGCACGCCGTCGAGGATGTCGGCGGCGATCCGGCGCGCGGCAAGGCCCTGCGGCTCCGGCGATGAGACACGGGAATTCATGCGTTCCCTGTCGCACGAATTTCCGTAGGCCGGTAGCGATCGTTTTGATCCCGTGTTTCGCATTTTGACCATGGCAGGAATGCCATGATACGGACATCGTGTTTGTCCATTCCGGCCGGGCAAAACTTGACGTTTGCGGCGTCACCATCGGCAACAACACGGCTTGCCGGATCACCGAACTCCCCGTTCATGCCCGACAGCCCACCTCAGGCGTCCCCTTCGGCATCGCGGGCGCTTGCCGCGTCGTCCCTCGGTCTGCTCAACACGGTCTTCGGCCACGGAGCGTTCCGGGGCGCACAGCAGGAAATCATCGCGCATGTCGCCGGCGGGGGCGACGCGCTGGTGCTCATGCCGACCGGGGGCGGAAAATCGCTGTGCTACCAGTTGCCCGCGCTGCTGCGCGACGGCACGGCGCTGGTCATCTCGCCGCTCATCGCCCTGATGCAGGACCAGGTGTCGGCGCTCACGCAGCTTGGCGTGCGCGCGGCATTCCTCAACTCGACGCTCGACGGCGGCGCGGCCTATGCGGTGGAGCGCGCTCTACGCGGCGGCGAACTCGATCTGCTCTACGTTGCGCCAGAACGGCTGATGCTGCCACGCATGCTGGAATTGCTCGCGCAGTCGAAGCTGGCGCTGTTCGCGATCGACGAGGCGCACTGCGTGTCGCAATGGGGCCACGACTTCAGGCGTGACTATCTTCAACTGTCCGTGCTGCACGAGCGCTTCCCCGACGTGCCACGCATCGCGCTCACCGCCACCGCCGATCCGCAGACGCGGCAGGAGATCGTCGAACGGCTTGCGCTGAACGACGCGCGCGTCTTTGTCTCCAGCTTCGACCGCCCCAACATCCGCTACACCATCGTCGACAAGCGCGACGGCCGCGCGCAGCTGCTGCGCTTCATCCGCGACGAGCACGCGAATGAAGCGGGCATCGTCTATTGCCTGTCGCGCAGGAAGGTGGAGGAGACTGCTGCGTGGCTTTCCGCGCACGGGGTGCGCGCCGTGCCCTACCACGCCGGAATGGACGCCGGCACGCGCGCTGCGCATCAGGCGAGTTTCCAGCGCGAAGACGGCATCGTCGTCGTCGCCACCATCGCCTTTGGAATGGGCATCGACAAGCCGGACGTTCGCTTTGTCGCGCATCTCGACTTGCCCAAGAGCATCGAGGGTTACTACCAGGAGACCGGCCGTGCGGGCCGCGACGGCGCACCCGCCGATGCCTGGATGGCCTACGGCTTGGGTGACGTGGTGCAGCAGCGCCGGATGATCGAGCAGTCCGAAGCCAGCGAGGCGTTCAAGCGCGTTTCGCGGGTCAAGCTCGATGCGCTGCTCGGCCTGTGCGAGACGGCCGGTTGCCGGCGCGTCCGGCTGCTCGATTATTTCGGCGAGGCGAGCGAGGCCTCCCTCAACTGCGGCAATTGCGACAACTGCCTGGAGCCGCCGCAGACGTGGGACGCGACCGAAGCCGTGCGCAAGGCGCTGTCGTGCATCTACCGCACCGGCCAGCGCTTCGGCGCCGTGCATCTGATCGACGTCCTGCGCGGCCGCCGCAACGAGCGCGTGGCAGAATGGGGACATGACAGGTTGAGCGTGTTCGGCATCGGTGGCGATCTTGATGACGCCACATGGCGCAACGTGTTCCGCCAGCTGGTCGTTCTGGGCTATGCACGCCCCGATCACGCTGCGTACGGCGCGCTGCAGCTCACCGAGGCAAGCCGTCCGGTGCTCAGGGGCGAGCAGCGTGTGGCAGCGCGCCGCGGCGCCGCGTCCAAGGCTGGCGCGCGCAAGACGAAGAAGGCGGCATCGACAGGCGGTCTGGCGATATCCGGTGCGGATGCCGAACTGCTCGATCGGCTCAAGGCCTGGCGCCTGGCGCGGGCCCAGGAACAGTCGGTGCCGGCATTCGTGATCTTTCACGACAGCACGCTTGCCGCCATCGCTACCGCGCGTCCGCAGACCGTCGAGGCGCTCGCCGGCATCAGCGGCATGGGCGCGCGCAAGCTGGAACGCTACGGCGCGATGCTGCTGGAACTGCTACGGCAATAACCGAATGCCTCGCCACGAAAGCAGGCGGCGCTGGGCTCCCTGGCTCCCGTGCGCTTACCCCCACGGACCGCCGCGGCGTTGGCCCCAAGGGCTACCACCCGTGCCGGCGGGCGGCACGGCGGAGCGGGGAGCGTTGCCGAAGCCACTGGCGCCGCCGCCCATGCCCATCTCCGTGCCGAGCTGCTGGAGGGCGGCGATCCGGTTCTCGGTCTTGGGATGGGTCTGGAACAGGTTGTCCCAGCCGTGTTCGCCGATGAGCGGGTTGATGATGAACATGTGCGCGGTGGCAGGATTGTTCTCCGCGCTCACGTTCTCGATTTGATGCGCGGCGTTGGAGATCTTCGCCAATCCCGAGATCAGCGGCTGCGGCGTGCCCTGGATCATCGCGCCAAGCCGGTCGGCGGCGTATTCGCGCGTGCGCGAGATCGCCATCTGCACCAGCATGGCGGCGATCGGCGCCAGGATCACCATGGCGAGCGTGCCGATGATGCCGAAACTGCTGTTGTTGCGGTTGCCACTGAAGAACATGCCGAACTGCGCCAGCATCGAGATCGCGCCGGCGATGGTCGCGGTGATCGTCATGATCAGCGTGTCGCGGTTCTTGATGTGCGCGAGCTCGTGCGCGATGACGCCGGCGACCTCGTCGCGGTTGAGGTAGTTCATCAAGCCGGTGGTGACCGCCACTGCTGCGTTCTCCGGGTTCCGCCCGGTCGCGAACGCGTTCGGCTGGTCGTTCTCCATGATGTAGACCTTCGGCATCGGCAAGCCGGCGCGGCCGGCGAGGTCGCGCACCATGCGATAGAGGTCGGGCGCCGAGCTCTCGTCGACCTGATGGGCGCCGTGCATCGACAGCACCATCTTGTCGGAGTTCCAGTAGCTGAAGATGTTCATGCCGGCCGCGACCACGAGCGCCAGCAGCGCGCCGGTCTGTCCGCCGATCAGATAGCCGACACCCATGAACAGGGCCGTGAGCCCCGCCAGCAGGATGGCCGTCCGCATATAGTTCATCGTGCTCTCCCAGCGGCCGATCGTTGCAACTGCAACCGGCCAAGGCGGCGCGTCGCGCCGCCGCGGCAAGAGATGGTAACCCGGCTGGGCTATTGCAATCGTAGGAATACGGACCCAGCAATACGAATTTGCTGCAACGCCGCAAGCGATTCCGCTTCTTGTCCCGCAAACTTCTGTGCGATCATCGATGCGGTGGGTGATGGAAGGTTGCGTGGGAGGGGGGCGTGCTGGCGCCATCCGCAATCAAGCGCCGCTTTCAGCTCGTGTTGATCAAGCCGTCGCACTACGACGACGACGGTTACGTCGTGCAGTGGCGCATCTCCCTGATCCCGTCCAATTCACTGTCGTGCGTCTACGCGCTGGCCCGCGACGCCGCCGATCGTCGCCTGCTCGGGCCTGAGGTGGAGATCGACATCTCCGCCTGCGACGAGACCAACACGCGCGTCCAGGTAGGCGGGATCATTGACCGGATCCGGCAGCATGACGGCTTCGGGATGGTTGGACTGATCGGCGTGCAGTCGAATCAGTTTCCGCGCGCCATGGACATGGCGCGGCGGTTTCGTGCCGCCGACATCCCTGTTGTGATCGGCGGTTTCCACGTCTCCGGGCTTTTGGCGATGATCCCGGAGATGCCGGCCGATCTGCGCGAGGCGGTCGACATCGGCTGCACCCTGTTCGCGGGCGAGGCGGAAGGCCGCTTCGACGATATCTTGCAGGCGGCCGCCACCCGCACGCTCAAGCCGGTCTACGACTTCGTCAACGATCTCCCGGACATCGAAGCGGCGCCGACGCCGTTCCTGCCGCGCGATACCATCGAACGTGTCTACGAGAGTTACGCGAGCTTCGATGCCGGGCGCGGCTGCCCGTTCCAGTGTTCGTTCTGCACCATCATCAACGTGCAGGGGCGCAAGTCCCGCCGGCGCAGCCCGGATGACATCGAACGGCTGGTTCGGCGGCACCTGGCGGATGGCATTCACCGCTTCTTCATCACCGACGACAACTTCGCGCGCAACAAGGACTGGGAGCAGATATTCGACCGGTTGATCGAGCTCCGCGAGCGCGACAACATCAAACTGCGGCTGATCATCCAGGTCGACACCGCCTGCCACAAGCTGCCGAACTTCATCGAGAAGGCGGCGCGCGCCGGCGTGCACAAGGTGTTCATCGGGCTCGAGAACATCAACCCGGACAACCTGCTCGGCGCCAAGAAGCGGCAGAACAAGATCACCGACTATCGCAAGATGATGCTGGCCTGGAAGAATGCCGGCGTCATTCTCTATGCCGGCTATATCCTCGGCTTCCCGAACGATACGCCGGAGTCGATCCTTCAGGACATCGAGATCATCAAGAAGGAATTGCCGATCGATATCCTCGAGTTTTTCTGCCTGACGCCGCTGCCCGGGTCGGAGGACCACAAGCTCCTCTGGCAGAAGGGGGTCTGGATGGACCCCGACATGAACAAGTACGACCTCGAACACGTCACGACCGGCCATGCGCGCATGACGCACGATCAGTGGCTCGAGGTCTATCGCCAGGCCTGGTCGGCCTATTACACGCGCGAGCACATGCTGACGGTCTTCCGCCGGACCTATGCGCTCGGGGGACGCGGCGCACCGCGGCTGATGACCGTGCTGGCCGCGTTTTCGCTGGCAGTGCCGGTAGAAGGTGTCCACCCGCTCCAGGCGGGCTTCCTCCGGTTGAAATACCGAAGGGATCGCCGCCCCGGCCTGCCGGTCGAGCCGGCGTGGAAGTTCTATCCCCGATATGCCTGGGACCTGGTGTCGAAGTCGGTCCGCGTCGGTGCGCGCTGGCTCGAACTCGAGCGCCTGCGCCGCCAGGCGCGCGCGGAGCAGAAGCTCAATCCGTACATGGATGCGGCGCTCACTCCGGTCAGCGACGACGAGACCGAAACGTTGGAATTGTTCACGCACAACCAGGCGGCGCGCGACCAGGTCGCGCATGTCCGCAAGGTCAGCGAGCTGACGTCGGGCAAAGTCCCGACGCCGCATCACGCGTAGTCAAGCCGGCCCACATTCTATCTGTCCGGATTGAGCGGCGATCTCCCGGCTCAGCGGGTGACGATCACCTGCGTGCCGACGCCGACGCGCGCGTACAGATCGAGCACATGGGCGTTGTGCATGCGGATGCAGCCGTACGACACGAAGCCGCCGATCGAGCCCGGCTGATTGGTGCCGTGGATGGCGTATTCGCCGCCGCTCAGCGTCAATGCCGCGGCGCCCATCGGGTTGCGCGGCGAGCCGCCCTCGATGACGTTCGGCAGCTTCGGATTGGCGCGCTTGATGTCGGCGGGCGGCGACCACGCCGGCCTGATGTACTTGCCGGTGATGGAGGCGGTGCCGCTCCACTGCTGGCCGGCGCGGCCGACGCCGACCGGGTAGCTGATCGCGCGGTCCGCGCTGACGACATAGTAGAGCCGCCGCTGATTGGTCATGACGACCACGGTGCCGACCGGATAGCCGCGGAAGGCGACGGTGGCCTGCGCTTGAGCGGGCTGTTGGGCCGTATCGACGGCCGCAAAAACAACAGTGGCGGCAATCACCGCCAAGCTACGAAGGACATACGACATGATCGAACCGCTTTTCTTGTGCCTATGCGTTGCCAGTGCCTAAGCGTTGCCAGGCTTGCGAGCGGCGACGCGCCGTCTTCGGCCCCAACTCCCGCATACAATATTAAGGTAAACAGCCGGCAAGCTCAGCCAAAACCGCTTGCTATCGTTACTTTTTCCCAAATTTTTCGGCAGCTGTGACGCTGCTGCAACACGGCTCAAACGGCACGAGGGGAAGAGGAATTGCCGCAAATCACGCGGTTGTGGCGCTGTCGCCCGTGCGCCGGCGGGTCAGGCGCCGCGCCAGCGCATGCAGCGGGGCGCTGCGTCGGACCCAATGCCGGATGCGGTCCCACAGCTGCAAGGGCAGGCCGTAAACTGACGTGGCGGCGATCAGGTCGCGCAACGGTTGCGACTCGACCCCGAGACGGCGCTTGTATGCGTAGTTGCCGATTGAGAAGTCGAAATGCCGGAAGCCCTGGGCGTGCAACATTTCCATGGTGCGCACGATCACCAGCCGTCCCGGCGAGCAGTTCGACCATTGCTTCGCGCCGGTCGCGATGCGCACCATCACGAAGGTGCCGCCGCGCGCGATTCCGAGCAGCGCCGACACCACCTCGGTTCTGCGCGTCAGCGCCGTGAGAATGACGCTGCCGTCGGCGAGCCCGTCGGCGAGGAGCTTGCGGTAGAACGCTGCAACTTCGGGTCGGTCGAGGAAATAGTCGGCGCCCTGTTCGCGCAGATGCGCGGCCTGGTGTCGCTCCAACGCCGCGAGCACGGACGCGGCGCGCGCCGCACCGGTGATGCGCTCGAACGCGGCGCCTTCATGGCCGAGGAAAACGCGCCAGCTTCGCCCGAGCTCTTTGCGGTACCGCCGCTCCAGCGATTTGAGATAGCGCTCCCAGGCGCCCTCGATGGTCACCACGTTGCGGTTCACCGCTGCCGCGAGACAGGCGTCGATCAGCGCCAGCGGATTGGCGCGGCCCTCGATGGTTGCCGGCATTTTGGTGAAGCGGATGAGATCGACGCCGGGCAACGCCTTGCACAGCGCATCCCAGAGCGCGCATGCAGATATCCGGTCGGCCGGCGCCGCCGGGCCGAGGATGGGTCCGTTGTTGTCGCTCACGCCGCCGTCGGCGAATTCGACGATGGTGAGCCCGCGTTGGCGGCGGCGCACCAGCGGCAGGATCGCCGCCAATTCGCCGCTGTCGCTCTCGGTCACGGTAACCAGCATTGGCTTGCCGGCCGAGACGCCGATGGTGGCGTACCAGGTCGTGAGCCATACCGGCGTCTGGAATGCGGTCGACGTTGTTCGCGGCATCAGACCGCGCAACCGCGCAGCGATAGTCCTCGCATCACGATCGATGTGAATTTCATAGCGCACGTGTGCGGGTGCCGACCGTGCAGGGCCGCCGACCACGATCGTCGCCGGCTGCAGCGCGCGCGCATTCAGCGCGGCCGTATCGACGGCGCTGACGGCGGTCGCTGCAGGCCGGGTCTTGAGCATCGGGTCGGCCACGGTGTACTCAGGCGGCGAGGTCGACCACCGCGCCGAGCTTCTGGCGATCGAGCCGGAACTCGATCCGCTTGGCCTTTTTCTTCTTCACCCAGGAGCTGTTGCGCAAGGTCTTGCCCAGCACCGCCTTCGCCAGGAACGACGGTCCGGACAGTGCGCGGCTGCGCGGCGTCCAGCCCATTTGGTATCGCAGGATGCCGTTGGCGAGATTGACGATGTAGTTGCGGCGCGTCGCGCTGGTCGAATACTCGATTGTCATCGAGACGTTGAGGCAGTCGTCGTTCTCGATGCGGTGCGGCGCGGTGTGCGGCCACTGCACCATCTGTCCGGGCAGGAACTCGAAGGTGCGGGCATAGTCGTCGTACCACTTGGAATAGGGGATATCGACTTCGGCGTCGGCGACCGCGATGTGTTCGAGATGTTCCGGCGCGATGAACGGCTTCTGCGCGGGATAGAACAGCACGCGCTTGGTGCCCATGAGCTGGAACAGCATCTGCGCCGGCAGGTCGGCGTGGTAGTAGACCTGCGCTTTCGGCGACGAGACGAGGATGCCGGCATTCTCGTGGAAGCTCGCAAGCCCGATACGCTCGCTGAGCTCGCCGAACATCTCCTTGAGCAGGCTGGAATAGCGGCTGTCGACCTGGTTGACGCGGCGCAGGTTGAGCCACAGCCGGCCGTTGGCGACCGCCTCGAACACCTCCTCGCCGCTCAGTCCGCCGAGGTCGCCCTCGCGCCAGTAGCGGCGGTTGCCGTCGCCCTGCTCGCCCATGTGGATGATGCTGTAGTGCGCGCGCGGATAGTTCTCGATCAGGAGGCTGAGTTCCTTGCGCGAGAACAGCGGCGACTCGTGCAGCCGGTGCTCCACGCAGATCGGCTGCTGGCCCCAGAGCGCCCCAAAGTTCTCGTTCCAGTTCCTGAAGATCGGCTGTTGCGACATGAGCGGCCACCTATTGATCGCGCCCGCTTGCCGCGGGCTGTTCTTGCGTGGGGTGGTATCACTATGGATCGGGCGCGGGGTGCGTCTACGTCACGACGTCGCGAACGGCGCGAATTAAACATTGAATCGCGCGCGAGAGTTAATCGCGCCACGCGTTAACCCGTATGGGAGTTGCGGGATGGGAACCGGCACGCGCGGCGAGAGATTCGCCGCGCGCATTAACGATAGCTGTTAAGCACTCTTCTGGTTCCTCGCGTGGGGGCCGCCGGGGGTGGTGGTCCACATTTCGCTCGCGTGGGCTTCGGCCTGATGCGTGGTCACTGAAACTTATGGCTTTTTCGATTTTGAGCGCAGCGCCAGGAGCTTTCCAGCGTTGGTGCTCGGATGATCGGCAACGTATTTGGCAATGGCCTGCTCGACAAATTCCTGGCGGGCGGCGTTGGTCAGAAGTCCCCACAACGCTGCCCCAGCGTAAACAATCCGAACAAATTCTGTATCGCCGTACTTTTTCCGCATATCGAGCAACGCAAACGGATCCTTTTTCGCACCGGGAATCACCTGCGTCATGTCGATAGCGACGGCCTCCGACAGGTTTGCGGTCTGCGCATAAAAGTCCAAGATCATGAGGACAAAGGCGCTCTCTCCGTTTGCGAAAGCTGCGCCCCATAAGATGTCGAGGTGCGTTGGTATGCGGATTTGAATGCTCTCCAAACGAGACGGCAAACCAGTGAGCTGGGCTCTTAGGGTTGCATCAGACCCCGCTTGGTCAAATCTCGCTTGCAGCTTTTTGGCCGCGCCTTGATTGCCCGACAGCAGCAAGGCCGCCACAAGTGCTTCGGCGGCTCGCGAACTCATCTTGGTAGGGACAAGCTTTTCAATCAGGTTGGGATGCTCCCGAAAGACGACCGCAAACAATCCTACAATAGGTGGATAGGCCTCCCAATTTCGCTGAGAGAGCGGCTTCTCGTATGCATCGAAAAAGCCCACGAGGCGACTTGGGCGAGGGTCCTTGTAGAAATACAGAACTAGATCGTTCGATGCTTCGGGCGGCTGAGCGGAAGCAGAACTCAGGAGCAGAATGGAAATCCAGACAGCGCTGACGAGCCGGCCGAGCAACATACTCGGGACGCCTCGTCGACTTGTCGACTCGCGCCTCACGCGCTCTTCCTGTTCTGCCGGTTCTTCACCAGATCGTCGACCACGGTCGGATCGGCGAGCGTCGAGGTGTCGCCGAGCGCGCCGTAGTCGTCCTCGGCGATCTTGCGCAGGATGCGGCGCATGATCTTGCCGGAGCGGGTCTTCGGCAGTCCGGGCGAAAACTGGATCAGGTCTGGCGAGGCGATCGGTCCGATCTCCTTGCGCACCCACTGCACCAGTTCCTTGCGCAGGTCCTCGGTCGGCTGCTGGCCCGTCATCAGTGTCACATAGGCGTAGATGCCCTGACCCTTGATGTCGTGCGGATAGCCGACCACGGCCGCTTCCGACACGCAGGCATGCGCGACCAGCGCGCTCTCGACCTCGGCGGTGCCAAGCCGATGTCCGGCGACGTTGATGACGTCGTCGACCCGGCCCGTGATCCAGTAATAGCCGTCCTCGTCGCGGCGGCAGCCGTCGCCGGTGAAGTATTTGCCGGGATAGGTCTTGAAGTAGGTGTCGATGAAGCGCTGGTGGTCGCCGTAGACCGTGCGCATCTGCCCCGGCCAGGAGTCGGTGATGCAGAGATTGCCGCTGGCGGCGCCTTCCAGCGCCTTGCCCTCGCTGTCGACGAGCTGCGGCTGGATGCCGAAGAACGGCCGCGTCGCCGAGCCCGGCTTGAGCTTGGTCGCGCCCGGCAGCGGCGTGATCAGGATCCCGCCGGTCTCGGTCTGCCACCAGGTGTCGACGATCGGGCAGCGGCCGTCGCCGACGACGCGGTGGTACCATTCCCAGGCTTCCGGATTGATCGGCTCGCCGACGGTGCCGAGCAGCCGCAGTGAAGCGCGCGAGGCCTTCTTCACGGGCTCGTCGCCCGCCTGCATCAGCGCGCGGATCGCGGTCGGCGCGGTGTAGAAGATGTTGACCTTGTGCTTGTCGCAGACGTCCCAGAAACGCGACATCGTCGGGTAGTTCGGCACGCCTTCGAACATCAGCGTGGTGGCGCCGTTCGCGAGCGGGCCGTAGACGATGTAGCTGTGGCCGGTGACCCAGCCGACGTCGGCGGTGCACCAGTAGATGTCGCCGTCGTGATAGTCGAAGACGTATTGGTGCGTCATCGCCACGTAGACATGATAGCCGCCGGTGGTGTGCAGCACGCCCTTCGGCTTGCCGGTGGAGCCCGAGGTGTAGAGGATGAACAGCGGGTCCTCCGCGTTCATGTGCTCGCACGGGCACTCCGAGGTCACGACCTTGGCGGCCGCGTCGTAGTAGACGTCGCGCACCGGATCCATCTCGACCTTGGCGCCGGTGCGGCGCACGACGATCACGTGGTCGACGGTGAAGCCGTCCTTTGCGACCTTCGCGATCGCGGCGTCGGTGTTGGCCTTGAGCGGGATCTTGCGGCCGCCGCGGACACCCTCGTCGGCGGTGATGACGACGTTCGACTTGCAGTCCTCGATGCGGCCGGCGAGCGAATCCGGCGAGAACCCGCCGAACACCACCGAATGGATCGCGCCGATGCGCGCGCAGGCGAGCATGGCGTAGGCCGCCTCCGGGATCATCGGCATGTAGATGGTGACGCGGTCGCCCTTGGCGACATTGCGGTTGCGCAGGATGTTGGCCATCCGGCACACCTCGTCGTGCAGCTCCTGATAGGTGATCTTCTTGTCGTCCTTGGGATCGTCGCCCTCCCAGATGATCGCGACCTGATCGGCGCGCTCGGGCAGATGCCGGTCGATGCAGTTGTAGGCGACGTTGGTGACGCCGTCCTCGTACCACTTGATCGAGACGTTGCCGGAATAGTTGACGTTCTTGATCCTGGTCGGCGTCCGGTACCAGTGGATGCGCTTGGCCTCGTTCTCCCAGAACCCGTTCGGGTCCGTGATCGAGCGCTGGTACAGCTCGCGGTACTTGGCGTCGTCGATGAACGCGCGCTTCTGCCAGTCGGACGGAACGTCGTAGATCTTGTCGGACATCGCTTCCTCCCACGCGGCGCTCGGCTTGCGACGCCAGCGCTCGGCACCGATCGCGGCCATTATGCGACGGCGCTCCGACGAGCGACAAGACCGGGTTCATGCGACCTTTGGCGGAACCTCGGGGCTGGCCCAAACCGTGGCATGCGCGGCCATTTGGCCGCTTGGAAAGCGCGCCGGAATGCGACTAGATAAGCTCCGATGGAGCGCGCAATAATGACGTCAATGGCCCGCATCGTGACTGCGGCGGTTCTGGCAACGGCGGCAGCCACGGCATCCGCGCAGACCTATCCGACCCAGCCGATCCGCATGATCGTGCCGTTCACCCCGGGCTCGCCCAACGACGTGGTCGCGCGGCTGCTGGCACAGCAGTTGACCACGCGGCTCGGCCAGAACGTCGTCATCGACAACCGCCCCGGCGCCGGCACCAATGCCGGCACCAAGGCCGCGGCGTCGGCGGAGCCGAACGGCTACACGCTGCTGTTCAACTCGTCGAGCATGGTGGTCTCGCCGGCGATGTACCGCAATCCCGGCTACGACCCGGAAAAGAATTTCGTGCCGGTGGCGAACACGATCTTCGGGCACTGGGTGACGGTCATCGAGAAATCGATCCCCGCCAACACCGTGCCGGAGTTCATCGCCTATGCGAAGAAGAACCCCGGCAAGCTAGCGTTCGGCTACGGGCAGGGGACGGCACCCCAGCTCGTCGGCGAGTGGCTCAAGGTCCGCGAAGGCGTCGACATCACCAGCGTGCCCTACAAGGGCGGCCCGCAGGCGGTGATCGACCTCATCGGCGGCCGCATCCATTTCCACATCACGACCACCGCCACGGGCATGCCGCACATCAAGGACGGCAACGTCAAGGCGATCTCGGTGTGGTCACCGAAGCGCTATCCGCTTTTGCCGGACGTTCCGACGATGATCGAGAGCGGCTACCCCGATCTCGCGCTCGGTTTCTGGGCAGGAATATGGGCGCCGGCGGGCACGCCCGACGCGATCGTGAGGCGGCTCAACGCCGTCATCAACGAGAGCCTGGGTTCGTCCGAGATGAAAGCCGCCCTCGACAAGCTCGGCCTCGAGCCGGTGATCCAGACGCCGGAGGAGTTCGGCAAGTTCGTGCGAGACGAAATTCCGCGTTGGGCCGAGATCGTGAAGGTGAGCGGGGTGAAGGGCGATTAGGTCGTGCTGCCTTGGCAGGGCGGCGTTCAGACCGCCCGCCAACAACGATACGCCGGAGGAAACGATGACCACGAGGCGCACCATCCTGGCCGCCACCGCGGCGGCTGTGCTGTTTGTGTCCGCGAGCGCCGCGAACGCGCAGTCTTTCCCCAACCGCCCGATCCGGATCATCGTCTCGTTCCCGCCCGGCGGCGCGACCGATGTGATCGCGCGCACCGTTGGCGCGCCGCTCGGCCAGCGCCTCGGCCAGAACGTCGTGGTCGACAACCGTCCGGGCTCGAACGGCAACATCTCCGCCGAGCTCGCCGCCAATGCGCGGCCGGATGGCCATACGCTGCTGCTCGGTTCCGACAGCCTGTTCGGCGTTAACCCGCATCTCTATTCGCGGATGCCGGTCGACCTGCGCAAGGCGTTCGTACCGGTGACCAACCTGGTCACCAATCTTCTGATCCTGACGGTCAATCCGGAAAGAGTGCCGGCGAAGACGTTCGGCGAATTCATCGAATTTGCACGCAAGGCCAAGCCGCCGCTGTTCTATGCGTCGATCGGTAACGGCAGCCAGCATCACATCGCGATGGAGTTGCTCAAGCGCACCGCCAAGATCGACCTCACCCACGTGCCCTACAAGGGCGGTGGCCCGGCCGCGATCGCGACGGTCGGCGGCGAGACGCTCGCGATGTTCGGCGGAGGCTCGGTGGTGCCCTTGGTGCGTTCCGGGAAACTCCGCGCGCTTGCGGTCAGCAGCGCGAAGCGCTCACCGACGCTGCCGGAGCTGCCGACCATTGCCGAGACCTATCCAGGCTACTCAGTCACGATCTGGCAGGGATTGTTCGCACCCGCCGGCACGCCACCGGAGATCGTGACGAAGCTCCGCACTGAAGTCCACGAAGTGCTCAAGATGCCGGAGGTCGCGCAGGCGCTCCTCAACGCCGGCTCAGGCGAGCCGTCCCTGATCTCGATCGAGCAATTCACCGCGATGATCGCCGACGACTACGTGCGCTACGGCAAGGTGATCAAGGACACCGGCATCAAAGTCGACAACTGACCGCGTGTGCGATAGGATTCTCATTTCGGCTTCGCGCGGCGTCGGGGGCTTAAACACCGATCCCGCCGATGATCGCGCCCATCAGCGCCAGCACCACAAGCCAGTGGGCGCCGTCGATCAGCAGCAGCATGCGGCTGCGCATACCGAAGCTGTAGTTGACCAGCATCGTTGTCATGACAAAGCCGAGCCAGCATAAAGCGCCGGAGATCGCGCCGCCGCGTATTGTGACAGTCCCGAGATGGCCGATCAGGCCGGCGAGCACCCAGGCCATGATCACGTTCGCCGCAAACGCATAGACGAACGGCAGCGATCCGCCGGGCTGTTGACGCGAGGCCTCGATCTCTTCTCTGGTGAGGCCGACGGCGGCCATCCAGGGCTTCGCCAGCACCATGTACCAGATCGCGCCCGCCACCCAGCCGGCCACGGCCGCGATCAGGATCGCAATGTAGTTGATGCCTGCAAAGGTCATGGCATCTCTCCGTTCGGCAACTCGCCGGCGAGCCTAGCGCAGGATCACACGCACGGCGAGGGGCCCACGAAGATGCCATCGATCTCGCTTGGCGCGAACGATACGGGCGGCTAGCTTCCGGCGATGACACCGGACGAATTGCGCGCCGAGGTCGCCAAGATAGGGTGGTGGCACTCGATCGACCTCGGGCACGGCATCGTGACACCGGGCCGTACCAACTTGCCGGACAAGATCGATTACATCGGATTGCCGCACGACCTGACCGGGCGGAGCGTGCTTGACGTCGGGGCATGGGACGGCTTCTTCTCGTTCGAAGCGGAGCGGCGCGGCGCGCAACGCGTGATGGCGGTCGATTCGTTCTGCTGGAACGGCCCCGGCTGGGGCACCAAGGCCGGCTTCGATCTTGCGCGACGCAGCTTGGGCTCAACGGTCGAGGATCGGGAGCTTGAGGTCGTCGACTTGTCGCCCGACACGGTCGGCGTGTTCGACGTGGTCCTCTTTCTGGGCGTGCTCTACCACCTTCCCGATCCGTTCCGGGCGCTGCAAAGCATCGCCAGTGTCACCGGCTCCCATCTCATCCTGGAAACGCATGTCGACCTGAGGTTCTGTCCTTATCCCGCTATTCGCTTTTATCCGAGCGGGCAGCTCTCGGGCGATCCGACGAACTTCTGGGGTCCCAACCCGGCGGCGATCGAGGCCATGCTGCGTTGGGTCGGTTTCCGCCGGGTGGAGCGTGTCGCGCGCCGCAAAGTACGGCGGCCGAAGCTCGTCGGGGGCCGGCGCTTCCGTCCCAAGCATTGGATCCGGTGGCTGCGACGCTTCGAGCCGACGATGATGGTCTTCCACGCGTGGCGCTGAAGAGATTGCGGCGCTGGAGATTTGGCGCTGAAAGATGTAGCGCGGAAAAGCATCAGGGCGGGTGATCGATCCAGGCGCCGGCGCGTGATTGGAGTCCGCACAGGCCCGCAGCAAGACCATGGCGCGTCGACCAGTCGCGCAAGGCATGCACGTAGTCCGGCGCCGATGGATCATGCAGCCGCCACTCGCCGGGGAACACGCCCGAACTCCCGTTGAGTGTCGGGATGCCGAAGCGGACCGCGACCAGCATGGCGTCGGATTGAATCGCCACCGCCGAGACCCCGGTCGGCAGGACGCCGGGTGCGAGATAGAACGCGCGACAATGAGCGGGCGGTGGCGGCACCCGCTGCAGCCACGCCAATTGCTCCGCGCGCGAAAAGCTGACAGGTCCGCGATTGATCTGTTCGACGATCAGGAAGCCCGCCAGCAAGGCCGCGACCAGCGGGCCGCGACGAAGCTCAAGTCGGATGCGGTCGAGCGCCAGTGCGACAAGCAATGCCGCGGCAAGATTGAGAACGATCTGGAAGCGGAAGGCGGTCCGCACCGCCGCCGCACCCGGAACGAGCGCCCAGATCGCATACCATGGCCGCAAGCCGAAATAGTTCAATTGCAGCAGCCAGCATACGAAGAGCGCCAGCGCCAGCGCAATCACCGTGACGGTTCTCGTCTCGACCGCTCTTGACGCCGGCCGGATCCAGGACCGCAGCAGCATGATCATCATGCCAATGACGACGATCAGAACGCCGGGCGTGAAGCCGAGTTCGAACTCGCCGAAACGCCGCTCGGGCGGGCCGATGATACCCGTCGACAGCATCAGCGATCGGTACATCCAGCTGCTGTGACCGAGATTGACGATGTCCGAGAACGCCGGAGCAAAATGCAGGACTTCGCTGAAGTCGCGTCGGTGGCCTTGGAGCCAGACGGGTCCATGAATAGTCAGAAACGGCACGATCCCGATCGCGAAGCCGGCGATCCAGGCAGCGAGTACATGACGCTTGGTCGATATGACATAGGCCGCGTCTTGTTTGAGGTCCGCGCCCCGCAGCGCCGCAAACGTCAGCAGCGCGATGATGGCGAACAGCGTCGCGAACCAGCCGGTGAACCAGGCCGTCGCGAAGATCAGACCATGAAGCAGTCCGGCGGCGGCCGCGGCGACAATGGCAGGGCGCCTGCGCTCCGCCTTGAATGCCGATGCGGTCAGGTGGCAGACCAGCGGCAGCACCATCGCGCAATAGCTCTGCGGATGGCCGACCTTGACGATCATCATGTTGGCGAATGCGAACAGGAATGCGCCGACGGCGGCGCTCCCCGCGCTGACGCCGAAGTCCGCCGTTGCAAGCCGCATGAAGCCGAAGAAGCCGATGGCGGACAGCGCCGCCATCACCAGCATGAAGGCGGTGAACGGATCGGCGCCCGCGAGACGAAGCGGTGTGTAGACGACGCCATAGAGAAGATAGGCGTCGGTGAATCCGAGCACGCCCCGCTCGGGATGGAGGAACGGCGGATTGAGCCAGTCGCTCCAGTTGCCGGAATACACGCGATACCAGTGCTCGAGCACGGCAATGATAAGGCGCGCATCGCCTTGGTCGCCCAAGACGCCGTCGAAGCCGTCGAACAGCCACTTACGGAACATCCGGGACAAGCCGAAGGCGAAGAGCAAGCTCGCCGACAGAATAAGCGCGATGCACGGGCTTCTGGCGATGCTTGTCGCGGCAGGCGGCATGGTCATGTGCCGTGTGCGGCAGGTGCCGACGTCGGAAATGCCCGGTCAGTAAATGCGCGCAAGCGGCGCTAGCCCTTTACGCCGCCCAGCTTGCAGATTTGCGCCCACTCGGTCGCGGTCACGGGCTGCACCGACAGGCGGGAATATTTCACCAGCGCCATGTTCTTGAAGCGCGCGTCGGCCTTGATGGCCGCGAGCGTCACGGGCGTCTTCAGCGGATATCTCGCGCTGAGGTCGGTGGCGTAGAAGCTTCCCGCTTTGTCGGTCGGATCCTTGTAGTGTTCCTTCACCACTTCGGCGACGCCGACGATCTGCTTCTCCTTGCCGGTGTGATAGATAAAGACCAGATCGCCTTTCTTCTGCGCCTTCATGTGATTGCGCGCGATGAAATTGCGCACGCCGGTCCAGGCGTCGCCCTTCGCGCCTTTCTTGACCATATCGTCCCAGGAATATTCGTCCGGCTCGGTCTTCATCAGCCAATAGCTCATCGATCAACCCTCCGCACGGAACGGGCGCGTCAGCAGGCCTTCGATGGCGTCGCCCACGCTCAGTGTACCGCCAAGGATAGCCGCAACCGCGGCGGAAATCGGCATCTCGACGCCCTTGGCGCGCGCCATCTCGACCAGCACCGGCGCGGTGAAGGCGCCTTCCGAAAGCTTGGCGCCGGCGCGCACCTGATCCGGCGTCTGTCCCTTGCCGAGCGCATGCCCGAACGAGAAATTGCGCGACTGCGGTGTCGAGCAGGTTAGCACCAGGTCGCCGAGGCCGGAGAGTCCGGTCAGCGTTTCCGGCCGCGCGCCGAAGGCGCGTCCGAAGCGCGTGAGTTCCGCGAAGCCGCGCGTGATCAGCGCGGCGGTGGCGCTGGCGCCGAGCTGACGGCCGGCAACGATGCCGGCGCCGATCGCGAGCACGTTCTTGGCGGCGCCGCCGATCTCGGCGCCGCGCACGTCTGTCGAATGGTAAGGGCGGAAGGTGGCCGAGCCGAGCGCTTGCGCCAGCGCGGCCGCGGTCGCCTCGTCACTGGCGGCGAGCGTCACCGCGGTCGGCAGGCCGCGCGCGACGTCGGCGGCGAAGCTCGGCCCCGACAGGATCGCCGGCACCGCCTTGGGCGCGCAAGTTGCGACGATGTCGGACATGAAGGCATGCGTGCCGGCTTCGATGCCTTTGGCGCATACGACCAGCGGCGTGCCGGCCGCAACGGCGGGCGCGAGCGCGGTGACGACCTTGCGCATCGCCTGTGCCGGCACCACCAGCAGCAGCGCCGGGGCGCGTGCGAGGGCGGCTGCGTCGCGCGTCACGGTGATGGCGTCGCCGATGCGTGCGCCCGGCAAGAACAGGCTTTCGCGCTTGCTCGCGAGCTGCTCGGCGTTGCTGGGATCGTGCTCCCACAACGTCACCTGTCGCCCGGCGCGTGCCGCCGCGATCGCGAGCGCGGTGCCCCAGGCGCCTCCGCCGACGACGCCGATGTGCTGATACGTCATGAGGCGGCCGGCTTCGGTGCGGCGGCCGGCTGGCGTCCGGCTCCTTCCGCCGAGAGCGGCCAGCGCGCATGCGGCGGCGTGTCGAGCGTGTCGGTGAGGCCGAGCGCCAGCCGCTCGGCGCCCGCCCAGGCGATCATCGCGCCGTTGTCGGTGCAGAGCTCCGGCGGCGGCACCACCAGCACGGTGCCGACCTCGAACGCGATGCGATGCAGCGTCTTGCGGATGGTCTGGTTGGCGGCGACGCCGCCGGCGGCGACCAGCGCGGTCGGCGTGCCGTAGCGCTCGCGGAACAGCTTCATGCCGGTGCGCAGGCGATCCGCGACCACGTCGACGATCGCCTGCTGGAACGACGCACAGAGGTCGCGCACGTCCTCGTCGCTGATCGGCGCGATCTTCTCCGCTTCGAGCCGCAGCGCGGTCTTGAGCCCCGACAGCGAGAAATCGGCGTTCGGCTTGCCGGCCATCGGCCGTGGCAGCGCGAAGCGCTGCGGGTTGCCGCTCGCGGCCTCCTTCTCGACCAGCGGGCCGCCCGGATAGCCGAGGCCGAGGAGCTTCGCGGTCTTGTCGAAGGCCTCGCCGATGGCGTCGTCGACGGTCGAGCCGAGCTTCACGTAATTGCCGACGCCGAGCACGGCGAGGATCTGGGTGTGGCCGCCGGAAGCGAGGAACAGGCAATACGGGAATAGCGTGCCGTCCGTGAGGCGCGCCGTCAGCGCGTGCGCTTCGAGATGGTTGACCGCGAGTAGCGGCTTCTCGTTGACCAGCGCAATCGCCTTGGCGGTGGTGAGGCCGACGATCACCCCGCCGATCAGGCCCGGGCCGGCGGCGGCGGCGACCCCGTCGATCTCGTTGAATTTCTTGCCGGCCTCCGCCATCGCCTTGGCGATGATGTAGTCGAGCATTTCGACGTGCGCCCGCGCGGCGATCTCCGGCACCACGCCGCCGAAGGCGGCATGCTCGGTGGTCTGCGACAGCACGATGTTCGAGAGGATACGGCCCTTGCCGTTGTCCTGCCGCTCGACCACCGCCGCCGCGGTCTCGTCGCAGGTGGTTTCAATGCCCAGCACGATCATTGGATGATCTTACCATTTACCCCGTTGGCAGCCGTGGCCTATATGATCGCGTTCCCAGCCGGCTTGTGTGGTCCGGCGTAGCATTACGAGGTCCGAAGGTGCAATCAGGCTCTGTGGCCCTGCGGATCGGGACGCGTGGCAGTCCGCTCGCGCTCGCTCAGGCGACCATGGTGCGCGCGCGCCTGGCGGAGGCGCATGGGCTGGCGCCGGAGCGGATCGAGGTCCGCACCATCCGGACCACCGGCGATGCCATCCGCGATCGTCCGCTGTCGGAACTCGGCGGCAAGGGCCTCTTCACCAAGGAGATCGAGGAGGCGCTGGCGGCCGGCGAAGTCGACCTCGCCGTGCATTCGGCGAAGGACATGCCGACGGCATTGCCGGCGGGCCTGTTCATCGCGGCGGTGCTGCCGCGCGAGGACCCCCGCGACGTCCTGATCAGCCGCAAGGCGCACGCGCTGCGGGCGCTGCCGGCGAACGCCGTGGTCGGCACGGCGTCGCTGCGCCGGCAGGCGCTGGTCAAACGCCTGCGGCCTGACCTTCAGGTCGTATCGTTTCGCGGCAATGTTGAGACGCGGCTGCGCAAGCTCGACGCCGGCGAGGTCGACGCGACGCTGCTCGCGCTCGCCGGCCTCAAGCGTCTCGGCCTCGCCGACGCCGCCACCGAGACCCTCGACGCCGGTGCGTTCATTCCGGCGGTGGGGCAGGGGATCATCGCCATCGAGGCGCGCGAGAAAGACGCCGCGACGCGCAAGCTGCTCGACGCGATCAATCATGCCGATAGCATGACGGCGCTGGTGACCGAACGCGCCTTCCTCACCGTGCTCGAAGGCTCCTGCCGCACGCCGATTGCCGGCCACGCAACCATTGCGGACGGCCGCGTGCAGTTCCGCGGCCTGATCGCGAAGCCTGACGGCAGTGCAAGCTTCGATACGTCGCGCGAAGGCGCGATGGGGGAAGGCGCGGCGCTCGGCGCCGACGCCGGTGCGGAACTGAAGCAGCGCGCCGGCCCGAATTTCTTCCCGGCTGGTTAGCCATGTTCCGGTTAGACCGAAAAGGCATATTCTCCCGCTCGTCCCCGCGAAGGCGGGGACCCAGGCTGAATCCAGACTGGATTCCCGCTTGCGCAGGAATGAGCGGCGGAGAGGGTCTGCATACACGAGATGTGCTGTAGCCATGCGCCTGCTCGTCACCCGCCCCGAGCCCGATGGCGAGCGCACGGCGGCGAAGTTGCGCGCCCGCGGTTGCGACGTGATGCTGGCGTCGCTGTTGCGGGTCGAGACCATCGACGCCGACATCGGCGGTGTCTGGCATGCGGTGGTGGTGACCAGTGTCAACGCACTGCGCGCCATTGCCGACCAGCCCGGGCTTGAGCACCTGCTCGAAACCCCGGCCTACGCGGTCGGCGGGCGCACCGCCGATGCCGCGATCGCGCAGGGCTTTGAGAACGTCGTTTCGGCCGACGGCGACGTTCACGACCTCGCGCGGGTGATGAAAACGCACCTGCGTGCCGGCGCGCGCGTGCTCTATCTCGCCGGTGAGGATCGCGCCGGCGATCTTGCGGCTGACCTCGCCGGCGCCGGCATCGAGGTCGCGACGCGTGTGGTTTATCGCGCCGTCGCGCTCGCGAAATTCCCGACGGATGTGCGCGACGCGCTGGCCGCCGGCTGGCTCGATGGCGTCCTGCATTTTTCCCGCCGCAGCGCCGCTGTCTATGTCGATTGTGCGGCAGCGGCCGCCATCACCCAGCAGGCGCTGGCGCCGACGCATTACTGCCTGTCGTCGCAGGTCGCCGAGCCGCTCGCGGCCGCCGGGGCCCCCACCATCCGGGTCGCCGGCTCACCCACCGAGGCCGCCATGATCGGGCTGGTCACGGGCTGAGAGTAGCCGGCCCGAACGCGTCGATTCGAACCGTTCGGTCGTCCCCGATTTGATAGTATGACGGGCGGGGCGAGAGAATCGCTTGAGGAATCCCATGAGCAGTTCCAACGAGCCACCGGGCGGGCCGGCCGGCGCGGGACCGGGGCGGCCGCGTCCGCCGACCATCGACCTGAAGGCGACCGAAGTCCCGCGTGACCGGGCTGCCGGCCAAGCCGAGCCGGGCGCGCAGGCGTCGTCATGGGCATCCGGGCTGCGCGGTCATCCGGCGCTCGCGTGGCTGCCGGCGGATTTTCCCTGGCCGCTGGTGGCGGCCGGCGCCGGCGGCGCGGCGCTGATGCTGGCCGTGCTGGCGATGGCCGGGGCGTTCTCGGGCCGCGACAGCGGCACGGCGGCGGCCGACGCGCGGGTCACGCGGATGGAGCAGCAGATCCGCGAGCTTGCCGCCCGGCCGCTGCCGGTCGCGGGCGATAGCAAGGCGGTCGATGATATCGCCGGCCGTCTTGGGCGGCTCGAGACCATCGTCGCGACACCGAAAGCGCCGATCTCCGATCCGGCGCTCGCAAACCGCATGGCCACGCTCGAAGGTGAGATCAAGGCGCTGGGCGAGCGCATCGGCGTGCTGGGCCGCAGGAACGACGAGATCGCCTCGATCGCGGGCGAGGCGCGCAGCCGCGCCGACCAGGCCGTGGCGGCGGTCGCCGAACTGAAGAAAGCGCCGGCGCCGGCCGCGCCAGCGATCGAGCGCAAGGAGGTCGACGCGCTCAATACCCGCATCGCCGCGCTCGAACGCGCCGCCAAGGCGATGGAGGCGCAGCTTGCCGGCCGCACCGGCTGCGACGGCGCCGATCGCTCGCTGCGGCTGGTGGTGGTCGCGAGCACGCTCAATGCCGCGGTCGAGCGTGGCGCGCCGTTCGCCGCCGAGCTTGCCGCCGCCAAGGCCGCCGCACCCGACCCAAAATCGCTGGCGCCGCTGGAGCCGTTCGCACCCTCGGGCGTCCCGACGGCAGCCGTGCTCACGCGCGAGCTCACCGCGCTGATGCCGGCGGTGGCGAAGGCGGTGGGGACGACGTCGCGCGGCGGCGGCATTCTCGACCGCTTGAAGGCCGGCGCGGAAAGGCTCGTGCAGGTGGGGCCGATCGATGGGGTGCCCGGCGACGATCCGGCCGCCATCGTGCGACGCATCGAAATCCAGGCGGAGCAAGGGAATCTTAACGGCGCGATGGCTGAGATCGCCAAGCTGCCGGAAGGCGCGCACGCCCTGACCAAGGAATGGGTCGCAAAGGTCGAAGCGCGCAACATTGCCATCGAGGCCAGCCGCCGGTTCGCCGCCGGTGCGCTGGCGTCACTCTCAAAGCCATCACTTTAGGACCACGATGATCCGTGTCGTCATCTACCTCGTGATCGTCGGTGTGCTCGCGGCTGGCGCGGTCTGGCTCGCCGACCGGCCCGGCGACGTGCTGATCACGTGGCAGGGGCGGCCGATCAAAACGTACGTCTCGGTGCTGGTCTATACGATGTTGGCGGGCGCGGTGCTTATCAGCATATTGTTCTCGGTCTTCCGCGCGATCTGGCGCTCGCCCGAGACGCTGCGCTTGCACCTGCGCATGCGCCGCGGCGTGCGCGGCTATCACGCCGTGTCGCAGGGCCTGATCGCGGTCGGCTCCGGCGACGTGCGCGCCGCGCGCCGCTATGCCGACGAGGCGGCGCGCATCGCGCCCAACGAGCCGCTGACGCTGCTGCTCGCCGCGCAGGCGTCGCAGCTCTCCGGCGACCGCGACGCCGCCGAGCGCACCTTCAACGCCATGGCGGCGCGGGACGACACGCGGCTGCTCGGGCTGCACGGGCTCTATATCGAGGCGCAGCGCCGGAACGACGCGGCGGGAGCGAAAGTCTACGCCGAGGAAGCCGCCGGCGCCGTGCGCGCGCCGTCCTGGGCCGGGCTCGCGGTGTTCGATGCGCGTTGCGCGGCCGGCGATTGGGTCGGGGCGCTCGAGCGGCTCGATCGCAACATGAAGAGCGGGCTCGTCGATCGCGACAGCTATCGCCGCCAGCGTGCGGTGCTGCTCACCGCGCGCGCGCTCGAAACCGACGCGCGGGACGATCGCGACGGCGCCCGCGCGCTCGCGCTCGAAGCGGTGAAGTTCGCGCCCACGCTGGTGCCGGCGGCCGCGCTCGCCGGACGCCTGCTTGGCGAAGCACGCGAGACCCGCCGCGCGGCGCGCATCGTCGAGGCGGCGTGGAAAGCCAATCCGCACCCCGATCTCGCCGAGGCATATGCCTATCTGCAGACGGGCGCTTCGGCACGCGACCGCCTGCGCCGGGTCGAGATGTTGGCGGAGAAGACGCCCGGCAACACTGAAGGAGCGCTGGCGGTGGCGCGCGCCGCGCTCGACGCGCAGGAATTCGCGGTGGCGCGCCGCGTGCTGGCGCCGCTCGCGATTGCGCCGAGCCAGCGCGTGGCGATGCTGATGGCCGAGCTCGAAGAAAAAGAGCACGGCGACGAAGGCCGCGCGCGCGAATGGATGACGCGGGCGTTGCGTGCGCGCCTCGATCCGGCCTGGACCGCCGACGGCATCCGCTCCGAACGCTGGATGCCGGTGTCGCCGGTCACCGGCCGGCTCGATGCGTTCCAGTGGAAGGACCCGATCGCCAATCTCGGCGTCGACGATGCGCTGATCGAGCATCTGTCCGAGTCGAGGCCGCCGGTTGCGGCGCCGCCGCCTGCGCCGCCGGTGACCGAGATCAAACCGTTGGAGGCCAAGCCGGTTGAAGCGAAGCCCGTTGACGCGCCGCCGGCGGCGCCACCGACGCCGTCCGCGTCGTCGGCCGGACGCGGCCTCGCGCGCACCGCCGCCACCGCGGCGCCGATCGTGCCGCTGATCCATGTGCCCGACGATCCCGGCCCGGACCCGCAGCCGCAGCTCGAGCCGGAAACCGAGACGTCGAATGCGTCGGGCGAGAGCTGGCGCAAGCTGCGCGGGCTGTTCAAGTAGCAATTGGAGACGGTCTCACTCTCTACCCGTCATCCTGAGGTGGCCGTGCCGTAAGCGCGTTCACGCGCGTCTTTGACGCGCTATGGCACGGCCCTCGAAGGGCGACGGCCCGGCTGTTGCGACACCGTGGCCGTGCATCCTTCGAGGCTCGCTCCGCTCGCACCTCAGGATGACGGATTGAGGTTTGCGGGTTCGATAGACAAGCTACTCCGCGTCCCCGCCGCTCACGCCGGAAATCAAATTCGCGCCGAGCAGTGCTTCGGCGCTCGGGTCCTTGCGCAGCGGCGTCGACGCAACCGGCGCTTCCAGCAGCGCCCGCGCCGCGCCCCGCGCCTCCACGGCTTCTTCGATGGTCGTGATCGCGAAGCGGAGCGACGCACCCGGCCGCAGCTGCGCCAGCCGGCCGAGATCGGGGCCGATCACCGTCGCGATCTTCGGATAGCCGCCGGTGACCTGGCGGTCCGCCATCAGCACCATCGGCCGGCCGTCGCCGAGCACCTGGATCGCGCCCATCACGATGCCGTCCGAGACGATGCCGAGCCCGTTCTCCGGCGTGATGCTCGGGCCGTCGAGGAAATAGGCCATGCGGTCGCTGCGGTTCGAGACCGTCCAGCGTTCGCGGCCGAACGTGTCGATCTGCGCCTTGGAGAAATAGTCGTCCTGCGGACCTAGAATGACTCGGATCGGCTCGTCGCTACGTCCCGGCCACGGCGCAACGAGCGCGGCAGCGCCGCCATCGCACGCACCGATATCGCGCACCGGCAGCACGTCGCCCGCCGTCAGCGCGCGGCCGTCGATGCCGCCGAGCGACGAGCGCGTGTGCGTGGCGTTGGAGCCGAGCATCGGCGGGACATCGATCGTGCCGCCGATCGCGAGGTAGCACCACGCGCCGTCGCTGCCCGCGCGGATGCGCAGCGTCGCGCCGGGCGCGAGCGCGAGCCGCAC
>JAIESR010000084.1 GCA_019745775.1 Xanthobacteraceae bacterium | reverse complement strand
ATCACTCACCCGCTTACTCGGTCCCCCCCCACACCCCGCAGGTGAGAGGTTTGGGTTGAGGGGGATCGAACCTATCGACACCTAGCCCCCCTCACCCCACCCCTCTCCCCAATGGGGAGAGGGAGCCGGCCGGTGCACGCGGCACCATGGCGACTCGAATGGTGGCAGCCATGACCACTACAGCTTTAAACCTCCGCGATATCCACGCCTTCTACGGGGACAGTCACATCCTCGAGAACGTGTCGTTCGCGCTCGGCGAGGGCCGCCTGCTCGGCCTGCTCGGAAGGAACGGCGCCGGCAAGTCGACCTGCATGAATGTCGTGGTCGGCCTCCTGCCCGCACGCGGCGGCCGCGTCGAAGTCTTCGGCACCGACATCACGCGGCTGCCGCCGGAAGCGATCGCGGCGCGCGGCATCGCGCTGGTGCCGCAGGGCCGGCGCATCTTCAAGAGCCTTACCGTGCGCGAGAACCTGATCGTCGCCGCGCGGCCGCCCGGCCCCGGCAGCCGGCACGCGCCGTGGACCACCGACACCGTGTTCGGCATGTTCCCGCGGCTTGCCGAGCGCAGGCATCAATACGCCGCGCATCTCTCCGGCGGCGAGCAGCAGATGCTCGCGATCGGCCGCGCGCTGATGGCCAATCCGCGCGTGCTGCTGATGGACGAGCCCTCGGAGGGGCTGGCGCCGCAGATCGTCGCCGACGTGATGGCGACCATCCGCAAGCTCAAGGAGAGCGGCCTCTCGATCGTCCTGGTCGAGCAGAACCCGCGGCTGGTGCTCGACATCGCCGACGACATCGCGATCCTCAACTCCGGCCGCGTCGCCGTGGTCTCGACGCCCGCCGATATCGAGCGGGAAGCCCTCGACCTCACGCAACATCTCGGCGTGTACTAGGACGCCAGCCGGCTGGCTTCGCTCAAGATCTTTGCGTACGTGAGGTTCCGCCCATCGATTTCGCTACCTCGCGGGCACATTCAATAAAGCGCTCGACCACCGGGCTCAAGGTGCGCTTTTTCAGGGTCGCAATCGCAACCGGCCAGGGCCGAACGGGCAATTTGACTGGCAATATCTTTAGCAAGCAGAACCTTGCAACTGACTTAGGCATTGCAGTGATATATGAGCCATTGGCAACGAAGTGATTCAGGAGATGTGCGGAGGAACCGAACACACTCACCTTCGGCATCTCAAAACCCCTTGCTGCGAAGGCCTCCGCCACCCCGATGTAATTCCAGGCGTCGGAGTGAGTCAGAATCCAAGGCTCAGCAGACAGTTCTTCAATCTTGATTGCACGGCGGCGCGCCCACGCGCTGCGCGGACCGGCCGCGATCACCAGGGGATCATCGAAAAGACGCTCTACGTTCAAGTCGTTGTCGATCGCATCCTTCGAAAGTGGAGAACCTACACGCGCAATGACCAGATCGTATGTTCGATCGCGCAGTCCGGGATTCTTGATCACGGGGCTTGGCACGTCATAGACATGAACACCGACGCGCGGATATCGCTTAGAAAACCGCTCGATAAATAGCGGAACCACTGTGGTGTTAACCGGACAACCAATCCTCAGTTCGCCCGTCGATGGGTCTGCGAGGGCTTCGACGTCCTTGACGCCCTGTTTCAATTCGTCGAACACAGCGATGCTTCGTTTGAGTATCGCGTCCGCGTAGATCGTTGGCTCGATACCGCGCGGGCTGCGGTCGAGCAGGCGAACGCCAAGCATGTGCTCGAGATTGGCGATTGCCGCTGACACTGCCGGCTGCGTCATAGCAAGCTGACGTGCCGCCTTGGCCATGCCGCCCGCCTTTACTACGGCCGAGAGGATGTAGAGGTCGCGCACCCGAAGCCGGCGTCCGAGGCGGCTTTCCCATTCCATCGTGACAGATGTCATAATGGCCTCTTATAGGGTCAGAGAAAAAATCAGAGTACGCTTATATCGATTTCTCCGGTAGTGCCTCGATGGAAATGACGTTGTCCCGGCGCGGCGCCGCCGCGATCCATCAGATGGAGCAGGACCATGATTCTTGTCCGTCGGAAATTTCTGAGGCTTGCCGGAGCTGCCACCGTCGCCCCTGCATTGACACACACTGCCGTTGCGCAGAGCTATCCCGCACGGCCGGTCACGATGGTGGTCCCGTTTGGCGCGGGCGGCCCAGCGGATACGATCGGACGCATCCTCGCGGAGGGTATGCGCGGACCGCTTGGTCAACCCGTCATTGTCGAAAACGTGGCTGGCGCTTCCGGCACGATAGCTGTTGGTCGTGTCGCGCGGGCAGTTCCTGACGGCTACACCGCGGTCCTCGGCAACTGGGCCACACACGTTCTGAACGGCCCCATGTTTGCGCTGCCATATGACCTGCAAAGGGATTTCCAGCCCGTTTCGCTGGTTTGCAGTGACCCTTTGATAATCGTCGCGAAGAAAGGCATCCCGGCCAACGATCTGAAAGAACTTGTTGCCTGGCTGAGGGCAAACCCGGAAGCCACGCAAGGGACCACTGGTGCAGGCGGTGTTGGGACAGTGGCCGGGCTCCTTTTCCAAAGGGAAACAGGCACGCGCTTCAGGTTCGTGCCCTATCGCGGTGGCCAGGGCCCCGCCATGCAGGCTGTGGTGGCCGGTCAGATTGACTTCATGATCGCTACAGCTGCCAATTCTTTGGCCCACGTTGCTGCCGGCACCATCAAGGCTTATGCCGTTACATCGAAAAGCCGGATGGCCGCCGCGCCCAATATCCCGACAGTCGCCGAAGCGGGACTATCGGGGCTCCACGCCTTGAATTGGCAAGCGATCTTTGTGCCCAAGGCAACCCCCAAAAACATAGCCGCCAGACTGAATGCTGCTGTCGTTACCACCTTGGCCGATTTGCCGGTGCGCCGGCGCCTTTCCGAGCTAGGGCAGGACGTTTTCCCGCGCGATCAGCAAACGCCGGAAGCGCTGCGAGCCTTTCAAGATGCCGAGATCGAGAGATGGTGGCCGATCATCCGGGCCGGCAACATCAAGGGGGAGTAACTTTCTTGGAAACCGCCAACACTTGCAGTTTGCGCCTAGGGCACAAGCCGTCATGAAAATACGGCGGAATGTACTTCCCGTCACTCAGGCCCCTGAACTCGCGGAAATCAAAGTGTGGGGACCATGGGTGTTCGCAACAGTATTGTGGAAGATTGGAGCGCAGTTCGAACTCGCCACCGGCTACCAACTGGATGTCATCTCGGATTTGCCTACAACGTACGCCAAGTGGATGAATGCGGGCGAACCGTTTGACGTCTTCATCGGCACGTCCAGCCTCGTGGACGAGTTGATCGAGAGCGGCGAGATCGTTGCTGAAACACGCACAGCGTTTGGCAGCGCTCCCATCGGCATCGAAGTGCGCGCCGGCGCGGCAAAACCGGATATTGGATCCGTCGAGGCGTTCAAGCGCGCGCTTCTCAACGCAGATTCGATCGCCTATCTCAAAATCGGCGGCGGCCTCCATGTACAGAACATGCTCGAACGCATTGGCATCTACGACGCCATCAAATCCAAGGTCACGCGACCTGACGTCGATATTGTTTCAGAACTGGTAGCCAAGGGCGATGTTGAGCTCGGAATGGTCAACACAAGTCAGATTCTGACGACGTCCGGCGTTCAGCTCGTCGGGCCGCTCCCGATTGAGTTGCAGTCCTCCGTTGTCTTTGCAGCAGGCGTGAGCAGCAATTCCAAGGTGCGGCTGGCGGCTCAAAACCTGATCCGATTTCTCACCGGACCCAATGCCGTCGCCGTCATGACCTCGCAAGGAATGGAGCATGAGTGAGCGCGACTATTTCCTAAGCGTGCGATCTCGACAGCGGCCGTGTAGCGCTCACGTCCACGCCGGCCGATATCGAGCGGGAGGGTCTCGATCTCACGCAGCATCTCGGCTTGTACTAGCGCCACGGTTGCGTTGCTCTCCAGTAATTCTCCGGATATTTCAGTTGTACGGGAATACCGTAGGCCGCCCTTCCTAACCTGCGACTGTAATCTCGCAGCAGAATACTACCATCACGCGCCAATCATCTTTGCGAATAGTTTCGTTTTAACTCCGCGTTAACCATTTCAGCCCAATGCTCCGGTCAATCGCCTTCACAAGACGTTTCGGGGGCCGCCGTGACCAGCGCAAGCGACGCGAACAATTCGATCCGCTTCTGCATTCGCTCCTACATCGCCTTTGTCCTCGCGCCGCAGGCACCGATCATCGACTGGCTCGCCCAGCTCGACAACTGGATCAAGACCTCGGCGGGCTTCTTTGCCGACCGGCCGGTCGTGCTCGATCTCGGCGCCGTCAAACTAGGCCAGCCCGGCATCCGGCACCTCCTCGGCCAGCTCAGCGAACGCAACATCCGCGTGGTCGGCATTGAAGGCGCCGATCCTGCGCAGCTCGATCCGTCGCTGCCGCCGCTTCTGACCAGCGGACGCCCGTCGGAACGGCCGCAGGCAGCCGAGACGACTGCCCCGAAGAGAGAAGCGCCCGCCCCGGCCGCTCCCGTCCAGACGGACGAGCCTACGTCGCTGCTCATCGAATGCCCGGTGCGCTCCGGCCAGGCGATCTATTTCCCGAACGGCGACGTCACGGTGCTCGGATCGGTCGCCTCCGGCTCGGAGATCGTCGCCGGCGGCTCTATTCACGTCTACGGAACGCTGCGCGGACGCGCCATGGCCGGCACCAAGGGCGACGGCCGCGCGCGCATCTTCTGCCGCAAGAACGAGGCCGAGCTGCTCGCGATCAACGGCTACTACCGGACCGCCGAGGATTGGGACGACGCCATCCGCTCCCACGCGATCCAGTCATGGCTTGAGAATGGTGTGTTGAAAGTCGCGCCGCTTGATTGAGCGAACGTGGATTGAGGAGGTCACTCGCATGAACAAAGTCATCGTCGTCACGTCCGGCAAGGGAGGCGTTGGCAAAACCACCACGACCGCCGCGCTGGGCGCCGCGCTCGCGGCGACCGGCCAGAGCGTCGTGGTGGTCGATTTCGACGTCGGCCTGCGTAACCTCGACCTGGTGATGGGCGCCGAGCGGCGCGTGGTCTACGACCTGATCAATGTCGTGCAGGGCGTCGCCAAGCTGCCGCAGGCGCTGATCCGCGACAAGCGCATCGACACGCTTTCGCTGTTGCCGGCCTCGCAGACGCGCGACAAGGACGCCCTCACCGAGGACGGCGTCGCGCGCGTGATCAAGGAGCTGCGCACGAAATTCGACTGGGTAATCTGCGACAGCCCCGCCGGCATCGAGCGCGGCGCGACGCTCGCCATGCGGTTCGCCGATACGGCGATCATCGTCACCAATCCCGAGGTATCGTCGGTGCGCGATTCCGACCGCATCATCGGCCTGCTCGACTCCAAGACCGAGCTAGCCGAGAAAGGCGAGCGCGTCGAGAAGCACATCCTGATCACGCGCTACGATCCCGCCCGCGCCGCACGCGGCGAGATGCTCAACATCAACGACGTGCTCGACATCCTGTCGCTGCCGCTGCTCGGGATCATCCCCGAGAGCGAGGAGGTGCTGCGCGCGTCTAACGTCGGAACGCCGGTGACGCTCAACGATCCCAAGAGCGCGGCCGCGCAGGCCTATCGCGACGCCGCGGCCCGGCTGCGCGGGCAAGACGTGCCAATGATCGTTCCAGCCGACCGCAAAGGCCTGCTCGACAAGCTGTTCGGACGGAGAGCGGCATGAGTTTTCTTGGACTCTTCAGGCGCCGCGGTAGTGCGCCGGTCGCGCGCGAGCGGCTGCAAATCCTCCTGGCCCATGAGCGTTCCAGTCACGGGCAGTCCGACCTGTTGAGCAAGCTGCGTGACGAGATCCTGGCGGTGGTGGCGCAGCACATCGCCGTCGACCACGACCAGGTGCGGGTGAAGCTGGAGCGCGGCGACAAGGTGTCGACGCTCGATATCGACATCGAGGTTCCACACTCGGCCGTTGCCCTGGCCGGGATACGGTAGAAAGCGACGACGACGCCCGAACCGGCCGGCACGACCGCGCCGGGTCGCTTGGGCCATGCGCGTTTCGCAACTTGAAATTCGTTTCCAGCCGCCAAGCCTGCGTCATCAAGGCTGGAAGGCATGGCCTGTCCTACCTTGACGGCCCTGGCGACTTCGCAGAGCATCGAAGCGCTCGACGCGGGCGATAGCTATTTCAACGACAAAAGATGGCTTACTCGACGGTTGGGCGCAATTGGGCCGGATAACGATGCCCAATGACAAGGGTCGGCGTGCCCGGAGCCCATCGCAGGCATCCGCGTGCTCGAGGGGGGATGATGCTGAAGGTTGAAGGTCTGACCAAGACTTTCGGGACGCTGACTGCCGTCGACAACGTGTCTTTCGAGGTACCGACCGGGCAGATGCTCGGGATCATCGGTCGCTCGGGCGCAGGCAAGTCGACGCTGCTGCGCATGATCAATCGGCTCACCGAGCCGACCGCGGGCAGGATCGACTACGACGGCCGCGACGTCGCCGCCTTGAAAGGGCGGGCGCTCCGCCTCTGGCGGCGCGAATGCGCGATGATCTTTCAGCAGTTCAACCTGGTGCCGCGGCTCGACGTCCTCACCAATGTCCTGATGGGCCGGCTCAGCTACCAGCCGACGGCGCGCTCGCTGCTCAAGCTGTTCACGCCGGAGGAGCGTGCGCTGGCGGTCATCACGCTGGAGCGGGTCGAGATGACATCGGCGGTCCTGCAACGCGCCGACCAGCTCTCGGGCGGACAGCAGCAACGGGTCGCGATCGCACGGGCACTGGTGCAGGAGCCGAGAATCCTGCTTGCCGACGAGCCAATCGCCTCGCTCGATCCGCGCAGCGCCGCGCGCGTGATGGACATCTTGCGCAGTATCAATCGTGACGACGGCATCACGGTGATCTGCAATCTTCATACGATCGACACGGCGCGCGCATATTGCGACCGCATCATCGGCATGCGGACCGGCCGGGTGATCTTCGACGACCATCCCAAGGTACTCGATCATGAACGGATCAGGGAGATCTACGTCGCGGACGGCAGCGACGACGAAATTGACGAATACATCACATCGACGACTTTGCCGGGTATACCGCCGATCGATCTTCGCTCGACGAGCGGCGGGTCAAATCGCATTCCGACTTGAAGGCCCCCGAAGGAGCACACCATGAAGGCTAACAGGTTGTTCCCGTTAACCCTGGCCGCGGCGCTGTGCGGTGGCCTGTTGTTCGGCCAGCCGGCGCAGGCGCAGGATTGGCGCAAGCAGTTCCCGAAATTCCGCTACGGCGTGCAGGCGGTCGAAACCCAGGCCGCGGCGCTGACGCGCTACAAGGGCTTTTCAGCCTATGTGAAGGAGAAGCTCGGGGTCGAGCTCGAGCTGTTCCTGTCGGCGGAATATGCCGGCGTGATCCAGGCGATCGGCGCCAAGCAACTCGAAGTGATGGACATGGGCGCGAGCGGATATGCCGCCGGCTATGTCGAGACCATGGGCGGCATCGAGCCGCTGGTGGTCCCGACCAATCCTGACGGAACGATCGGATACTATGCGGTCGCCTTCGTGCGCGCGGACAGTCCCTACAAGTCGCTCGACGACCTGAAGGGAAAGATCTGGGCCTGGGCCGAGCCGAACTCGTCGTCCGGCTACCTGTTTCCGCTGGTCAGTTTCCGCAACAAGGGGCTCGTCCCGGAGAAGCACTTCGGCAAGGTGGTGTTCTCCGGCGGCCACGAGCAGAGCATCATCGGCGTGCTCGATCGCGCCTATGACGGCGCGGTCACCTGGACCAACGACGTCGAGAAGCATACGCGCGGCGGCCTGCACATGATGCTCGATCGCAAGGTGCTCAATATCAAAGACATCCGCATCATCTGGGTGTCCGAGCTGATCCCGAACCCGGTCATCGCCATCCGCTCCGACGTACCGGCGCAGATGAAAGCCGACCTGAAGGCGATGTTCCTCAACTTGCACAAGGACAATCCTGCGGTCTTCCGGGAAGTCGCGCGCGGCGAGTCGCAGGGCTACCGCGAGGTCGATCACAAGGTCTACCAGATCGCCATCGACCTGCGGAACCAGCTCGCCAAGGAACGGCGCAGCCGCTAGGCCCGTGAGTTGTGCAGGCAAGTGAGTTGTGCAGGCAAGAAGTGGCACTCTGAAAATGTCGGCAAATGCCTAGCCAGCCTTCCGTCGCCGTCGCGCGCTTCGAGGAGGAATTTGCCCGGCTACGCCGGCGGCAGCGACTCCAGCTTCTCGCATTCAGCGCGATCTTCGTGATCATCTCCCATGCGGCCGCCGACGTAAGCAATTTCCGACTCGACCGGCTGATCGCCGGCCTGCCGAGGATCGGCGAATATATCGGCAAGACCATTCCCGAGATCCGGCTCGACACGCTGCCGGGCGACATCGCCTATTGGTACTACGGCTTTTTCAAGTGGCTAGGGCTGCTGTTCGACACGCTCCTGATCGCCCTGATGGCGCTGATCTTCGGTTCGCTCGGCGGTTTCCTTCTCTGCTTTCCCGCATCGCGCAATCTTGCCGGGAACTTCGCCATCTATTTCGTGTTCCGGCGGCTGGCGGAGATTGCGCGCACCGTGCCGGAGATCGTCTACGCACTGATATTCGTGGTCGCCTTCGGCATCGGGCCGTTTGCCGGCTTCCTCGCGCTCACCATTCACACGATCGGCGCCATGGGGAAGCTCTACGCGGAAGCCAACGAGAACATCGACGAGCGCCAGCTCGAGGGTGTCCGCGCTGCCGGAGGCAATTGGTTCGAGGTTATCCGTTTTGCCGTGCTGCCCCAGGTACTACCGAACTTCACGACCTACACGCTGTGGCGACTCGAGTTGAACATCCGCTCGGCGGCGATCGTCGGCTTCGTCGGCGCCGGCGGTATCGGACAGGAACTCTATCACGCCATCAGCTTCAACTACTACGAAGACGTCAGCGCGATCGTGCTCATGGTGGTTGCGACCATCATGGTGATCGACCTGATCTGCGAGCAACTGCGCCACCGGCTCATCGGCAAGGAAAGCCTGCAATGAAGGCGAGCGCCATCGATCCCGGCAGGATCGCGGAGCTTCGGCGAAGCTACCCGCGCGCGTTTGCGAAGACGCCGCTGCAGCGCGCCACCCTGGCAGCGATCCTGATCGGGGTTGTCGCGTTCGTCGTCTTCTGCCTCTATCGCTTCGACGCCTCGCCGGAACGTATCTGGAACGGCCTCGACCGCTTCGGCAAGATTGCGGCCGCCCTGTTCCCGCCGACGCCCGGCGACGCGTTCTGGGACCTCGTCAAGGCCATGCTGGAGACCATCGGCATGGCGTTTCTCGGTACCCTGATCGCCACCTGCATCGCTTTCCCGCTGGGCTTCCTGGGCGCGCGCAACGTCGTCAAGCTGCCGCTGTTCCGATTTCCGATCCGACGGTCGTTCGACTTCCTGCGCGGCGTCGACGCGCTGGTCTGGGCGCTCGTCTACGTGCGCGCGGTGGGGCTCGGACCGCTGGCGGGCGTGCTGGCGATTGCAACGACCGATATCGGCATTCTGTCGAAGCTGTTCGCGGAGGCGATCGAGAATGTCGACCGCAAGCAGGTCGACGGCGTCCAGGCCACGGGAGCCAATGCCGTGCAGCGGGTGCGCTTCGGCATCGTTCCACAGGTGCTGCCGATCATGATCTCGAATGTGCTCTACATGTTCGAATCGAACACGCGCTCCGCGACTATCCTGGGGATCGTGGGCGCGGGCGGTATCGGCTTCCACCTTTCGGACCGCATCCGCGCCCACCGGTGGGATGAGGTCTGCTTCATCATCATCATGATCATCATGGTGGTGGCGCTGATCGACTTCATCTCGCACATGCTCCGCAGCTGCCTGATCAAGGCGGGCACGGATCGCGCATTGCTGCTCGAGACTTATCACCGGCAAAAGCGCGGGGCGCGCTAGGAAAACTCGTCCCGCAGCATCTTTGCCGCCGCCACCTCGTTGCGCAGCTTGTGGTAGGCCTCGTCGATGCTGACCGCCGCGCCCGAGCCCGGCGCAAAGCCGCAATCCGGATTGAGCACGATCCGTTCGGGCGCAATGCATTGCGCCACCCGCCGCACACGCGCGGCGATAGTCTCGGCGGAGTCGACCTGTCCAGGCTCGACGCTCACGCAGCCGAGGCCGATCTCAAAATCCTCGCGCAATTGCTTGAACACCGTCACGTCGCCGGCCGCGCCGGTCGTGAATTCGAGCGTGAGGTGGTGCGCCTTGAGCTTGTTCAATTGCGGGACGATCGATCCATAGTCGCCTTGGAACTGCGCTTCGCCGCGGACACGGGCGCCCGCTCGCCGGCACAGGTGGACGGCGAGCGTCACGCCTTCGATGCCCTCGATGACGGCATTGACCATGTCCACGGCGAAATCGGCGGCAGCGTCGGGCCGTCGATAAGCGGAACGTACCGCCGGATCGACGAACAGGCACAGGTGCGGATCGTCGATCTGGATGATGTCGGCACCGGCCTCGCGGATGAGCTCGACCTCCCGGCGCAGGATCGGCACGCAGGCGCGCACGAAATCATCGCGATGCGGATAGGCGCCGGTCGATTTGACGGCGTCCCAGAGGCGCTCGCCGAGCAAGGCCGGCGCCGGCAGCGTGGCCTTGATCTTGCGCGAGGTGATCGTCTTCAGGAAGGCGATCTCGCGGGCTATGAAGCCTGGATTCCTGGGCGTGAGCTCGCCGGTGACGATTGTCCAGGGACGGTTGTCGGCAGGGTTGTAGCCAAGCTCGAACCCATGTGCGAGCTCGGCAATCACACCGATGTATGATTTGCGACGCCACTCGCCATCGGACACGACGTCAAGCCCGGCGTGCTCCTGCAAAGCCACGATGTAGCGGACCGCCGCGGCCATCTCGGCTTCGTATCGTTCCGGCGGCAGCGGCGGCTTCTCGTTGATGAGATCCTGTACGAAAGTCGATCGCGGCATCGAGCCGACGATGGAAGCTGGAAAGAGCTGCCTTGCCATGGTCATCCACGCCAGGAGTTTCGTGCGAATTCGAAATCCTGCTGCGTGTCCACTTCGATGTAATTGCCCGGGGTGTCGGCGTGCGCCATTTTCGTCCCGGCTTCGATCATGTCCTGAAACAGATGGATGAGATAGGCCCTTTCGAATACGGCCGCTTCGCGAAACGGCCTGCCGGCATAGGCGCGCCGGCAGCGATGATAGTGCTCCTTCAGCGCGGCGGCGCCGCGTGGCGTGAATTTCGCAACGCCGGTGTATTCACCATGCGCCAGGCTCGGCTCGATACCGCGATGTATCCTCGTGACGAGCCCGTTTTCGACCGACACTTTCTCGGCGTCGGTCGGCGGATGCTCCGTGCGGTGCTCGTAGCGTGCGAGCCAATCGGTATCGACCGAAAGCGCGATGTCGGCGGGATTCGCAAGCAGCCGCCGGATCACATCGGCGTTGAAAAGCGTGTCCGAGTAGGTGCACATGAACGGCTCGCCCATCAGATCCTCGGCATGCATGAGCGACAGCAGGATGTTGTTGTTCTCCCAGTCAGCATTCTCGCGGAACGTGAAGTGCGGATAGTCGGCGCGCACGCGATCGATCCGGTAGCCGCCGATGAAGCAGATATCGTCGATGCCGTTCTCCGCGAATGCTTTCAGCGTCCAGTCAAGCAGCCGCCTGCCCTGGACCTCGGCAAAGCATTTCGGCGTGTCGGCTGTAGTCGGCATCAGCCGCCGGCCGCGTCCCGCGCCGATAATGATGGCTCGCATGATTTATTGCAACGACAGGTGAAGATGGTCGAAGAATGCTATGTTCGGCTTTCGGGGAGCGCAAGTCCATAGCCGATGCTCCGCTGCCCGCTTACGCCGGCCACTTCGCCTTCGCACGCAGCGCGGCCGCCGCCTCCTGCGCGTCCTTCACCACCTTGGCGTGGTCGAGCGCCGTGAACCTGCCGCCCTGGCGCAGGATGCGGCCATCGACGATCACGGTGTCGACGTTGGCGGGCTGGGCATGCGAGACCAGCGCCTCGTAGGGATCGCTGACCGGCGCGATATTCGGGTCGGTGGTGCGGACCAGGATGAGGTCGGCGCGCTTGCCGGGCGTGAGCGAGCCGGCCTTGTCGGCGATGCCGAGGTCGACCGCGCCGTCGATGGTCGCGAGCTGCACCAGCCGCTTCATCGTCAGCGGGATCTTGCTGCCGATGCGGAACTGATGCAGGGCATACAGCAGGCGCATGTTGCCGAACGGGTCACAATTGTAGTTGGTGGTGTGGTCGGTCGACAGCGAGATCTTGACGCCGGCCTCCAACAGCTCGCCGAACTGGATGACACCGAGACTGGACGAACGGCGCGCCTCGCCGACCGGCGATATCGAATAGCTGACGCCGCGCGCCTTCATGATCGCGCGCTCCTCAGGCGTGGTGAGCATCGGATGTACGAGCTGCACGTCGGGGCCGAGCAGCTTGGCCTCCTCGAGGGCCGTGACCGGGCTCGGCCCTGACGTGTGCAGGGTGATCGGGAGCCCGAGCGCACGGGCGCCGTCCCAGTCGCGCTTGGCCTGTTCGATCGTGAGCGCGCCGCGAATGCCGGGGGCGCTGATCGAGCTGCCGCCCACGTTGCGCGAATTGATGCCGAGCGTGAGCAGGCCATCGCCCGGCATCCAGTCGCGCTTGACGCGCTCCAAGCCCGCGAAATCCATCGCCTGCTCGTTAGGCATGCCCTGCGCCGGGCCGTAGGCGAAGCGGCCGCGGACGCCGGCATCACGCATGGCGGCAAGCTCGGCATCGGCGTGCTCCGGCGAGCGCGTGTTGTGACACCAATTGTGCACGGCCGTGACGCCCGCGCTTAACGCCTCGGAGCAGCCGAGCACGACGCTGCGGTAGCTGTCCTCCGGCGCCATCAACTGGCCCAGGCGGTTGCTCACCGGGAAGTAGCCAACCGCGGGAACATCGGACCGGACGAACGGCCGGAATAAGCTAGTCCACAGGTGCCAGTGCGTGTCGATGAAGCCCGGCATGCAGATCGTCCCGCTGCCGTCGACCACTTGTGCACCGGCTGCTTCGACCTTCGGACCGACCGCCACAATGACGCCGTCACGCACATGCACATCGCCGCCAGCGAAATCGCCGAGCTTGGCATCCATGCTCAGCACAGTGGCGCCACGGATGATGAACTCGCCGCGCGGCGGCAACTTGGCGGCCGGGCTCCTGACCGAACGCACGGGCGCCTGCTGCGCGAACAGCGGGCCGGATGTCAGCGCCCAGCCTCCCAACACGCTCGCGCCCTTCAGGAGCGTGCGCCGACTCACATAATCGTTCGTCATCGCCCAACCTCCGTTTCTTCTGTTGTTCCCGTCGCTAAGGTCAAAGCTTACACCGGCCACTTCGCCCTGGTGCGCAGCGCCGCCGCCGCCTCCTGCGCGTCCTTCACCACCTTGGCGTGGTCGAGCGTCGTGAACTTGCCGCCCTGGCGCAAGACGCGGCCATCGACGATCACGGTGTCAACGTTGCCGGGCTGCGCCCGATGGACCAGCGCCTCGTAGGGATCGCCGACCGGCGTCATGTTGATGTCGGTGGTGCGTATCAGGATGATGTCGGCGCGCTTGCCGGGCGTGAGCGAGCCGCATCTGTCGGCGATGCCGAGGTCGACCGCGCCGTCGAGCGTGGCAAGCTGAACCAGCCGCTTCACCGTCAGCGGGATAGCATTGCCGATGCGGTGACCATGCACCGCGAACAGGACGCGCATGCCGACGAACGGATCGCAATTGTAGTTGGTGGTGTGGTCCGTCGACATGCTCACCTTGACGCCGGCCTGGAGCATCTCGCCGAGCTGGATGACGCCGACCTTGGACGGCCGCCCGGCCTCGCCGATGGGCGCGATCGAATAACTCACCCCGCGCTTCGCCAGCATCGCGCGCTCCTCGGCGGTCGTGAGCAGCGGGTGAATGAGCTGGAGGTCGTTGTTGCCGAGGAGGCCGGCTTCCTCGAGCTGCGTGATCGGGCTCGGGCCCGAGGTGTGCAGCGTGATCGGCAGCCCGAGCTTGCGCGCGGCATCCCAGTCGCGCTTGGTCTGCTCGATAGTAAGCACGCCGCGCGCAGCGCCGCCGATGCTCATGGCGCCCACGTTCCTCGAACAAATGCCCATTGTGAGCATGCCGTCGCCCGGCATCCAATCCTTCTGCACGCGCGCGATGCCGTCGAAATCCATTGGCTGGTCGTCCGGCATGCCCTGCGCGGGGCCGTAGGCAAAACGGCCGCGGATGCCGGCGTCGCGCATGGCGGCGAGCTCGCCGTCGGCATGATCGGGGCTGCGAACATTGTGCGCCCAGTTGTGCACGGTGGTGCAGCCCGCGCTCAGCGCCTCGGCGAGGCCGAGCATCACGGCGCGGTAGCTGTCCTCCGGCGTCATCAGCTGGCCGAGCCGGTTGCTGACCGGGAAATAGCCGACCGCGGGAAGATCGGCGCGCACGAACGGCCGGAACAGGCTCGTCCACAGGTGCCAGTGGGTGTCGACGATGCCGGGCATGCAGATCATGCCGCCGCCGTCGACGACCTGCGCCTTCGGCGCGTCGACGTCGGCGGCGACCGCGACGATGGCACCGTCGCGCACATGCACGTCGCCGGCCGCCAGATCGGCGATCTTCGGGTCCATGGTGAGCACGTTGGCGCCGCGGATTACGAACTCGCCGCGCGCCGGCAGCTTGGCGGCCGGGCCCTTGGCGCCGCGCGTGGGCGCCTGCTGGGCAAACGCTTTGTGCGAGGCGGCGAGCGTCGCGCCGAGCGCAGCCGCGCCCTGGAGCATCGTGCGCCGGCTCATGCGGTGCCGGCTCTTGCGGTCATACGTCATGGTCGTCCTCCCGTGTCGCGTTGCAGGGCACAATGGCGAAGCGTACTGCGCCAGCGCCGCTACTCGGGCTTGATGCCCTTTTCGTCGACGAATTTGCTCCAGCTCTTGATCTCGGTCTCGAGTCGCGCGCGCAATGCCGAACCGGACGAGTATTCCGGCGTGATGTCGAGGTTAGCCAGCCGCTCGCGCAGCTTCGGATCGGCTAGGACCTTCTTCAACGCACCGTCGAGCTTGGCCTTCACTGGCTCCGGCAGGCCTTTCGGTCCGAAAATGCCGAACCAGAACCGCAGCTCGACGTCGGCGGTCTTCTTCACGCCCGCTTCCTGCATGGTCGGCACATGCGGCATCGCGGGCGAGCGCGCGAGGCTCGTCACCGCCAGCGCCTTGAGCTTGCCCGACTCGACCAGTGCCTTGGTGCCCTGCACCGACGTGATCGTCATCGGCACGTGGCCGGCGACGACATCTGCGATCGCCGCGCCGCCGCCCTTGTAGGGGATGTGGACCGCCTCCATGCCGACCGCGTCCTTGAACACCTCGAAATTGAGGTGCGAGACGCTGCCGACACCGGCGCTGGCGTAGTTCATCTTGCCCTTCACGGTCTTCGAATAGGCGACGAGCTCGGCGACCGTGTTGGCGGGAATGGAGGGCGAGACGATCAGCGCCGACGGCGAGGTCGCGATGCCGGCGACGGCATCGTATTGCGTCAACGGATTGAACGTCGACGCCTTGCCGCGATAGAGCGCCTGGCTCATGCCGAGCGCATTCTCCGCGAGCAGCAGCGTGTGGCCGTCCGGATCGGACGACGCCACGTGGCTCCAGGCGATATAGCCGCCCGCGCCCGGACGATTCTCGATCACGACAGTCTCGCCGAGCGCCTGTTTGAGGTCCTCGGAAATCTGCCGCGCCAGCGTATCGGTGGCGCCGCCAGGCACGAACGCAACGATGAGGCGTACCGGCCGCAACGGATAGGCCTGCGCGGCGGCGCGCCGCGACGTCGCCGCGAGCGCGGTGCCCGTGGCCATCGTAAGAAATGTGCGACGGGCGATTTTTTTCATGCTGTCCCTCCCCCGAAACCTGGGCGTCGATCAGCCGCCGGCCGTAATCAAATTCTCGATCCGCTTGAGCTGCTCCGGTGGCGTCCGGGAGATCTGCTCGATCAGCTTGCGGATCGCGTCGCCGTCGATCGGGCTGACCTCGATGCCGACCTTCTCGGCGTCGGCGAGATAGGCCGGGTCCTTGTGCGTATCCATGAACGCCTTCTGCAGCGCGCGCCCCCGCGCCGGCGGCACGTCGGGCGGCGCTGCATAAGGCCGCGACAGCGCATAGGGCATTTCCAGGATCTCAATCAGGTTGCGATCCTCCGCGCTCCGGGCGAGCTCGCGCGCGGTCGGTGCGTCGGGAAATTCCGGAAAGCGCGTCGCGCGTCCGAACACGACCATGACGCGGCCGAAGCCATTCGGCTTGAGCCATTCGGCTTTGTTAGAGCGCACCGACGATAGTCCCGAGGTGCGGCCGTCGACCTCGCCGCGCTCCATCGCCAGATAGAGAACGCCGGAATCGGTGTAGCCCGGGATCACCTTGACATTGAAGCCGAGCCATTCGCGCAGCAGCACCGCCATGGCGTCGCTCGAGGTGCCTTCCGCGGTGCTGCCGAGCATGATCGGCGGACCGCCGGGGCGGCGCGCATCCTCGATCGACTGCACCTTGGCGTTGCGGCGCATGATCAGCACATAAGCGTCGTTCTGGAGGCTCGACGACGAACCGAGCCAGGTGAACTTCATCGGATCGAACTGGACGTTCTGTCCGGTCTTGAGCAGGCCGAGCATCGGCATGTTGCGCGCAAAGGTGCCGAACACGGTCCCGTCTCTGGGCGCGACGTTGTAGAGATAGTTGGCGCCGCGCAGCGAGCCCGCGCCCGGCATGTTCTGCACCACGATCGAGGGATTGCCGGGGATGTGCCGGCCGATATGGCGGGCGAGCACGCGCGCATAGACGTCATAGCCGCCGCCCGGCCCGTAGCTGACGATCAGGTTGACGCGCTTGCCCTTGTAGAAGTCAGCCACCTCGTCGGCCTGCGCCGTGGCGACAAGAGCAGCGACAAGCATAATGAATGCGGCGCCAAATCTGGCCATGCGTATCTCCCGGGTTCCCTCGGGCCGATGTTAGAGCAAAGTCGCGATAGCCTACAATCGCTCAACGCCGTGGCCGGCATGGTGCGCCGTGCGTCCGCTTCGAGGAAGCAGGGAGCTTGGATTGACCACCGTGTGCGCTTGTGTCGCGTTCGGCGAAAGCGTGCGCATGGTGACTGCAAAAAAGAAGTCCCGCGACGGCGCGAGGCAGTCGCGGGACTTGGATGCCGCCGGTCCGGCTTAGTCGCCGCCTCCTGCACCCCAACTACGCTGGGCGCGGAACGCGACCGACACGATGCCACGGTCCCTGACGAGGTAGGCGCCCGTCGGGCGCGCTCCCTGCGTCTTGCCGAGCGTCACGGTCTGACCGTCGAAAGCGGTGTCGATGTTCGTGTACAAGACGTCGATCGCAAAACGCAGCCCGCGCACCGGGAACCAATCATGGTGCGTGCCGATCTGCCAGAGCTTGTAGCTTGGATCGCAGGGGGCACCGGCCGCGGCGGTGATCGTGCTCGCCAACCCCCCCGCCGCTGCAGAACCAGCGGCCGGCGACGACATTGTTGTTGTACTCCGTTCCCGAGTAGCCGCCGTAGATCGTGCTCGAGAAGTTGCGGGTCCAGAAGTACTCGAAGCCGCCGCCGACCGCCCAGGTCGTGGTAAGCTCAAGGTTCGAGCCGTTGATGTAAACCGCATCGGTCACGACGCCGAAGGCGACCTGGTTGCCGGAGCCGAACAGGTTCACGCTGGTCTGGCCATTTCGGGTGATGCGGGACGCGCCTTGTCCGTAGGCGCCGAACATGCCGATACGGCTCCCGGGGCTCAGGAAGTCGAGCTTGATCTCGGTGCCGGCGGTGACCGCCCAGCCCCATTTGTCGTCCGGGTAGCCGCACAACGTCGTGCCGGTCTGGGCGCAGACACCGCCGGCGGGGGCGGTGTAGTACCGGGCCGCGTTCTTATGCGCGATGACGCCCAGGCTGGCAGAGCCCCACTCTTGATTGACACGCAAGGCCACCCAGGGATCGGGATGGGACTGGCCATGGGCGGAGCTGGCGGGATCGTTGCCGACGGTTGTCGCCGACGACGCCAGGTTGGCGACCGACCTGGAACGCGACGATCAGGATGTAGGCGTCGTTGGCGAAGCTCGATGACGAGCCAAGCCAGTTGAACTTGCGCGGATCGAACTGCGCGTTGCTGTTGCTGCCGAGCATGCCCATCAACGGCATGTTGCGGGCGAAATGCACGATCGCGGTGCCGTCGCGCGGCGCCAGATTGTTGAGCCAGTTGACGGCGCGCAGCGATCCCGCACCCGGCATGTTCTGCACCACGACGTTGGGGTGGCCGGGGATGTGGCGGCCGAGATGGCGGCCGATCAGCCGTGCATAGACGTCGTAGCCGCCGCCGGGCCCGTAGCCGACGACCAGCGTCACCGTCTTGCCTCTATAGAAATCGGCCACGGTGTCGGCCGAGGCCGGCGACGCCAGCAGCGCCGTCCATGCCCATGACAAAGCCAGCGCCGTCAGCGCGCATCTTGCCCAACGCCCGGGCATGCCGTTCCTCTCCCCGCATATTTTGACAGTGAGCCTATGCCCTCTGGAAACTACGGGCAACGGTGGCCGTTGGATGCGGTTAAGAGGAAGCCCTTCAGCGCTTCCCCGTCAGCGCTTGCCCTCGCCGCCCCCTTTCGAATCCACCATGATGGCGCGGATCACGTCGAGCATGTCGGCGGGCGCACTGGCGATGTCGTCGATCGCCCGCACCACGTCGTTGCCGCCGATCGGGCTGATGTCGACCTTCAGCCGCGCCGCGTCCTCGCGATAGGCGGGATCGTTGTGCACCGCGAGGAAAGCCGCCTGCAGCGCCCGCGCCCGCTCCAGCGGCACGCCCGGCGGTGCGGCGAACGGCCGCGACAGCCGGTAAGGCAATTCCGCAAGCGCGATGAGCGCGCGCGTCTTGTCGTCGGGCGCCAGCTCGCGTGCGGTCGGTACCGCGGGATAGTCCGGATGCCGCGTCGTGCGCGCGAACTGCAACAGCATACGCATGTGCGTCCCGGGCGCGAGCCAGGCCGGATGCGACGACGCCGTCGCCGACAGCCCGACGAAGCGGCCGTCGACCTCGCGGCGGTCGACCGCCAGGAACAGACCGCCGGAATCCGGATAGCCGGAAATGAGGCGCAGGTTCAGACCGAGCGCGCTGCGCAACGCCATCGCCACGTCATTGCCGGTCGCGCCTTCGGCGGTGCCGCCGAGCACGAGCGGCGGCCCGCCGGCGCGGCGTGCGTCGTCGACCGACTGCACCTTGGCGTCCTTGTGCACGAACAGGAAATAGGCGTCGTTGGCGTAGCTCGACGACGAGCCGAGCCAGGTCAGGGTGCGCGCATCGAACCGCACATTGGCGTTGTGGCCGATGATCGCGAGCAAGGGCATGTCGCGCGAGAACGTCGCGATGGTGGTTCCGTCCTTCGGCGCGGTGTTGGCGATGAAGTTGACGGCGCGCAGCGAGCCGGCGCCCGGCATGTTCTGCACGATCACGGTCGGATTGCCCGGGATGTGCCGGCCGAGATGACGGGCGAACAGCCGGCCATAGACGTCATAGCCGCCGCCGGTGCCGTAGCCGACGATCAGCTTGACCTGCTGGCCCTTGTAGAAATCGGCGACGGGATCGGCGTGCGCGGGGGCACACGCGAACGCCAGCACAAGCGCAACCGTTGCAACGACGATCCGCAGCATGGGGCGGGTCTCCGTCCCTGGTGTCTTCGGCACACTGTGCCACGCGGCGCGCCGCGGCGACAGGTCCCGCGTGTTCCGGGAGCTATGCTCCGCCTAGCGAAGGGAAGTGGCGCACCGCAGACCCGGACCCGATTTATTCAATCGAAGGTCAACCGGGGTCCCGGATCAGCGGTGCATCACTTCGTGCTGCACCGCGTCCGGGACACGTACCTCAAAATCACCGCCCCTTGAAGAACCGGCTGGCGTAGGTCGGATGCTCGATCCTGTTGTCGAGCATCCACTTCGCGACGTCGGCGTGCTGCGGGAACCACACGTCGGGGAAACTCGAGAGATACTGCAGCACCTTGCGGAACATCGCCGACATCAGCGGGCGGCCGCCGAAATGGCTGTGCACGCCCACGTTGATCAGCGAGCCCGGCTCGCAGGCGTGCAGGTAGTCGAACGTCTCCTTGTAGACGTCGAAATAGATCTGCGGGCTCGCCCGCAGTGCCCGGTTGTCGACGAAGTCGCTCCAGGGAATGACCACGACCGAGCCGCTCTTGGTCTTCTGCTGATACGGCAGATTGGAGTCGAGCGCGTCGGAGCACCACACGAGCTGCTCCTGCACCACGATATCGATGGTGTGCTCGGACCAGCCGTAGATCGGCGTGATCCAGCCGGTCGGGCGCCTGCCGCCGGCCTTCTCGATCGCGTCGAGCGTCTGCCGGATGCGGCCGCGCTCCTCCTCCGGCGTCAGCAGCGCGAACACCTCGTCCTGGAGGTAGCCATGCCCGGCGACATCATGGCCGGCGCGGACATATTGCGCGACCGCGTCGGGATAGAGCTCGGCCGAGCGACCGTTGCAGAACAGCGTGGCCTTGAGCCCGACCTCGTCGAGGATGCGCGCCAGCCGCCACACGCCTTCCTTGCCGCCATAGGTCGACCAGTTGATGCCGGCGATGTCGGGGATGCCCGGCTTGTTCGGCGTGGTGCGCGGGAAATAGCTCGGCGCCTTTCCCTCGGACCAGGTTTCCAGAAGGACGCTGACGATGACTGCGACGCGGCGACCTTCTGGCCAGGCGAATGCCGGCGTACTCATGACCTTGATCTCCTCGGTGTCGGGTGACTGTCTTTTGGGTTACTTGCTGGTGCCCTTGCTGGCCTCGATCGCGCGCGCGACCACCTGCGCGGGCGTGGCATAGATGCGCTCGATCAGCGCGCCGACCTCCTCGCCGGTGGTCGGCGAGACGTAAAGCTTCGTCTTCTCCACCTCAGCCAGCAGCGCGGGGTCCTTCATGGTGCGGTCGAAGCTGCGGCGGAGCAGCTCGGCACGATCCTTCGGCAGCTCGATCGGCGCGTAGAACGGACGGCCCATCTTGTTGGGTGCCGACCACAGCGCCAATATTTGGCGCTCCTCGTCGTTGCGCGCGAAATCGAAGACCGACGGCACCTGCGGCAGGTCGGCATGCTTCTCGAGCGCGAACTGCACCGGGATGTTCACTTTCTTCTCGGTGATCCATTCCGGCTTGATCGCCTGCAGCGTATCCCAGGTCATGCCGCAGCGGCCGTCGACCTCGCCGCGCTCCATCGCGATATGCGTCTGCGCCGCCGCTTCGTAGCCGTGGATGACGCGGAATTTCGTGCCGAACAGCGCGTTCATGATGTTCGGATAGATCGTGTCGGTGCTCGCGGGTCCGCCGCTGCCGACCACGGTCTCGTACTTGCGCAGATCGTCGAAAGTCTTGGCCCGCGACGCATGCCAGACGATGCAGATATTGACCTCGTCGTTGGCATTGCCGATCCAGGTCACCTTGGTCGGGTCGAACTTGGCCTTCACGCCCATCAGCGGATCGAACGGCAGCGCGCGGTGGCCGGCCGCGATCGCGGTGCCGTCCTTGGGCGCAAGCCCTTGCATGTGTCCCATCAGGCGCCGGCCGCTCGCGCCGGGCATGTTCTGCACGACGATGTTCGGGTTGCCGGGAATGTTGCGGCCCCAATGGCGCGCGAGCATCCGCGCATAGGCATCGTAGGGACCGCCGGAGGTCGAGCCGACGAAGATCGTGATATCCTTGCCTTTGAAATAATCGTCGGACGCGGCGTCGGACGCGGCGAGATGCAGGAGCGCGGCCGCGAGGCCGGTGGCGAGAGCGACGGTCCTCAACTCCATCACGGTCCTCCCTGTCGGCGCTTTCGAAGCTACAGCTTCAGAAGTCTCCTGGCGTTCCGGTAGTAGACCTTGTCCTTCTCCTCGGGCGTCAGCCCGAGCTTGTTGATCAGGTCGACGCCTTCCTGCTTGAGCACGAACAGCGGCGGCGAGTCGGTACCGAACAGGAAATGATCGACGCCGACGGTGTCGATCGCGCAGCGCGCGCCGGGCGCATGATAGCAGGTCGATTCCAGGTACATCATCTTCAGGTAATGCAGCGGCTCGTGCTTGATCAGCATCGGCGAATAGGAGCCGAGGAAGAACGCTTCGTCCTGCAGGCGATAAGCGTAGTTCATGCGCCCGATCATCTCGCAGATGCCGCCGCCGAGATGCGTGCCGACCAGCTTCAGCTTTGGGAATTTCTCGAACACGCCGCGCACGATCAGCCGCGCGATCGCGAGCGCGCCGTCCATCGGGCGCCCGATGCTCGACGCCAGGCGGTAGTCGCGCATCCGCTCCTCGCCAAAGCCGACCGACGGCGGATGGATGACGACCGGCACGTCGAGCTCCTGCGCGAGTTGAAAGAACGGCATCGCCTCGTCGTCGTCCGGGTACATGCCCTGCAGGCTCGAGGTGATCCAGGCGCCCTTGAGGCCGTCTTCCTTGATCGCGCGCTCGAACGCGCGCAGGAACTTGTCGCCGCCATAGGGCACCGTGGAGGCCATGCCGACGATCCGGCCGTGATATTTGTTCTGGCACTCCGCGTTGAATCGGTTCTGCCGCTCGCAACGCTCGAACTGCTGCATCCGGTCCATGTCGCGCAGGTTGTGGATCGGGTTCGAGATCACGGTGATGTCGACGCCGCCGTTCCTGGCGGCTTCGAGCGCGTTCTCGATCGTGGTCGGCGAGCGCCTGTGCGCGGCGCCGATGTTCTTGTGAAACTGGGTGCCGGTGAAGTCCGCCATGTCCTCCGGCGGCAGGACGTGGACGTGGAAGTCGATGATCATGCGGCGTTGCTCCGCGCTCCTGGTGCGGGGCGTGACCGCTTGCGATCGAGCGCCCTCCCCGGTCTCACCTGTGTATAGAGGCTGCCGTTTCACGCGCGATCGTGCAATACGCCGGTTCAAATTCTGCCTGATAATTTGTCGCGCCTCTTCCGAGAACAACTGTTGTTCCCACAAACTGTGGTCCAATTGCTGGATTGATCGTCTAGACTGGCCGCAAACCTCGTGGCGTGGACAGCACAGTCGTCCTGCTTCCAGCGGATAAAGGGACGCGCAAGATGAGGAACGTTTTCGGGAGCAACGCCTACAAGTTCGGGCTGTTCGGTGCGAATTGTGCCGGCGGCATGTCGCTCAGCGCAGCGCCGGAGCGTTGGCGCGCCGACTGGGATGAGATCACGCAAGTATACCGGCTGGCGGACGAAGCCGGAATTGAATTCATCCTCCCGATCGCCAAATGGCGTGGACTGGGCGGCAAGGCCGACATGTGGGGCCGGTCTTACGAAACCTTCACCCATAGCGCCGCTGCCGGCGCCATGACAAAGCGTATCGGCGTTTTCGTCACCGCGCATGTACCCATCACGACACCGGCTTTCGCAGCGAAGGCGATTGCCACCATCGATCATGTGACCCACGGCCGTGCCGGGCTCAATATCGTATGCGGTTGGAATCCGGACGAATTCGATATCCACGGCGCGAAGATTGACTATGCACGGCGGTACGCGCACGGGCTCGAATGGTTCAACATCTATGCCAAGATGTGCGAAGGAGACGCCGCCTTCGACTGGGATGGCGAATTCTTCAAATTACGCGGAGTTGCAACCGATCCGCTGCCGGTGCAGCGGCCCCGCCCGCCAGTGATGAGTGCCGGAATTTCGTCGGCCGGCCGCGACTTTGCGGCACAAGCCGCCGACATTCTGTTCACGTCCCTTCCCAATAATCTGAACGAGGCGCCTCAACTTATTCGCTCTGTTCAACAGGCGGCGGCTCAATGCGGGCGCGCAACGGAGGTCTACACCCAGACCCAAGTGGTCTGTCGGCCCACGCGCAAGGAAGCGGAGGATTTCTATTACTACTTTGCCGAGGAGCAGGCAGACGACGAAGCTTTGGCGTACTTCCGACGTCAGAAGCTCACCACAGTTGGCAAGAGCGCAGGCGAATACCAACACTACCAGCAACAGCCCACGAAGCATTCTGTCGAAACCGCTGGCAAGCCCTATCCCGGTATCTTTCCGGGGATGCTGCCTATTGTGGGAAGTCCCGACGACGTGGTCGAGAAATTGAAGCTGTTGAGCACGACTGGCATTGCCGGATCAGCGCTGGTTTTTCTGAACTATCTTTCCGAGATGCCGCTTTTCGTTCAGGAGGTGCTGCCGCGCATGGAACGGGCCGGCTTGCGCCATCCGCAAACGGCAGCCAGGAAGGTTCCAGCGGTGGCGAGCCTCGAACGATGACGCCAAAGTCACAACGGTCACGCTGAATGCCGGAGAAATGCCCATGACTTCTGCCCGCCGACAATTCCTGCAACTCGCCACGGCGTTCGCCGCAGCGCCGGCCATAACGGGCCGCGCCTGGGCGCAGGACTACCCGACACGGCCAGTGCGCATGATCGTCCCGTTCGCGCCGGGCGGCGCCGCCGATATCACCGGTCGCATCATCGGCCAGTGGCTGTCGGATCGACTCGGCCAGCCTTTCATCATCGAGAACCGGCCAGGCGGCGGCACCAATATCGGCACGGAGGCGGTCGCCACCGCAACGCCCGACGGCTACACCCTGCTGGTGGCCAATGCGGGCAATGCGATCAATGCTACGCTTTACCGCAAGCTCAATTTCAATTTCATGCGCGACCTGGTGCCCGTCGCCGGCCTAGTGCGCGCGCCGCATGTTCTGTTCGTCGCGCCGACATTTCCGCCCAAGACGGTGGCGGAGCTGATCGCCTACGCGAAAGCCAATCCTGGTAAGATCAATTTCGCCTCGGCCGGCACCGGCACGGCGAATCACATCGCCGGCGAGATGTTCAAGATGCTGGCCGGGATCGAGATGGTGCACGTGCCCTATCGCGGCGGCGCGCCGGCGATCGCCGACGTACTGTCCGGCCAGGTGCAGGTGATGTTCTCCGACGTCGTGACCATGGCCGCGCAAATGAAGGGCGGCAGCAAGATCCGTTCGCTCGCCATCGCCAGCAATGTCAAGCTGCCGACGCTGCCGAATACGCCGACCGTCGCCGCCACCGTGCCGGGATTCGACACCAGCTCATGGTGGGGAGTTTGCGCGCCGCGCGGCACGCCGGGCGAGATCGTCAACAGGCTCAACGCCGAGATCAACCGCGGCCTCGAGGACCCCAAGATCAAGCAGCGGTTCGACGAGATGGGCGTACTGATTTTGCGCGGCTCGCCGGAAGACTTCGGCAGGATGATCGCCGAGGAAACCGACAGGTGGGGCAAGGCGATCAGGTTCGCCAACCTCAGCGAGGATTGACGCTCCGTTAGCGCGACGGGCGCAGCACAATCGTCTGATAAAGCTCCTGCCACTTCTTGGCATGGTCGAGCATCTCGACCGAGTCGATGAGCTGGAGCGTGTTGTCGCGCAGGAACGGCGAGTCGATCTTCTTGCTCGGCGACACGAATTGACGGCCGGCCAGGATCGGCTGCGCCTCGCTGATCAGGAAATCGTAGAACAGCACCGCCGCATGCGGCTGCGGCGCGTAGCGCGAGACGCCGGCGACCGTGGGGCGCGCGAGCAGCGGCGGGATGACGAACCAGTCGAGCGGCGCGCCCTTGACCTTGGCCTGCTCGGCCAGGAAGCCATAGGCCGAAAGCCCGAGCGGGATCTCGCCCGCGACGATCATGTTGTTGAGCACCGAGTGGCCGCGGCGCACCGAGATGCCGTTGGTCGCGACGATCTCGCGGAACAGCTTGAGGCCCTGCGCCTCGCCCAGGCCGATCACGACCTGCGCGAACCAGTCGTAGTCCTCGGCCTCCACCGCCAGCCGCCCCTTCCAGCGCGGATTGAGCAGGTCGCGATAGGTTCTCGGCAGCTCCTCTTTCCTCACCAGATTGGTGTTGTAGGCCTGCACGAAGGTGTTGAGATAGACCGAGGCCCATTCCCGGTTGGGCGCGACCGATCCCTTGACCAGATCGGCCAGGAACGGCGATTTCACCTCGGTGAGGAGCTTCTCGCGCGACAGCGGCTCGAGCGCAGAGCTCGACGCCACCATGACGCCGACCTCGTAGCGGCGGGCCTTGGCCTCGTTGAGCACGCGCGACATCATGGCCTCGGAATCCCCGCGCCATGCCTTGACCTTGACGCCGTATTTCTTGGTGAAGGCCTCGGTCAGCACTGCGATGTCCGCCACCGGGATGGAGGCGTAGAACATCAGCTCGCCTTCCTTCTTGGCGCCCTCGATCAGCCGCTTTTCGCGGTCCGGCCCATGATAGGTCGCAACCTCCACGGCCTGATTGTTGTTCTGCGCCAGCGCCGACGGGGCCGGGAGCATGAGCGCCAGCATCAGCGCAGCCAGAGGTCCGACGCGGGGGAACCTTGGATGGCCGGTCATCGCGCACTCCGGACGTGTCAGGGTATGTGCGGACGCTACCCACACCGACCGCGAAAGGCAACGCAAACGGCGATGCACCATGGTCGCAGACGCCGCTATCGTTAACCCGAAACCGCGCCATAGTGACCGCACTCGACTGGATGCTTACACTGCGACACATGAATTGATCGTGGCGGTGGGTGGATGATCGGGACGCGGGTGCGACCCGCTTGCAGGATTGGGGCGCCGGATGAAAATCACCAAGCTCGAGGAATTCCATGTCGACTGCGGGTGGGAGATCTATTCGTTCCTGAAGATAAGCACCGATGCGGGTCTTGCCGGCTGGTCGGAGTTCAGGGAGCACCGCCGGCCCGGCGTTGCGGCCGCGATCCACGGCATGGGCGCGTTGCTCGTGGGCGAGGACCCGCGCGCGATCGGCCGCATCGACGCCATGCTCAATTCGTTCACGCGCGCCGTGCCGGGCGGGCTCAACCAGAACGCGGCCGGCGCCATTCTCAACGCCTGCCTCGATATCAAGGGCAAGGCGCTGGGCGTGCCCGTCTACGAATTGTTCGGTGGCGCCGTGCGCGACCGCATCCCGGTCTACTGGTCCCGCTGCGGCGTGATCCGGGCACGCTGCGCCGAATATTTCGACGGTAAGGTGATCGATCACCCGGCGGTGCACACCGTCGACGACCTCAAGGCCGCCGCCCGCGAGGCCCGTGACCTCGGCTTCAAGGCGATCAAGGCGAACCTCCTGGTGTTCGACAAGAACGGCGGCCGCCAGTACACGCCGGGCTCCGCGCGGGGCCCCGGCCATCCCGAGCTCAACCTGCCGGAGGAGATGCTCGACGCGCTGATCGCGCAGCTCACCGCCTTGCGCGAGGGCGCCGGCCCGACCGTCCGCATCGCGGTCGACGTCAACTTCAACTACAAGGCCGAGGGCTTCCGCCGGATCGCGCGCAAGGTCGAACCGTTCGACCTGATGTGGCTCGAAATGGACATCTACGAGCCCGACGCGCTCGCCTTCATCCGGCAGTCGACCACGACCCCGATCGCGTCGCTCGAGACCATCCTCGGCCGCCGCGCCCTCAAGCCCTATCTCGAAGCGCATTGCGTCGACGTCGCGATCATCGATCCGCAGTACAACGGCGTGCCGGAGGCGATCCGCATGGCCGCGATGTGCGATGCCTACGAGGTCAACGTCGCGTCGCACTATTTCAGCGGGCCGCTCTCCGCGATCATCTGCGCGCATTTTGCTGCTGTCGTGCCCAACTTGCGCATCTCGGAATACGACGTCGACGAGGTGCCGTGGAAGCCGAAGCTGCTCACGCATCCGCCGGTGATCGAGAACGGCGAGTTCGTGCTGCCGACCGGCCCCGGCTGGGGCACCGACGTGAACGAGGACGCGCTGCGCAAGCATGCAGCGAAGGCGTGAGCGCGCGATGATCATCGATTGGCACACCCATGTTCATTCGGAGCGCGAGCAGGCCATGCCGCGCTGGAAGGGCCAATGTCCCGCCACCATCGACAATGTCCTGCGGCTGCACGACGAGGTCGGTCTCGACGTCAGCGTGATCTCGAATTCCGGCCACTACCTGAAGGACTTCAGCCGCGAGGACGCGGTGCCGGCGATCCGCGCCTCCAACGAATATCTCGCTTCTCTGCGTGACAAGCACAAAGACCGGATCGTCGCGCTCGCGGTCGCGATCCCGGGCGGCGGCGACGATCATCTCAAAGAGCTCGAGCGCGCGGTGAGAGAGGACGATCTGCGCGGGGTGATCATCAGCTCCAGCCACCGCCGCGCCTATCCCGACGACGACGACGCCAAGCCGTTCTTCAAGCTCTGTTGCGATCTCGACATCCCGGTGTTCATGCACCCCCCGTCGGTCGGCTTCGGCGAGGAGCGCATGAAGGAGTTCCGACTGGCGTCGAGCGTCGGACGACCGTTCGATTCCTGCCTGGCCCTGGCGAGGCTGATCGTGAAAGGCCTGTTCGAGGAGTTTCCGACGATCAAATTCGTCGCCAGCCATCTCGGCGGCGGCATCTGCGAGATCATCGGCCGGATGGACTATGCCTACGAGCTGCGCGACAACCCGGTGATCCTGGGTCCTTACGGCCCGCCGGTTCACATCACGCGCAAGCCGAGCGACTATTTGCGCATGATGTATTTCGACACTGTCGCCTATCATGCGCCGGCGATCGAATGCGCGATCAAGACCGTCGGCGCCGACCGTTTGATCTTCGGCACGGATTCGCCCATGCTGATCGCGTTGAAGCAGCGCGGCCGCGCCATCATCGACGAGCTCGGGCTCGACGCAGCCGACAAGGCCAGGGTTCTCGGCGGCACCGCCAGGACGCTGCTGAAGCTCTAGGAGCTGCCGATGCCGCGCTTGTCCGCAATACTCCGTCTCGCCGGCGTCGGTGCGGTGATGCTTGCCGCGGCCCCGTCGGCACCGGCCGATCCGGTCGCGGAGTTCTACAAGGGCAAGACCATCAGCCTTTACGTAGGCTTCCCGCCCGGCGGCGGCTACGACCTCTACGCGCGCGTGATTGCGCCGCATTTCACGCGTCACATCCCCGGCAATCCGGCCATCGTGGTCAAGACCATGACCGGCGGCAGTGGCGTGCGCGCCGCATCCTACATGACCGGGATCACGCCGCAGGACGGGACCTCGCTCGGCCTGTTCCTCGATGCGCTCACGCTCGGCAAGGTGCTCGGCGGTCCGGGCGAGTTCGATCCGGTCAAGCTCGCCTGGATCGGCCGCATCGTCTCCACCGCGACCGTTTCCGTGGCCTGGCATACCTCGCCCGTGCAGAGCATCGAGCAGGCCAAGACGCGCGAGCTCCTGATGGCCGGCACGGTGCCGGCCAACAGTTCGAATTTCATCCCGGCCGCGCTCAACGATCTGATCGGTACCAGGATCAAGGTGATCCTCGGTTTCCGCGGATCGCCCGACCAGGCGCTGGCGATGCTGCGCGGCGAGGTCCATTCGATCGGCGGCATGAGCTGGGAGGCGATCCAGGCCAATCACCAGGACTGGCTGACCGAGAAAAAGATCCGCGTGCTCTATACGCAGAGCGCCAGGCGCATGCGGGCGCTGCCGGACACGCCGGGACTGCTCGACTTTGCCCATGACGAACGCAGCCGCAGCCTCTTGGGACTGCTCGGCAGCGTTCCCGACATCGGGCGTTCGCTCGTGGCCGAGCCCGGCATTCCGCCGGAGCGCGCGATGGCGCTACGCACTGCCTTCATGGCGGCGATGCGCGATCCCGAACTGCTGGCGGAGACCAGGAAGCGCGGGCTCGATCTCGAACCGCTGACCGGCGAGGAGGTCCAGAAGATGGTGGCCGCCTATGCCGCCACGCCGCGGCCGCTGATCGAGCAAGCCAAGCGCTATATCGGACAATAGCTGGAGAATTCCTGCCGTGCGATCTCTTACCCTACCAATTGTTCTCACCGCCCTCGTTCTCGGCGCGCCGGTCGCGGCGCAGGCGCAAACCAAGTCTCCCGACAAGCTGCGCTACGGCCAGATCGCCGGCTCGGTGAAGAGCGTGTCCTCGCTCGCGCTCTACACCGCGCAGCGCAAGGGCTTCCTGGCGCGCGAGAACATCGACCTCGAGGTGATCCGCCTGCCCGGCGTGCACCACATGATCGAGGGGCTCGACAAGAACACCGTCGACGTCAGCCACACCGCCACGCCCTATCTGATCGAGGGCGTGCTGAAGGGCTCCCCCACGGTCGGTATCGTCGGCGGCCCCGCCAACACCATCTTCAGCGTGATCGCCAAGCCCGGTATCAGGTCGTTCGCCGACCTCAAGGGCAAGATGTTCGCGATGTCGCTGCCGGTCGACACCATCTCGATCGCGAGCCGGCTGCTGCTCGAGAAGCACGGCCTCAAGGAAAGCGACTATCGCACCACCGAGCTGATCGGCACCCAGACCCGCGCCAAGTGCCTGACGGGCGGCGAATGCGATGCGGTCCCCCTCGGCCAGCCCGACGACATCGTGTTCGTGGCCAAGGGCTTCACCAAGCTCGCCGACTCGCTCGAAGTGATCCCGGTGCTCCAGTTCAATGTGATCGCCGCGCGCCGCGAATGGGCGGCGCAGAACAAGGACCTCGCGGTGCGCTTCGCCCGCGCTTTCGGCGACGCCTACCGCTTCATGCGCGATCCGAACAACCGCGACGAGGTGGTGCGCATTCTCGCCGAGACCACCGACGCGCCGCCCGACGTCGCGCGCGCGATGCTCGCGTTCTACTACGAGCCCGACCGCGGCGTGATGCCGAGGCAGGCCGAGATCAGCCTGCCCGGCGTCGCCAAGGTGATCGAGCTGCTCGGCAGCACCGGCGCGCTCAAACAGCCGCTGCCCGCGGCCGAGCGCTTCGTCGACCTCGCCTATCTCAAGGCCGCGGGCCTGCAGTAGCTGCGGCATGACAAGTAGCCCGGATTGAGCGAAGCGAAATCCGGGGGTCCGATGGCGGCGCTTTTCCCGGATGTCGCTTCGCTCCATCCGGGCTACACACGTGCCCGTCGAAAGGCGGCGGAGCTGCGGCAGAGGTTCCCGCGACCGGCCGGTAACCATACCCGGCTCACCTCGGCCCGGGCCCGTCCGAAGATTGCTATCTTGGCGAGGGATCAGGCGTCATCCGACGCTTCCGGATTGAGCCGGAAAGGACCGAACATGAAGAACGTCACAAGCAAATTTCCCTTCATCGCGATGAGCGGGGCTGGATTGCTTCTGGCCCTCACGCTTACCGCAGGCGTCACCGCCACGCCCGCGGCGGCGCAGCACGCCTGCGAGCCGGACGCGCACCGGCTGTGCAGCCAGTTCATCCCGAACGAGCAGGACGTCGCGAGCTGCCTGCGGCGCAAACGCGGAAGCCTGAGCCCCGCCTGCCGCGCCGCCATGGGCGGCAGCAAGGCGGCGAAGAGAGCCGCCCGGAAGAAGACGCGATCCAACTGACAGGGTACCCGGGTTCTCCCCTCAAATGATGCGGCCTGCCCGCCACTGGCGGAGTGTATTGACATTCGCTACCCATCTAGCGGCGACTTGGCGGCGCCGGCATGGATGACAAGGGGGATTGGCATTCGATGGAGACCGCGGACTGCATCGTTGTCGGCGCGGGGGTGGTGGGCCTTGCGGTGGGGCGAACGCTGGCGGCGGCAGGTCGCGAGGTGCTGGTGCTCGAAGCGGAGCCGCACATCGGCGAGCATACCTCCTCGCGCAACAGCGAGGTCGTCCACGCCGGCCTCTACTACAAGAAAGGCACGCTCAGGCAGCACCTCTTCCCCCGCGCACCGCGCCTGCTCTACGCCTACTGCGCCGAGCATGGCGTGCCGCACAAGCGGCTCGGCAAGCTGGTGGTCGCGCGCCGTCCCGAAGAGGTCGAAGCGCTCCGCCATCATATGGCGCACGCGGCCGCGGCCGGCCTCGACGATCTGCAATGGCTGACGCCGGATCAGGCCCGCGAACTCGAACCCAATCTGTTTTGCCATGCCGCCTACCTGTCGCCGTCCTCCGGCATCGTCGACAGCCACGCGCTGATGCTCGCGTATCAGGGCGAAATCGAGCATCACGGCGGCCGCGTTGTGTTGCGGGCGCCGGTCATCGGCGGCGAGGTCACGGCGCAGGGCATTCGCCTCGATGTTGGCGGCGCAGAACCGACAACGTTGATCTGCAGAACGTTGATCAATTGCGCCGGGCACGGGGCGCCGCCGCTGGCGCGCGCGATCGCCGGCATGCCGATTCACAAGGTGCCGCGCGGCTATTTCCGCCGCGGCGTGTATTTCAGCGTGACCGGCCGTCCTTTCAAGCGGCTGATCTATCCGATGCATGGTCCCAGCGGCATGGACATCCATGCCGTCATCGATCTTGCCGGCAATGTGCGCTTCGGCCCCGATGTCGAATGGGTCGATCGCCTCGACTACGCCGTCGATCCGAAGCGCGCCGACGCGTTCTACCGCGCTGTCCGCACGTTCTACCCGGACCTGGCCGACGGCGCGCTCGCTCCGGCCTATGCCGGCATCCGGCCGAAGATCACCGGCCCGGACGAAGCGGCGGCCGACTTCATGATCCAGGGGCCAGACGACCACGGCGTTCCGTATCTCGTCAACCTATTCGGAATCGAATCGCCGGGGCTGACGTCGTCGCTGGCGATCGGCGAATACGTCGCGACCATGCTCGGCCTCAATGCACCGATGCCGCGGCTGGCCGCGGCCGCGACCGCATGAGTTGCACCGGCTGTGCAGCCGGTACATCCCGAACGGGCAGGACGTCGCGAGCTGCCTTGCGGCGCAAACGCGGAAGCCTGAGCGCCGGCTGCCGCGCCGCGATGGCTGGCGGCAAAGCCGCCAGCCGGGGCAAGACCCAAGGGCCGTCGTCCTTGTTCGGACTTGCCCCGGCGACCGCTTTCGTCAGAACTCGTCCCAGTCCTGCCCGACGGCGACGGCGGTCTTGGCCCGCGCTTGAGTGCCCGCGCGGCGCTCGGCCGGCGCGCGCTTTTCCCGCACAGGCTC
>JAIESR010000037.1 GCA_019745775.1 Xanthobacteraceae bacterium | reverse complement strand
AGCGTGCAGATCTTCACGTACTGGACCGGTTTGGCCTTGACGGGAAGATCGGCTGCCTGCGCCCCAGCAACCGCGACGACACCCGCCGCGGAACCGAGGAGAAGACTTTTCACCATCTTCATGTTGATCCTCCAAGTTGCGTTACTGGAGGGTCACGATCTCCGCAGGTGCCGCGCACCATTGAGAGCCCCCTGTCACCTCGCGATGGCGTAACCAACAAACCACCGCCGCGAGATGCCCCTCCGGACTTCGGCAGACTAGCCCCGAAGCCGGGAGCGGCAACGTTAAATTTATCTGTAATTTATGATTTATATATACCCGTTGCAGGAGAGCAACAGTGGAAAAGTCAACGATTTTCAATGGATCGAAAGTGTGGCTGGGACATCTACCCGGACTCCATATGGTATCGATGAGCTCAGCTCCGTAGATTTCATCATCAGGTGCATAAACACTGTATAAATAGGTAGTGACTTGCCTTCGAAGCTAACTTGCCGTCAAATATGAGGTAGTTATTCTATTTTTATTGAAATCATACTCTCCGTTACTTGGCTAATCACCCACATGCCGATAGGCATCGTGGACCGCCGATTTGCGCAGCCAGGTCGAAGAAGCCCGACCACCCTGCCCCCCTGCTCCCACTGCTATAAGCGCGCAGCCCATTGCTCCTGCCGTAGCCGCGAACATGCTGGTCGATCGCCGGATATTCTTGGGAGGCTTGTCAGCCACCGCCCTCATCGCGCCAGGTCGCGCGCGCGCTCAAGGCGTGACCGATAGTGCAGGCCGGGCTGTGCCCGTGCCGGCGCGGGTGACGCGCGTCTTCCCAGCCGGGCCGCCTGCCGCCATCACGCTCTACACGGTCGCGCCCGATCTCCTGATCGGATGGCCGCGCGCCAACCGCGCCGACGAGCGCGAATTCCTGGACGAGAAGATTGGCGCTCGGCCGGAAATCGGTCGCATCACCGGACGCGGCAACACCGCCAATCTTGAAGTGGTGCTCGCGCTCAAGCCCGACATGATCCTCGACATCGGCATCGTCAACCACACCTACATCTCGCTCGCCGATCGCGTGCAACAGCAGACCGGCATTCCTTACGCGCTGCTCGACGGGCGATTCGACGGCATCCCCGATACCTACCGCACCGTCGGCGCCTTGACGGACCGCCGCGAAGCCGGTGAGGCGGCAGCACTCTATGCCGACGAGACCGTCAAGACGATCACAAGCCGGTTGCCGCCTGTCGACAAACGGCCACGCGTCTACTACGCGCGCGGGCCGCGCGGGCTCGAGACTGGTCTTGGTGGTTCGATCAATGTAGAAACAATCGAACTATTGGCGCGCAACGTAGCGGGCGGCACACGCGGCGGCCTCGCCACCGTGTCGATCGAAGACGTGCTGGTGTGGAATCCCGAGGTGATCGTCACTATCGACAAGGATTTCGCGGATAACGTCCAGACAATGCCGGTCTGGCGGCCTGTCGCGGCGGTTCGTGCAAAACGCGTGCATCTGTCGCCCAAGCTTCCGTTCGGGTGGGTCGACTTTCCCCCCTCGGTCAACCGGTTGATCGGTCTGTGGTGGCTTGCGAAGATTCTCTATCCCGAGTTGTTTCCCGAAGACCTGCGCACGCTCACGCGTGAGTTCTACCAGCGCTTCTATCACGTGCCGCTGGACGACTTGCAGATCGACCGCGTGCTGGCGGGACGCGACTGAAAAAACCTCGCATGACCCAGCGCTTCTTTCCGGGCCTGCTGATCGCCACCGCTGTGCTGATCGCGGGGCTGATCGTCGCCTTCGCGGTCGGACGCTATCCGGTCGGCTTCGGCGAGTTGTTCGATGTCCTATGGTCGCGCGCGACCGGCGGTGCGCCGGCGGCCTCGGAGGCCACCGAAAACGTCATCCTGCTGGTGCGCGGGCCGCGCGTGATCGCGGCTGTGCTGGTAGGAGCGGCACTTGCGGTGGCTGGCGCAGCATTCCAGGGTCTGTTCCGCAATCCGCTGGTATCGCCGGACATCCTGGGCGCGTCATCGGGCGCGGCACTTGGCGCCGTGCTCGGCATCTATTTCTCGCTCGGTGTCATCGGTATCGGACTGCTGGCGTTCGGCGGACTCCTCGCAGTCGCCGCGGTTTACGGTATCGGCTCCGCGCTGCAATCGCGCGACCCGATCCTGGTGTTGGTGCTCACGGGCGTCGTCGTGGGCGCGCTGCTCGGAGCCGGCGTTGGACTCGTGAAATATCTGGCCGATCCCTACAACCAGCTCCCCGCGATGACGTTCTGGCTGCTCGGCAGCCTCGCGGCGACCAATGCCGGCGATCTCATCCCGCTCGCGGGTCCGGTCGCGCTCGGCACCATCGTGCTGGTAGCGCTCCGCTGGCGCATGAACGTCATGTCGCTGCCGGAGGAGGAAGCACGCGCCCTCGGCGTTCCGACCGGGCCGATGCGGATCGCGATCGTGGCGGCGGCAACGCTGGTGACATCGGCGAGCGTCGCCGCCTCGGGCGTCATCGGCTGGGTCGGGCTCGTGGTGCCGCATCTCGCGCGTGCGCTGGTCGGCCCGGATTTCCCGAAGCTGCTCCCGACCTGCGCGCTGCTGGGCGGCGGTTATTTGCTGCTCATCGACACGCTGGCACGCACCATGGCGCCGATCGAGATCCCGCTCGGCATATTGACGGCAGTGATCGGAACGCCGTTTTTCATCTGGCTGCTCGCCGGCATGCAGAGGAACTGGTCGTGACGCTCGCGGGCCGCGATCTCACCATCGGCTACAGCGACCGCGTGGTCGGGCGCGGGCTCGATGTCACACTCAAGCAGGGCGAGGTGCTGGCGCTGCTCGGCCCCAATGGCGGCGGCAAGACCACGCTGCTCAAGACGCTGCTCGGCATTCTCAAGCCGCTCGCCGGCGAGGCGCAGATCGACGGTCGCTCGCTTGACGCGTTCACGATCCGCGACCGCGCGCGGCGCGTCGCCTATGTGCCGCAGGTCCACAATCCCACATTCGCATTCACGGTCGAGACCGTGGTGCTCATGGGGCGCACCTCCCACGGCGGGCTGTTTAGCCGGCCGTCGGCGCATGACCGTGACGTCGCCGGCCGCGCGCTCGACGAGTTCGGCATCGCGCATCTCAAGGAACGGCCCTATACCATGATCTCCGGCGGCGAGCGGCAACTCGTGTTGCTGGCAAGAGCCTTGGCGCAGGAGCCGCAGTTCGTCGTGCTCGATGAGCCGACGGCTAGCCTCGACTTCGGCAATCAGGGCAAGGTGATGCGGGAGATCCGTGCGCTTGCGGCGTCCGGCCTCGGCGTCCTGTTCACCACCCACGATCCCAACCACGCGCTGCGCACCGCCGATCGTGCCTACCTGTTGCGCGACGGCACTTGCCTGGCCGAAGGCGAGGTCAAGCGCGTGCTGAGCAGCGAACAATTGCAAGAGCTCTACCGTGCGCCGATCGAACGCCTGGTCGACAGCGGGAGCGGGGCGAGCGCTTTCCTGCCTGGTTAGACGCTGGGTCGCCGCAAAGAGCAGACGACCAATACCAATGGCCCCGCCGTTCCAGCGGGCGATTTCACATCACTGTTGCACCGTCAGCTGGTAGCAACGCTCATGGGTACGGACAATGACACGACCGTCCGGCATTCACTCACGGATCGTCACAGTACGGCCATCCCGCGCGTGACTGCGCCAGCCGTGGCGATGACCGCGATCCGATCCGTGGTGGCCACGGTGCGAGGGATCGCCGACCCGCAACGTGCAGGCCTGCGCAAGGGTTCGGAAAGTCAGCGCCATACGGGCGGGAACCTTTTCGCTGTTCCGCCGTTTTCCTGGTCGAACGATTTGACAGCGTTGGAGAAGCAACATGGGTAGAGGACTTTTGCTTTGGCTGATCGGCATTCCGATTCCGATCATTCTGATTATCTGGCTGTTCGGCGGCCTGAACTAGGGAAGGCATTTGAACTAGGGAAGTCATTTGATTGCGAAGCGATTCACGCGCGGTGACGGTTTCACCCGCGGAGCCCGGCCCGAGCCGGGCTTTCGCTTTTTCCGGGCTCGCGCTTTTCTGGTATAAGTCCGTCGCGATACCAGAGAGGCGCTTCGATGGCCAGGAAAGTGGCCAAAACTGGGGGAAAATCGACTGCCGCGAAGCCGGCCGCGGCCAGGGCCGCGCGACTCGTCGGCGTGCCGGCCGAGCGCTATCTCATTCAGCCGGACCCGCATGACCGACGGCTGACCGAGCGCGTCACCGGCGTCGACCAGACCGGACAGCCGGTCGAAACCCGCGTGACGGTCGAGCGCGCGCTGACGATCTTCCTCAATTCGCAGGAGATCGTCACCGCGATGACGATCGGCGACTATCCCGACTATCTCGCGATCGGCTACCTGCTCAACCAAAACATGCTCAGGCCGGACGACGTCGTGACCGGCGTCGACTACGACGAGGAGCTCGCGGTCGTCGTGGTGCGCACCAAGCGCAAGACCAATTACGAGAAGAAGCTGAAGAAGAAGGTGCAGACCTCCGGCTGCGCGCAGGGCACCGTGTTCGGCGACCTGATGGAAGCGTTGGAAGACGTGAAACTGCCGGACGCGGAGCTTCGCACCTCGTGGCTCTATGCGCTGACCAGCAAGATCAACACCACGCCCTCGCTCTATCTGGAGGCCGGCGCGATCCACGGCTGCGTGCTGGCGGTCGGCGACCGCCCGCTGGTCTATATGGAAGACGTCGGCCGCCACAACGCGGTCGACAAGATCGCCGGCTGGATGTTCAAGCATCGCGTGCGTCCCGACGACAAGATCTTCTACACCACGGGCCGGCTGACCTCGGAGATGGTGATAAAGACCGTGCGCATGGGCATCCCGATCCTGGTGTCGCGCTCTGGCTTCACCGCCTGGGGCGTGGAGCTGGCGCGCAAGGCGAACCTGACCCTCGTCGGCCGCGCGCGCGGCAAGCGTTTCGTCGCGCTGTCAGGCGAAGACCGCATCGTGTTCGACCAGGACCTGCGCTATGTCGAGGAGGAGAGTGCGAAGCACCGGCGCAAGGCGGCGGTGCATGACGATTGAGCCTCCGCGCTCCCGGGATTGACGACCGTGGCACAGCTTCCTCTCGGCCTCATCCTCGCCGGCGGGCTCGCGCGCCGCATGGGCGGCGGCGACAAGGCGCGCATCACGATCGGCGGCCGGACAATCCTCGAACGCGTGCTTGCGACCATGACGCCGCAATGCGCGCGCCTCATCGTCAATGCCAACGGCGACCCTGCGCGTTTCGCCGATACGCGCCTGCCGGTGGTCGCCGACAGCGTGCCGGACTTCGCCGGCCCGCTGGCCGGTATCCTGGCCGGGCTCGACTGGGTCGCCGCGCATGCGCCGGACATCGCCGACGTCGCCAGCGTCCCTGGCGACTGCCCCTTCCTGCCGTCCGACCTGGTCGCTCGGCTCGACGCAGCGCGGGCCAGCGCCAAGACCCGGCTCGCTTGCGCCCGCTCCGGCGACTGGCGACATCCGGTCGTCGGGATATGGCCGGTGGCGCTGCGCGAGGACTTGCGTCACGCGCTCATGGTCGAGGGCCTGCACAAGATCGAGATCTGGACCGCGCGCCACGGCGTCGCCATTGCCGACTGGCCGGCGGAGCCGGTCGACCCGTTCTTCAACGTCAATACGCCCGAAGACGTGGCGGCGGCGGAGCGTGTTGCGGCGCAAGAGCGCGGTTCTTAGCCCTTAGACCTCTTGATAACGGCGCCGTCGCACGACTAGATATTGGCAGCTGTCGTTATCTGGGAGGAGTTCGGCATGCGTAGCTTCCTGATGTCCTGCCTGGCGATTGTCGTACTCGCTGTCGGCGCGGCCGTCGTACTCAACTATGTGCAGAAGCCGGTCGAGACCGCTTTCACGTCGCCCACCGGCGTGCGGATATAGCGACTACTCCGCCAGCGCGGCGTAGGACAAGAACCCGACGGTGGCGCCGGCCGCGACCGTCGTCACGTCTTCCGGCAATTCGATCAGCCCATCGGTCTCGGTCAGCGAGGTGATGACGCCGGCGCCGTCCTGCGCGTGCTTGAAGGCGTCGACCGTCCCATCCGCATTGCGGACCAGGCGCACCCGGACGTATTCGCGCCGGCCGCTGCGCTTCTGGTAGGGAAAGCCCGCGCGCACCGGCAACGGAATGAGCGGCAGCACCTCGGCGCCGGCGAGCCGCAGCAGCAGCGGCCGCACCACCCGCGCGAACGTCACGAACACCGCGACCGGGTTGCCGGGAAGGCCGGCGAAGACGGCGGCCTCGCCCGCCCGCCCGCCCGTGATCACACCCATCGCCACCGGCCGGCCGGGCTTGATGCCGACCCGCCAGAACACGAGCTTGCCGATGCTCTCGACCGCGTCGCGGACGTGATCCGCCTCGCCGGTCGAGACGCCGCCGGAGGTCAGCACGAGGTCATGGCTGGCGGCCGCATCCGCGATGGCGCGCGCAAGCTGCGTCTTGTCGTCGGGCAGGATGCCGAGATCGGTGAAGCTCGCGCCCATGCGTTCGATCAGCCCGGCGAGCAGGAAGCGGTTGGCGTCGAACAGGGCCGCCGGCGGCAAGGGCCTGCCGGGCTCGACGATCTCGTCGCCGGTCGAGAACACCGCGACCCGGACGCGGCGCCGCACCGGCAGCGCGGTGAGTCCCACGGCGGCCGCGAGCGCGACATGCGACGTGGTGAGCCGCCGGCCCGCCGGCAGCATCACCGATCTTGCGCGCAAGTCCTCGCCGGCGGCGCGGCTGTTGGCGCCGCGCTTCAAGCCGGGCGGCACCATCACCGTGTCGCCCTCGACGCGGGTGTCCTCCTGCATGAACACGGTGTCGGCCCCTGCCGGCATCGGCGCGCCGGTGAAGATGCGGATCGCCTCGCCGGCGCCGAGCGCGCGGGTCGCGGCGCGGCCCGCGGTGATGCGATCGACCACCTTCAGGCGGGTGTCGCCAGTCGCGGCAAGATCGGCATGCCGCACCGCGAATCCGTCCACCGCCGAATTGTCGAACGGCGGCAGGTTGATCGGCGCGAGGATATCCTCGGCGACGACGCGGCCGTGCGCGGCCGCGAGCGGCACGGTCTCGGTTTCCGTGACCGGCATGACGCGGTCGACGATCATCCGCTCCATCTCGGCAACAGGGAGCAGCGCGCCGCCAAACGCAAAACAGTCGTCGGAGAGCTGTGCCATCAGGCGGCGCCTTGCGGTGACAGTACGTCTGCCAGCGGCGCTGACTCGACCGTCACGATGTCAGCGATCGTCTCGATATCGTCGAGCGAAACCACCGGCAGCTCGACCTTCGGCAGTGGCGCGTCGGAGGCGACCGCGACGATGCAGTCGTCGTCCGGGTGCAGCAGCGGCTTGCCGACGGCAGCACGATGCACTTCGAGCTTCGGGATCGGCGCCGCCTTGTAGCCCTCGACCACCACCAGATCGACCGGCGACATCCGCGCCAGCAGATCGTGCAGTGTGGGCTCCGCCGCGCCGCGCAGCTCATGCACAAGGGCGAACCGCGTGGCCGAGCCGATCAGCACCTCGGTCGCACCCGCCATGCGGTGGCTGTGCGAGTCCTTGCCGGGCTGATCCACGTCGAATCCGTGATGGGCGTGCTTGAGGGTCGAGACCGCGAGCCCCCGCGCCACCAGACACGGGATCAGTTTGGTCAGCAGTGTCGTCTTGCCGGAGCCGCTCCAGCCGGCGAGGCCGATAACGCGCATGGGGCGTATATATAGCAGAAGCGCCCGGTCTACCGCGGGCGCTCCTGGTCGAAATCAAAGAAGGGTGAACTATTCCGCCGGCTGCATCCGCCCGGCCGGCGCTTCGACCTTGCCCTTGGCTTTCTCTTCCTCGAGCCAAAGGCTGTGGTGCTGCTTTGCCCAGTTCTCGTCCACGGTGCCCGTGCCCATGGCCTCAAAGGCACCTTCCATGCCGATGGTGCCGATATAGATGTGACCGAGCATGGCGGCGACGAACAGCACGCCGACGATGCCGTGGATCACTGCCGCGGTCTGCATGCCCACGATGCTGGTACCGCCCCAGAACGGGAACATGAGGATGTAGCCGGTGATCGCAACCGCGGCGCCGCCGATGACGACGATCCAGTAGATCAGCTTCTGGCCGGCGTTGAAGCGCTTGGCCGGCGGATGCCCGTGGCCGACGATACCGCCGCCTTCCTTGACCCACGCGACGTCGGTGCGATTGGGGATATTGCCGCCGATCCACATCAGGAGGATCAGCACCACGCCGATGGTGAAGGGGAAGCTCAGATAGTTGTGCGCATATTTCGCCCATTGCGCCCAAGTGGTGAAGGCGTCGGGACCGATCAGCGGCAACAGCAGATCCTTGCCGAAGGTGATATTGAGGCCCGAGAGCGCCAGCACGATGAAGCAGGCTGCCGTCATCCAGTGCACGAAACGCTCGAACGCGTTGAACCGCACCACGGTGCGGCCGGAGCGCCCGGCCTCGATCCGAACCATGCCGCGGAACAGATAGAACAGCACCAGCACGGCGAGCATGCCGAGGATGGCGATGGCGCCGATCCACGGCAGCGTCACCTGACTGAAGTAGCGCCAGTCGCGGCCGGCCGGCTGCTCGAGCGTGCAGGCCTTCTGGTCGGGCAGCGTGCAACGGCCGGTGATCCGGTCCATCTCCTTGAACAGCTGCTCTTCCCGCACCGCGCTTGCGGTCGGGTTGACGGAGCCGTCGGGATTCTTTTGCTGCGCCCCCGAAGGAGCCGCCGCAATGACCGCCGCGAGCAGCACCAACACACCGACGGCGGCACGAATGCGCGCGAGAAATGCCGTCATGCTCTTTCTCCCTTTGTCTTCTACGCCGCTGTTTGCGAAGGCCTAGGTCGCGATCGTTTCGCGATAGGCGGTCCGCCATCCCCAGGCGCCGGAGCCGTAGCCGCGCTTGACCACGCGCTCCTTGTAGATCTGGGCGATGATCTCCCCGTCGCCGGCGAGCAGCGATTTCGTCGAGCACATCTCGGCGCACAGCGGGAGCTTGCCTTCCGCGAGCCGGTTGGTGCCGTACTTGACGAATTCGGCCTGCGTGTTGTCGGCCTCCGGGCCGCCGGCGCAGAAGGTGCACTTGTCCATCTTGCCGCGCGATCCGAAGTTGCCCACCCGCGGATACTGCGGCGCGCCGAACGGGCACGCGTAGAAGCAATAGCCGCAGCCGATGCACAGGTCCTTGGAGTGCAGGACCACCGCGTCGGCCGTGGTGTAGAAGCAGTTGGTCGGGCACACCGCGGCGCAGGGCGCGTCGGTACAGTGCATGCAGGCCATCGAGACCGAGCGTTCGCCGGGCTTGCCGTCATTGATGGTGATGACACGGCGCCGGTTGATGCCCCAAGGCACCTCATGCTCGTTCTTACAGGCGGTGACGCAGGCGTTGCACTCGATGCAGCGGTCCGCGTCGCAGAGGAATTTCATGCGAGCCATGGTTCATTCCTCCCTTAAGCTGCCCTGACCTGGCAGAGCATGGCCTTCGGCTCCTGCATTCCGGTGACCGGATCGTAGCCGTAGCCGGTGACGATGTTGACGCTTTCACCGAGCACGATGGGATCGGCGCCCTTCGGATACTTGCTGCGCTGGTCGACGTTCATGAACCAGCCGGCGAAGTGGAACGGACACCAGGTCACGCCCTTGCCGACGCGTTCCGTCACCAGCGCTTTCATGCGACACGCACGCCCGGCCGGCATCTCCGGACCGGTGACCAGAACGAACTGGCCGTCCTTGATGCCGCGCTCGGCCGCGTCCGCAGGATTGATCTCGATGAACATGTCCTGCTGGAGCTCGGCGAGCCACTTGTTGGACCGCGTCTCCTCGCCTCCGCCTTCGTATTCGACCAGACGGCCGGAGGTGTTGATGAGCGGGAACTGCTTCGCGATCCCCTTCTCCACCGCGGCCTTCTGCAGATCGAAGCCGACATTGGGAACGCGGAACTGCACCGCGTTCGGCAAGGTCGGGTACTTCGCGACCAGCTCGGGCCGCGGGGTGTAGATCGGCTCACGATGCACCGGGATCGCATCCGGCAGGTTCCACGCGTTGGCGCGGGCCTTGCCGTTGCCATAGTGGATGCAGCCGTGTGCCATGGCGACGCGCTGGATGCCGCCCGAAAGATCGGTGGCCCAGGACACGCCGTCCGGGTTCTTGCCGCCGACGCGTTCAATCGTGGTCCGCTCGGTCTCGGTGAGTTCGCCGTCCCAGCCGAGCTTCTTCAACACCCCGTAGGTGAATTCGGGGTAGCCATCCCGGATCTCGGAGCCCAGCGAGTATGACCCGTTCGCCAGGAGACTGACCTTGCGGACCGTGCCGTCGGCCAGCTTCTCCTCACGCTCCACGCCGAAGCGGGCGCGGAACGTGCCGCCGCCGTCCATGACGTGCAGGCTGGTGTTGTACAGCGTGTGCGTGCCGGGATGCCGAAGTTCGGGCGTACCCCAGCACGGCCATGGCAGGCCGTAGTAGTCGCCGCCGATTTCGGGGATGTCCTTCGGCGCGCGCAGGGTCACCAGGTCGAATTTGTCCTGGTTCTTCATGTGCGCCTTCAGGCGTTCCGGCGACTGGCCGCAGTAGCCGGTCGACCAGCCCCCGCGGTTGATCTCGCGCAGGATGTCTTCGGCGACGGGCTCGGTGCCGTTGACCTTGATGTTCTTGAACATCCGGTCGGCAAAGCCGAGTTTGCGCGCAAGAAGATACATCACCTCGTTGTCGTTCTTCGATTCGAAGATTGGCTTGACGACCTGCTCGGCCCACTGGATCGAACGGTTCGACGCGGTGCGCGAGCCGTCGCTCTCAAACGAAGTGCAGGTCGGCAGCAGGTAGGTGTTATCCTTGCGCTCTCCGAGCACCGCCCAGGTGGTCGGGTGCGGGTCGGCCACCACCAGCAGGTCGAGCGCGGCGATGCCCTCGGCCGCCTTCGGCATGCGGGTGACGGTGTTGCCGCCATGCCCGAACACCATCATGGCTTTCAGGTTGTCCTTCTGACGGACTTCCTTCTGCGGCAGCAATGTCGCGTCGAACCAGCGGGTCGACGGAATCCCGGCGGTCTCCATCGCCTCCTTCGAATCGAAGCGGGAGAGCATCCAGTCGTAGTCGACTTCCCAGACACGGCACCAATGCCGCCAGGCGCCCTCCACGAGGCCGTAGTACAGCGGCAGCGTCACGATATCGAGGCCGAGATCGGTGGCGCCCTGCACATTGCAGTGGCCCCGGAATATGTTGGCGCCTGTGCCGAACGAGCCGACGTTACCGGTCGCAAGCAACGCAATGCAGAATGCGCGGACGTTGGCGGTACCGACCGTGTGCTGGGTCGCGCCCATGCACCAGATCAGCGTGGCGGGCTTCTCGGTGGCGAACATCTTGGCGACGCGCTCAAGCTGAGCGCCCGGCACGCCGGAGACACGCTCGACCTCCTCCGGATTCCACTTCTCGATTTCTTTGCGCACGTCCTCCATGCCGTAGACGCGCTGTTCGATGAACTGCTTGTCTTCCCAGCCGTTGCGGAAGATGTGCCAGAGGATCCCGTAGATCACCGGAATGTCGGTGCCGGAGCGGATGCGGACGTATTCCGTCGCATGTGCCGCCGTGCGCGTGAGCCGCGGCTCGATCACGATGTAGTTCGCCCGATTAAGCTCCTTGCCTTCGAGCAGGTGCTGCAGCGACACCGGATGCGCTTCCGCCGGATTGCCGCCCATGATGATCATGGTCTTGGCGTTGCGGATGTCGTTGTAGCTGTTGGTCTGCGCGCCGTAGCCCCAGGTATTGGCGACGCCGGCGACCGTGGTCGAATGGCAGATGCGCGCCTGATGATCGACGTTGTTGGTGCCCCAATAGGCCGCAAACTTGCGGTACAGATAGGCGCTTTCGTTGGTGAACTTCGCGGAGCCGAGCCAGTAGACCGACTCCGGTCCGGATTTGGCGCGGATCGCGTTCAGCTTGTCGCCGATCTCGTTGATCGCGGTGTCCCAGGAAATCTTGGTCCATTGACCGTTGACCAGCTTCATCGGGTACTTCACCCGGCGGTCGCCATGCACGAGCTCGCGCACCGCCGCACCCTTGGCGCAGTGCGATCCGCGATTGATCGGCGAGTCCCAGCCGGGCTCCTGCCCGATCCACACGCCTTGCGATACTTTGCCGATCACGGTGCAGCCGACCGAACAGTGCGTGCAGACGTTCTTGCGGATGGTGACCGCAGCGCCCGGCTTGGCCGGCGGGCCGGCTTCCGCCTTGCGGACGCTGGCCAGCGGCAGGCTGCCGAGAGCGGCAAGACCGCCGGCGACCAGGCCGGAGCGGCGCAAAAACGACCGGCGATCGAGGCCGGCGTCGGATTGGCCCGGCAGCCCTTGCGCAAGCACACCGCGGCGGGCCTGACGTTCCGTTCGCTTGATCAGCATGACGGCTTCTCCCGTTACTTCGTGGGATAGCGGTTGACACGATAGAAGGTCTGCACCTCGGCCGAGTTCGGCTGGTAGCGCGCCTTCCGCTTTTCGTCGTTGCTTTCGGTGTCGGCGGCGGCCGGACCGACAAACGGCGTGCTGGCCGCAGCCGCTGCGGTACCTACGCCAAGCGTACGAAGGAACTCACGCCGGCCGACCCTACTCGCCTTGCGCTCTTGCTTCATCGCCGTACCTCCCTTGGTCGGGTTCGCGCGCCGACATTCATGACGGCAGCGCGAAAGCCTCAGTCTCGATGTCCACGAACAGACGACCGAGCGTTCCGACGTGACGGTAGAACTCGGCCGCTTCGGCTTGCTCCAGATCGGCGAAGAATCGTCCGATCCAGGGCGAAAGATGGTTCTCGAAGAGATCGCGGTCGGCGCCGACTTCGGCGGCCAGGCGCCCATTGATGAGACCGGCCATGATCTCACACAGGATCGCCGCGTGATCTTCGGGCTCGGACTCCCCGTCCGCGCGCTCGATGCCGAGCCGCGAGAGCTGCTCGCGCAGCCGCGCCAGTGGGCGCTCGTACAGAAATCCTGACTGATAATACGAGCCATAGGGCAGCAGTTCTCCGCGCCCAAGGCCGATGAAGAGGTTGAAATACTCGCGCTCGACGCGATCGGAGGTCATGCGGCTGGCCGCATCCGCGAGCGCGGCATGCGCAACGCCGAGCGGCGACGGATCGCCACGCAATGTCGCGAGGCGATCGAGCAAGGCCTGATCGGGGGCGCGCGCCAGCAGCGCGGCGAGCAGCGTGTATTCCTGGGAGCGCGCGGCATCGACTTCCTCGGGGTCGCCGGCGTTGGGCTGCCGCTCGCCGTAGAGGTCAGGGCGCAGCACGCTGCGATCGACACCGGTCGCCGCTTCGATGGCGACCACGCGCTCGGCTGGGATGCGCGACCAGTTCGATACTGACGGTTGGGAGATGCCAATTTTTCGGGCAAGCGCGCCGACGCCGCCGGCGGCACGAATCGCTTCGTCGAGGCCCTCATCGCGCATGGAAGGAACTTTTTTGTTATTCCAATTTAATTTCCGGAAGTTTGCCCATGCGACTGTCCGTGGGTCAATAGTCTATCCCTATGGTCAATAGTATTACTTGGGCAAAGCGCGACCGTGGCCGCGCCTTGCAAGTTTTTGCAGATTTTCCGATTCCGAATGCTGTTGTTGCGCCGCAGCATAGTCTTTATTGCGCTGCGCTTTTGCTTTATCGGTCATCAATTCATCTTGAGGCGGCGCGACCTGATCTGCACCTTTGTCAACCTCCAGTGTCCCGCGCGCTGAGGGCGCGCTTGTTTCCACAGTCGACACCGCGGGTTGCACTGGTGAAACCGTGGGCGCCGGCTCGGATGCCGTCTCGTCCGCCGATCGCGCGACGGCCTGCTCGGGCTCCGGCTGCCACCCTGAGATCATCCGGGCCACCTCCTGACGCAGCTCGTCCGTCATTTCCAGCGCGCCGAAACCGGGGATCGCGCCGGGGGTGTGGAAATCGAAGTCGTAGTCGTTGAGCCCGACAAAATCCCGCACCTTGGGATCGGCGACCCACGCGCGGCGAAGCGCCGCAAGACGGAGTTCCGCCGGCACGCCGGGCCGGAGAAAAGCACGAATGTCGGTTTCTGCCACGATCGTCTCGATCGGCGGCAGCGTCGAAAGGTCGAATTCAGGTTCTGCCGGGTTGTCGCCCGTCGCTGGAAGCGGTGGTGCATCGCCGGCGCTCTGCTCGGCGGCCGTTGCTTCCGAACCGCCTTGCACGTCCTTCTCGTCGCTCGCGCGATCAGGCTCGGCCGCCTCTTCGCGTTTGCGGCGCGACCAGCGCGTCAGGAAATTCTCCGGATCGTTCATCGCAGCCGGTCCTTTGGCGGCGGTCCGCGGCGCGCGAGCGCTTCCGGATTGGCACGATCCCGTTTGCGCTTCACGAACGGCTGCTCGACGTGGTGTTCGGCCACGAACGCTTCGACGATCACGCGCACGGGTTCCGGCATCGGCACCGGCTCGACCAGATGGTCGCCATTCTGCGTAAAGCCCTCGCCTTCGGCAGGATCGGCAGTGACGGCAACGAGATCGAACGGCGGCTCGGCCTCGGTCGGCCGCAACGCCACCCAGAGCGACGGCGAACCTGATGCGAGATTGTCGCGATAGTGCGCCGTTTCGGTGCGATAGAGCGCAACCTCGGCGGCGCCCGCATAGAAGGTCACGCTGTCGCCCTCGGCCGACAGTTGCGTCCACGGCGCGACCAAGGGCGCGCCGGGCAATGCCGTGATCGGCCGCCAGGTGAAGTCGATCCATGGGCTGTCGGCGTTGCGGCGCTCGACCACGACGCCGACCGAGATCTGCGTGAAAGGCGCGGCACTCACGACACGTCCTCCAGATGCCTGATCGGCAGGCCGGTCACGAGATTCTGCGGCTTCACCCGCAGCATCCCGTCCGGCGTCATCGCCATGATCAGATAGATGGGCTCGCCTTTGGCCTTGTCGAGCACCGGCGCATCATCCCGGAAGGTCAGCCGGTAGAGTCCGACGATGCGCCCGAGTGCGGCATCGTCGAGTTTCTCGCCGTTCCAGAGATCGTCGCCGATCTTGGTGCCCTGGGCATCGAGGCCGACATACCAGGTGAGCTTCACGTCCTGCGCCTCGGTCAATGGCTCTACTGCCACGTCGATGGCGAGGAGATGCCGCACCCAGCGCGCGATGACGCCGCCGAGGGCGGCGAGGCCGCGCCGGCCGGCGGTCAGGTCGAGCGCCATATCGAAGCGATCGCTGCGCTCCCAGTAGTCGTGCGCATTGTCGTCGTTGAGCACATCGATCGCGGCTTCGGCCGGAATGCCCAGCATCGAAACGAGCGGCGACGCGGCGCTGGCATTGCTGCCGGCGACGGTCTCCTCGTCGGCAGCGATCAGCGAGCCCTCGTATGTCGTCAGCCGCTGCGGCCGGAAGAACATCTCGGCCGCGCGCAGCGCATAGACGTCGTCGCTACCGTCGAGCAGGTTGCGCAGGATCGCGTGCACGATCTGGTTCACGAACAGGAGCGGCGTGGCGCCGAAGCCGTTTCGCACGAGATGCAGATAGGCGCCCTCGATGGTCCTGTGAGCCATCAGCAGATCGCGGAACGCAATCATGATGGTCCAGTTCTCGCGCGCATCCTTGTCGGCGATTGCCGCGATCTCGGAGGCATCGAGCGGCCGCCGCGGATTGGTCAGCAGCGCCGCATGCAAGGTGCGCTCGACCACGCAGGCGTCGTCGGGCGGCGTGAGTTCCGGCCGCGCCAGGTAGGCCTTCAGGAACTCGTCGGTGGCGACAAGTCCGCCACCCTCGTCACGATCGAGCAGGTGGTGCCCGCACGAAAGCCAGAAATCATGCATCACTTATTGCCCTTCGCGAGCTTCGCCAGATCGACCGTCTCGGCCGGCTCCCCCTCGCCCTCGACCTCGAGGAATGAGTAGGCCCGCATCGGCTTGCGCTCGCCGCGCGGCCGCAGCGTCCGAAACGCCTCCCTGATCTCACCGTTCTCGACCGTGCGATGGACCGCGACCAGCATATCGAGCGGATGATCGCAAAGCGACGCCGCGAAGGTGAACTCCTCCTCCGCCGCCGCCACCGCGTCGGCGACACTGGGCGCGCCGAACGCGGCCACCAGGTGCTTCGCCAACGTGTCGATCGCGGCGAGGCGATCGTCTTCGCTCGCCTCGACGATCTGCACCAGCGTCGACCAGCCGAGCGACTGCACGCCCAGGAATCCCGAGCGGAACGCCGCGCGCTCCTTGCCGTCCATGGCAGCGAGATCGTGATCCCAGAACGCGAACGCGCCCGACACCGCCCATTCGCCGGGTTCGGCGGCCTGTTCGAACACGAACGTGTCCGATGGATCGAGACGGATGGTGCGCAAGAGCTTCATGTCAAGCGCGCTTCATTTGCGCGGCCCTCGCGTCTCGGGATCGAGCCACGACACCCGCGACAACGCTTCAACGAGCGAAAGCCGCAACGGCTCGGCCGCAGTCACGCGCCGCACCAGCAAATCGCCGTTGTCGTCGATCGCGCGGCGTACCCCACTCTCTGGTGCGAGCCGCGCTAGATAGTTCTTTTCGATCTCGCCAAAGCCTTTCTCGTTCCAGAAATCGATCGCGCTCATGAGATGGCGCGCGAAGCTCTCCACCAGTCGGCCGGAGCCTAAACCGTCGAAGCCTTCGTCTTCGAGCGCGGCGGAGAGCGGCGTGAGGCCGGGCTCGTTCTCGCCGAGCGACACCGTGCGGATCATGGCGCCGAACACCAGCCAGGGCGCCGGCTCGTTCTCATCGGCGTCGGCCGGCCACTCCAGCCGAACGCCGCCCACCAGCCCGCCATCGACCCGGATCGCATCCGGCCAGTCGAAGGCGATCGGCTTCTCGGGCGGCGCGTGCACCGCCAGCGCATCGGCGAGCGCTGCCAAACCCGCATAGATCGCGCGCCGCGCCTGCCAGAGCGGCTCGTCCGGTTCCAGCACAACGGCGAACTCGGCGAGGTCGAACCGCCCGACATGCACAAGGGTGCCAGCACCCGCATCGGCCGCGATCGCCGTCGCATGCGCCATGGCGTCGCCGACCTCGCGCAAGGTCACGAGGCGGAACAGGGGCGGCAGGTCGAGGGCCGGCACGGTCGCCATTACAACCACGTTCCCGGGGATGTGATTTTTGTTTGGAATACTTATAACTTAGGAGCCCTACTCGCCACCACCGCGGTGGTTTGGAACCGTTAATGGCCCACATCTGATGGCCGAAGTCCCTCGCAATGTCCTGATCTGTTCGTGCGACAACACCATGCCGCTCGACGAGCGCGCGGTGAAGCGCGCCTGCCGTGGCGCAGAGGTCTTGGGCGCGCATCAGCTCTGCCGGCTGGAGCTAGAAACCTTTCGCAAAGCAGCAGCGAGCGGCGAGTCACTCACCGTCGCCTGCACGCAAGAGGCGCCGCTGTTCGCCGAACTCGCGCAAGAAGCCGACATCCGCTTCGTCAACATCCGCGAGACCGCCGGCTGGTCGAAAGACGCGAAGGCGGCGGGTCCGAAGATCGCCGCGCTGATCGCGGCGGCCGCAGAACCTTCGGCCGAAATCCCGTTCGTGAGTTTCGAAAGCGAGGGCGTGCTCCTGATCTACGGCCGCGACGAGAGCGCGATCGAAGCCGCCAATCTGCTCAAGGATCATCTCGACGTCACCGTATTGATCAGGCCGCCGGCCGACATCGCGCCGCCGCGGACGTCCGAATTCCCTGTCGTGAAGGGCAGTATCCGCGCCGCCAAGGGCTATCTCGGCACGTTCGAGCTGACCGTTGACGACTATGCGCAGCCGGCACCGTCGTCGCGCGGCACGCTGAGCTTCGGCGCGTCGAAGAACGGCGCAACCTCGCGCTGCGACGTCATCCTCGACATTGCGGGTGGCTCAGTATTGTTCTCGGCCGCCGACCTCCGCGACGGCTATCTGCGCGCCGATCCCGGCGATCCCGCCGCTGTCATGAAGGCCGTGCTGAAGGCGCGCGACCTCACCGGTACCTTCGACAAGCCGCGCTACATCGATTTCAACGCCGACATCTGCGCGCATTCACGCTCGAAGATCGTCGGCTGCAACCGCTGCCTCGACCTCTGCCCCGCCGGCGCGATCACACCCGCTGGCGACCATGTCGAGATCGACGCGCATATCTGCGCCGGCTGCGGGCAATGCGCGGCGGTGTGCCCGACCGGCGCCGCGTCCTACGCAATGCCATCGGCCGACGCGCTGATGCGCAAGCTCCGCACCCTGCTCGCGACCTACAGCGAGGCCGGTGGCACGAAACCTGTCGTGCTGTTCCACGATGACGCCCACGGCACGCCGCTCATCGATGCGCTGGCGCGCCATGGCGACGGGCTGCCCGCCAACGCGCTGCCGGTCGCGGTCAACGAAGTGACGCAGGTCGGGCTTGAAGCGTTCGCCGCCGCTTTTGCCTACGGCGCGGTGGCCGTGCGCCTGCTGTTGCGCGGAAAGCCGCGTCACGACGTGACCGGGCTGCATCGCACGTTGGCGCTGGCCGAGCCGATCCTCGCGGGGCTCGGCTTCGGCACGGGGCGCGTCGCGCCGATCGAGACCGACGATCCCGACGCGCTCGGCGAAGCGCTGCGCGCGATCGGACCACAGGTTGGCGCGCCGCGGCCCGCGAGCTTCCTACCGACCGGCGGCAAGCGCGACGTGCTGCGGCTCGCCTTGCGCGAACTCCACCGCGCCGCGCCGGCGCCGGTCGACATCGTACCGCTGCCGGTGGGCGCCCCCTTCGGCAAGGTCGAGCTCAATGTCGAGGGCTGCACGCTCTGCCTCGCCTGCGTCTCGGCCTGCCCGACCGGCGCGCTCGGCGACGATCCCGAGAAGCCGACACTGCGTTTCTCGGAGGACGCGTGCGTACAATGCGGGCTTTGCAAGGCGACCTGTCCGGAAAAGGTGATCACGCTGACGCCGCAGCTCGACTTCCGCGCCGCGACCGCGTCGGCGCGCGTGCTCAAGCAGGAGGAGCCGTTCCGCTGCATCCGCTGCGACAAGCCGTTCGGCACCAGGAGCACGATCGAGCGCGTGATCGCCAAGCTCGAAGGCAGGCACTGGATGTTCCAGGGGGAGGCCAAGGACCAGACATCGCGGCTCGACGTGCTCAAGATGTGCGAGGACTGCCGCGTCATCGCCGCGACCGAGTCCGACTTCGATCCCTATGGCGCGCCGGCACGTCCCGCCGTGCGCACGACCGAGGACTACATCCGCGAACGCGAGGAGCGCGAGCGGATGGAGAAGGGCGAGGGTTGAGGCATTTTTCTGCGCCTACTTCGTCGCCTTCTCCAGGAACCGCATCAGCGCGGCGCGATCCTCAGGCGAACCGATGCGCTGCTCCGGCATCTTGGTGCCGGGCGTGTACTCGTTCGGCCCGACCTCGAACAGCTTCGACACCGTCTCCGGCGTCCAGACGATGTCCATCTTCCGGAGCGCCTCGGAGAAATTGTAGCCGGGCAGCGACGCGATCCTGCGGCCGAATATGCCGGCGAGCGTCGGGCCGGCACGCACGCCATCCTTGCCGTTGAGGGTGTGGCAGGCGACGCAGGCGCGGTAGACCTCGGCGCCGGGATCGCCCGCGTAAGCTGCCAGCGGATCCTCCGGCGCGCCGGCAAGCACGTCGCCGATCGGCTCGCCCGTGATCGCATCCCAGCGACGGATCATCCGGTCGGTGCCGCCGGTAAGCAGCGTGCGGCTGTCGGGAAAGAACGCCACCGACCAGACCGGCAGTCCCGGGCCGACCAGCGTGCGTTCGAGATTGCGCGTCGCGCGATCGATGATCGCGACCGAGCCGCGGATGCCGGCGGCGGCGACGAGCTTGCCGTCGCTCGATATCGTAACGGCAATGATCGGCACGGTGCCGACCTCGACGTCGCCTCTCAGCTTTCCGGCGGCGGTGAGGAAATAGACCTTGCCGTCGGCGCCGGCGGCGACGATCTCGCCATCCGGCGCAATCGCCACGGTGTTAAGTGGAGTCGGCAGCGTGACCACTTCGGGCGCACCGCCTACGAGCGGCCAAATGCGCAGCGTCGCGTCGTAGGCCGCGGTGACGACCGACTTGCCGTCGGGCGTGAAGGCGACGCTGTTCACATTATCCTTGTGGCCTTCGAGCACCCGCGGACCGCCACCGGCCAGCGGCCACAGCCGCGCGGTGCGATCCCACGATGCAGACGCGAGCGTCGTGCCGTCGCCCGACACGGCGAGTGACACCACCGGCGCCTTGTGGCCTTCGAGCATGGCAATCGGTTTCGCTTCGCCCGGCTTCCAGATCGCAATGCGGGTGTCTTCGCCGCTGGACGCGGCGCGGCCATCGCCCAGCAACGCCACCGCGTTGACCGCGCCGTCATGGAAGCGCAGCACTTCCGACGCGGCGCCCCTCTCCAGCGACCAGCGGATCGCGGAGGTGTCGAAGCTGCCGGACATCGCCGACTTGCCGTCCTGCGCGATCGCGAGCGCCCGCACCGGACCGCCGTGACCGCGCAATTGCGCGTGCGCCGCGGCGGCGCCCGCCACAAGAACAGCAACAGCTAGAGCCATACGAACGCGAGCCATCGTCACGACTGTAGCAGGAAATCAGGCATCGGCGGGGCGCATGCCGAGCGCCGCGATCTGCGCGCGCACGCCGTCGTCACGCAGCGCCGCCAGAAAGGCCTGCACCGCCGGCCGGCTGCGGCGGCTCTCGACCACCAGGAAATCGTATTCCTCCGGCGCCATGAAGAGGAACCCCAGCCCGTAGAGTTCCGCCACCGACGAGGTCGACACGCCCCAGTCGGCGCGGCCCTGCGCCACGGCGGCGGCGACCGCGTTGTGCGAGCGCGGCTGGTTCGAATAGCCGGGCGGGCGCTTGCCGCCGAGCAGCTTGTCGATCAGCACGCGCGTGCCGGCGCCGGCGTTGCGGTTGACCATCAGGCACTGCGCGTCGGCGAGCGCGGCTGCCACCGCCTCCTGCGCGGTGCGGCCCTCGAAGCGTGCGTCGCCTTTGCGGAAGACGAAGCCCTGCATGCGCTGCCAGCCTTTCGCCAGCGACAAGCCCGGCTTCAACAGATGCTCGTTGTAGGCGCCGGTCGCGGGATCGACGAGGTGCACGGGCGCGAGATCGCATTCGCCGCGCTCCGCCGCGGCGACGCCGCCGAGGCTGCCGACCGCGATCGTGCGCGTGGTAAGTCCCTGCTCGGCGAGCTTGCCGACGACGATGTCGAGCGCGATGTCGTTCGAGCCGGTGACGATAAGGTCGGGCATCGCCGCCGCCTGGCCGATCAGCGTGACCGAGGCGCGCGTGCCGGCATCGAGCGACGAGGCGAGCGCGTCGATCTCCAGAAAGCCGTCGGCTTGCGAGAAGCTCGTCACCGAGCCCGAGCCCTTGGCGGTCGGAAAGGCGACCGGTCGCTGCTCGCCCGCGACCAGCGCGACCAGCACGAACTCCTTGCGGCCAAGCTCGGAGGGAATGCGCACCGGCACGTCGGCCTCGACGCTGCGCAAGGCTTCCGACGGCAGGCCGGCTTTGGCGCGGATGACCGGTGCGACGAAGGCATGAAACGTGAAGATCGCCGAGGTCGGAAATCCCGGCAGCACCACCAGCGGCTTGCCTCCGGCCACCGCGAGGCAGAGCGGCTTGCCGGGCTTGAGGGCGACGCCATGCACGACCACGCCGGGCTCGCCGAGCTGCGACACCACGCGATGCGAGAGATCGCCGGCGCCCTTCGAGGTACCGCCCGACAGCAGGACCAAGTCGCAGGATTCGAGTGCCGCATGGATTGCGAGCTCGAGCGTGATCTCGTCATCCGGGAAGCTGCCGAACGGAACCGCCTCACCGCCGGCCTCCTGCACTGCCGCCGCGACGATCGCGCCATTGGAATCGTAGACCGCAGCGGGCCGCAGCGGCTCGCCCGGCCGCACCAGCTCGTCGCCGGTCGAAAGCACGGCGACGCGTGGCCGGCGCACGACATCGACCTCGGCGACGCCGCAGGCTGCCAGCATGCCGATCTCGCGCGAGCCGATGCGCGCGCCGCGCCGCAGCACCACTTCGCCGCGCGCGATGTCGGAGCCGGCATAGGAAACGAATTGCCCCGGCGCGGCGGCGCGGCGCACATCGACCGCTGCGTCGCCGCCTTCGACCAGCTCGGTCTGCTCGATAATGACGACGGCGTCGGCACCCCGCGGCACCACACCGCCGGTGGCGATGGTGGTCGCGGTGCCGGTTTCGACACCCGCGGTCGGCGCGTGACCGCACACCACGACCTCCGGGTTGAGACGAAGCCGCTTCGGCGCGGTGTCGCTTGCGCCCAGGGTGTCGACGGCGCGCAGCGCGAAGCCGTCGACGTTGGAACGATCGAACGGCGGCACGTCGATCGGCGCCTTGACGTCGTGCGCAAGCACGCGGCCGAGCGATGCCGCCAGCACGACACGCTCCGCCGGTAGCGGTGCAAAGTCGACATGGCGCGCAAAACGCGCGCGCGCTTCGTCGGCGGAAACAACTTCGAGGAACTGCTCCTGCCGCGCCGCGCGGCGGATCATATCGATGAGGTCGCGGTTCGCGGCGTTCTTGTCCAAACGGTCGCTCATGGCCACGGTCTTATCACGACCTCGCTTCCCGCTTGCAAACCTTCACTGTTGGCGGGCACCAGAATCCAGCCGTCCGTGTTAGCGAGTGGCGCCAATGGCCAATAGCCCGAGGCTATGGGCTCCGCGCCGTGCTTCGTCAGGCGCACCGGAACGACCTCCACGAGGCCGATCGGCGACGCGACTTTGCGCGCGAGCTTCGAAACGGACGACGGGTCGGAACCTTCGCTGCTACCTTCGAGACGGTCGATCAGCGGCATTCCCATCGTAAGCCAGGCCGCGATCGCCGCATCGATCCGCCCCGGCAGCAGGAGCACCGCGCGGTCGCCGCTCACGCCAAAGGCCGCGGTCTCGCCCGGCGAGATCGCAACGCCATGCACGGTCACACGGCCATGCGTGGCGAGCATGTCGACGCTTGCGTCGTCGCGGCCGCTGCCGGTGCCGCCAATGCCGATGACGGCATCGTGCGACGTATCCGCAAGCGCCGCAGGAAGATCACCGGCGCTACGGCGCACGGCGCAGCCGCGCGCGTCCAGCGCACGCGCCAGGAGATCACCGACCGCGTCGAGCACGACGTCGGCGACGGCACGCGCCTTCACAAGACGGATGCGCGGCTCGCGCGCCTGTACCTGCGCCTTGCCGGCCATTGCCAGCATCGCAAGATTGAAATCGTTGAGCCGCCATCCTGCACGCGCGATGAAATCGCCGGCCTGGAGATCGGCGCCGCCTGGAAGCACGCCATCGCCGGCGGCAGCCGCCGCAAGCGCTTCGAAGCGGCCGCCCTGGCTGGCGACCGCTTCGAGCGGCACAACGGTGTCGGTGCCCGGCGGCAGCGCGTCGCCGACATCGACCCGAACCGGCGCTGCGGCGAGCGGCGCCGGCGCGTACGAGCCGGCGTCAGCGATGTCTTCGGCACGGACGGCATAGCCGTCGCGCAGCGCGAGCGGCCCGGCCGGCTGCCCGGCGGCGGCGACGACATCCTCGGCCAGCACGCGGTTGAGCGCCTTCGACAGATCGACGGCGCGCGGCGCGACCGGCGCGGTCGCGTTGATCGCGGAGAGCACATCGTCGAGCGGCGTCAGCCGCGTGATGCGTTGATTTTCGGGTTCACCGGCCATCGCCGCACACTATATTGTCGGGACACCGCCGCGACCAGAAGTTGCCTCTCCGCCATGGCTGAAAAGACGATGAATCTCCGGGGTTTGAAATGCCCCCTGCCCGCGCTGCGGACCCGCAAGGCGCTCAGCACCCTCAAGAGCGGCGATTTGCTGGTGATCGAATGTACCGACCCGCTCACCACCGTCGACATTCCGACCCTTCTCAACCAGACCGGCGACAAGCTCGAAGGCCAGTCCAGGGAGAAGAAGGTGCTGACGTTCCGGATCAGGAAGAAGTAGCCAGCCGCGCAACCTGCGCCGCCCTCATGGTGAGGAGCCGCGCGCAAGCGCGGCGTCTCGAACCATGGCCGCACATTCGGGCCGCCCCATCCTTCGAGACGCCCGCTTCGCGGGCCCTCAGGATGAGCGGAGTGAGGGCGAGTAGCCGCCTACTTCTGCATCAGCCCCGCCTGCTCGATCGCCGGGCGCCAGAAGCGCGTCTCGGTCTCGATCAGCTGTTGCAGCTGCGCCGGCGTCATCGCCTCCACCACCATGCCTTCCTTCTGCATGCGTTCGACCATTGCCGGCGCGGTCATGATCTTGTTGATCTCGCCGTTCATCTTGTCGACGATCGGTTGCGGGAGCCCCTTCGGCGCCGACAGCGTGAACCAGATCGGCGTATTGAATTCCGGATGGCCGAGCTCGGCGAATGTCGGCGTGTCGGGATAGTCGGGCATCCGCTGCTTGGCCGTCATGGCGATCCCGCGCAACGTGCCACCGCGGATTTGTCCGGCCGACGACGTGACGGTCTGCGCCGACCATTCGATATGCCCGCCGACGAGATCGAGCAGGCCCTGCGCCGCGCCCTTATAGGGCACGTGCTCGACCTTGATCCCGACTTTGCGCGCGAAGGTCTCGCCGAACAGATGCCCGCTCGAGCCGACACCGGACGACGAATAGGTCAAAGGCTTTCCGGCCTTCCTGCCGTGCGCGATGAAGTCGGCGAGCGACTTGATCGGGCTCTTCGCGTTGACCGACAGCACGACCGGCGAGCCGCCGAGATAGGCGAGGTTGGTGAGATCGCGCTCGGGATGATAGCCGAGCCGCGGATTTGAGATCGGCGCCAGCACCAGCATGGTGATGTTGGTGATCACGAAGTTGTAGCCGTCGGGCGGCGTCGACACCACCGAGTTGACGCCGATCGCGCCGGCCGCGCCGGAGCGCGTTTCGACGAAGAACTGCTGGCCGAACGTACTGGAGAGACCGTCGGCGATGGTGCGCGCGAGGTAGTCGGCGGCGCCGCCGGGTGCGAAGGTGTTGACGATGCGCACCGGCTTGTTGGGCCAGTCCTGCGCGGCGGCGGATGAAATTCCCTGGATGCCCGGACTGACGAAGAGCATGGCGGCGAGCAGCGCGCCAAACGGTCGCGTCACGTGATCCTCCTTGCTTGCAACGTTTCTTGGTGCTCTTGAATGCATCAAGTCTATGCGAAGGCCGATGCCGTGCACAGCCGCCAGCGACGATGCGGCGCAGCCGAAACGCTCAGAGGAGACGCCGTGGCACCGAAGGAAATTCGCAATGTGGGCCTGATCGGGCTCGGCAAAATGGGCCTGCCGATGGCGCGCCATCTGGTAAAGCGCGGCTTCACCGTCGCGGGTTTCGACGTCACCGAAGACGCCATGGAGGGCGCCGCCGAAGCCGGCGTGCGGACCGCGCTGTCGCCGCAGGCGGTCGCCGCCGCGAGCGATCTCGTCATTATCGTGGTCGGTTTCGACCAGGAGGTCGAGGCGGTGATGTTCGGCGAGCGCGGCGTGCTCGCCGGCGCGCGCGACGGCAGCGTGATCGCGGTCGCCTCGACCATCGCGCCGCAGACCATGCAGCGCATTGCGTCGAGGCTTCCGGCGTCTCCGAAAGTCGCGCTGCTCGATATCCCGCTCTGCCGCGGCGAAGGCCCGGCGCAAACCGGCGACTTGCTGATCATGGGCGGCGGCGATCGCGCGGCGTTCGACGCCTGCCGGCCGGCGTTCGAGAGCTTCGCGACGTCGATCCACCATCTCGGCCCCGTGGGCGCCGGTCAGGTCGGTAAGATGGTCAACAACCTGATCCTGTGGGCCTGCATCTCCGCGAACGAGGAAGGCTTCAAGCTCGCGCAGGCGCTCGGTATCGAGCGCGAGACGCTGCGCACCGCGCTGCTCGACTCCAGCGCCGGCAACTGGTCACTGGAAACGCGGCCGGAGGAGAAGCCGATGCCGTGGGCGGAAAAGGATATGACCATCGTGCTCAAGGAGGCCGACGCCGCGCGCCTCAGCCTGCCGCTCTGCGGGGTCATCAAGGAAGTGATCAAGACCGTGAAGCAGGAACGCGGCTGGCCGACCCCGAAAGCCCCCGGGGATTGACGACTCCGGCGCGATGCCGTTCAAGAACGGCGAAACCTCTTCAGAAAGAACACGATGAAACTCGCCCGCTCCCTTGCACTTGCCTTGGGCCTCCTCGCCTTCGCCGGAGCCGCTTCCGCGCAAACCTATCCCGACCGGCCGATCACGCTGGTCGTCCCCTATCCCGCCGGCGGCGGCAACGACGTGCTCGGGCGGCTGGTCGCCGAACGCATGAGCAAGGCGCTCGGCGGCACCATCATCGTGGAGAACCGCGGCGGCGCCGGCGGCACCATCGCCACGCGCCAGGTCGCGAAGAGCCCGCCCGACGGCTACACCATGCTGATCGCGACCTCGTCGCTCGCCATCAATCCCGCGCTCTATCCGAATGTCGGCTACGATCCGATCAAGGACTTTGCGCCGATCGGCCTGCTGGCGTCGGGTGCCAACGTGGTGCTGGTGCATCCCTCGGTGCCGGCGAACTCGATCCAGGAATTGATCGCGCTGGCGAAGAGGGATCCCGGCAAGCTCAATTTTGCGTCGACGGGCTCAGGATCGAGCGTGCATCTCGCGGCCGAGTTGTTCGCGTCCATGGCCGGCGTGAAGATCAACCACGTGCCTTATCGCGGCAGCGGACCGGCGCTGAACGACCTGCTCGGCGGCCACGTCAGCATGATGTTCGCGACCGTGCCCTCGGCCGTCGGCATCGTGAAGGGCGGCAAGGTGCGCGCGCTGGCGGTGTCGAGCGCCAGGCGTTCGGCCGCGTTTCCCGATCTGCCGACCATCGCCGAAGCCGGCCTCACCGGCTACGTGGCCGAACTGCACTACGGGCTGCTGGCGCCGGCAGGGACGCCGCGCCCGATCATCGACCGGCTCAACGCGGCGCTGCGCACCGCGCTCGAGGATTCCACGCTCCGCGAGCGCCTGGCGCGCGAGGGCGCGGTGCCGCTCCCCTCGACGCCCGAGGAATATGCCGCCGACATCGCGGCGGAAGAGCAGATGTGGGGCAAGATCGTGCGCGACGCCGGCGTGAAGGGCGAGCAATAGCTATCTCCCGCCACGCATATAGCTTGTCACGAAGGTCCTGATTTCCGGCGACACCATCAGCGCACGGCGCACGCGCATGCTGATGTCCGCGCCGGTTTCATAATGCGGAACGAACTGCATCGCCTTCATGGTATCGGCGGCATAGTCCTTGTCATTGTTGAGGCGTGCCAATGCCGCCCGCAACGCTTCCTGCGCGGCCGTCGGCGAGCCCGGCGGCATCGCAATGGTGCGCAACATCGCGGAGTCGACCGCGAGATTGGTGCGGTAAGCATCCCATGGCAGGCCGGACGGCGTGCCGCCCCTGACCTGCTTGTAGAATTCCTGGAACGGCAGCACCGGCGAGCCCTTCATCGCCGCCGGCACCCTGAACGTCTCGCCGTTGTAGTCCGCATCATAGTAGAGCGGAATGACCATGCCGGCCTTCACCATGGTCGGCTCGACCACGCTGAGGTAGCCGGGCGTCGATTCCGAATGCAGGTGGATCTCGCCGCGCTGCACGGCCAGCCGCGCGTTGACGCTGGAGCGAAAGCCGGTGATGTACTTGTGCGGCACGCCCAAGAGATCGAGCGTCAGCCGGATCAGCAGGTCCTTGGACGATTCCGTCGCGAGCCCGCCGGCGACCAGGCCTTGCGCCTTGAGGAGATCCGCCGCCGACTTCAGGCCGGGTGGCGTGTCGCTACGCACGTAATAGACCGCATTCCCCGGCGAATAGCCGATGAACTCGAAGGTGCGGAAATCGACGGTGTGCCTCTCCGGTTCCGTCACGTACTTCCATGCGGCGCCGGTGAAGTAGCCGAACATCGTGCCGTCGCGCGGACCGAGCTCGCCGACATAGTTGGTGCCGACGAGTCCGCCGGCGCCGTCCCGATTCTGCACGATGATGGTCGGCTGGCCGTCGATATGCTTGGCGATGTGCTTCGCCAGCAGCCGCCCCTCGATGTCGGTCGGGCCGCCGGCCGCGAAATTGATCAGAAGCGTGAGCCGCTTGCCTTGATAGAACGGCGCCTGCGCCACAGCTGGGTCTGCGCCCCATGCGCAGACAGCCGCCAGCAGCACGGCGCGCAGTCCCAAAGAACTCATCCTGAGCTTCCTACCGGTCATTTGCCGCCTTGCTTGACGTAGTCGGCGACGAATGCCCGGATCTCGGGGCGGACGGTCAGCGCGTTGCGGATTTGCGACGCGACGTTGGGGCCCGCGTCGTATTCGGGGATGAATCCGAGCGTCTTCACCGCTTCGGCGTGAAATTCCTTGTCATTGTTGAGGCGCTCGAGCGCGGTGCGCAGGGCGGCCACCGCCGCGGGCGGCGCGCCGGGAGGCAACGACAGGATGCGCTGCATCGCGCCGTTCAAGGTGATCAGCGCGAGATAGGCCTCCCAGTGCGGGCCCGACGGCATCTTGCCGAAGATCTCCTGATAGACCTCATGGAAGGCTTTGATCGGCAGGCCATCGACCTGCTTCGACTTGCCAAGGGTCTTGCCGTCCCAGTGCGGGTCGTACCAGAGCGGGATCACAGTGCCGTCTTTCACCAGCGTGCCTTCCACCGCGCCGCGATAGCCGGGCGTGGTGTCGGAATAGAGATGGATTTCCTGCCGCTGGAGCGCGAGCCGCGCGCGCTCGCCGCTGCCATAGCCGGTGACGTGGCGGAACGGCACGCCGAGCGTATCGAGCGTCAGCCGGATCGAGATGTCGCGGCCGGTGCGCGCATTGACACCGCCCGACACCAGCCCCTTGGCCTTCACGATATCGGTCGGCGTGTTGATGCCCGGCGGCACATCCTTGCGCATGTAATAGACCGCCGTGCCGCCGGTGTAGCCGACATGCTCGTAGGTCTTGAAGTCGACGCGGAAGCGCTCGGGCTCGACCGCGAAATTCCAGGCGGTGGCGGTGAGGAAGCCGACCATCGTGCCGTCCTTGGGCGCGACCTCGCCCAGATACATCGTGCCGTTGGCGCCGCCGCCGCCCGGCATGTTCTGAATGATGAGTTGCGGCGCACCGTCGATATGCTTGATGAAGTGCCGCGCAAAAATGCGCGCGTCGATGTCGGTGGCGGAGCCGGCGTCGAAGTTGACGAGCATCGTCAGCCGTTTGCCCTTGTAGAACGGCTCCTGCGCAGCGGCCGACGCCGCCCACGCTGCCGCGGCCATGAGCGCGAGCCCGGCAGCGCGCCCGGGTGTAGAGATCATCGGCGTTTCCTTCTTGTCTTGACGTTGGCGCAATACTCGCCGACCCTCGATCCGATTGCAATTTCCTACAGGAGCAGAAGAGACTACATGGCGGCCATTTCTCGCCTCAAAACGGCGCTCGATCGCAGCAACACCGGCCTGGTGCTTTTTGACGCACTCAACGGCTACCTGCATCCGCGCGATCCGGCCAAGGTCGCCTTCCTCAAGGAGCGCAACATCCTGCCGAACCTCCAGCGGCTGCTGGCGGGGGCCCGCCGCGCCAAGCTGACCACCTTCTATCCGTCGGGCGCGCACGCCCCGGACGGCTCCGACACCGTTGCGCGGCTAACCGATACCGACATGGACCTGAGACCGCAGAGCGGTCAGCCGATCAAGCCGCGATTCTATAAGGATTCCGCGGACTCGGAGATCGCGCCGGAGCTGGCGCCGATCGAGGGCGACGTCGTGGTGCGCAAGAATCGCTGGAGCTCATTCTACCAGACCAATCTCGAGCTGCAGCTGCGCGTTCGCGGTATCGACACCATCGTGATCGCGGGCGGCTCGACCGACGTCGGCATCGCCTCCACGGTGTTCGCGGCGCGCGACCTGGACCTCGGCATCGTGGTGATCCGCGACGGCTGCTATTCGGCGCGCGGCAACAACAACGAATTCTTCCTCGACCGGGTCTTCCCGCGCATGGCGCGGGTGATGACCGTGGACGAAGCCGTGAAGTTGATGGGAGCTGTTTGATTTGTAGCTGAAGTCGCGAGGCATCGGCAGCCTGCTCCCTCTCCCCGCTGGGGAGAGGGGACACATCGAGTTCGCGGCGCCAACGCCGAACAACGGAGAGAAAAATGACCATCGCCGCCCGCCACATCGACATCACCACCGAAGACATCACCTGCGCCAACGGCATGCCGGCGTTCCTCGCCTATCCGACCGGCGGCGGGAAATTCCCGACCGTCGTGCTGATGCACGAGCGTTATGGGCTGGTGAAGCATACCAAGGACCAGGCGATGCGCTGCGCGCGCGACGGCTTCACCGTGCTGGCGCCGAATTTCTTCTACAAGCATCCGGACCAGAAATCGCTCAACGCCGGCGACGGCCGTTACGACATGACCGATCCGGAATCGAACGAGCTGATGCGCGCCGCGCTGGCGACACTGAAGACCCACAAGGCGGCCGATCCCTCGAAGGTCGTCGTCATGGGCTACTGCCAGACCGGACGGCATCCGCTCGTGGTCGCCGCCGAGACGCCGATCACCGCCGCCGTGGTCTGGTACGGCGCGGCCTCGACCCGCGAATGGGCCGTCAACAAGCTCCAGCCGAAGGCGCTGGAGGAGATCATCGCCGCGGTCAACTGCCCGGTGTTCGGCGCCTTCGGCGAAGGCGACCATATCATCTCGCTCGACGACGTCCTGCGCTTCCGCAATTGCCTGGAAGCCAACAAGAAGAGCTACGACATCCACATCTATCGCGGCGCGCCGCACGGCTGGCTCAACGACACCATGCCCGGCCGCTACCGCAAGACCGAAGCCGAGGCCGGCTGGGCCGCGCAGCAGCGCTTCCTCACGGACGTGTTCGGCGGCCGGTGGGACGGCGTGGTGCGCTGGCAGTTCGCCAGCGACAGCGGCAAGGACTACGATTTCTCCAAGAACGTGCGGATGGAGTGACCCCTTCTTCAGCTTTGCAACGTCTCTGTAACCAGAATATCGCCGATCGAAATTAGCCCGTCTGTCAGGACCTCGGCGAGGATGCCGCCGCGATTGTGATACGCTTCTGCAAAGCCGGCTTTGCCGGCCGCCGCTGATGGAACATGGCACGGCCTAGTGGGGTCGGAGCCGCGCAGGCGCACGGCACCGATGCAAAACTCCTGGCCTAACAGTGCGTAGACATCAATGCCTTCGATGACGATATTCCGTCGCGTCTCGTCCGGCCCGAATGGCGCCAATCCGCGCTGATTCAATTCTTCGTTGGCGGCGTCCATGGCGTCACGCGCAATAAGCGACACATGCCGCGCGACCTCGCGAGCACCTCGCGAATACGAGCCCCGACCGAGGGCGTAACGATCTCCTTCCAAGCCCTGCCCAGCCAAGGCCCGCACCTCGGTCCGAGCCTGCATGCATTCGCCGACAGCAGAAGATACGAAAAGACCTACGACCCTGGCCATGGACACCGCTCACGAGTTTGGTTGTCGGGCTGGTTCGTGTCTGCGTTGAACACCGGCCGCTTCAATCGCCCTTGACGTTCGCCGCCCTGAGGATCGGCCACCATTTGTCGATTTCGGCCCGCTGGTAAGCGCCAAGCGCTGCCGGCGATTGCTGCTCGCGCAGCAGCATGTCAAAGCCTTGATCGGCGAGCTTCTGGCGTATCGCTGGGTCTGCAAGCGCAAGCACGACGGCGTCACTGAGTTTGGCGATCACGTGCGGCGGCGTTCCCCTCGGTGCCCACAGGCCCTGCCACAGGGAGAGGTGCAGGCCGGGAACGCCCGCCTCGTCCACTGTCGGAATCTCGGATGCGATCGCCAAGCGACTCTTGGCCATAACGGCATAGGCCTTGATCAGGCCCGCGCGCGCCTGCGCCATTGATGCGACTGGAACCGGAAAAGCCAAGTCGATTTGGCCGGCCAACAGGTCTTGCATGATAGGCGCGACACCACGGTAAGGTACGAACTGAAAGCGCGTGTCCGTTGCTTTTTGGAAAAACAGGCCGGCAATGTGCCCAATGCTGCCCGTGCCGGCGGTTCCCTGAGAGGCTTTGTCGGGATTTGACTTCAACCAAGCCACCAAGCCCTTCAGGTCGCTCGCTGGCAGCGCCTTCTTCGCCACGATCATCAAGGGCTGCCCGGGCAGCCGGGCGATCGGCTCGAAGTCTTTAACCACATCGTACGGAAGTTTATAGATCGCCCCGTTCACGACATGCGTGCCCCAATAGCCGAGCACGAGCGTATGGCCGTCGGGCGCCGCTCGAACAACCCTGCCGGTGCCGATGCTGCCCGCCGCGCCCGATACGTTTTCGATGATGAGCGGCTGCCCCAGCGCCTCTCGCATGCGCTCAGCCACGATACGAGCAATTACATCGCTCGGCCCGCCAGGGGGAAACGGCACGATAATCGTGATCGGTCGCAGCGGGTAGCTTTCTGCGCTAGCCCGCGAGGGCAAGGCGGCTCCGGCGGTACCCGCAAAGCAACCCAGCAGGAATTTGCGACGAGCCAGAACCATGGATTGCCTCCCAAGGGTGTTCCCCCGCATAGGTCGTCGCGATATAAATAGAAAGACGGATTATTCGATAGAGCTATAGAGGAAACTGATGACAGTCAGGCAGCTGCTCGAAGGGGGCCGGATCGATCAGCGGCTGAAGTTGCGCGAACTCCACGTCCTTTCCACCGTGGTTGGATGCGGCAGCATGGTCAAAGCAGCGGGCCAGCTAGCAGGCTGCTGAAGAACTCACATCTTGGGCCGGTGCGAAGTGTTTTGATGCATTTTTGGCCCAGCTAGGCTTG
>JAIESR010000117.1 GCA_019745775.1 Xanthobacteraceae bacterium | reverse complement strand
ACGCGGCCGATCCGCTCACCACGGCTCACATCCACCCTGTAGCCCCCGCGCTCAGCGCGAGCGGCGTCCAAAATATTTACTTGGGTCATGGGTCGTCTCCATGACGGGCGCCGGGAGCCTCTCTCCCAGCCCTCAACCCGTCACGGAAAGCCGGTCCGCCCTCTCACTCTATGTCGGCAGCCTGCGGGCCAGCCGCGAGCTTGAACGATGCGCGGCAGAGGCCTCGCCGTCCGCGTCAGGGATGGAAGCCCGGAGGGTGAAGGCCCGGCGCAGCCGGGCTTCCCCGACCATCACGACCCCGAGATAAGGCATATCCGAAAGTTGTTCGCTCAATTCTAGGCGGAAGGGCTCCGATTCCGTCGAGAGAAGGATTGCTGACGGATCCGGCCGCGGATCGTTCGCATGCCGGCGCCGTGCCTCGGCTAGCATAAGCTCTTCTTCGTCCTGAAGACGTTCTTTGGATTGCAGGTTCTTCGCGACTTTGAGCTGAAGCGAATGCTTCTTTACGGGATCCATCTCCCGCGTTGCAAGCGCGTCGTAGAGAGTCTGATTGAGAGCGGCAGCCGCCGACTTTGCGGCGGCGCGATCCGGATAGACGTCGCCGCGCACGTGTCCATCCTCGGTTTGCACTCTGCGGTCGCGCCAGATCGGAGCCTTATCAGCCTGTTCCACCAGTTCCTGCATCAACCAATTATCAAATAGCGGACGATAGTTCGGCCATACCGCGAGGGCGGTATCAAAGTCGCGAGCATTATCTCCCCATCTCATGCAAACCTCTCCAACACGGGGGATGCGCGAATACTCGTCGATGCCCGCTAGATTGACTTGGAGCGATACGCTTTCGTCCGAAACACCGTCACGCGCCGAGTGATCTCGGAGAAGCGCGCGAGATCTCGACGTCAAATATTGGTCCGCCACCACAAACGAAGCACATCCGCTTCGCTTTCAGCTCATCAACGTCTTCGGTCACGTACCATCCCCGTGCCTGCTTGAGACCTCTACCCCGCGTGCTTTACCGCGTCGGCCTTGAGCTGCTCGACCTCGTCCTTGCAGCGTCGCCCGCCATCTTGCGTGATCTTGCGCTCCAAGTCGGTCACTTGATCAAGAAAGCGAAAGCCGTCTTTGGCGCGTCGGATCATATCTTGGAGGTTGGGCCGCTGATCCTTGCGCAACAGGTTCGTCAGGTCGTTGAGGTCATAGTCCTTTCCATTCTCAACCTGGGCGACGAACTTTGGGTAATCGAGATTAGCCTGATCGCTCTCCCACAGCTTGATCACGGCAAGGGAGCGCAGAAGGTCACGGTTGCAGTCCCTTCCGGCGGCCTCTGATAGGTCATGAAGGTCGCGAATTTTTGAGCGCTGTGAAGCCGCTCTCACCTTCTCGGAGACGACCTCCTCATAAACGAGGGATGGTATGTCCGCGGGCTTAAACGGCAGCAGCTTGAAATAGTCCTGGGCCAACTGCGGCAGCGTGCGGACCGGGAGAACCGGCTTTTCACGCAGGCTGACCTCGAGCTTGATCTTGACGCCCTTATCGTTGCCTGCATGGACGCACACCGGGTTCGCGGCCAAGCTCCTGTCGGTGAAATACCAGTCTTTGTCCCGGTCGAACCGGAAAGAAAGACCGTGATAGGGCTGACTCAGCGCGTCGAGCATGAGCTCCATGATGCCTTCGTCGGTGATCTCGGTACGGCGGGTAAAGTCAAGGTCGGTCGAATAGCGTCCGCGCGGACCAAAGATCATCTTGCGCAGCATTGTGCCACCTTTGAAGGCGATGTGCGCCGTGATCCCTTTCTCGTGAAAGAGCTGAAGCAGGAAGGTGAGAATGATGTCGGTCTCGACCTTACTGATATCTCTCGCGCCTGATTGCTGTGCGATTCTACGGATTTGCTCGATCGTCAGCACGGGTCTGATCCGTCTTTCTGATGCGCGGGACTTCGGAAAGCAGATCATTTCGTCGCGCGTGGACGAACAGTCCCCAGGCAGCAACATAGCCGATGTCGCCGTCCCTGCGCGCCTGCCTGCCGAAGGTCGAGCGCGTGCTTTTGGGGATCGCGTCCCGCAGCCGCGTGCGCAGTTTATTATCCAGGGGTCTTTCGACAATATCCGTCAGGAAGCCGAGGCGTTGCAGCAAGGAGGTGGATTTCATCTGAATTGCGACGTCGACGAGCTTGCCATGGTCGACCTCCGCCATGGCGGCGTGGGCGATGCGCGTCAATTCAGCGGGCCCGCCGGCAAGCTCGGGCCGGTCGATGCAGTCGACCAAGGTCTTTTCGGGGTCAGAGAGGTTCACACTGCGTCCATAGACGGTGTAGCGCTTTGCACCGAAAAACTTGCGAGCAGGAACCGTCACAAATCTGATTTCGGTGTCCTCGACCGTGCGCGCTTTAGTTTGCTTGGTGACAGCAACAAAGACCGTCGCCGGCATCTGCGTTGTGAAACCATGAAATGCAGCAGCGGACCACCATCCAACATAGGAATTTTCAACGACGGCAGCAGCGAGCGCGAGCGGATTATTCTCACCCATGCTCTCCGCGCCGCGCTCAGGCGGCAACAGCATGTATCGTCCGCCTGTGAGACGGGTCAGCCAGCCCTTGCGGAGCAAGTTGCGGATCACCTTGCGCCCCGTCTGCTCAGAATGGAGCAAGGTAATAATGTCGCTGGCCTCGACGACATCCCGTCCTTGCTCCCGGAAGGACAGAACGACGCGGGCTTCCGCTGGTCCTAACGTCCGAAGAGTAGATTCCATGACTGGGTAACCCTCTCAGGGCAAATAATACTTATATATTACTCATTCGCCTGGCCCCAGGCAAGCCATTTGGATTGGTTTGTATTCTATTTTTGCCTCCAAAGGGCTATTCAAAGGTAAAGAACAATCACCGTGGGATTGCTGGGACAAAGGGCGTTCCCCTATTGTTCTCGCGCTTCCCCGCGTCTACCCTACCGGGCATTTGAATTACGCTACGCGCGCGCTTTTACCTGCAGGCGGAGGCGATGACGAAGCTCTTTGGCTATCTGCCGGACACGCTTTTTCAACCGCTGGCCGGTCCAAAGAAACACGTCTACGCCCGATTGCTCCTTCGTCTCTACGAGCGGGTCTTTGCCGCGCGGGTGCTCGAGACCCCATCGAAAGACGAAATCCTTCGACATATTGCCAACGTCCTGGCGGAAGCCGGCGTGTCGAACTCCGACCAACTGGAGGAAGATGGGCTCGAATCCGAACCCAGTCCGCACGCTCACTATGTCGCTTACAATCGCCTCAAGAGCACGGGGTGGCTCGTCGAGGAGCAGGACAAGTGGGACGTGCTCGTCGACATGCATCCCGACGCCTTCATGGTCATTGGTGCGATCTCCGATTTCGCCAATAGCCGTGTTCGGGTTGCCGGCGCGGTCGTCGAAGTGAAGAGCAATCTTGAGTATGCGGCGCGAGAGCCCGACACCATGGCGCAGGGCCTCGCGAATGCCTGCGATACGGCGGTGCGCTTCGCACGCACTCGTAAAGGGCCATCTGCGGTCCGGTGAAGCTGAGCTTGCCTTCGTAGGTCCAGGCGATCGCACGGTCTTCCGGCGCCTCCGGGAGCGGTCGCGACGGCGTGACCGATTTACGCGCGAGCCCTGACCCCATCCGGGCGAGAAACGGGGATTCCGGGCGGTTGGTGCCGTTGGACTTTTGCGTCGGGCAATAGAGGAACAAGCGGTCGCGCGCGCGGGACTGCGCCACGTAGAAGAGGCATTCCTGCTCCTCGGCTTGCCCCACGCGCACTACGTCAAGTGAGCTACCGGTGGCACCCTCGACGAGGCCGTTAGGCGGCGGGCACGCCGGCGCGCGTGGGTTGCCCGGTAAAGTATCGGCGTTCATGCCGGGCAGATGAACGACCGGAAACTCCAGGCCCTTGGCCCCGTGGATCGTCATCAGCCGGACGGCATCGATGCCTTGCGCAGCCGCGGGCAATTGCCGGAGATCACGTTCGTCGCCGAGGCGGACCAGCCGACGCACCCCGTCGAGCAGACGCACGACCGGCTGACCGCGCCCCGATGGCTGGGCGCGCACAAAATTCAGGAGTTGCCAGAGTGCGATGCAACGCCCGCGGTCGATGACATCGGCCGAGACCGAAAGCCGCGCTGCGATCCGCGTCCGATCGAGAAGCAACGTCGCGAGCACCGTCCAAGGTGACGCACCGGCATCGAATCCGGCCAGCGCAGTCGATAGGCGGCGAAGCGCTGCGGCGCCGTCGGCCGAAAGCTCCGCGATACGATCGATGGCATTCAGCCAGGCAAGCGGGGTGGTCTCATTGCCGCGCAGGTGGTCGAGAACCGCGCCGACGTCACCAAGGGACATTGGGAATTCGGGGCTGCAGGCGACGCGGGTGAGCCCCATGGCGCGGCGGTCGACGAGGATCGAAAGAAAAGCTAGCAGATCTTTGACCTCGTCGCGCTCGAAGAGGCTTCCGAGGAAAAGCACGGGAATGCCAAGGCGCTCCAGCTCGTGGCCGAGCGTGGAGAGCTTTTCGTTGCCGGTGCACAGCACGGCTTGATCGCGATAGCGCACGCCGCCAGCGCGCATCTCCTCGATCGCGTCCGCAAGCGCCACGGTTTGCTGGGCAGGCGTTGCAACGGCGCGATGTTCCGGCGGATGCCCGCCCCGGCCACGCTCCGCTACGAGGCCCCCGCCACCCCCGCCTGCTTTCATTTTGGCGGCAAAGGCGGAAAACGCATCTACGATCTCGGGAACTGATCGATAGTTTCGCGTGAGGCGCCCGCGCTCTCCGCCCGGAAAATCGTCTGTTCCGAAGCGCGCCATGTTGAACGAGGAAGCGCCACGAAACCGATAGATGGACTGCTTGGCGTCACCGACCGCCCAGAGGTTCTGGCCGTCTGGCCGCAACGCCGCCAGGAGGCGCACGCTGCTGCGGTTTACGTCCTGATACTCGTCCACCAGAACATGGTCGTACTCGGCTTGCAGGTGCGCGCGGATGGCTTCGTGGGTTTCGAGAAGCCGCACAGGCAGCGAAACGAGATCGCCGAAATCGACGCAATGTGCTTCGTGCTTGAGCTTTTCGTAGCGGTCGTAGACCAGAGCGACTTCCGCGGCGCGTTCGGCTGCCTCTCCTGCGCCCGCTACGCGCATGTCCTCCGCGAGCTCGGCATACCGCTTCGCGTCAACCACCTCATCCTTGGCGCGCGAGATCGCCGCGAGCATGTCAGCTATGATTTGCGTCGGATCGGAAAGATTCTGGTAGTGGACGAGACCAAGTCCCGGAAACACGTCCTCCAAACGGTCGACGGCTTCCGTCCTGTCCATCAAGCGTGGATCTTTGGGCAAGCCGAGTTCCTGGTGGAAGCGGCGGATGAGATCGAGGCCGAACGCATGGAAGGTGCCGATCCACATTGCTACGGCGGCATCCTTGTTCTTGGCGGCGATGCGCTCGGCCATTTCGCGCGCGGCCTTATTGGAAAAGGTGAGAACGAGGATGCGCCGCGGATTGACCACGTCGGCGAGAAGGCCTTCGATGCGGGCGGCCAAGGTTTGCGTCTTGCCGGTCCCCGGCCCCGCCTCAAGTAGATAGGCGCGGCCCCGATGCGCCGCGGCGACGATCTGTTCGGGATTGAGGTCGCGGGCGGCGTTCTCTTCCGCCGCCGGCAATTCGATCACGGGCAGAAGCAGCGCGTCGAACAGCTGCTGAGCGACCATGGCGAACGGCGCCCCGAGGCGCTCGGCGATCGCCGTCGCGGAAAGCCCCTCCTCCACATGAAGGCGCCGAGCGACGGATCGCGGAAGCAAGAACTCGCGCGCGAAGAGGTCCATTTGGACCTCCCGCCGCTGCTTACGGCCATAATCGACGACCCGGTCGAGTCCGACCGGCGAAGCTTCGGCCGGTCGGGCGGGGTCAATCTCACGCGACGGCGTCGGGTCGCCGTCGTCGCCGAGTTCGGCGTGACCGATTTCATGGGCGACGAGAAATGCCCGTTCGAATGGTGTGCCCGCATCTTCGTGAAGGATGAGATCGTCACGGGCGACGAACACCGCGCGCCCGCCGTCGAGCACGGCAGCGCCCTTTGCCGCAACTTCGACATCTAGGCCCCGGCGCTCCGCTTCGGCCTTTGCGAACGCATAAGGCCTCCAGGGATCGTGCCCCTTTTCGACCGCCTGCGTATGCAGTCGGGCAGCGGCTTGTCGGGCGAGTTCGACCGCATCCATGTCAGTCGGCGTCGGCGAGGAGCTGTGCGCGCTTGTCGTCGGGCACGCCGGCGTCGATCAGGAGGCGCTCGAACGTGACTGGTTCGCCCGCTGTCGGCTTGGCGTCCGATTTGTAGCTGCGCGTCAGAGCGGGCTGAGCGGCGGGCGTAATACTGGCAGCCAAGCGCTCCAGCGGTTGATGGACCAATGTAGCCAGACGCCCAAGGAAGCGCCGCGGCACGGAATCCAAAATCACGCGCCGATCGCGGAACGCCGTAATGACCTGTCGGGGAAGGTCCAGCGCTTTCGAAAGATCACGAAGCTCTTGCGTTGAAAGCGCCGCGAATAGGTCGGCTTGCGCTTGTGGGCTCAGGGCCTCGACATGTCGCCGCCAGGCGGCATCGATCCTGGCCTCATCCTCGACTGCAAGGCGGGCGGCCGCACCCGGTAACGTGCGATGCAGCTCAAGCGAGAGGTCAATCAACTCTTCCGCAAACTGCGGGTAACGCTGGATATAGAGCTCTAGTGTCCCGCGATCCGGGTTGGCCTCGACCGAAAAAGCACCGAGCACATCTTCAAGCGATGGGGTTTGGGTTGGGGTGGCCATTATTCGGACTCCCCGTGCAAGGCAGCCCGCAAGACCTTGAGGGCCCGGTCACGATGCAGCCTTATCGTCTTCTCCGACTTCTTCAGTGTTTTGGCGATGGTAACGGCGTCCGGGTCCCTCGAGTCGATGGGAAAGCCTTCTCGCAGCATTTGGATGATCCTGATTTGTTCTGGTGGCAGGGTATCAATCGCTGCATCCAGCCGGGACCGGTAATCGCTCTCCTCCAAATTTTCGAAGGGATTAAAGCTGCCAGCGGCTTCTTCGACCTCGGCAGAAGGCTCGTTCGTTTCCTGGTCGTATTCGATGGTGGTTGAGCGGTTCTCCTCCCGCCAAGCCGTGTCCTGGGCGTCCCGGCGCAAATTGGCGACCGCGCCGTCGAACCGGACCTCGAAATAATCCAGCTTCTCGGAATAGGCTTGGCGGTCGGTGGCAAGGGCCTCTGTGAAACGGTCGAACGCGACCTCGCGGATGCGGCTCTTGGTCTGGGAGATGCAGACGACCTCACCTTCATTCGTTTCGGCGTTAGGCAGGGCTCGCATCACTCGCGAGAGCAGTATCTTGTAGAGCCGCTCGAAGTGCTCATCCGAGTTGTCCTGGCGCGTCGCGCGGACAAAATATATCAGGCATTCGCTCGACACGTAGCTGGGGTCGTTCCGATCGGTGATTTGGCACCGCGCAACCAGTTCCGCGCGCGGCAGCACCTCCAGTTTCACCAAGAGCGCCTCGACCTTGGCGTCCCGCTTGTACAGCGTCCCCTCCAGGGTCCGCTTTCTGAGTGGCGTAATCAAATTGATCTCCCCGTGCGCTCTAAGCGCGCCGGCGTTTTTCCGCGGGACAGCGGACAACAACTTCTAATGGCCACAAGAATACCGCTCAACCCTCTTTATGCAAACGGCTGTAGCAAAGGCTTTTCTTAGAACGTGGAATCGCAAGAAAGGCAAAAAGTCTCCGGGAGGAGCAGACCGGCCGGCTCAAGCGTCGGCAAGATCAGGCATGCCGAGTGCCGTGGCCCTTTCCGGCGCATCCACGGTGTCCGTCCGGAGGACGTCGCCGGGAAGCCGACCATGCGTGAAGCGTTGCCAGTTGTCGCGGCGGCGCTGCAAACCGCGTTGTCGTTCACCACGCGCGCGGCGCTCTGCGTGGGCACAGAAGTATGGCTTTCCGACCCGTCATGCCGTTGGTTCGACAGTGCGCGTCGCCCGACGGGCCTGGGAGCGCTTTTCGAAGCGGCGGTACGATTTAAGAAACCTCACCAACGAGTTTGGAATTGAGTTGGAGCATCACGATGAGCGATCGGATCAGCCACCTGCAAGCTGCCGGCAAATCAAGGCACAAGATCGAAAAAGGCCATCGGTGACGGCGCCTTCATCTGGTCGACGGCAATGGCGAATTCATCAAAGAGAGCTTGATACCGTCAAGCGCTTCATCGTCGTGAGATTTATCGAAGTGCAGATCAACGATCGAGGAGTCAACCTGTCCCACGCTCAGCAAGTAAGGAAACAGCTACAATCGCGCTTCAGCGTTCCCACGCGCACGGATAGTCGCGATCGGCGCAGAGGAAGTTACTTCAGCGCGCGGATGCGAGTGAGAGACGGCGTTTGAGAACAACATCGTGAGAACGAATAGGAAAAAATCGTAGAACACGCGTGCACAGAAATTGCACACGACCCCTTACTAACTATTTGCTTTCACGCAACTCTCTGTCCAATCCATCATCGGCGCGACGGAGAACCGGCGCGCGGCCTCGGCGGTCGATAGGTTGCCAGTCATTGGCGTTCTCATGACCGAGAATAAGGGTTGAAACAAGGGGAACCGACAGTCCGTTTTTGTTGACGGGTGCGCCCGCGGTCGCTACCGCTCTCGTCCCGAGGCCGTCGATGCAGCAGACCATCCAACAAAAACAGCACATCAAGCAGCGCGTCGCCCTCACCTCGATTCTGGCGTCCGGCGGGCTCACCATCGCCAAGGGCGCGGTCGGCATCGCCACCGGATCGCTCGCGGTGCTGTCGGAAGCGGCGCATTCGCTGCTCGATCTCGCCGCCACCGTCATGACCTATTTCGCGGTGCGCGTGTCCGGCAGGCCGGCCGACGAAGAGCATCACTACGGCCACGGCAAGGTCGAGAGCGTCACCGCGCTGGCGGAGACGGCGCTGCTCTTCCTGCTTTCCGGAATCGTGATCTGGGAGGCGGCGCACCGCCTCCTCGGTAGCGCCCCCCATGCTGTCGAGGCGACGGTGTGGGCGTTCGGCGTGATCGCGGTGTCGATCGCGGTCGACTATTTCCGTGCGCGGCTCTTGTACCGCGTCGCCGCCGAGACCTCGAGCGAGGCGCTGGAAGCCGACGCGCTGCATTTCGGCTCCGATATGTGGTCGTCGATCGCGGTGCTGATCGGGCTTGGCGCGGTGTGGCTCGGCTATCCCTGGGCGGATTCCGCCGCCGCCGTCGTCGTCGCGGTGTTCATCTGCGTCGCCGGCTGGCGGCTCGGCCGCCGCACCATCGACACCCTCACCGACACGGCGCCCACCGGCGTGGCCGAGAAGGTGCGCGCGATCGCGACCCGCATTTCCGGCGTGGTCGCGATCGACCGCGTACGCGTGCGCCCGGCCGGCGACGTGCTGTTTGTCGATCTCGACATCGCAGTCAGCCGCACCATTCCGCTCGACCGGGTGGTGCGGATCAAGGAGCAGGTTGAAGCGGCGGTGCGCAAGGACTTCACGCGTTCCGACACCACCGTCAACATCGTGCCACGCGCGCTCGACAGCGAGACCATCCTCGAACGCGTGATGGTGATCGCGCGAAACCGCGCGCTCGCCGTCCACCATGTCACCGTGCACGCCATCGGCGGGCAACTATCTGTGTCGCTCGATCTCGAGGTCGACGGCAACCTGTCGCTTGCGCGCGCACACGCCATCGCCGATGGGCTGGAAGCTGCGCTGCGCGACGAGCTAGGCCCCAAGGTCGAGGTTGAAACACATATCGAACCGCTGCAAACCCGCGGCCTTGCCGGCCGCGACGCGCCGACCGAACGGGCGGCGCAGATCACGGAGGCGCTCGTGGCGATCGCTTCCGAGGCCGGCGCCGTGCGCGACGTGCATGACGTGCGGGTGCGCGAGACCTCCGACGGCGAGATCGTCAATTTCCACTGCTATGTCGATCCGGGGCTGACCGTCACCGACGTCCACGACAAGGTCGACGATGTCGAGCGCGCGCTCAAGCTCCGCTTCCCGTCGCTCAAGCGCGTGATCGGCCACGCCGAGCCACGCTGATCATTTGGATTTTCGGAACGACAGCCCGGTCTCGATGATGTGCCGCGCCATCGCGCGTAGTGTGAGATGCTCATTGACGTGGTCGCGCGCGGCGAAGGCCATCTGCTTGAGACGTTCCTTGTCCGCCAGCGCGGATTGAACCGCACGCGCGAGCCCGTCGCCTTCGACGTCGTACTGAATCAGATGCTGCCCCTGCAGCAGCGGGCGGTGACGCTCGACCGTCGGGTGGTTCACAACCGGCACGGTGAGGCACTGCGCCGCCTCGCCGGTGCGGTAGCAATCCCATCCGAAACCCGCTGGCGACCATGCCAGCCAGGCCTGCGACATGCGCCGGTAGAAGTCATTGCGCGGGAGAGTCCGGTCCGGGATGTCGACCTTGATCCCGCGCGCGGCGAGTTCCTTCAACGCCACGATGCCGGTGCGCCGCACCCATGAATTCGTGGTGGTGTTGCCGCTGAAAAAGATGTCGGCGGTCTTTTCCGGGAACGATCCGCCCGCCAGCGACGGGATATCGACGCGCGGCGCCGGCAACGAAATCGGACGCATCTTTTCGAGCCGGCGCTGCCAGCGCCGGTCCGAACGGATGCGCAGCGTCGGCAGCGCCGGATGGGCGGTACCGGCAAGCACCTGCCAGCGATCGGCCGGCAGTTCACGCTTGAAGACGACGTCGGCCTTGTCGAGCAGGAAGATGCTCGGGCGCCGGATGCCGAGATAGTCGTTGAGGTCCACGACGACGAGCGGGACCGGCGGCTTGATCAGCCGCAGCCAGGCAATACCCAGCACACGCGTCAGCGACGACCAGGGATGCAGGGGGTCGCCGGCCAGCGAGCGCAGCCCGTTGCGCGGATGCCAGGGCGAATAGAGCGGCAGATAGGCGACAATGACGTCGTATCGTCCGGCCGCCGCGTCGCGCAGGCCGCGCACGAAATTGGCCGGCGTGCAATCGGAATAATCTGCGCGGTCGATCAGGACTGACGGCGTGCGGTTGACCCAGTACCAGGGCGGCCTGCGGCCGGTCCACAACAGCGTCGTCCGGTCGGGGAAGGCTTCCTTGATGTAACTGAGATCGCCGATCTCAAGTACCCGGGCCTCGGAGGCGTCCATAAGCGTCCTCAGGCGGCTTCATTCAGCCTCCATAAGTACGCCAATACCGAGACTTCGCCGGCCGTACAACCGGAATCTATTTGGCCGTGCCGACGCCGGCCTCGCGCAAGATCTTGCCGTAACGGGCCGCCTCGGACGCAATCAGCTTGTCGAACTCGGCGGGCGTCTGCGTCGTCGCCACCAGCCCCTGATTGTCGATCGCCTTCTTGACGTCCGGCAGCTTCAGCACCGCCGCGATGTCGGCCGCGACCTTGTTGAGAATCGCGGGCGGCGTTCCGGCCGGCGCCATCACGCCGAACCAGGAGTCGTAGACATACTCGGGAAGCCCGGACTCGGCCGCGGTCGGGACGTCGGGGAAATTCGGCGCGCGCTTTGCGCTCGACACCGCCAGCACCTTGATCTTCTTGGAGGTGACAAGGTCGGGCGAATAGGTCGTGCTGGCAAAATAGACCTGCGTGTCGTTCCGCAGGATGCTGTTCATCGCCTCCGGCGCGCCCTTGTAGGGAACGTGCACGAGGTTGACCTTCGCCACCTGCTTGAAGATCTCGCCCGCGAGATAGGACGTGCTCGCCGTGCCCGCCGAGCCGAAGTTCATCTTGCCCGGCGACTTCTGCGCCAGCGCGATGAACTCCTTGAGATTGTTCGCCGGCAACTCGGGCGGCACCATGAACGACGCCGACACCACCGAAACCTGCGTCACCCCGGCGAAGTCCTTGACCGGATCGAACGGCGCCGCCGGGCTGATGACATTGGCGACCGGGTGGCCGCTCGACGTGAGCATCAGGGTGTAGCCGTCAGCAGGCGACTTCGCGACGCTCGCAGTGCCCGCGATGCCAGGCCGGTTCTCGACGATGACCTGCTGCTTCCACATCTGCGAAAGCTTGTCCGCGAGGATCCGCGCCTGCGCATCGGTGTTGCTGCCGGCCGAGAACGGCACCACGATTCTGACCTGCTGCGACGGATACTGCTGCGCCGAGGCCGGCTGTGCCATTGCAGCCAGCGCCACCGCGGCGCATGCGATGCGAAGGTTCATCACGCGACCTCCTGTTGTCTTGACTATTGTGGCGCGATGCCGGCGTCCGCCATCACCTTGCCGTACCGGGCGGTGTCGTCGCTGATGATCTTATCGAATTCCGCGGGCGTAGTGGGCATGGGGATGTTGCCGACCTTTTGCATCTGGTCGATCACCTCTGGCATCTTCAGCACCGCCGCGATGTCCTGCGCGACCTTGTCGCGAATGGCCGCTGGCGTCCCGGCAGGAGCCATCACGCCGAACCAGGCTTCGTAGCGATAATTCGGCAGCGCCGCCTCCGCGACTGTCGGCACGTCCGGCAGCTGCGAAACGCGCTTGGCGGTATTGACGGCGAGCACACGCAGCTTGCCCACGCTGCCGAGCGACACCGCCGAAGGGATCGGCGAAAAATACATCTGAACGTCGCCGCGCAGCACCGCGGTGACCGCCTCCGGCACGCCCTTGAACGGGACATGCACCATGTCGAGCTTTGCTTCCTGGCGCATCACCTCGGTGGCCAGGAAGGTGGTGCTGGCAACGCCGGCCGAACCGAAATTGAGCTTGCCGGGGTTCTGCGCCGCCTGTGCGAGCAACTCCTTGAGCGTCTTGGCCGGCGAGTCGGGTGGCACAATGATCGCAAGCGGAGCCGACGCGACCACGGTGATACCGGCGAAATCCTTCACCGGATCGAACGGCACCGTCTTGTTGATTGCGCGCGCGATGGTGTGCCCGTTCGAGGTCAGCATCAAGGTATGGCCGTCCGGCTTGCTGGTCGCCACGGTGGCGGTACCCGGCAGACCGGGACGGTTTTCAACGATCACCTGCTGCTTCCACATGGTGGAAAGCTTGTCGGCCAGCATGCGCGCCAGCCCGTCGGTGATGCTGCCGGCGGAGAACGGCACCACAATCCGCACCGTCTGGCTGGGGTAGCTTTGTGCGAACGCGTGGCCGCTCGCAGCCAACAGGGCCGCGAGGCCCAGTCCGATGGCACGGGTGCTGATCATAGTCGTCCTCCAGGAAGCACTTTGAATGCGCGCGAGACTAGAGCATCGAACCGGGCGTGGGAACACACCGAATTGCCGCATTTGACCGGGCACTTGGCAGGCCGTGGGCGGGCGGCGTTTCCGCACAGAAGCGCGCCACGCCCCATCCAGGTGCGGAGCGGTCCTCGCCGGATGTGTTAAAGAGGACATCCGTCTTCCGCTTTACCTCCCGACTGAGAACCCTCCAAAGCTCTGAGAACCCTCCAAAGCGATGCGCACCGAGCAGTCCGTTCCGATCCGGCTTGAAGATTATCGCCCGCCCGACTGGCTGGTGGAGACTGTCGATCTCGATGTGTCGCTTCAACCCACGGCAACGCGGGTGCGCGCGGCGCTGCGGCTCAAGCCGAATCCCAAGGCCACGGCAGCGGCCCCGCTGGTGCTCGACGGCGACGGTCTCAAGCTCGTCTCGTTGAAACTCGACGGCCGGGCGCTCCCGGCCGGCAGCTTTGCCGTCGCGCCCGACAGCCTCACGATCGCACAGCCGCCGCGGCAGCCGTTCACGCTCGAGATCGAGACCGTCGTCGATCCGTCCGCCAACACCCAACTCATGGGTCTCTATCGCTCGGGCACCACCTATTGCACGCAATGCGAAGCCGACGGCTTCCGCCGCATCACTTATTACCCCGATCGTCCCGATGTGATGGCGGTGTTCACCACCCGCATCGAGGCCGACAAGGCCGAGTGCCCGGTGCTGCTCGGCAACGGCAATCTCACGGCATCGGGCGACGTCGCGGGCGGCAAGCGGCATTTCGCGGTGTGGCACGATCCGTTCCCGAAGCCCGCCTATCTGTTCGCGCTGGTCGGCGGCGATCTCGCGCATATCGAGGACACGTTCCGCACCATGTCGGGACGCGACGTGGTGCTGCGCATCTATGTCGAGCCCGGCAACGAGGCGCGCAGCGCCTACGCCATGGGCGCGCTCAAGCGCTCGATGCGCTGGGACGAGGAGCGCTTCGGCCGCGAATACGATCTCGACATCTTCATGATCGTCGCGGTCTCGACCTTCAACATGGGCGCGATGGAGAACAAAGGCCTCAACGTCTTCAACGACAAATACGTCCTGGCCTCGACCGACACCGCGACGGATTCCGACTACATGGGCATCGAGGCGGTGATCGCGCATGAATACTTCCATAATTGGACCGGCAATCGCATCACTTGCCGCGACTGGTTCCAGCTTTGCTTGAAGGAAGGCCTCACCGTTTTCCGCGATCAGGAATTCCGCGCCGACCAGAATTCGCGCGTGGTCGAGCGCATCCGCAATGTACGCGGCCTGCGTGCCATGCAGTTCGTCGAGGACGCCGGCCCCCTCGCCCACCCGGTGCGGCCGAGCGTCTATCGCGAGATCAACAACTTCTACACGGCGACGGTCTACGAGAAGGGCGCCGAGGTCGTGCGCATGATCCAGACCTTGCTCGGCGTGCAAGGCTTCCGCAAGGGCATGGACCTCTATTTCGAACGCCACGACGGCGAGGCGGCGACCGTCGAGCAGTTCGTGCAGTGCTTCGCCGACGCCAACGCCGTCGACCTCTCGCAGCTTATGCTGTGGTACGCGCAGGCCGGCACGCCCGAGGTGGTGGTGTCCGGCAGCCACGATGCGCGTACCAAGACGTTCCGGATGGAAGTCGCGCAGCGGGTGCCGCCCACACCCGGCCAGCCTACCAAGGAGCCGATGCTGATTCCGCTCGCCGTCGGTCTGCTCGACCGCGACGGCGGCGGCCTGACGCTCAAGCGCGCCGACGGCGAACGCGTCGAGCGCGGTATCCTTCCGCTGCGGAAATCCTCGGAGGTTTTTGTTTTCGAGGACATCGCGGAGCCGCCGGTGATGTCGCTCAACCGCAATTTCTCGGCGCCGGTGCGCATCGTCGCCAACCAGTCCGGCGACGATCTGCGCTTCCTCGCGGCGCGCGACAGCGATCCGTTCAATCGCTGGCAGGCGGTGCAGTCGCTGGCGACGCGCCTCCTGGTCGACAACGTCGCCGCGATCCGTTCCGGCGGCGCCACCCGCGGCGACGACGGATTGCTCGAGGCGCTGGCAACGATCCTCGCCGATCGTTCGCTCGAGCCCGCCTTTGTCTCGCTCGCCCTGACGTTGCCGAGCGAGGCCGACATTGCGCGCGAAATTGCCCACGACGTCGATCCCGACGCGATCTTTACCGCGCGCAGCGCGTTGCGCGACGCCGTAGGCCAGCACCTCGCCACGGCGCTGCACGACAATTATCGCACCCTCACCGACACCAGCCCCTACCGGCCGGATTCGATCGGCGCCGGGCGCCGCGCGTTGCGCAACACCTGCCTCGACCTGATGGTGGCCGCGCGAGCCCGCGGTGCGATCGCGCTGGCCGCCAAGCAATACCGCGACGCCGACAACATGACCGATCGGATGGCCGCGCTCACCGCGTTGTCGCAGCGCGACGTCCCAGAGCGCACCGAGGCGCTCGACGATCTCTACGAGCGCCACGAGGACAACGCGCTGGTGGTCGACAAGTGGCTGGCGCTCCAGGCGTCGATTCCGGAGCCGGCGACGCCGGCGCGCGTGATGGCGCTGACGGCGCACCCGGCGTTCTCGATGAGTAACCCCAACCGGGTGCGTGCGCTGTTCGGCGCGTTCGCGATGTCGAACCAGACGCAGCTCAACCGCGCCGACGGCCTCGGCTACGACCTCCTCACCGACACCGTGCTCGCGCTCGACAAAAAGAACCCGCAGGTCGCCGCGCGCCTGCTGACCGCGATGAAGAGCTGGCGCGTGCTCGAAAGCGGGCGGCGTGCGCACGCGGAGAAGGCGTTGCGCAAGGTCGCCGCGCAGCCCTCGCTGTCGCGCGACGTCGGCGACATCGTCACGCGGGCGCTGGCCGACAACTGATTGTTTTTCCTAGGACTTAGGCCGGACGCACGGGCACGGCCGCCTTATCGATTCGCGGAATCAGCCTTGAGTCTCAGACGCTTGCGAAAAAAGTGTGGGTTCTTAAAAATTCATTAATGACTCTCGACAAATTCTTGCATCTCGACTCCAATGCAAAGTGATTCGGGGAGATGCGGCACATCCTTCCGAAAAAGTTGATCTGGATGGATCGAACGGGGGCCACGCATGGCGCGCGTCGAGACGGCGAGCGCGTCTGTCAGTAGTGATTCAATCAAGGGGCTGGCGCAATCGATCGCCAAGCCGGCTTATCGTCGCCTGTTGACGGCGGAGCCGGCGCTGCGACGCGCGGTACCGGCCCTCATCATCGCATTCCTGGTGACGATCTGCATCGGCGCGTTCGTGCAGGTCTTCGACCATCGCCGTCAGGCGATCGGCGAAGTCGTGCGCGGCATGACCGGCACCGCGGAATTCCTCGCCGACCGCTTTGCCCGCTCGCGGGCGGCGGAAGGTCGCAAGCAGATCGAGCTGGAGCAGATCATTCCGTCCTGGGCGCTGGTGCCCGGCCGGCAGATCCTCCTCTCCAATGCGGACGGCATCATCGTCGCGGCGGTGCGGGTCGGCGTCCTCACCGGCGACGGCATGACCACGGCGGTGCCGCAGCCCGACAAGGCCGCGCTCGGCCGCCGCCTCACCGACGTGCTGGGGGCATCACAACCGCTCGATACCCTGGGGGCCGTGGCCGGCGTGCTGGAGATCGCCCTCGCCGACAGCACGCCGGCTTACGCGACGGTGCATTGGCTGGCGTCCGGGCAAGGCCAAGTCACGGTCCTGCACAAGCGCGCCGACGCCTTGGCGTCCTGGCGCTCGGATACCGCGCTCACCGTCACGCTCTCGGCCACCACCGGCTTCGTGGTGCTGATCCTCGGCTTCGCCTTCCACTGGCAGGCCACGCGCGCCCGCGAAGCCGACGTCATCTATGACACCGTGCGCAGCCGTATCGACACCGCGCTCAACCGCGGCCGCTGCGGGCTGTGGGACTGGGAGCTCGGCCGCGGCCGCATCTTCTGGTCGCATTCGATGTTTGCGATCCTCGGGCTCAAGCCGAAGGACGAGCTCCTGAGCTTCGGCGAGGTCAACGCGCTGGTCCATCCCGAGGACCTGCATCTCTATGAGCTCGCCGCGCAGCTCGCCGAAGCCAAGACCTCGTCGATCGACCACGCCTTCCGCATGCGCCACGCCAACGGCAACTGGGTCTGGCTGCGGGCGCGCTGCGAGCTGGTGCGGCAGCCGGGCGATGTCTCCCCGCACCTGATCGGCATCGCCGTCGACATCACGGAACAGAAGACGCTGGCGGAGAAGACCGCCGAGGCCGACCTGCGGCTGCGCGACGCGATCGAGACCATCCCGGAAGCGTTCGTGCTGTGGGATGCGAACAACCGCATGGTGCTCTGCAACTCCAACTTCCTGGCGCTGCACAACCTCCCGGACGAAGCGGTCCGGGCCGGCACGCCTTATGACACGGTCGTTGCCGCCGGGCGCAAGCCGGTCGTGCGCACCCGCGTGATCAACGACGAGTTGATCCCCGGCGCCCGCACCTTCGAAGCGCAGCTCGAGGACGGCCGCTGGCTGCACATCAGCGAGCGCCGCACCAAGGACGGTGGCTACGTGTCGGTCGGCACCGACATCACCACCATCAAGCGGCACGAAGAGAAGCTGGTGAATTCGGAGCAGCGGCTCATCAAGACGATCGCCGACCTGCGCGCCTCGCAGCGCACGCTCGAGCATCAGGCCGAGGAGCTCGCCGACCTGGCGGAGAAGTATTCCGACGAGAAGACCCGCGCCGAAGAGGCCAACCACGCGAAGTCGAGCTTCCTCGCCAATATGAGCCACGAGCTGCGCACGCCGCTCAACGCCATCATCGGCTTCTCCGAGATCATGAAGTCGGAGATGTTCGGCCCGATCGGCGGCGACAAGTACCGCGACTACTGCAAGGACATCCACCAGAGCGGTCAATACCTGCTCGACGTCATCAACGACATCCTCGACATGTCGAAGATCGAGGCCGGCCGCATCCGCCTCGACTTCGAGCAGGTCCGGCTTGGCCGCTTCCTCAACGACACGATGCGCGTGGTGTCGGCGCGCGCCGACGACAAGCAGATCGAGATCGCCGCCGACATCGAGAAGGGCATCCGCGTGCGCGCGGACCAGCGCCTGCTCAAGCAGATCGTGCTCAACCTGCTCTCCAATGCGGTCAAGTTCACGCCCGAGGGCGGCCGCATCACCGTCCGCGCCCGCACGTCGGCGAATTTCGTCCGCATCGCCATCGTCGACACCGGCATCGGCATTCCGCGCGCCGCGCTCGCCAAGCTCGGACGTCCGTTCGAGCAGGTCGAGAGCCAGCTCACCAAGAGCCACCAGGGCTCGGGCCTCGGCCTTGCCATTGCACGCTCGCTCACCGAGCTGCATGGCGGCACGCTGCGCATCCGCTCCACCCCCGGCCGCGGCACGCTGGTGCTGCTGCGGCTGCCGATCGAGGCCTGGCACACCCGGCACGACAGCGCCGAGGTCGCGATCGACGCCCAGGACGCCCGGGCGATCCCCCTCTCCCCGGTCGCGGCCCGCAGCGCCAAAGCTTAAATTTCTGCCTGTGTGAAGTAGCTCACACAGGCGCCTCTCGAGCCGATTCTATCGTGATCCCGTCGCCACATCCTCGGGAGGGATTGTCATGAGTCGAGAACGCCAGGCGGTCGCCAGCTACGTCGCGGACCTGTCCGCCGAGCTTGCCCAAATCGCCCACGAGCACGGCCTCGATATGGCCGCCTATATGCTGGAAATGGCCGCGGCGGAGGCCGCCAGCATCAACTCCGACGCCAACGGCATCACGCGGCCGTTGCGCCCGGTTGCGGCCTATCAATGAGCATAATCGCGATCAGCGGGTGGGCGGGGCGCGCTACGGCAGCTTGATGTTGGCGTCGCGCATGACCTTCGCCCACTTGGCGACTTCCGCCTTGATCCAGGCGCCGAACGCGTCGGGGGAATTGCCGATCGGATCGAAGCCGAGCGTCGCGAGCTTCTCTTTCACGTCGGGTAGCGCCAGCGCCTTCACGATCTCCTCGTGGATCAGGTCGATCACCGGGCGCGGCGCCCCTGCGGGCATGAGGATGCCGACGAACACGTCGGCCTGCTGATCGCCGAGGCCGGATTCGACCATGGTCGGAACGTCCGGCAGCGTCGACGAGCGCTTCGGGCTCATCACCGCGAGCCCGCGCACCTTGCCGCCGAGGATGCTCGGCGCCGCGGTGGACAGCGCCGGGAAACTGATCGGCGTATGGCCGCCGACGGTGGAATTCATCGCCGGCCCGCCGCCGGTGAACGGCACGTGGATGATGTCGACGCCGTAGGCGGCCTTGAACAGCTCGCCGGCGAGATGCGCCGGCGTGCCGGTGCCGGCCGAGGAATAGCTCAACTTGCCGGGATTGGCCTTGAGCAGCGCGATCAGCTCCTTGATCGTGCGCGCGCCGACCGACTCGTGGGCGACGACCACCGTCGGCGTCGCACCCATCAGCGTCACCGGCGCGAAATCCTTGAGCGGATCGAACGGCGTCTTCGGATTGAGTGTCGGGTTGATCACGAAGCTCGGCGCGACCGAGAGCATCGTGTAGCCGTCGGGCGCGGCCTTCATCGCCTGCGCCATGCCGATATTGCCGCCGGCGCCGACGATGTTCTCCACGTAGAACGGTTGCCTCAGGCTCTCTGACAGCTTCTGCGCCACGAGCCGCGTCGCGGTGTCGTTCGCTCCGCCGGCGCCGACCGGCACGATCATGCGCACCGGGCGGCTGGGATAGGCCTGTGCCGACGCCGCAGCGGCGAACGGCGCCGACAACGCCGCACCGGCGGCGGCCTGCAGGAACTGGCGGCGGACAAGGCGCATGGATGTACCTTTTGATCCGAGCACTAACATCACCCCGTCATCCTGGGGTGCCCTCGCCGCCGGGTCCGCGCGAAGCGCGGCCCGACGATAAACTCCGCGAGGGCCTCCAAGGATGCACGGCCCCGGTGTCGCAACAGCCGGGCTGACGGTGAAAGTATCTTATTCGCGATTGCTATTGGTACGGCCGCCGCCGGGTCGTAGCGCCGCATGCTTGCGCAAGCTCCGGGGCGGGCGCACTCTCATCGCGGGCGAGATGGACCGTCCGCTGGCGCTGCGCTCCGGCGATTTCTACTGGCAGGAGCCCGGCGCGACACGCGCGATCCGCAACAGTGGCACGACCGCCATCAACCTGGTGGAATTTGAGCTGAAGTAAGTCACCAACGGCTCAAACCGACGCCTCAAGGATGCGCTCGAAGCTCCTGCGCACCTTGGTTTCCGTCTCTGCGATGAAGGCTTCGAGCGTGGCGAAATCGGGGACGTCGGCCGCGCGTGCCAAGAGGGCGGAAAGCCCCGGCGCCGCGGTCTTGGCGTCGAAGTCGCCGGGCAGGCAGAGCCGCAGGATCTGCGTCAGGTTGTGATAGAGCCGCACCGCCGGCCGCAGCACCTCGGCGTGCTCGGTCGGCAAGAGGCCGAGCCGCCACGCCTTGTCCAGCACGCGGATGGTCGAGGTGTCGAGGAGCTCCGGCGTGGCGGCGCCATGCACGAGCTGAAGGTATTGGGCGATGAACTCGATGTCGACCAGGCCGCCGGCGGCGTGCTTGAGGTTCCAGCGGTCGTCCTCGCCCTTCTCGCGCGCGATCGCCTGCCGCATCTCGGTGACGTCGCCGGCGATCAGTTCGGCATTGCGCGCGGTGCCAAGCACCGAGGCGATCGCCGCCTCGATCCGGGCGCGGAACGCGGGCGACGCCGACACCACGCGGGCGCGCGTCAGCGCCATGTGCTCCCAGGTCCAGGCTTCGGTCTCCTGGTAGCCCGCGAAGCTGTCGATGCGCGTCGCCACCGGCCCGGCGCGACCCGACGGCCGCAGCCGCATGTCGACCTGGTAGAGCACGCCATAATTGGTCGGCGCGGTGAGCGCGCTGATCAGCCGCTGCACCAGCCGGGTGAAATACTGCGCGCCGTAGAGCGGGCGCGGGCCGTCGGATTCCGGGTGCTCGGTGTCGAAATCGTAGATCACGATCAGGTCGAGGTCGGAGGTCGCCGTCATCTCGCGGCCGCCGAGCTTGCCGAGCGCGAGGATCGCGACCTCCTGGGCGGCGATGCGGCCGTGCAGCTTGGTGAACTCGTCCTCGACCGCGCGATGCAGCGAACGGACCAGCATGTCGGCGAGCCGCGCGAACGCCTCGCCCGCCTGCTCCGCCGACACGGTGCCGGAGAGGATGCGCGTGCCGATCAGGAACATCTGCTCCTGCGCGAAGATGCGGATGCGATCGAGGAAGTCCTCGTAGCTGCCTGATTGGCTTACCGAACGCTTGAGCGCCGCCGTGAGCTCGGCCTCCTCCGGCAGCGCGCCGAAGAAGCTCGGGTCAACCACCGCGTCGATGACGTCGGGGAACTGCGCGAGGCTGTCGGCGAGCCGCGGCGCCGTGCCGAGCACCATCGCGATCAGGGCGATCAGGTCGGGGTTCTGCCGCAGCAGCGAGAACAGCCGCCCGGCGCCGTGCAGCCCCGCCAGGAAACGGTCGAACGCGAGCAGCGCCGCGTCCGGATTTGAAGACCGTGCAAAATGCGTGAGCAGCAGCGGCACCAACTCGGCGAGCTGCTCCCGTGAATGCTCGCCGCGCAGCGAGCGATAGGCGCCGGAAAGCCATTGCCGCACCCGCGCCGAGGCTTCGAGCGGCTGCTTGAAGCCCATGCCGGTGAGCTTATCCAGCGTCTCGCGATCGTCGGCATCGGCCGGGAACGCCAGCGCGCGCGCCCTCGCCTCCGCTGCCGGCGCGCTTTCGAACAACGTCGCGTATTGCCGCTGCACGTTGCGCAGATGGCCGAGCAGCGTCTCGGCGAAACCGTCGCGGTCGGCAAAGCCGAAGAAACGGGCGAAGCGTTCGAGGCCCTCGCGGTCCCCCGGCAATGTATGCGTCTGCTCGTCGGCGACCATCTGCAGCCGGTGTTCGAGCGCGCGCAGGAAGCGATAGGCGGCGCCGAGCTCGTCGCGCGCATCGGTGCTGATCCATTCGCCTTCGGCCAGCACGTCGAGCATCTTGAGCGTCTCGCGGCCGCGCAGCTCCGGATGGCGCCCGCCGGCGATGAGCTGCTGGGTCTGCACGAAGAACTCGATCTCGCGGATGCCGCCGCGTCCGAGCTTTACGTTGTGTCCTTCGACGGCAATTTCTCCGTGACCGCGATAAGCGTGGATCTGCCGTTTCATGCTGTGGATGTCGGCCACCGCCGCGAAGTCGAGATACTTCCGCCAGATGAATGGCGAGAGGTCCCGCAGGAGGTTCTCGCCGGCGGCGATATCGCCGGCGCAGGCGCGCGCCTTGATCATGGCGGCGCGCTCCCAATTACGGCCGATGCTCTCGTAGTAGTCGAGCGCCGCCGCGGTCGACACCGCAATCTGGGTCGAGCCCGGATCAGGGCGCAGCCGCAGGTCCGTGCGGAATACGTAGCCGTCGGCGGTGCGCTCCTGGAGGAGTTTCACCAGGCCGCGGGTGATGCGCACGTAGAACGGCGCCGGTTCGGAGCCGGGCGCCAGCGCGCCCGCGCGGGCGTCGTAGAAGACGATCAGGTCGATGTCGCTCGAATAGTTGAGCTCGCCCGCCCCCATCTTGCCCATGGCCAGCACGATGTAGCCGCTGCCGGCCTCGGGCTCGGCGGGGTTTGCCGGGCGCAGCTTCCCTTCGCGCGTCGCCTGGCCGAGCAGATGATGCACGGCCGCGCCGACCGCGGCATCGGCGAGTTCCGTGAGCGCAGCGACGACGCGCGTCACCGGCCAGACGCCGCCGATGTCGGCGAGCGCAATTGTGAGCGACGCTTCCGCCTTCATGCGGCGCAGGCGCGCCATCACGGTGGCTTCGTCGCGGGACGCGGCGATGGCCGCAACGGCGTCGGCGATGATGGTGTCGAAGCGCGTGTCGGGATCGGTCTCGAGCACCCGCACCAGCCGCGCCGGATCGGCAGCGGCGAGGTCCCACAGATGCGGCGAGCCGTCGGCGAGCCCGAGGATCAGCGCCCGCGCCGGCGGATGCGCGGCGAACAGGCGTTGCAGCGTGGCAACCGCAGGATCGTTACCCAGTTCGCCCAGCCAGCGATCAACACGTTGCTGCGCGGTATCCGGTGCGGAAAGCTGCGGCGCGCCTGCGACGCGCGCCGCGAGCGCGCCGGGTTCATCCGTTGTCTTTTCAAATGCCGCCATCTCCGCGAGTTAGTCACCGCGAGGCCGAAACCGCAAGCTTCAGGAAGAGGCCGCCGGAACCCCCTCGCGGCCCGTCGGCTGTTGCGGCGCCGGAACCGCAGCGACGCCGCGCGGCAGCGCCAGCACCGTGCGCAGGCCGGGCCCATTGTCCTCGAGGCGCAACTCGCCGCCATGCAACCTCGCCACCGCGTTGGCGAGGCTGAGCCCCAGGCCCGAGCCGGGCTGCGAGCGGCTCTGCTCCAGCCGCACGAAGCGTTCGACCGCGCGCGCGCGGTCGTCGGCGGGAATGCCCGGGCCGGTGTCGGCGACGGTCAGCAGAATGCGGTCGCCATCGCCGGCGACCGCCGTCACCACGATCTCGGGTTGCGCGCCGTTCACGCCCGGCGATTCCGGCGCCAGCGTCGCGTGGGTGGGCGCGGCGTATTTGATGGCGTTGTCGACCAGGTTGGCGAGCGCCTGGCTGATCAGCTCGCGGTTGCCGTGCATCGGCGCCGCGTCCGGCGCCTCCACCCGCAAGGTGAGCCCCCTGTCGTCGGCGAGCGGCTCGTAGAGATCGCCGATGCCGTGGGCGATCTCGGAGGCGTCGAACGTCGTCATGCCGTCGCGCGCCTGGCCGGACTCCGCCCGCGCGATCATCAACAGCGCGTTGAACGTCCGGATCAGCGCGTCCGACTCGTCGATGGTGCGTTCGAGCGCGGCGCGGTACTGCGATTCGTCCTCGGCGGTGCGCAGCGCCTCCTCGGCGCGGTTGCGCAGCCGCGTCAGCGGCGTCTTAAGATCGTGCGCGATATTGTCGGTGACCTCCTTGAGGCCGTGCATCAGCGCCTCGATGCGCTCGAGCATGGCGTTGAGGTTGCCGGCGAGCCGGTCGAGCTCGTCATTACTGCCTGCGATCGGCAGCCGCCCCGACAGGTCGCCGCTCATGATCCGTTGCGTGGTGCCGGTCATGGCGTCGACGCGCTTGAGCACGCGGCGCGTGACGAACAACCCGCCGGCGATGCCGAGCACGACGACGAGCGCGATCGACCAGCGCCCGGCGCTGATGATGATGTCGCGCAGCCGTTCCCGCTCCTGCAGGTCGCGCCCGACCAGCAGGCGGAATCCGCCGGGGAGCTGCAGCACCCGCACCAGCGCCTGGTGCTCGGCGGCGGTGTCGGAATCGTCGATGCGGCGATAGGCGGTCTCGGTCCAGCCTGACTTGTCGAGCACGCCGGTGGTGAGCGAACCGATATTGCCGGTGACGCCCTCGCCCGCGGCGGTGGTGAGGAGATAAAGGCTCGAGCCCGGCCGGCCGCCGCGATCGTCGATCGCGAAGATCAGCCGGCGGATGCCGCCCTGCTGATAGAGGTCGGAGAGGCCTGCGATCTCGGCGTCGACGGTGGCGACGATCTGCTGGGTCACCAGCCGGCGCGTGTTCCAGGCGAAATAGGCGAGCAGGAAGGCCGCAAACACCGCGAACACCGTCAAGTAGACGAGCGTCAACTTGAAGGTGGTCGTCCGGAAGAGCTTGCCCAGCGCCGTCATGCGTTAACCTTCGACACGACGGCAGAATGGCAGATTCGCGCGCCCGCGCGTGAGTTACCTGCCGTCGCGGATCATATAGCCCGCACCGCGCACCGTGTGCAGCAATTGCTGCGAAAAGCCTTTATCGATCTTTGAGCGCAGCCGCGAAATGTGAACGTCGATCACGTTGGTCTGCGGATCGAAGTGATAGTCCCAAACGTTCTCGAGCAGCATGGTGCGCGTCACCACCTGCCCCGCGTGCTTCATGAGGTATTCGAGCAGGCGGAATTCGCGCGGCTGCAGGATGATCTCTTCGTTGGCGCGCTTGACCTGGTGCGACAGCCGGTCGAGTTCGAGGTCGGCGACCCGGTAGATCATCTCCTCGCGGCCGCCGCGGCGGCGCGCCAGCACTTCGATGCGCGCCAAAAGCTCGGAGAACGAATAAGGCTTCGGCAGGTAGTCGTCGCCGCCGGCGCGCAGGCCCTTCACGCGGTCGTCGACCTGCGCGAGCGCCGACAGGATCAGCGCCGGCGTGTCGTTGCCTTTGGCACGCAGTGTTCCAATTACGCTCAAGCCGTCGAGCTTGGGCAGCATGCGGTCGACGATGAGCACGTCGTACTGGCCGTCGAGCGCATGCGCGAGACCTTCCTCGCCATCGGTCGCGAGCTCGGCGACATGGCCGACCTCGCGAAAGGCCTTGACCAGGTAGTCGGCCGCGTCGCGGTCGTCTTCGATGATCAGGAGGCGCATCGGAGCTTCTCTGTCCTGGCCCTTCTCATGCGGCTCATGCCGCTTGGGCGCGCGAACACTCTGCATTGCAATCGTCATGGCGACCGTACCTAAATAGTGCCCCGTTGCAAGTTCCTGCGTCCTGTTGAGAGCGAGGGGCGGCGGGATGAACCCACCGCCCCTCGACCAATTCCGGCCCGGTGGGGGCGACGGAAACCTGACCGAAATTGGCTAGAGCTGGGGACGGGCAACTGACGCGCCCGTCCCCCTGGTTCGTGCCACCGGCGGGGGCGACGGATGCCGGCGGAACGTCCCATTCGAACTAGGCGCGGCTGAGACGCACCGCGACGAACCGGATGCTGTCGCCGCTCTTGACCCGCACCAAGACGTTACGCGCGCCGCCTTTCTGTGCATCGGCAAACATGTCGCGGACTTCCGCCGGCGATTTGACCGGCTTGTTGGCAATGCTCAGGATCACGTCGCCCTGCCGGAAACCGTGCTCGGCGGCGATGCTGCCCTGCTCGACATTGGTGACCGCGACGCCTTCACCGCCGCCGTCCGCCGGCGCCAGCGTCAGCCCGAGACGCGGAACTTCGGTTCCCTGATTCTCCTTGCGGGGCTCAGGCGTGGCGCGGGCTTCGCGCTGGTTCGGCAGTTCGCCGAGGGTAAGCGTCATCTGCTGCTCGGCGCCGTTACGCAGCACCGTCAGACGCACGCTGGTATTCGGCGGCATCGCGCCGATGGTGCGCGCCAGCTCGCGGGCATCCCGGACCGGAGTGCCGTTGACGTGGGTGATGATGTCGCCGGCACGGATGCCGGCGGTCACCGCCGGGCTGCCGGCCTGCGGCTCGGAGACGAGTGCGCCCTGTGTGGACTTCAGGTTCAGGCTGTCGGCGATTTCGGCCGTGACCGGCTGGATCTGCACGCCGATCCATCCGCGTGTCACGGAGCCACGGTCGCGCAGCTGCGCGACGACCGAGCGGACCGTGCTCGCCGGAATGGCGAAGGCGATGCCGACATTGCCGCCCGACGGCGAGAAGATCGCGGTGTTCACACCGATGACGTTGCCGTTGACGTCGAAGGTCGGACCGCCGGAGTTGCCGCGGTTGACCGGTGCGTCGATCTGGATGAAGTCGTCATAAGGGCCAGCGCCGATGTCTCGGCCGTTGGCCGAGACGATGCCAGCGGTCACCGTTCCGCCGAGGCCGAACGGATTGCCGACGGCGAGGACCCAGTCGCCGACGCGCGGCGGGGCTTCCGCGAGCGTGACGAACGGGAAGTCGGTGCGCCCGTCGACCTTGACGAGCGCGAGGTCGGTGCGCGGGTCGGTGCCGATCACCCGGGCGTCGTAGACCTTGCCGTCGTCGGCGATCACCTGGACGTTGTTCGCGCGATCGACGACGTGATTATTGGTCACGGCATAACCATCCGCGCTGATGAAGAATCCCGAGCCCTGGCCGGTGGTGTTACGTCCGCCGGGAGGAACCGGCACGGCGCGCTGGCCGCGTTGTTCGGGCTGCGCACGACCGTCCGGCTGGGCGCGTCCGTCCGGGGACATACCGAACTCGTCGCCCTCGCCGAAGCGGCGGAAGAAGCGATCCATCGGCGAGCCTTGCTGGAACGGCGCGCTCTGCATGCTCAGGCGCGGCGCGTCGACGCGCACGCGAACCGAAATCACGGCGGGCTTCACGCGCTCCACGATATCGGCGAAGCCGACCGGGCGCTGCGCGGTTTGCGCCTGCTGCGACAAGTTCTGGGCCTGCGCGGCCGGCGGGAAATTCGAACGCACCGAAACGTCCGGCGCAAAGAACACGGCGGTGGCGCCGAGCCCGGCGACCGCGGTAGCGAGAAGCGCAAACCGGCGGGCAGAGAGTATGCCGCGCGGCTTGCTGGTGAGATTATCTGTCATGAGGTTGATCTCCATCTGTCGGACGCTCGTCCCGCCCGGGCCGAGCTCGTTTTGTTGTGTCGTCCGGACGCGAAGATGGGGGGGCGACCCTTACAGGGGCCTGTCGGTGGGATTAAAACTTGGTAAGGTCGCGTCTTTCTTGATTATCGATCCAGATCAACGATTTGGAGCCGACAATTCAGGATTTTCAGCGATCCTCGGGCTTCATCAGCCCGGCCAGGCGCCGTTCCTCGTCCGGCGTCAGCGCACCCCCCTGGGGCAATGCTGCGTCGACGGGGCCTGCCCCGCGGCGGCGGCGCGCCAGCATCAACAGAATGAGCCCCCCGCCGATCAGCAGCACCGGCGGCGCCAGCCACAGCAGCGCGGTACGCCAATGCAGGCGTGGGCGCAGCAGCACGAACTCGCCGTAGCGCTGCACCAGGAAGTCGAGCACCTGGCTGTTGCTGTCGCCGGCCTGCAATCTCTCTCGCACGAGAATTCGCAAATCACGGGCGAGCGGCGCGTCGGAATCGTCGATCGATTGATTCTGACACACCATGCAGCGCAGCTGCTTCGACAGCTCGCGGGCGCGCGCCTCCTGCGCCGGGTCCTTCAGAATCTCGTCGGGCTGCACCGCCGGCGCCTGCGACGCCGGGCCGAGCACGAGCAGAATTGCAACGAGCCGCAACCAACGCATGAGCCCTACTCCGCCGGCTGCATCGCCGCCTTGCCCCGCGCCGGCTTCGGCGCGCCGACGCGCAGCCGCCGGTCGGTCAGCGATAGCGTCCCGCCGATCACCATCACGATGGTGCCGAGCCAGATCAGCAGCACCAGCGGCTTGTGATAGACGCGCACGGCCAGCGTGCCCGACGCCGAAACGTCGCCGAGCGAGAGGTAGAGCTGGCTGAAGCCGCGCGCCATCAGCGCCGCCTCGGTGCGTGTGGTCGAACGCGCCGGGAATGTGCGCTTCGACGGCGCCATCACGCCGATGACGTCGCCGCCGCGACGGACCGTGAAGGTCGCGACCTGGTCGCGATAGTTCGGGCCGGGCCGAACGGCGATGCCGTCGAAGTGGAAATCGTAGCCGGCGATCGCCATCGTCTGCCCGGGCTTCATCTCGGCGATGCGCTCGGAGCCGAATTGCGTTTCGCCGACGATGCCGATCAGCGTCAGGCCGAGCCCGAGATGCGCAAGCATGGTGCCCCAGGCCGAGCGCGGCAGGCCGGCGGCTCGCCGGACGGACGTGCCAAGCGGCACCCTGCCGACGCCGGCACGCTCGGCGAAATCGGTGAGCGCGCCCGCGATCACGAACACCGCGATGCCGATCATGACAGGCGCGAGCACCGGCCCGCCCCAGGCGATCGCATAGGTCGCGACCATCACCACCAGCGCGACACCGGCCGCGGCCATCAGCCGCTGCGCCACGCCCGGCAGGTCGCCGCGCTTCCAGGCCAGCAGCGGGCCGAACGGCACCGCCAAGAGCAGCATCAGGAACAGCGGGCCGAAGGTCGCGTTGAAGAACGGTGCGCCGACCGAGATCTTCTCGCCGGTGAGCGCCTCGAGCGCCAACGGATAGAGCGTGCCGACGAACACCGTCAGGCAGGCGGTGACCAGGAACAGGTTGTTGAGCACCAGCGCGCCTTCGCGCGACACCGGCGCGAACAGCCCACCCTGCTTGAGCAGCGGCGCCCGCCAGGCGAACAGCGCCAGCGCGCCGCCGATGAAGACAATCAGCAGCGCCAGGATGAAGACGCCGCGGGTCGGATCGGTGGCGAAGGCATGCACCGAGGTGAGAACGCCGGAGCGCACCAGGAAGGTGCCGATCAGCGACAGCGAGAACGCCAGGATCGCGAGCAGGATGGTCCAGATCTTGAGCGCGTTGCGCTTCTCCATCACGACGGCGGAGTGCAACAGCGCGGTCGCGATCAGCCACGGCATGAAGGAGGCGTTCTCGACCGGGTCCCAGAACCACCAGCCGCCCCAGCCGAGCGTGTAGTAGGCCCAGTACGAGCCCATCGCGATCCCGAGCGTCAGGAAGATCCAGGCGAGCAGCGTCCAAGGCCGCACCCAGCGCGCCCAGGCGGCGTCGATGCGTCCTTCGATCAGCGCCGCGATCGCGAACGAGAACGAGATCGAGAGCCCGACATAGCCGACGTACAGGAGCGGCGGATGGATCGCGAGGCCGGGGTCCTGCAGCAGCGGATTGAGGTCGCGGCCTTCCGCGGGCGTGGGAACGAGCCGCAGGAACGGATTCGAGGTCGCGAGGATGAACAGGATAAAGGCGACGGCGATCCACGACTGCACCGACAGCACATTGGCCTTGAGCGTCAGCGGCAGGTTGCCGCCGAAGATCGCGACCAGCGCGCCGAACAGCGCGAGGATTAGCACCCACAACAGCATCGAGCCTTCGTGGTTTCCCCACACGCCGCTGATCTTGTAGATCAAGGGCTTCAGCGAATGCGAATTCTCGAACACGTTGACGACGGAGAAGTCGGAGCCGACATAGGCGAGCGTGAGCGCCGCGAACGCGATGCCGATAAACACGAACTGCGCCACGGCGGTCGGCACGGCCGTCGCCATCAGCACCGGATCGTTGCGCTGCGCGCCATAGAGCGGCACGCAACCCTGGAAAATGCCGAGCGCGAAGGCGAGCACCAGCGCGTAGTGGCCGATTTCCGGAGTCATGATCGTGCACCGGGCTCGGTCTGACCCTCTCCCACCCGAACTCGGGTATACCCGAGTTCAGCACTTATTAGAGTGGTCGAAGTCGGAAACATCCGACTTCGACTGGGAGAGGGTGGCGCGCGCAGCGCGCCGGGTGAGGGGTCCGCAAACTCGGTGATGCGAATAAGCACACCTTCCAAATTCTTCAAGACATCGTTGTTCCAGAAGCGCAGCACGCGATAGCCGCGATCCACGAAATAGCGGTCACGCTTGGCATCGCGCTGACTGTCCGCGTGCTGCCCACCATCGACCTCAATGATAAGCTTCGCTTCAAAACAGACAAAATCAACGATGAAAGGACCAAGCGGTACTTGCCGCCCGAACTTGGCGCCGGTACCGCGCGACCGCCGCGCACGCCAGAGCTTCTGCTCGGCGTCCGTCATATTGGTTCGTAGCCGCTTGACGTTCGGAGCGATCATCACCCCTCACCCGGTCCTCGCTGCGCGAGGACCACCCTCTCCCTCAAGGGGAGAGGGTGGCACCGAGCGCGCGGCACCACCAAGACATCCACTTCCAGTGTCACTGCACCACCCCTTTGCCGGCGGTGCCGGTCTTCTTGCCGGCATCGTCCTTCCAGTGGCCCTGCTGCTTGAGCCGGTCGGCGACCTCGCGCGGCATGTAGTTCTCGTCGTGCTTGGCGAGCACGCTGTCGGCCTTGAACAGGCCGGCCTGATCGAGCGCGCCTTCGGTCACCACGCCCTGCCCTTCCCGGAACAGATCGGGCAGCAGGCCCTGATACGCCACCGGGATCGTGTTGCGGCCGTCGGTCACTTCGAAGCGGACCTGCAGGTTGTCGCTGCGCCTGATGCTGCCTTCCTTCACCAGCCCGCCAAGGCGGATGCGCGCGCCGGGCGCGATCTGCTTCTCGACCACGTCGGTCGGCGAGTTGAAGAAGACGATCGAGTCCCTGAACGCGGTGAGCATCAGACCGACCGCGAGCACCAGCACCGCCAGGGACGAGCCGATCAGGACAAGGCGTCGTTGCTTGCGGGTCATGGCGTGTTCCGGCGTCGTCTTTCTTTAAGTGTCGGGGTCAACCGTCGAGACCAAGTCCTTTGACCAGCTCGTCGATCCGCTTGAGCTTGTCGGGCTCGCCCGCGAGCGCGCGGCGGGCGTCGCCGGCGGCCGCGAGCGCCCGCTCGCGCTCGCCCAGTACCATATAGGAGCGCACCAGCCGCAGCCACCCTTCGACGTCGGAACCGTCCTTGCCGAGCCGCTCGGCCAGCTGCGCGACCATGCCCTTGATCATGGCGACGCGCTGCTCGGGCGGCAGATCCTGGGCCGCCGCGACCTGCTCCTCGCTCGGTCCGCGCTCGGGAGCGCCACCCGGTCCGCCGCTGGGAGCGCCACCAACGCGGATCAGTTCGCCGCGGATGAATTGCGCCAGCCGCGAATCCGCCGGCGCGCCCGCGAGCACCGCGCGCCAGATCGCAATGGCGTCGTTGACGCGCCCGTCCTGCTCGGCGGCGAGGCCGAGGAAGAACTGCGCCATGACATGCTCGCCGTCGAGCGCGACGGCGGCCTTGAACGCCGCCAGCGCTTCCGCGGTGACGACGCCGTTTGCCGCCGCGGCCAGCGCCTCGCCGAGCCCGGCGTGGCGGTCGGCGCTCGGACCGTTGAGCTCAAGCACGCGGCGGCGCGCCTTCACCGCGTCCTCGAAGCGTCCCATGCGCAGATAGATCGGCGCGACCACCTCCCAGCCACGGGCCTCGTCCGGGTTCTTGGCGAGATGCGCCTCGACCTGCGCCACCATCTGTTCGATCGTCTGCCGCTCCGCCGGACCGCGCTCCGCCAGCGGCTGTCCGGGCAGCAGGGGCGAGCCGACCGCAAGATAAAGCGCCATGGCGCCGACCGGCAGCAGCACCAGCGCGGCGATGGCAACGGCGCGCCGCCGCGCCGTCGCGGCGGCGGGCGCCGCCGGAGCT
>JAIESR010000115.1 GCA_019745775.1 Xanthobacteraceae bacterium | reverse complement strand
TCACCCCGTCGTGTCCAATCCAACGGAATCACGATCAGGTCTTGCCGTCGAGCGAGTTTTTCAGCAGCCTGCTAGCCGTTGCAAGTATCGCGATGGCGATACTTGGTATGAGTCTAATCAGCGCATTCGCTGATCGCCGAATGGAAGACAAGGCCGTTCTGCTTGACACTGCGCTTAACAACATGACGCAAGGTGTGGTCATGTTTGATGCGGCTGGGCGGTTGGTCATTTGCAATAATCAATATCGGAAAATGTATAATGTGCCGCCCGATGTTGTGCAGCCCGGCTGCACCCTCTTGGACATTATTAATTATCGGGTAAAGTCCGGAAGCTTGGACTGCGAGTCCACGCGATACTGCCATGATCTCATAGCTGCGATGCGCGACGGACAAGTTCTAAGCTCCATAACGGAATTATCAGACGGACGCGCAATTTCGGTCATCAACCGCCCGATCCCAGGGCGAGCCTATTGGGTTGGGACGCATGATGATATTACGGAGCGACGTCTGGCCGAGAGGAAAAGCGCCTCTCATGCAGAGCAGGAAAAGCGTCGAGCCTTCATCGACGATGCTATAAGCTCATTTCGTCAAAGCGTCGAAGCTGTTTTGAAAACCGTCGCCGATAGCGCTGCCGAGATGCGGTCGACGGCAAATGCACTGTCCGTGTCATGCAATGAAACGTCACAGCATGCGGCGGGCGCGGTTCGCACCTCCAACAAAGCGTCCGACAATGTCGAGAGTGCTGCGAGTGCCACGGATGAGATGTCGAAATCGATCGCGGAGATCAGTCGACAACTTGGACACGCAAGGAACGTGGTAGGCACCGCGGCTGTCGACGCGCAATCGACAAATGAGGACATTGCCGGGCTCGCTCGAGCGGCGCAAAAGATCGGCGATGTCATCAAATTCATCCAAGGCATCGCAGGACAAACCAATCTGCTGGCTCTGAATGCAACCATCGAGGCGGCGCGCGCGGGCGAGGCCGGAAGGGGTTTTGCGGTTGTGGCCTCTGAGGTCAAGACGCTTGCCGTTCAAACCGCGAAGGCGACAGAAGAAATTGCGGCGCAAATTATGGAAGTTCAGTCCTCTACTCTGGGTGCGGTTACAGCAATCAAGCACATTGCCGAGCGCATGCAGGAAATTCAACAACATACGGCCGGGATTGCGAATTCTGTTGAGCAGCAAAGTGCTGCGACAAGTGAAATTTCGGAGAACGTGACGAGCGCTGCGTCAGGCACCAGATCAGTGGTGTCCGTGTTGCTGCGGGTATCCAAGGCGACATCAAACATGCGTGGTTCCGCAGAGACGGTCTTGACCGCTTCGCAGGCCGTTGAAGTCGCCGCCGACAATCTGCGCAGCAAGGTTGAAGAGTTTCTTCGGAAGGTCGCTGGCTAGGCCGTGTACTCATAAATCGCCACGATGATGAACTATCTTACGTCAATACGGTTGAAGGCCTTGCCGGCGCATCACAGAGCGGGCTGCTTCACTTTGTAAAAATTTGATTAGAGCAGTTGCGGCTTCCGGTTCTTGAGCAGAGATGCTCAAACCGAGAGTGAATACAATGTACTCCTGCAGCGTTTTCGGGAACGGTCCAACTACTTCGGCGCCGGAAATGCCAACAAGCAGGTTCATTGCGGCGAAGCCCATCTCGGCCTCGCCGCTTGCGACAGCCTTTGCGACAACATCGGGAACCGGCTGAGGCTTGATTTTCGATTTCACCTGGTCCGCGATTCCCAATTGCGTCAGCACTTTCTCCACGTGAATGCCGCTTGCTCGGCCAGGACTGTACGCAATGGATTGAGCATTTAAGATCGCGGCTTTGAAGGAATCCGGCGTCAGAACGTCGGGCTTGCGTGCTCCTGCACGGACGACAACACCAGTTCCATTCCGGAATAGCTCGCGAACCGTTCCGCTGGCTATCTTTCCCTGCTCTGCGAACATTCGCATGAGCGGCGGATTCAAGACCGCAATATCAAATGGGTCCCCTGCTTCGATGACACGGCGGCCTTCGTCCCCAGAACCGTAGCGAGGCACGATCTTGTGCCCAGACTGCGCTTCGAACACCGGCCCTAATTCCTTCATCAAGGGTGTCATCCCGGCGAGTCCGACGATCTTGATCTCAGCAGAACACGCCGGTGATGCAAACATCCCGAGCGCAATTGCGAACACTGAGAAACGCCGAATGAACATCTTGCACTCCGTCGCCAATGAGTACCCGCACAAGACGGGCTCCGCCTCGAACCTAGAATAGGGAAAGTTGAGCCCGACTGCCAAGCCATGTTTCAAGCCTCCAAAACCGGAGCCTCCGAATCATGCGGTACGAACTGACTGACAATGAGTGGGCCGGCATAAACCGATGCTGCCTAACAAGCCGCGCGGCATCCCGCGAGTGAATGGCCGATTGGTCCTGAGCGGCATCTTCTCGGCGCATTACCTGAAGGGTGTCTCGCCGCCGCATGTCACGCTCAATCAGGTCTTTAGCGGCATGATGCCGTACATGCTGGTCGTCATTCTGTGCATGGTGCTGCTGTATCTCTGGCCCGCCCTGGCGCTCTGGCTGCCCACGTTCCTGTATGGGCGGTGAGCATGACAGCAACCGGCAAGTGGGCCGGTTTAGTCCGTTCACTTGCGCCATTATACGTCAGCGGCAGACCATTCTGCTGCCCACCTCCAGCCAACGCGGCGGTGATCGATTTAATTGTACCTGACTGACTTATGTTGACAGTGTCCATCAATCCCGCAACTCTTCGCCGTGCGAGACCCATCCAAACCGCTGCTAACCAGACCAAGCACAACAGAATGATTAAGCCCAAAAATACCCAGCGTTGCGTCATGGAAGGCCTCCTCTACTCGAGATCTTGAGAACTTGTTGCCATCAACTAAGCTCGCCCGCCTGACCAGATTCGCATCCTAGCGGCTGGCGGTTTAGTCGAGTCTTCGTAGCCGAAATGCTTGATGCACCAGCGTGGGTGTGCTCTTCGCCTGCATTTTTTCCATAATCTGGGCGCGGTAGCTCTCAACGGGTCTTACGCTTAGATCAAGCCGCTCTGCAATGGCTTGGCTTGTGGCACCGCTGGCAACCAAATCAAAGATCTCAACCTGTCGGGGTGTAAGCTGTGAGAAGCGGTCCCGTGAAATCCGGTCATTTTGCGTTTGGGTTCGCTGTTCAATGAATCGAGAAAGGGCGCGGGTGATCGCAGTGACAAGCTTGCGGTCGTCTATGGCTTTTCAAGCACGTCTTCAGCTCCTGCCTTGATACCATCGACAGCGGTTCGACCATCGGCGTGACCCGATATCAAGACAGTCGGCAAACCAATCTCTGTGTGGGCAAGCTCACGCACCAATGCAATTCCGTCCATCTCAGGCATGCGTACATCCGCGAGGACACATCCCACACAATCAATGTTGATCGCACCAACAAACTGCTTTGCAGATCCGTACAATTCGGTGGTGAAGCCATAGACCTGCAGCATTTCGCCAAGAGCGCGTCGAACTTCTATCTCGTCGTCGATCACAAACACTCGGTTCATTTGGCCAGCATCCGCACTATCGATTTTGCCCGGAATCGTCACCGCAGTTCAAAGCATTAGCATCGGTTCGACAATCGCCCTATGCCCCCCGCTCAAAACACGTAGAAGTACCATGCTAACAACCCGACTGCCGTTCCGGCGGCTGCCTTGGTTAGCTCGTCTATCCAGGCCGGGCCCCTCTGGCAGCTCCTCAGGGACTGCGATGTCGGACTGGATGCCAGAAGGGAGCGGCCCGGTTGAGCCCAACATAGAAAAAAACGCGGAAAGCGTTCGGAAGGAAGACGCTGGTAATGCGGCGAAGCTGCGCGCACTCTCAGTTAATACGCACGTCAACTGATCACTCGCTCTGGCTGCTTCAACACTGCTCGTTGGACGATCGCACGATCGCCGGACAACGCGTGGTACGCCAGGAGGAGCGCATCGATGAACGTGCAAACCCGCCTTGATTCACAAGTAGCAACTGCTCGCGTCCCGCAGAAGAGCGCGCTCCTTCCCCTGGGCAGCTCACACAGCCAGGTAGCTGATGTAGTCGTGAAGGAGCTTCGTTCCGACGCGTCACGCGGCCTGCAACGTGCGGAAGCGAAGCAGCGTCTCGAGCAATACGGGCCGAACGAACTCAAGAGCGCACCGGAGACGCCCTGGTGGGAACGGCTCTTCGAGCAATTCCAGAACACTTTGGTGATCATCCTTCTGGTCGCCATCGTTATCTCCGTGATCGAATGGGTGCTGCAGGATCCCCGCGAAAGCGCCCTGCCTTATGAGGCGATCGTCATCACCGCCATCGTCGTTCTGAACGCGATTCTCGGGTTCGTGCAGGAATCGCGAGCGGAGAAATCGGTGCGCGCCCTTATGGCGCTCGCCGCGCCCGAAGCTAACGTGGTGCGCGATGGCGAGCGCCAGCGCATCCCGGCGAGCGAGATCGTGCCCGGCGACATCGTCCTTATCGAAGCCGGCGACAAGATCCCGGCCGACGCGCGCATCATTGAGGACGCCAATCTCCATACGGACGAGGCGCCGCTGACCGGCGAAAGCATGCCCGTCACCAAGAGCCCGAAGCCGCTTCCCGAAGACACCGGACTTGGCGACCGCGTGAACATGCTGTTCGCCGGCACGGTCGCGACCTACGGTCGTGGCCGCGCCATCGTGGTCGGCACCGGAATGCAGACAGAGGTCGGCAAAATCGCGGGCCTGCTCGAAACCGCCGAGAAAGAACAGACGCCACTGCAGCAAGAGCTCGACCGCACCGGCAAGCGCCTGACCGTCGTGATGCTGGGCATCTGCGCGCTCGTGTTCGCGGCCGGCCTGTTCAGTGCCAAGGCGTTCACGCTCAACATCATCCTGAGCATGTTCCTATTCGCGGTCGCGCTCGCGGTCGCTGCCATTCCGGAGGCGCTGCCGGCGATCGTGACCATTGGGCTCAGCCTGGGCGTGAGGCGCATGGCCGCCGCCCATGCCATCGTGCGCAAGCTGCCGGCGATCGAGACATTGGGCGCCGCCACCGTCATTTGCTCGGATAAGACCGGCACGCTCACGCGCAATGAGATGACCGTACGCGCAGTGTTCTGCGCCGGGTCGATGGTTGAGGTCGGCGGTTCGGGCTACATCCCGGAAGGCGACTTTACCTGCGAGGGCAAACCGCTCGACAAGGGCTATGTTCGCAGCGGCCTGGAGCACACCCTGCTAGCCGCCGCGCTGGTGAACGACGCCGCCTTGACCAATAGCGAGGGACGCTGGAGCGTGCAAGGCGACCCAACCGAAGGCGCGCTCGTGGTTGCGGCTCGCAAGTTGGGCATCACCGAAGAAGTAACCGGTCGGCATCGGCGCCTGGCGGAAATCCCGTTCACCTCGGAGCGTAAGCGCCACACCACTGTGCATGCTGACCCGGAGAAACCCTCCGAACTACGGATTATGATGAAGGGTGCGCCAGAGGTGCTCCTTTCTCGCTGCCGCTACGTCATGCAACAGGGACAGCCGATCCTGCTCACCGACCCGGTCCGGGCCGACGTCGCCCAGCGCAACGAGGCGCTGGCAAGCCAAGCGCTGCGCGTGCTGGCGATCGCGACCCGTACCATGCCGGCAGTTTCGCTGGGCATCGACCCCAGCCAACCCGCTTCGGACATCGAGCTGCCGGAGACAGTCGAAGAGGATCTCGTGCTGCTTGGCTTGGTCGGCATGATCGATCCGCCGCGGGGGGAGGTGAGAGATGCCGTCGCAGTTGCGAGGAAGGCCCACATCCGCACCGTCATGATCACCGGCGATCATCCGGCGACCGCCGCCGCGATCGCTCGGGAGCTCAATATTCTCGATGACGGTTCACGGATCGTGACCGGCTCGGAGCTGCGGACCATGGACGACGCCGCGCTGGACGCAATTGTCGAGGACGTGCGCGTGTTCGCCCGCGTCGACCCCGATCACAAGTTGCGAATCGTCCAGGCGCTGCAGCGTAAGGGCCATATCGCTGCCATGACCGGCGATGGCATCAACGATGCCCCTGCCCTAAAGACGGCCAATGTTGGCATCGCCATGGGCATCACCGGAACGGACGTGTCGAAAGAGGCCGCCGATATCGTGCTTACTGACGACAACTTCGCGAGCATCGTCAAGGCGGTCGAGGAGGGGCGCGGCGTCTACGACAACATCCAGAAATATCTGCTCTACCTGCTCTCGACCAACTCCGGCGAGCTAATGACGATGTTTGCCGGCGTGATGTTTGCCAGCTGGCTCGGCTTGATCTCAGCCGATCTCGGGCTGTTCCTGCCGCTGCTCGCGGCCCAACTCTTGTGGATCAACCTCGTCACCGACGGACCGCCAGCGCTGGCGCTCGGCGTTGATCCCAAGGACCGGGACGTCATGAACCGGGCGCCGCGCAAGCACGGCTCCGGCATCCTCCTTAACGAGGACTGGGTGCGTCTCGCTTGCGTGGGACTGCTGATGATGGTGGGCACCGTCGCCGTTCTCGACGCCTACTATCCGGGCGGCATGTTCACGTTGTTTGCAGTGGGCACCGCACCCAACGCCTTCGACGAGGCGCATGCCCGCACGATGGCGTTCACGACGTTGATGATGTACCAGCTGTTCGACGTCTATAACTGCCGATCGCGCCGGCGCAGCGCGTTCAACGGCTTCCTCGAAAACAAATGGCTCATGGTCGCGATCGCCTTCGCGCTCGGCACCCATGTGCTCGTAGTCTACGTGCCGTTCTTACAGACCGCTTTCCACACCGTGGCCCTCACTGGGACCGACTGGCTGGTGGCGACCATGGTGTCAGCATCGCTGCTGGCCGGGATGGAGATCGCGAAGTTCTTCCTCCGCCGATACCGGCCGGTTCCGGCCTGACTAACCTTTCTGCGGGTACGCGTGGTTTGCCCTTCGCGTACCCGTGCTAGGCCTGTTTGCCTGTAGGCCAATGCTGGCCTGCGACTATCCATGCTTAAGCATTAGGCACAATATAACTGAAGCGTGCTTGGGTTCCCTCCAATTTTTGCTCATCGGCTTATTCGTCAGGGCTTCACTACGTGCGTGAGCTACCTCGGCGTATGACCTACTATGAGCCCTTACTTCGACCGGCCGCCGTTAGGGCTTGATTCCAGCAGATGCGATAACTTCCGGCCAACGCGTTAGCTCGTCCCTGATGAAATTATCAAAATCGGAGGGACTTCCACCGATGATCTGGGCGGCCTGGGTTTCCATGATCGCAGTCCGCACGGCCGGTACCTGCAAGACCTGATTGAAGATCCGATTGATGCGCATGACCAGCGCGGTATCCATTCCGCCCGACCCGACGATGCCATGCCAGACGCTGACGTCGAATCCATCAATCATCTGTGCGACCGGCGGCGTGTCCGGCAATTGCCGCAACGGCTTGCGCGACGTGCCCGCCAACGCGCGAACCTTGCCCTCCTGAATCTGACCCAGAGCCGTGGAAATTGTGAGGAGCCGGCGGCACGATTGGCGCGGCTGCGGCCGCGCGCGAGCCGCGACACTCGGGGCTCAGAGTGGCATGAACCGATACGATGTCGGCCCCCTTGAGAAGGTCATCGAGCTCGCAGGCCTCCACGCCCGACTCAGAGGCCGCCTCGGTTGGCGGACGCGGCCCCCAAGCGAGCAGGCGCATTCCGAACGCATCCGGGCAACATGTCGCCCGACATAACCCAGCCCGACGATGCCCAGCATCTTGCCACGAAGGACATGTGTCATGGGCGTGGGCCACTGGCCCGTTCGAATGTTCCGGTCCATCGACGGAATCTGCCGCACAGCGCTAGGCTGAAGGAATATTGGGAAGTACCGCTGCAACGGAACGCTCATGCCTTGCAACAGTTTCTGCAGGGGGGCACGCCTCTCAGGCTTGCCGGAAGGTGACTGTCCCGGTCAGAACCGATTAACTCACAGGGAGCATAACGACCGCTGTGAGCCTGATACCGGACATGGTTCGATCGAGGTCGTCGTGAACAGCGCGAGTGCCGCCACCCGAAGGTGGCGGCACCGTCAAGCGCTACTCAGCGTGCTCTGGTGAGCGTCGCGGGTAGCGCGGGCGCGGTTTGGTCGATGCCTCCAGAAGCTTCGCAGCTTCGCGGAGGAGCTGAACCGCAAAATTGACCTTACAGGCAATTTGCGACAGCGTGTCTTGCGTAGGCATAGACGATAGTCGGTTGGCTTATAAAGGCGACCTGCCGGAGCATTCCTCACGGCATGCGCAAAGCTCTGCCGTCGGAAGTGGCCGGGTCAAGAGAGGGAAGCGACCTTGATGCGCCGAAGCGACGGCTACAATGAGAAAGGCTGTGCGTGCGGAGAGCGAGGTGCGCTGCCTCAGATCGACCTCGATTACCCCGAGTAGGATTCCGAGTGGGGCTCTTGTCCACCAGGATGATTTAGATAACCTCTATATTATCCTCTCGGATCAAATCCAGAGTGCTACCTATGTGCAGCTTGGTAGGAAGCATGCAAAACGATACGTCCATGTCCCTTTGAAAACCCGCATGAATCTTCAACGGGCATGCGCACGACCTCTCCCCTTGCGGGAGAGGGCTCAAGAACGAGCCCGCGAACACAGAATGGGTGAGGGTCCTCTTCGCAAAGATGTTTTCTTTCGAAGCGCAACCCCTCACCCATTCGAGTTTGCTGCAAGTTCCGAGCTGCCCTCTCCCGCAAGGGGAGAGGGCCCAATCAGTCGCCCTTGTGCGCGCTGCACGGTTCGGCAGCCGCGCCTGAATATGAGGTGGTGACATGGCAACGCAGGAAAAGGTCGACGTCGTGATCGTCGGCGCCGGACCCTCCGGCGCGGTGTTCGCCGACGTGCTGGCGCGCGCCGGCAGGAAGGTCGTGATCCTCGAATACGGTCCCGACTGGGACATGAAGGATTTCGTCAGCTCGGAGATGTGGGCGAAGCGCCTCAAGCATGCGCCGCGCTTCGAACTCGCCGGCCGCAACCCGCCCGGCCACGGCGGCAATGCCGGCTGGGGCACCGGCGGCTCGATGCTGCACTTCTATGCCAACTGGCCGCGACTGCATCCGGACGACTTCAGGGTGAAGAGCCAGCACGGCCGCGGGCTCGACTGGCCGATCTCCTATGACGAGCTGTCGCCCTATTACGACCGCATTGCCGAGGAGGTCGGCATCGCCGGCGACGCGGCCGCCGAGCGGCAGTGGTTTCCGATCGCCAAGGACTATCCGATGCCGCCGATGAAGGCGTTCAAGAACGGAACGATCTTCAACGCCGCGTTCAAGGCGCACGGCATTCCGCTCGCGGCAATGCCGACGTCGATCAACAGCATTCCCTACAAGGGCCGGCCGGCCTGCACTAATTGCGGATGGTGCCACGCCGGCTGCGCCATCGGCGCCGGCGCCCAGCCGATCGTCGGTCATCTGCGCGACGCGCGGGCGCGTGGCGCCGCGCTGCGGCCGTTCAGCTATGTCACGCGCGTGCTCACCAACCCGGGCGGCGATCGCGTCACCGGCGTCGAATACTACGACGGCAAAAAGGAGCAGCACGTGCAGCCGGCGGGCGTGGTCGTGCTCGCGGCCTACTCCGCGGAAGTCCCGCGCATCATGTTCAACTCCGCCACCGACAAGCACCCGAAGGGGCTCGCCAACAAGAACGAACTGGTCGGCAAATACCTGATGTGCCACGCGCTCTCGACCGTGTGGGCGATGTTCGACGAGGACGTCGAGAACCACATGGGCACCGCCGCCTATCAGTTCATGTCGTATGCGCACTACGGCAAGACGCACGCCAAGAAAGGCTTCGGCAGCACCTTCATCCGGACGGGCTCCGCCATGAAGCCGAATGCCGGCCTCTCCGGCGCGCGGCCCGACCTGTTCGGGCAGCCGCTCGCCGATTTCATGAAGCGGGCGGTGCGCGGGCTCACCCGCATCGGCAATTCCGGCGAGGAGCTGCCGCGCGCGGAGAACCGCGTCGAGCTCTCGAGCACCAAGGACGAGTTCGGGCTGCCGATCGCGCGCATCATCCACGAATTCGACCAGGCGACGGTCGACTGCTGGGACTATGGACGCGACCAGGCGTTCGAGATCGTCAAGTCGGCGAAGCCGGAGGAAGCCTGGAAGGGCGGCGGCGCGGCGCCGGGATCGTCGCATTTGCTCGGCGGCACCGTCATGGGCACGGACACGTCGAACTCGGTGACCAACAGCTACGGGCAGACCCACGAGCTCGCGAACCTCTACATCGCCGGCGGCGGCCTGTTCCCGACCGAAGGCGCGGTCAATCCGACCAACACGCTGATGGCGGTGTCGCTGCGCGGCGCCGAGCACATGGCCAAGAATTTTTCGACGATCGCGAGCTGATTGCGCGCCGGGGCACAGGTAAAGCAACGCTCGTTCACGGGGCAAGACCTCTCCGTTCCCTCCCCCCTTGTGGGGGAGGGTCAGGGAGGGGGGTGGTTGTTGTGCGCACACCCTATGTTCAACAACGACGACCCCCACCCCCAACCCCTCCCCACAAGGGGGAGGGGAGCGCACCGAGCTTGTGGCGCGATCACGCCCGCAATTGAGGTGATGACCCAACAAATCGCGTTGGCGTGTCCACCAGGATGCGACGGCGGCGGATTCGGAATGACCGGGGGACTGGTCGCCCTCGCGCCCTTCCCTCGCCATGGTGCGGGGACCATATTGGGCGCATGGCGAAATCCCCGAAAAATCCGCGCGATCCGGCGAAGCATTCCAAGAAGGACCCCGCCCGGCCGACGCGCGCGAAGGCGTCGCGGCCGGATTCCACGCCGATGGAACCGTCGCTCGCCGACCTGCTCAATCCGGCGATCGGCAAAGGCACCGCCGGCGTCGGCGCGCAAACCGGGCTGGAACCGAAATCGCAAGAACGGAGGGAGAGTAGCGGGCTCAAGCCGCCGCCGGACAATTCGTTCGACCGGCGCGCGGATTTTTCCGCCGCGCACCGCGCGCGCAAGTCGACCAGGGGTTTCGACGAGGCGCCGCAGTCCGATTACGTGGGCAAGACGCCCGCCCAGCCGGTCGCGGTCAACACCAGGCTCGCGGAAGCGCTCGGCTACCGCATGCCGGGCGACTCTGAAGACGATGAAGCGGCAGCCGCGCCATCCGGCGTCACCGCCACCGCGCAGGCGCTGGAAAAGCTGCTGCGCGAGGGCCGCAAGGAATTCAACGACCAGGCCCAGGCCGGGCAGATCTGGATTCCGCACCGCCCGCCCCGCCCAGAGAAATCCGAAGGCGGCAGGCCGCTCGTGATCAGGAGCGCGTTCGAGCCCAAGGGCGACCAGCCGCTGGCGATCGACGAGCTGGTCGAGGGCGTGAAGCGCCACGACCGCATGCAGGTGCTGCTCGGCGTCACCGGCTCCGGCAAGACCTACACCATGGCGAAGGTGATCGAGCGCACCCAGCGCCCGGCGCTGATCCTCGCGCCCAACAAGACGCTGGCGGCTCAGCTCTACGGCGAGTTCAAGAGCTTCTTCCCCGACAACGCCGTCGAATATTTCGTCAGCTATTACGACTACTACCAGCCGGAAGCCTACGTCCCGCGCACCGACACCTATATCGAGAAGGAATCCTCGATCAACGAGCAGATCGACCGCATGCGCCACGCCGCGACGCGCGCGCTCTTGGAACGCGACGACGTGATCATCGTGGCGTCGGTGTCGTGCATCTACGGCATCGGCTCGGTCGAGACCTATTCGGCGATGACGTTCTCGCTCAAGCGCGGCGAGCGCATCAACCAGCGGCAATTGCTCGCCGACCTGGTGGCGCTGCAATACAAGCGCACCGCCGGCGATTTCTTCCGCGGCTCGTTCCGGGTGCGCGGCGACACCGTCGACGTGTTCCCGGCGCACTACGAGGACCGCGCCTGGCGGGTGAACCTGTTCGGCGACGAGGTCGAATCGATCGACGAGTTCGATCCGCTCACCGGGCAGAAGACCGACGAGCTGGAGTTCGTGAAGATCTACGCCAATTCGCACTATGTGACGCCGCGGCCGACGCTGATCCAGGCGGTCGCCGGCATCAAGCAGGAATTGAAGTGGCGGCTCGACCAGCTCAACGCCGCCGGGCGGCTGCTCGAAGCGCAGCGGCTCGAGCAGCGCACCATCTACGACCTCGAGATGATGGAGGCGACCGGAAGCTGCGCCGGCATCGAGAACTATTCGCGCTATCTCACCGGGCGCAAGCCCGGCGAGCCGCCGCCGACGCTGTTCGAGTACGTGCCCGACAACGCGCTGGTGTTCTGCGACGAGAGCCACGTCTCGATCCCGCAGCTCGGCGGCATGTATCGCGGCGACTTCCGGCGCAAGGCGACGCTCGCGGAGTACGGCTTCCGCCTGCCCTCCTGCATGGACAACCGGCCGCTGCGCTTTGAAGAGTGGGACGCGATGCGGCCGCAGACCGTCGCGGTGTCGGCCACGCCGGGCGGCTGGGAGATCGACCAGGCCGGCGGCGTGTTCGTCGAGCAGGTGATCCGCCCGACCGGGCTTATTGATCCACCCGTAGAAGTAAGGCCGGCGCGCACGCAGGTCGACGACCTGGTCGGCGAGGTCAGGCAGGTCGCGAAACAAGGCTACCGCGCGCTGGTCACGGTGCTGACCAAGCGCATGGCCGAGGACCTCACCGAATACCTGCACGAGCAGGGCATCCGCGTGCGCTACATGCACTCCGACATCGACACGCTGGAGCGCATCGAGATCATCCGCGACCTGCGGCTCGGCGCCTTCGACGCGCTGGTCGGCATCAACCTGTTGCGCGAGGGCCTCGACATCCCGGAATGCGCGCTGGTCGCGATCCTCGACGCCGACAAGGAAGGCTTCCTGCGCAGCGAGACATCGCTGATCCAGACCATCGGCCGCGCGGCGCGCAATGTCGACAGCAAGGTGATCCTCTATGCCGACGCCGAGACCGGCTCGATGGCGCGCGCGATGGCGGAGACCAACCGCCGCCGCGAGAAGCAGGTCGCCTACAACACCGCAAACGGCATCACGCCGGAGAGCGTGAAGAAGGGCATCGCCGACATCCTCAACTCGGTCTACGAGCGCGATCACGTGCTGGTCTCGACCGCGGGCGGCCTCACCGGCGTCGGCGAGGAGGACACCGCGACCATCGGCCACAATTTCGAGGCGGTGCTCGCCGACCTCGAAACCCGCATGCGCGAAGCCGCCGCCGACCTCGACTTTGAGGAAGCCGCGCGGCTGCGCGACGAGCTCAAGCGCCTGCGCACGACCGAGATGGCGGTGGTCGACGACCCGACCGCGAAGCGGCCGGGCGGGGGCGGCGGATCAGCCGCGCCGCGCGCGCTGCCGGCTCCCTCTCCCCGTTCTTCACGGGGAGAGCGCGGGGGTGAGGGGCAACGTCGGGGACAACGCATCGTCGGCGCCGGCCAGCGCAGCCGCATCCACAAGCCGTCGCTCGACGAGATGGGGATCGCGCTGTCGCATGAGGTGGCGCCGCATCGGCCGGACGACAAACGCCCGCGCAAACCCGATCTCGACGAGATGGGCCCCGGCCCTGAAGCACGGCCTTACCGGCCCGGCACGAGCCTGCCGGAAGCGCGCAGCGCGAAAGGCGGCCCACGCTCGACCGGCGGCAAGCCCGGGCAGCGCGGCGGCTGGCGACCGCGGGGCCGATAGTCGGCCACCGTAAGGAGACTGCATGGCCAACTATTTTCTGTTCGGCGCGATCGGCCAGTGCCCGAACTGCGCCGATCACCGCTTTTCGGGTCCGCCGCTGCTGGCGCCGGACATGACCGTGACCTGTCACAAGTGCGGGCATGCGTGTACCGTGGAGACGGCCGTTTCTACCGGCCTCAAGTCGGGCGTGGTGAAGAAGCTCAGCGATCACCGCGTCGTGCAAGGCAGCTGAACCATCGCAACAACGGGAGGACACCATGGCGAAAGGTCAGATGCGATCGAACAAGGAAAAGAAGAAGCCCAAGCAAGACAAGAACAAGAAGAAGGGCGGCGCCGCGCCGTCACCGTTCGCGTCGGCGCCGGGCCAAGGCATGCCGGGACACAATCCTTTCGGCAAGAAATAGCGCAGTGACCCGCTTACGACCTTGCTTGACGCGCCGAATTCCGAAGCGTGGCGATGTTCGCGTACTGCGCAAGCGATCGACTATGATCGCGGCGGGCATCGCCGGTTTCGTCGCTCTCGACCTTGCGCACGCTCAGCCCGTTGATGAATTGATCAAGCATGTCCCCGGCGACGGCGATGTGGTGGTTCGGCGCCTTGACGATGTCTCGCCGTTGGTAATCGACGCGCTGAAAGAGCCATTTGGTTGCCGGCCCGCCGCGCGCGGACTGAGCGAGCTCGGGATCATCACGTTCCAAGCGACGCCCGGCTTTCTTCCAATGACCCTCGTGCCGTGCGAATCCATCGTGCCGCGCAGCGTGGTATTCCTGTTTGACCGCGGCCTCAGCAATCCGCCACGCATGATGAAATTTCCGCATCGGCTGTTTGTCTGGAACGCCAAGTCCAAAGAGCTTGTCGGCTATGCCATCAGCGATATGATCTCGACGCCATGGTATGTGGGCCGTAGCATCTATCGTCACGTCGGCGGCGGCGGCGAACTCAATGGCTTCGCGTTGGTCGCGCAAGAGCGCGGCGAGATGACGAAAGATGGCCTCAAGAACTGGCAGCCGATCGAGACCGCGCAGCCGTCCGATATCCGTCGTTGACGACATTTGATCGATCTCATCAATAGCTTATCCACACCGCCCGCAATCCGCGCGCGTTATCGCACATCATTGATGCGCGACCAGAAACGCCCGCGCCAGTAATCCAGTATGGATTCGCGCATCGCATACGCCGCACGCGAAATTCTTTGACTGCGCTTTGCATGACACACATTGGCCGGGATTATTGGTGACCCTGTTAACCATCGACGCAGGGCGCGATTCGGGGGGCGTTGCGGGTACCGTTTCGTCTTTGCACATCGGGGGTTTGCCGAGAGCCGTTGCTGGTGCAGCCGTTCGCTGCGGGCGCGTCGCGTTCGGCAATTGCGCGGGGGTGCACGGATGGACACCAGGCCATCACGCGAGCAATTTTCGATCGGTCCCTACCAAGTCCAACATCTTCCGACCGGCGCCAAGTTCGGCGCCTATCCAGGCGAAACCGACGTCTGCTACATCAACTGGGGACGGCTCGGCGAGCGCTACGCCGCGCAGGACTACTGCGAAGAGCTGAAGAAAATCGCGAGCGAGCTGTTGCGGGAGCGCGCGAAGTTCTAACGCACGATCGCCGCGACCAGCGCCACCAGCATGAAGCCGGTCCAGACCAGGGCGAGCAGCACGCCGAACCAGTCGCGCGCGATGCGCCGCACCTTCTCTCGCAACGGCAGGTGCCGGTTCACGATCACGCCGTTGACGCCGTAACCGTAGTCGAAATTGCGGGCGGCGCCGACGACGTAGAGCGCGAAGCGCAACAGCCACAGCACGGCGAACATGCGCGCGGTGCCCGCGAACAGAAAGTCGGGGACGAAGCGCGCGAACACGCCCTCGAATTGTCCGGCGATCAGCACCAGCGACGGCGCCCACAGCGTCGCGCCCAGCGCATAGGCTGCGAGCGAGGCCGGCGCGCAGCACGAACGCGGCGCGGTCAACGCGTGACCGCAGGCAACCGGGTGTGGCGAACAAGCCTTCATCGCGCTTCCTGTCTGCGGGTAGTGATCCGCACCCGACAGAATGCGCTCACCCGGCACCGTTCGATGTGACTCACGTCACACCATTGTTGATCGTTAGTCGGCCGATCCCACCGGCAGGTTCGCCGATGGGTACCGTCACGCACAGGGAATACGCGCGGGCGGGCCCATACGTTTCGGCCCCTGGGCTCAAGTTCCCGTGACCACAGATGTGGCCATCGGGTGCGCATAACGCGAACTTCCTGTGAATTTGCGGACAAAAGGTAGGGCCGCACCGATCCGCGCCGAGTTCGTCACATTCACGACCGACTCCGGCCGAAATCGATGAGCAAGCATTCACGATGCTCAATTCGCGACGGGGATGGTCGCGACCGGAACTTCGGGGGACTTACACATGCGCAACCGAATGACATCCGCGGTGCCGGCGTTGTCGGCGTCCGCCTGGGTAGCGTCCGTCGTCGTCGTCGCCGCCGCGACCAGCGCGGCCGTGCAAACGGGTCATGCCCAGACCGCCACCGCGCAGGCCAAGGCCGACGAGTGCCTCGCGCGGCCGGGCGCTGCGGGGCCGAAGGGCACCCACTGGTTCTATCGCATCGACCGCAAGAGCAACCGGCGCTGCTGGTATCTCGGCCCGGCGGGCCAGAGGGTGCGGCCGGCAGCAACGGCCGAGCGCGCGGAAGCCGCCGAACGTCCGGCGGCAAAAAAAACGCGGCGCGCCGTGCCGACCCCGGCACCGGCGCCGAGCGAGCTGCGTCCGGACGAAGCGACGCGCGCCGAACCGCCGCCGACTACGACCGGAGCGCGCAGCGCCGCGCCCGCGGAATCGAACGCCGTCGCCGCGACGAATTTCTCCGCCGCCTGGCCCACCGGCGCTTCGGGCGGTCCTTACGTGCCCGCCGCGTCGACGGCGCCAGCCGACGCGGAGGCCGGCGTTGCCGTGGCGGACCCGGCGGCGGAGGAGATATCGCAGGTGTGGCCGGCGATGTCGGCCGCCGACCGCGCGGCCGCGCAGCCGACCGAGAGCGGGCCCGGTCTCATGCAGCTGGTGATCTTCCTCGCGGCGACGGTCGCGTTCGTCGCCATCGCGATCCGCATGGCGCTCAAGCTCACGGCCTCGCAACGCGTCAGGCCCGAGCGGCGCGAGCCGGTGCGCCCGGCGGAGCCGGTCATCCGCCGCCGCGAGCCCGGCCGCACTCCCGCCACCGAGCCGTCGATCGAAGCAATGAGCGAGCCCGCAATCGCGCGCCTGCGCGAGGTCGCCAAGCGCTGGGACACGCCGGCGCGCGTGCCGCGCCAGCCGCGCCTGCCGGCGTTCGAGCTGGAGCCGGACTACGAGGTCAAGGCCAACGAGCCGCGCCGTCGCCGCGCGGTGGCGTGAGAGTCTTGAACGTGGTGCGCTATATCGCAACGGCGGGACTCGGCTGCCTCTCCCCATTGCGGGCAGGGCAATCGCCTATGGCCGCGAGCGCGGCGTGTATGACTGCGCCCTCTCCCCTTGCGGGAGAGGGCGGCGAGGTGTCGCCGCACAACGGAATGGGTGAGGGGTATGCATCTGCGGAGCGATACCCCTCACCCAATCCCCATTGTTGCAACGCTGCGGCTGCCCTCTCCCGCAAGGGGAGAGGGCGCGATAATGACCGCCCCGCTCCGCTGTAAGGACCAAATGCGATTGCTCTGCCATTGGGGGGAGGGAGCCGAGTCCCGCCGTTGGTACGCGTTGCCCGACATCAATGAGCGGCATCACCCCGCCGCCGGCGCGACCGTCGCCTCCTGGCCGGCGCGCGCGATCGCCTTCGCGACAAAGCCCGACACCTTCATCTCCTCGATGAAGGCGGACAGATAAGCGGCGCCGGTCTCGCGCCCCTTGGGCAGGCACATGGCCTGCCGGATCTCCATGAAGCGCCCGGGCAGCAGGCGCGCCACCGGGCTCGCCGCGACGAAACGCACCACCGCCTGCTTCACGCCGGCGACCGCTTCGAAGCCTTCGCGCAGGAACTGGTCGAAGGATTCCTCCGCCCGCACCAGCGTCGCGTTTTTCAGCGAGCGTGTGAGGAAGAGATCGTAGGCGGCGCCCTTGTTGACGGCGACGCGCACGCCGGCGCGATCGACGTCGTCGTTGCTCCTGATCGGGGCGTCGGCGCGCACCGCGTACACGCCCTCGATGATGACATAGGGCGCGGTGAAATCGACCTCGGCCGCGCGCGCCGGCTCGACCGCGAGGAAGCCGACGTCGCAGGCCGCGCTCTTCACCGCATCGAAGGACTTGCCGGCGCCGTCGATCACCACCAGCTCCAGCGGCACGCCGAGCCGCGTCGACAGCTCCCGCGCCAGATCGACGGTGACGCCGGTCGGCGCCCCGGTTACGGTGTCGCGCTGGACCAGCACCGGATTGCCGATGTTGATGGCGGCGCGCAGCCGGCCGGCGGGTGCGAGCGATTTCACGACGTCGGCGGATGGCGGGCTGGTCACGTGTTTGTCCCCCTTTGGCGGTGCGCGCCCCACGCCTTACGCGAAGGCGCGGCCAAAGTTAAGCTCCTCAAATTCATGCGTCGACAAGCCAACGGAGACATCATGGGAGCGATCGAAACGCGCCTGAAGGAGCTCGGTATCGCGCTGCCGCCGCCGCGTCCGATGCCGGCGAACTTCATCCCGGCGACCGTGCTGGGCGAGATCTGCTGGCTGTCCGGCACCATCGGCACCGTGGTCAATGCGAACGGCGAGCACGTCGTCCCCACGCCCGGCAAGCTCGGCCGCGAGGTCACGCTCGAGCAGGGCTACGCCTCGGCGCGGCAGTGCACGATCAATCATCTGGCCTGGCTCAAGCTCGCGCTCGGCGATCTCGACCGCGTGCAGCGCGTGCTCAAGCTCACCGGCTATGTGAACGCGGTCGACGGCTACCGGCAGGCGCCGCAGGTGGTGAACGGCGCCTCCGATTTCCTGGTCGAAGTGCTCGGGCCGGAACGCGGGTCGCATTCCCGCGTCGCGATCAGCATCGCCGGCATCGCCTTCGACGCGCCGGTGCTCACCGAGATGGTGTTGCAGGTGCGGCCGTAGATCGGACGTCTCCTCCGCTCGTCCCCGCGCAACCGCGGAGCTATCGCATCTGGCCGCGAGCGCGGCGCGCATGACTGGGCCCTCTCCCCTTGCGGGAGAGGGCGGCGAGGTGACGCCGCGCAACGGAATGGGTGAGGGGTATGCGTCGGCGGAGCGATACCCCTCACCCACTCCCCGTTGTTGCAACGCTGCGGCTGCCCTCTCCCGCAAGGGGAGAGGGCGCAATAATGACCGCCCCGCACCGCTGTAAGGACCAAATGCAATTGCCCTGGCGCAGCGGGGACCCAAGGCCAAGAGGTCGATTTCTGGATGCCCGCTTACGCGGGCATGAGCGGAGACAGGCCGGCGCCCTGCAACTAATTCGTCGCGGCGGGCGCCACCAGATCGGGCGACTGGCCGCTGCGCTTCAGCCCGGCGGCGACGAAGCCGTTCTTCTTCATCTCCTCGACGAAGTCGCGCACGTAACGCGCTGCCGCCGGCCGGCCGGGCGGCACGCCCATCGCCTGCTGGATCGCCATGAACGGCTCCTTCATCACGCGCACGTTCGGATTGGTCTTGGCATGCGCCTCGAGCGGCTGCCGCACGCCAGCCGACGCGTCGAGCTTCTCCGCGTAGAAGAGGTCGATCGACGCCTGCCCGCCGCCGACCTTGGCGCGCACGATCGTGGCGTTCTTGAGCGTGCGCGTCAGGAAGAGATCGTAGGCCGATCCCAGGCCGACGCCGACGCGGATGCCGGGCTTGTCGACATCGGCCGGGGTCTGCAACGGCGAATCCTTGGGCACCATGTAGGCGCCGTCGATCACCGCGTAAGGCGGCGAGAACGTCACCTCGGCGGCGCGCTTGGGCTCGATCGCGAAGAACGCGATGTCGGTCTGGCCCTTGCCCATCGCGGCAAACGATTCCCCCGCCGCCTTGAACTCGACCAGCTCGACCGGCACGCCCAGCCGCTTGCCGAGCTCGCGCGCGAGATCGACGCTGACGCCGCCAAGCTCGCCGGCGGCGGACTTCTGCGCCAGCACCGAATTGCCGGTATTGATGCCGGCCCGCAGCTTGCCGGTGGACGCCAGCTCCTTGAGGACCTCGGCGGGCACGGCGGTCTGCGCGCGCGGCGTGCCGGTCGGCGCGAACCACGTCAGGGTCGCCGCGGCGGCAATCGTCAAGGCAATGAGCGTCTTGTGCATGGCGTTCCTCCCGTTTGTTGGGGCCAGCGTGACGCCTCGCCGCGCCCGGCGCAAGCCCGTCGCGGCGGCTACAATGCATTCGATTCGGAGAGTTCTCTTGCGCCGCAAGACATCCATCATGGTCTGGCTGCTGATCTTCGCCGTGCTGGCGGCGGTCGCGCATATGCTGCAGCGGCCGCCGCGCGCGCCCGGCCAACCGGTGACCGGTTCGGCGCGCGTGATCGACGGCGACTCGCTCGAGATCGCCGGCGTGCGCATCCGCCTGCACGGCATCGACGCGCCGGAGCGCGACCAGGATTGCCGCGACGCCAACGGCAAGACCTATTCCTGCGGGCGCGCCGCCATGCGCGCGCTGGCGGCGGCGGTCGACGGCCGCAGCGTCACCTGCACGCCCGTCCAGGTCGATCGATACAACCGCGACATCGCCACCTGCACCGTCGACGGCGTTGACCTCGGCGAAACCATGGTGCGCGCCGGCCACGCGCTCGACTATGCACGCCACAGCCGCGGCCGCTATGCTGGAGCCGAACGCGAGGCCCGCGCCGCGCGGCGCGGACTATGGGCCGGCACGTTCGAGGCGCCAGCCACGTGGCGGCAGAATACCACGAGGTAGGACGATGCCGGCTGCCGCGAAGATCATCGGACTGGCCATGATGCTCGCGACGCTCGCCCATCCCTCGCTTGCGCAGGAGCGCGTGACCTTCCCGGGCGCGGACGGCAAGACCACCCTCTCCGCCTATGTGTTCATGCCGGCCAAAAGCGCCCCGGCCAAAAGCGCCGCGCCCAAGAGCGCCGCGCCTGAGCGCGCCGCACGCATGCCGGCGGTGGTGATGATGCACGGCCGCGGCGGCGTCTACTCGAAAGCCGCGAAGGGCCGCTACGCCGCCTCGACGATCTCGCAGCGGCACCGGATGTGGGGCGAGCTGTGGGCGGCGAACGGCTACGTCGCCGTGCTGGTCGACAGCTTCGGCCCGCGCGGCTACCCCGCGGGCTTTCCGCGCTTCAGCTACGACACGCGGCCCGACGCGGTGAACGAGGTCACGGTGCGCCCGCTCGACGCCTATGGCGCGCTCGCCTGGCTGCGCGCCCGCGCGGACATCGACGGCAACCGCGTCGGATTGCAGGGCTGGTCGAACGGCGGCAGCGCGGCGCTTGCCACCATGGCGGCCGGCACCGGCTATACGCCCGCGCCGGTCAAGGGCTTCAACGCGGCGCTGGTGTTCTACCCGGCCTGTCGTTTGCGGGGCCGCTTCGACGACGGCTACCGCCCCTACGCGCCGGTGCGGGTGTTTCACGGCACCGCCGACGAGGAGACCTCGCCACGCCGCTGCAACGCCTTCGTCGAGAAGAGCCGCAAGTCGGGCGGCGACATCACGATGACGCTCTATCCGGGCGCGGTGCACGGCTTCGACGATCCCGGCCGGGCGCGGCAGGCGGACCCCGCCAATGCGAAAGCAAAAGCCGACGCGACGGCGCGCGCGCTGCGGTTCTTCGCGGAGCAGCTCCGGCCGCCTTCGTCGAAGTGAACCTCGGTTGTTCTGCTCCCTCTCCCCGCCAGGGAGAGGGAATGCACCGAGTTCGCCTCAACGTTGCCGACTACTTCGACGGCTGATCGGGGATTTCGCCAACGACAATACGGTTGGGCGGACTGATAAGCAGGATCTTGTCCGACGTGCGCACATAACCGAGATTGCGCGTGGCTGGGATCTCCTGCGTCACGTCCCGCGGCAACTCCCGCACATTGACGTTGCTCGGCAGCTGCTCCGCCGGACGCGCACTGGCGCTCTCGGCCGGCACCTTGCTCACCGCAGCGCGAATGCGCTGGCGCTGTTCGTCGGTCAACGGCAGCGGGAAGGCCATGGTCGGCAGTTGGTCGAGGGCATCGTTGCGCTCCGAATACTTGGCCGGGACGGTCTGGCTGTCGGCGGGCGCGCCGGGCACGATCATCCGGCCGTTCCAGAAAACCCAGGACTCGTCAGGCGGCGCGCTGGGCGCGTGCGAACTCGGCTCAGTGGTGCCGGCCTGACCTTCCTTGGTCTGCTGAGCCTTTTCCTGTTGGGCTTTTTGCTCCGGACTGGCGAGATTTTCGCCCTGTTGGGCGGCGGCGAGCCCGATGGTCAGCAAAATTGCAAGCGTGGCCAAACCGGAACGCAAGGCGCGCATGGCGTCCTCCTGTGATCTGTCGGACAGGCAACGCCGAGGCCGTATCTTTGGTTGCCTGCCGCGGCCCGCAAAAATCGACGGCGCGACAAGCGGTTAGGGGGGCGGATGCGCAGGCCGGGTCGGGCCTGCCGGCCCGTGCCGTCAGCGTGGCGCCGGCCGCACCGCTGGCACGAAACAGTCCCGAAACATTCGACGACATCAGCCGGAAACATGGGGCTGTTACGAAAATCCCACTGCGGAGTTGGACCACCCCCATCCACGCCCGCACCGATGAGAGACCGAGTAACACCGATGCTCACCGCCCGTTTCCTCGCAATGCCCGTGATCGCGCTGACCGTGATCGTCGCGCTCGCGCAGGCCCACAGCCGGCCCGGCATGAGCCAGACGGAAAACCGGACGGTGTACCGCGCGGTGAATTGCGCGGCGGCCGTGAACACCGACGCTGCCTGCGCCTTCGCTGGGAATGCCCCTGCCAGCGAGGTCCGCTGAACCGAATTTGAAAGTAAAGGCCCGCCTCCAAGAACGGCCAACCCCCGACCAGGATCGCTCCCCCCGACGATCCCGGTCGAATACCCAGACCCGGATCGTACCCCCCGACGATCCGGGTCTTTCATTTGCAGATTGGCTGGACTTGTTGCTTTGCAGGCCGCCTGCCAGTCCCCGCCAGTTGACCGTCCGGCGCGTATACCCGGCAGCCAGGTTCCACTTACGACCGCCAGCGCCTAGCATGGGACCTGTAAGGCTATGCGGGGCCAACCACCCACGCATGCCAGCCAGGGAGGTTTGTATGAACTTGCTGAAATCCATGATCCTGTCGGCCGTCGCCGCAACCGTCGTCACCGGCGCTGCGGTGATGTCAGGCCACGCGCAGCGCGGCGACCTGATCTCATTCCCGAACGACTATGCGAAAGGCGTGGCCTACCAGACCGTCGACCGCGCCGATCTCAAGCAGGTGCGCGTGCTCTATGCCAGCAGCCAGTCCGTGCTCGACGCCGCCAAGGCCGGCAAGCCGCTGCCGGACGGCACCGTCCTGACGATGGTGCAATATGCCGCCCAGGTGGACGACAAAGGCGAGCCGGTGAAGGGCCCGAACGGGCGCTTCGTGCGCACCGACAAGATCGTCGGCTACACCGTGATGGAGAAGCGCCCGGGCTGGGGCAAGGACGTACCCGCAGAGATCCGCAACGGCGACTGGCAGTACCAGGCGTTCCTGCCGGACCGCACCCCCAATCCAAAGGCGCAGCTCGCCGGTTGCTTCAAATGCCACCTGCCGCTCACCGAGAAGCAGGATTTCGTGTTCTCGTGGGACGGGCTGCGCACCGCGGCGAAATAAGGCGATACGAAAAAGATATGCTAGTCGAGACGTTGAACGGGACTGGCCATGGCCGGTCCCGTTTCTTATCGTCCGCGCCGTTGCACGGGCCCGCGTCATGGTGGCGCCGCGTCCAACCTCGCCACAAATCGGTGTATGATGCCGGCGGGTGGTGACAGAAGTCCGGGTGGGAGTTCCTATGATTCGACGTTTGATCTTCTGGGCGCTGGTCGCAGCCATCGCGGCGCCCGCAGCGGCGCAGCAATGGCCGGATCCGCCGCCGGCGCAACCTAAAGCCAAGGCGAAGGCCAAACAGCCGCCGCGCGACGATGTCGAGGAGCTCACGCCGTCACAGATTCAGCGCGCGCAGGAAGCCGAGCCGCGGCCCGGTTCGTCGAAGGAGCTGCCGCAGGCGGTAAAGCGGCCGCCCAAAAGCGGTGGTAGCGGCGCGCAGGCGCGGCAGATCGATTGCCGCGGCGCGTTCGCCAGGGATTCCAGCCATATCCGGCTGGCGCAAGTGTTCGGACCCGACAACGTGACGTTCACCGATGTCGAAGGGCCAGAGAATACGAAGATCCCGGCCTCGGTGCTGTTCCCGCGCGATCCGACGCGGCGCCTCGAGCTGTTGTGGAACAACACCACCTCGCGCTCCGGCACGCAGGTGATCGTCATCAACGGCAAGTCGAACTGGACGGCGCCGCGCGGCGTCAAGCTCGGCGCGCCGCTCGCCGCGGTCGAGAAGCTTAACGGCAAGCCATTCAAGCTCACCGCCTTCGGCGCCGACGGCAGCACCGCCGCCGACTGGCAGGAAGGCCAAATGCTCAAGCTGCAAGGCGGCTGCAAAATCGGCATGCGTTTCGTTGCCGATGCGCGCGCACCGCAAGAGGCACGCGCCGAGCTCGCGAGCGCGAAAGAATTGCTGTCGAGCGACGCCAATGTGCGCGCGCTGCGCCCGACGGTCGCGGAGATCCTGATCGGATACTAAGTGATGTCCATGGGGTGCACGCTGCGCCGGCTCAGGTTCAGCGTGATGGTAGGGGGGCTCACGTGTCGGCCCGTCGATATGGACGCGGCAAATCGGCTGGTGCGCTGCTCGCGGTTCTGCTGACCGCAACCCCGGCGGCTGCACAAGATACGGCAAAGCCGAACTTGAGCCCAGGCGAGCCGCCTACATCGGTGACGGCACCGCCACCCCTCGATCAGGACACGATCCAGGTCCCATCCGGCGGGCGGCCGTTCATCGTGACGCAGGTCGAGCGCATCCCGAGCCAGCTCAGGACCGCCGTCGACCGCAGCAACTGCAATCTCAACGAAACGCTGGTCGCCAAGTACCAGGTGCTGATCTTCCGTCCCGCCGACGGCCGCCGGCTGATGGCAACGGTGCCGTGCTTCGGCATCACGCCCGACAGCCGCGCGTTCCTGTTCGACCGGTCGGTCGACATGGAGCCGTCTTTGATGACGTTCCCGGTGGTCGCCCCGAGCGGCGGGTTCAGCGCCACGAGCCAGCCCGGCCTGATGACCTGGGAGGTCCAGACCCGGACCCTGATTGCCTGGCGCGGCAGCGACGTGTGCCCGGCGCGGGAGCTGCGCCACACCTACCGGCAGGGGGGCGGCGATCTCAACGGCTTCGCGCTCTCCAAGGTCGAGCACCGGCGGCTGCGCTGCACCACGCCGGAGGCGGATTGGCAGACGCTATGGCAGTCGCCGGTGTGGAACCTGCAACCTTGACGATGGCGTGACGCGTTCGGGTTGCCCGCCCCTCTTTCGCCGCCCCAATGCAATAAACCGCCGTTATTCGCCCCAAAATCGTCATGTGAATCGGGGCACTCTGGCCGCGAAGTGGTCACATTCTGATGCCGCAATCACATCGGGTGTGGTGTGATTTGCGCAGATGCGCTCTCAGGGGGTCTTAAGCATGACGGCTATCAAGTCAACCAAGTCTGGCGAGCACGACCAGCAACCGCGCGAAAATGGAGTTGAGGGCGAGATCCGCGAGTTCGTCCGCCGTGACGGACAGGCTCTGCGGCGCGCCCCCGAAAGCGACAGCGAACTCGTCGCGCACAACATCTCGACGCTGCTGCAACGCGTTGCCGGCACGTCGGTGCAGGAGGTGGATCGGCTGATCGCCGAGCTGCAGCAACTGCGCGAGCTCCTGCATCAGGAGGGCGCCCGGGTTCAGCGCGAGATCACCGAATACGCGCACCTCAGCCAGTCCGCGATGCAATCGACCAAGATCATCGCCGAGAGCCTGTCGCACTGGAAGGGCGACGTCACCGCGCGCGGCGCGCGCGTCTAGCAAGCGCTTCGAACGCATGGCGGCCGGCGCGATAGCGCCGGCGCCCGCACGACCCGGTTCAATCCTGGACCGGGTCGCGGTGTTAGTGGAAGACCAGCTTGTAGCGCGGGATCATCGCCTCGACCTGACGCGTCTCCGCGCTGACCACGAGAATGCGGTCGTCGAGCTTCACGAACGTGTAGCCGTTGAGCTCCGGGATCCGGCGAACGACCATGGCCGGAATCTCGTGCAGCTCGACCGTTTTCGGCAGCGGCACCCCCGTTTCCGGCGCGTGCATCGCGAGCTCCGGAATATTCGGCAGGTTGATCACGCCGAGAAATATCAGCCCGCGTTCCTCGTCGGACAATGACAGCCGCGGCGCCGCCGCCAGGCTGATGCTGCCGGTGGCGTCCATCTCGCGGTCATAGTCGTCGATGATCTCGGCATAGCTGGTGCCGAGGCCGATCGTCTCGTCGACCGCCGCGGCGCGGTGGTGCGCGGTAACCAGGCCCAGGCATCCGCCGAGCAGGAGCAGCAGCGCGCTGACACGGATTGCGGAACGCATAGAAGTCTCCCCAAAGTCCCGGGCGTGAGGCTAACGGCCGATCACTCCTGCAATCTTAACGGCGCGCGGCCGGGCATCCCGTGCCGTGGACATGGTCAATCAAGTGCTGCTGCAAATGGTCAACGGAGCCTGAAGAGCCCCGGAGACGCAGCTTCTGTGCCGGGAAACCCGTTTCTCCCTGTGAGCGGGTCTTGGTTAACGTGCGCGCATAACCCGCCCGCCCCCGAGATCCTCACCACGTGCGGGCGCCGTCCTTGCTGTCCTCCCGGCAGCGTCCTTCGGCATGAACATCACACGAAAGCACCATTTCGCGCCGCGAAATGCTTGGGTAGTATCCGCGTGGGGACTGGGGGACTCGATATGATTCTATCCAAGCTCGCCGGTGCGGCGTTGATCGTCAACGTTGCCGCCGGTCCGACGGTCGAGACCGACGGCAACGTGCGCTTGTCGCTCCAGCAGAAAAACGCGGCGGTGCAGGTGCTGATGCGGACGGCGACCGAATGCATCGCCCGTACCGTGGCCGCCGACCCGCGCTTCCGCAAGCAGGCGCCGCACGCCGAGCTCGGCGACATCATCGTTGCATCGGTGCCGCGCTGCGTCGGACAGGTGCGCGCGATGATCGATGCTTACGACCGCTACTTCGGCGACGGCAGCGGCGAGGCGTTCTTCATGGGGCCGTATCTCGACGCGCTGCCGGCAGCGGTGAGCACGCTGGCGGTGGATCGCGCGGACTGAGCTACGATCTACTGCGGGATGATGTCCACCACGCGCATGGTCGTGGGATCGACCAGCACGAGTTGGTTCTTCATCACCGTATACTTCACGGTCCTGGCCGCAGGCACTTCTGCCAGGACGGTATCGGGCAGAATGTACAGCTCGATCGCCGGCGGCACCGGCGCACCGACCGACGCCACAAAGCTGATCGACGGCTCGGCCGCCTTGTTGTCGCGCCGTACCGCAGCCGCAATCGCGCTTCGCTGCGTATCGGTGAGACGCCATTGCGGAGGATTGACTTCACCCCTTCCGATCGTACCGTCCTGAATCGTCGGCGGCGTCGAACCGATCTGCGCGGACGCGGCACCGGCGCCAACCAGAAGAACAAGCGCAAACATCCAGAATCGTGACGTCATGTGACGAAAAGATGGCTTCACCTTTCCCTCCTGTGTCTCCAACCAGACGTCAACGCATCGCCCTTGCGCGTGGTTCCGCTGCACAAACGCTTGGCGGCGCGCGAAATTGGTGAGATCACGAAATGCGGGCGGGTAGCGCGGGCTTCAGGATCAACGCGAGCGGCAGTGTCAGCAGCACCACGCCGGCGACCACGATGAGCGCGGTGTCGATGCCCAGCAAATCACCGACGATCCCGAACAGCGGCGGCGCGAGCGCGCCCGCGCCGATCGATCCGGTATAAAAAATGCTGAAGGCGCGCGCGCGACGTTCCGGCGTCACCAGATCGGGGACCGATCCATAGAGCACCGACGATGTACCGTTGAGCACGATGCCGATCATCGGCAGCAACAGCATGCCGGCTTCGAGCGACAGCGGCAGCAGCGCGAGGATCAGCACGGCGGTCAGTCCTTCGGTCAGACATACCGTCGCGACCGTGCCGATGCGCGCGCCGATGAAGGCGCACACCAGCTTGCCGGCGGCGCCGCCGGCGAATACCAGCGTCAACGCCAGACCGATGGTCGGCAGGCTCGCACCCTTCGCCACCAGCAGGAACGGCAGGAAGGTGAGGAAGGCCATGCGGATCGCACTGTCGATCACACCGATCGACAGCAGCACCGGAAACGCGATGCGGCTCACCGAGGCGGGCGCGGCGCCGGTGACCTCGTCTTCCGTCTTCGCGGCAACCGCCGGCTCCGGGCCGTAGCGCGGCGTGAGGAGGAAGATGATCGCCGCGCAGACGACACCGGCGACGCCGAGCAGGATGACCGCCGGCTGCCACGTCATCAGCGTCAGCAGGAGCGCGGCTGCCGCCGGCACGCTCATCTTGCCGATGTCGCCGGCAAAGTTGTAGGTGCCGAGTGCTTTCAACGAGCGCGGCCCGGCGAAGGCGCGCGCGATCAGCGCCGAGCCGAGCGGATGCTGGGCGCTGGCGCCGAGCCCGCCGACGAACAAGGCCAGCACCAGCGGCGCGAAGCCCGTGCTGATACCGGCCAGGCAATAGCCGACACCCGCAAGCGCGGTACCCAGTGCCAGCACCAGCGCGGTACCGAACCGCTCCGCCAGCAGCGCCGCCGGAATCTGAAACGTCGCCATGGTGCCGGCATAGATGCCTCGCAGCATGCCGACCTCGGCATAGCCGAGCCCGAATTCCCGCTGCCAGACCGGCAGCAGCACGAAAATAACGTCGGTGAAGCCGTCGTGGAGGGCGTGCGCGCTGCAGGCCACGCCGGCGACACGGCGCTCGTCGCGCCGGGCCGATTCAGTGGCGGCATCGGTGGCCCGGTCGCCCACGACGCTCATGTGCAATTCACTCCCTAATGGGGAGCGAGACTATACGCGCCGCGAAAACGGCGCAAAGGCAACCCATTGCCATCGTGATTGACCGGCCCCTGCGGTCGGTGCAGTGTCCCGCCGCCCGCGGTCAGGGGTGCGCGGCGGCCGGGTGCATGAATGCGGATTGCGCACGAGTGTGGCGGTTAAGAAGTCCGCGTCATTCTTGCGGCAAGTTCAACATGCGGGGTTCTGAACCAAAGCCACACTAGATTCAAAGAGTTGCTATTGTCCTTCGATTCCGAAGCTCGCTCAGGAGGCTGCGAAATCCGGCGAACTTCGGAATCGGGACACTAGCCTTGGTCGACAAGGAGGAGCCATGTTCGAACTACGCGATCTTTTTCAATGGGAACGCTTTATCACCCCGTCGATCATCAAGGTCTTCTACTGGCTCATGGTCATTCTGTGCCTGCTGGCCGGCATCGCGGGTATCCTCAGCGGCCTCACAATGATGTTCGCCAGCCCGATCGGCGGACTGGTCTCCGTGGTCACCAGTCTGATCGGAATGCTGATCGGCATCATCTTCGCGCGCATCATCGCGGAATACATACTGATCATGTTCCGGATCAACGAGCATCTCGGCGCCATCCGCAACCGGGGTGGGATGTAGCTTAATGCCGCTCGCCCCCGCGCAAGCGGAGGACGCATCAAACGCAAGAAGTCTGGATTCCCGCCTTCCGCTTGCGCGCTCCGGCGGACTCTAAAATCGCCGACGCTCAAATCGAGCGAGGGCGGATCGCGGGAGTGAGCGCTGAGAGTTGGCCTACGTCGCGAACCTGAAATGCATCACGTCGCCATCGGCGACCACGTAGTCCTTGCCCTCCAGCCGCATCTTGCCGGCATCGCGCGCTCCGGCCTCGCCGCCGAGCGCCACGTAGTCCTGATATGAAATCGTCTCGGCGCGGATGAAGCCGCGCTCGAAGTCGGTATGGATGACGCCTGCCGCCTGCGGTGCCCGGGTGCCGCGCGTCACGGTCCAGGCGCGCGACTCCTTCGGCCCGGCGGTAAAATAGGTGACAAGATCGAGCAGCGCGTAGCCGGCGCGGATGAGCCGGTCGAGGCCGGGCTCGGTGAGGCCGACGGCGCCGAGATACTCGGCGCGCTCCTCATGCGAGAGCACGGCGATCTCCGCCTCGATCTTCGCCGAAATCACCACCGCACCGGCACCTTCCGCCTTGGCACGTTCTTCGACCCGGCGCGAATACGCGTTGCCGGTCGCGGCCGAGGCTTCGTCGACATTGCAGACATAGAGCACCGGCATCGAGGTCAGCAGCCCGAGCGCGTGGAACAGCTTCTCTTCCTCGGGCTTGCGTTCGACGCTGCGGGCGGGCTTGCCGTCGCGCAGCAGCTTGAGCGCGCGGTTGACGAGATCGAGCGTTTCCTTGGCTTCCTTGTCGTTACCCTTGGCCTTCTTCTCGAGCGCATCGACGCGGCGCTCGAGGCTGTCGAGATCGGCGAGCATCAGCTCGGTCTCGATGGTTTCGATATCCGCCATCGGATCGATGCGGTTCTCGACATGCGTGACGTCGTCGTCCTCGAAGCAGCGCACCACGTGCGCGATCGCATCGACCTCGCGGATATTGGCCAGGAACTGGTTGCCGAGCCCCTCGCCCTTCGATGCGCCGCGCACCAGCCCGGCGATGTCCACGAAGGTGAGCCGCGTCGGCACGATCTCGACCGACTTGGCGAGCTTCGCCAGCGCCTCGAGCCGCGGGTCGGGCACCGCGACCTCGCCGACATTCGGCTCGATGGTGCAGAACGGATAGTTCGCCGCCTGCGCCGCCGCGGTTTCGGTGAGCGCGTTGAAGAGCGTCGACTTGCCGACATTGGGCAGGCCGACGATGCCGCATTTGAAGCCCATCAGTTCTCTCGTGAATTTTCGTTCGGCGCGTTCATTTCGGTTCCGGCTCCTTGTCGAAGAAGCCTTTGGCCGCGAGCGCGAGGTGGATCTTGTTCTGAAAGCTTGCGTCCTGGCCCTTGGCCAGCATCTCGGCGTTGGCGGCGATCACATCGCACAGTGCCTCGACCCACGGCCGCTCGCTCTTCGCGAAGTCGCTGAGCACGTACCCATGCACCAAATCCTTCACCCCGGGATGACCGACGCCGATGCGCACGCGACGATAGTCGTTGCCGACATGCTCGGAGATCGAGCGCAGGCCGTTGTGTCCGGCGACGCCGCCGCCGACCTTCACCCGCACCTTCGCCGGCGGCAGCTCGATCTCGTCATGAAACACGGTGATGCTGTCGACACCGAGCTTGTAGAAATGCGCGGCCTCGGCCACGGCACGGCCGGATTCGTTCATGAACGTACCCGGCAGTAGCAGCAGCACGCGCGACGCGCCGACGAGCCCTTCCGCCGCGGCGCCCTGGAAGCGCTTGCGGAACGGTCCGATGTTGTGGCGCTTGGCAATCGCCTCGACCGCCATGAACCCGATGTTGTGGCGGTTGTTGGCATAGCGCGCGCCGGGATTTCCGAGGCCGACAAAGAGCAGCATGGGATGGTGTCCCTGCGGTCAAGTCCCGCAAGCAGCAAACTCCGGCAACGGTGGTTGTGTCATCGCCCGTATCGAATACGGGCGATGACAAGCACGCGGGCGGCTTACTTCTTGTCTCCGCCACCGGCAGCGGGTGCGCCCGCGGCAGGGGCGGCGCCCGGAGCCGCGCCAGGCGCGGCACCAGGCGCGGCACCGGGTG
>JAIESR010000102.1 GCA_019745775.1 Xanthobacteraceae bacterium | reverse complement strand
CTTGCGACCCATGGCAACACCTCTCTAAGAAGGTGTTGCACTTCGTTTGTGAACTTAGGGAATCCAGTCTTGAGCTAACCTGGGTCCCCGCTTTCGCGGGGACGAGCGGGAGAGAACGAGTCAACTTGACCGGGGAATGCTCTCGAGATTTAAGCCGCCTGCCCTTGCGTCAGGCTGGCGGTCGCGGCGGCCGCCGCGTGGTGCTGGTTGATCGCAGCGACGCTCTTCTCGACCGCGGTCCAGAGCTTTGCGATCTCCGCCGCGGCAAGCGACGCCGGCTCGGCCTCACCGGCGCTGGCGCCGTCCGCGAGCGTCGAGCTGAACGAGGCGCGATGGCTGATCTGGCCGGCGAACACCGGCACGCCCTCGTGCTGGAGATAGGCGCGCGACTGCGCCACCGCCGGCGCCTCGCGCGTGCCGCGCTTCACCGGACAGGCGTTGAGCACCACCGCATAGGGCTTGTTGCGCTCGCGCGCGGTCTTCACCGTCTCGCGCACGGCGTCGAGATCGAGAAAGCCGGGGCGCGCCGGAATGAGAACGAGGGTCGCGGCGCGGATCGCCTCCTGCACCACCACCCACATGGTCGGCGAGGTGTCGATGAACACCCACTCGATGCCCGCCGCCTGCGCCAGCGTCAGCGCGCGGTCGATGCCACGCTCGGCGGTCGCGAACGGCAGCGCGGCGTCCGCCCGCAGCCGGTTGCACAACGCGAGCGATCCCTGCGGATCGCCGTCGATGACCTGGCACTTGTGGCCCTGGGCCTGGGCTAAGGCGGCGAGATGGGCGCAGAGCGTGGTCTTGCCCGCGCCGCCTTTGCGCGAAGCCACGGTGATGACGTTCATCCGAAGGCGCTCCCTTAGTCGGGGACAGCGGTAACCCGGTGAGTCGGGCGAGCGTGGGGCCGCAATGGTTAACGAAGGGTTAACCGCTGCCTCCAGCCCGGTACCACCGGCCGATCCCGCCGCGACCGGTGGTCAAGGAAGTCGCACCGGCGGCGGCGGATCCTAGCGTGGAGGAGCCAGCCCCGCGTAGACGCGCGCGCGGCCAGCCTCGGCGTGATGGAACGTCGCAGCGACGGCGTCCGCATAGATGCCGCGCGCGTTGTCATCAAGACCATCCGAAGACAGGATCGCACCGGCGGCGACGAGCGCGGTCGACAGCGCATTCACCAGGCCTTGCGAGGTGACGGGATCGAACGACGCCGCGGCATCACCGATGGCGATCCAGCCGTCGCCGGCGGCGCGCGACAGCAGCGATGACGACGCATCGGCGCACGATTGCGGGCGGCCGGGGCGATCGCCCGGACGATAGACGGTCCACGCTTCGCACCGTCCGTTGGGGCCCGACACCTGATATGACCACGCGTTGTGCGCGCCGTCGACGTCGAGCCAAGGCGTTTCGCGATCCGGTGCACGCAACACGTCTACGGGCTGCCGCTCCGCGACGAGACGCTCGCTCGGCAGCCGCCGCGCGCCCATGCGGCGAGCCACCGCGGAAGGGCGGCCGGTGGCATCGATCACAAGCGCGGCGGCGATCGAAATGCGTTGCGCACCCGATTGAACGCCGACGACGACAGCACCGCCTTCGCGCCGCGCGGCAACGACGCGGCCGGCAATCCGCTCGACAGCAACGTCCATCGCCATCGCGCGCAACGCATCGTCGAACGGCGCACGATCGATCACATATCCCTTGCCGCCAGGACGGCGCAGGAAATCATCCAATTCGATCTCCGCCGTGCCCCAGCGGCGGCGGATGCCGGAACACGGCCACGACAGCGACGCGTCATACAGGAGATGCGCGATCCCGACCGCTTCGGCCACGCGACAGGCGGCCGGTGCGATGATCTCCAACCGCTCGGTCCGGCGCGTGCCGGGATCGACCAGCACGACCTGGCGTCCGCGCAGCGCCAAGAGCCGCGCGATGGTCGCGCCGGCGGGCCCGCCTCCGGCAACCAGAATATCGGCAGCGCGATGCTGCATGGACAGCCTCAGATCTCGCCTTGCCGGAACGGCTGCCGCGGCGGCAGCGGTGGTGCTGCCTCGCCCTGCTCGGCGAGCGGCTTGAACTCACGCCGCAGCGCCAGTGTGGTCGGTACCGACAGGCCCTCGACCGCCCGCACCAGGTCGCGCTTGGCATCATGCCGCCGGTCCTCGCGGCGGCCCTGCTCGACGCGCGTGCCGGCCGGCAAGTGCGCGGGCGGGTCCGGTACCGGCAGCACCATGCCGAGCTCCCACCATTTCTCGACCATCTTGGCGATGCGCTCGTCGTAGCCGGTCTCGCGCACGTCGCGCAGCCAGTCGACGCGCAGCATGAAATGCTTGTGCGCCTGCACCAGCGAGTCCTTGGGGTCGAGCGCCGCGGCGCGATCGTAGTTCGCCGCCGCCAGCACCTGATCCGGTACGCGCGCGCCCCAATAGGTCGGCATCGAGAGGAAGGTCCACGGACTGTAATCGGCCGACGAGTTGCACGACGCCTCGTCGGTCTGCCACGGCACGCCCATGAAGCGTGTCAGCGCGCCGGCCGCAACGCCGTCATAGGGACCCTTCGGCCCGATGCAGACCGCAGGCGTCAGCGCCGCGCCGAAACTCTGCCGCGCCGGCCGATCGGTCGCGAGCACGTTGAGTCGGTAGGCGCGCTTCCAGAGGCGGGCGAGCCGCATCGTCCAGGTAAGCTCGATCCCGGGATGAAACGGCCCGCCGAGGCAATCGGTGAGCGCGGCGCGCTCGAGATGCGCGATCTGCTCGGCCGGCGTCAACGTCGCGAACGCGGGCGCCACCGGCGGCGCGCCCGGCCAGTCGTCGACGACGTTGCCGGCGAGCCAACGCTGCAAGTGCGCATACTGCGTTGACGTCACCGCGAGCAGCGTGAGCGCGTCCTTGGGCGATTCCGGGCCTTCGCCGAAGGCGTCGCCATAGATCTGCGGCACCACCGGCTCGTGCAGGTCCGGCCCGGCGCCGGGATCGCGGAAGATTTCGAACACGCGGCGGCGCCAGTCGAGATTGCCAGCCGAGCTGTCGCGCAGCCGCGCGATGGTGTCGGCGTCGCGCGCATCCAGCGGCGAACCATGGCCGTGCACCATGAACAGGCCATGGTTCACCCATTGCAGGCCGGTGAGCCGATCGAAGATCGGCCAGATGTCGCCGGTGAACGATGTCGACGACGACGACGCGATCCAGCCTTCGCGCCGGAACGTCTCGCGCACCACATCGTCCATGGTGACGACGCCCGACACGCCGGGCGCGAAGTTCGGCGGCGTCACCGCCACGTAGGCAGCCTCGGCGTCGATCGGTTTGGCACCGGGAAACGTCACGATCGCGCGCACCGGACCATCGGCCACGTCGTCATGCCAGCCTTCATTGTTGGCGAAGGTGGTCGGCTTCATGCCCGGCTTGAACGGCCCCGACACGCCGCGTCCGCCGAGAAACAAGAGCCGGCCGTCGGTGTCGGTGCGCAACTCGCCGAGATAGACCTTCCTGCCCCAGAACGCGCCATCGTCGAACGCGACCGCCGCCGCGTTGCGGCCGGCGATGCTGCGCGGCTTCGGCACGATGTCGAGCGCAGCGCGCCCGCCGGGCGGCGACACCCCGCGATTGCGTTGCCGCGCCTCGCGGGCGAGCCCGCGCGGCAGATCCATCGCCTGGTTGAACTCGTACCAGCCGGCTTTCAGATTGGCGATCGCGACCCGCCACTCGATCTGCGCCGACGCCGCCGTCACCTCGACGACGCTGCCGTCCTTGAGGTGCGCATAGACGCGAAAGCGCGCCGCCTGCCGTTTGATCTCGCCGTTCTCGGTGCGGAAATCGCCAACGAGCCGCGCCGGCGAACCGTCCGGCAGCGTGGGCGGCCCGCCGGTGACCTCGGGACCGATGACATAGGCGTCCGCCTCCGCGGCATTGCCGACCCGGGCAATGCCGAGCGGTGGATAAATCCGCAATGCGTCGATCGACGCCGGGTCGATGCGCGCATCCTTCTGATCTTGTGCGGCGGCTGGGTTGCCGGCGGCGGCCGCGGCGGTCGCCGCCAATGCCAATGACAGGGCGGACCTCCGGTTCAAATCGGTCATGGCGGTCTCCAATAACTTGCAAAATGCCGCGCCGCCCCCGCAGCGCGCGAAAACATGTCACGCGGCACCGCCACCGGCCAGTAGGAAAATCCGGCGTGCGGGCTATAGTCCCGCCGCAATCGTCAAAACGAAGCGGGGAACGACGCGTCATGCCGATCAGTGAGAAGGTGCGGAAGCTTATCGATAGCGCCTGGGTGGACGGCTATTGCTGCCTGCTGGCCACGACCGGGCCCAATGGTCCAAATATCTCGCCGAAGGGCTCGATGCTGGTCTACGACGACAACCACCTCGCCTATTGGGAGCGATCGAAGAAAGGCGCGCTCGACAATCTCGGCCACGACCAGCGGGTGGCCGTGATCTACGCCAACATGCAGGCTCAAAAGGACAAGGTGTTGGATTCAGGCTTCCTGCGCTTCTACGGGACGGCCGAGCTCTACGAGTCGGGGCCTATCCGGGAAGCGATCTTCAAGCGCCTGACCAAGCGGGAACAAGAGCACGACGGCGCCGACAAAGGCATCGGCGTGCTCATCAGAATCGAACGCGCCGCCGACGTCAGAGGCAAACCGCTGCCTTGACGTCCGGCGGTATCTATCGGTTAGCGCGCGACCTCGATCTCTTCCGCAGGCGTCTCCACCTGAACCCTCTTCTCGGTCTCGATCGTCGTCGCCGGAAGCTGCAGCACGGTGGCATGCTGCCCTTCCACCAGACGCGTCACCAACACCACGCGGCCATCCGGAAACTCAAGCGCGTCGTGGTGAACGTGCGGCGATTCCGTGTCGATCTGGCGGAAGCGCGCAACACGTGCCGGCACAAAGTCACGGCCGCGGCTCAGGACATGATCGAACTCGACATCGCGCTCGAATGCGAGCTCGGTGCCGGGCCGCAGGCATACCGCCACGCCCGTATTGGTTTCCGCGGAGAAGCCACGTGTGATCGAATCCCCGAAACGGGTGGAGATCAGGCGATCACCGACCTCCGCTTCACGGGACGCAACGTGTTCAAGGCTGTAATCGCACATTTGCGTACTCCTAAGGCCGGCCGGCCGGGCACCCGCCACGGCGGCCGCCTGGGATGACAACCAGCTTGGGGGACGCGCGTTCCATGGCGCCAAAGCGTTCGATGGCGTCAAAAAGCAAAAGGCGCCGCGGGGGCGCCCTTTGCCTCAAGTCCGCCGTATGTCAGGTCAGCGGCACAGCCAGCTCGGATAGCCGCTGGCGTCTTCGAGATCCGACGGGCAACCAGCCGCCGACCATGGCGAGGTCGCCGCGGACCCGTTGCCATAATTTTCATCCAAGCCACGGTACCGACGCGTGGCCGCGTTGCCAGGCGCGGCGCCATAAGCGTAGTAGCCGCTCGGGGCGGCGCCGTAGGCGTAGTAGCCTTCGTTGTAGGCTTGCGATGACAGCGCGCCGCCGACAATCGCGCCCGCAGCAAAGCCGGCCGCCGCCGGGCCGATCCAACGGCCGCGATCCCAGCGATACTGCACCTGTTCGACCGTTCCGACATCGGGGTTGGCGAGCGCCAGCGATTGCGACAGCGGTGTCGCGGCAGCGGGAGCGGCAACGAGCGGGATGGCAGCCGCGATCAGCGCGGCGGCGAGTGTCTTGGCCGGTACAGTCATTTTTCGTCTCCCACGTGAGTTGAAGTTTTCCATCGGACGCGCGTTCCGTTTCGCAATTGCGCGAAACGCAGCCAGCGCTCACATCTGCGTGTGCGTGCTTGGCCAACAATAGGTCGCGCTGTTGCGCGGTTCCAATCGCGCCACGACGTTCTCTCGCGATGGTCAAGAATGATTGTCCGCTGCGCGACAAAGCGCAGCGACAACCAAACCTAATAAGATTAAAGACTGCGGCGATTTAGTTGGGTCGTTGGAATTTCAGCACGAATTCGTCGACCGGGCCGGTCGGCCGCGTGGAGGAGAAGTCGCGCGCATCTCCGGGCTGCCGCAGAAAGTCCGCCTCGCCGACGAGCTTGAATCCCGCGCCTTCGACTTCCTTGCGCAACGCGATCTCCTCGATGCGATGCAGGCTCTTGCCCACGGTGGTGCCGGCGCCGGCCGCCGCCGAGTGATCCGCAATCACCAGCACTCCGCCGGGCTTGAGTGCCGCGAAGAGCCTCTTGTTCATCGCGGCGCGGTCGACCTCCATGTAGGTCGTGTCGTGATAGAAGAAGAAGAAGGTGATGAGATCGAGATCGCGCACCTCCGGCGGCGTCGGATCGTCGAACGGCCGGAACAGCGCCGTTACGTTTTTCATCGCCGGCGTCTGCATGCGCGCGTCGAAATTCGCTTTCGCCTTGGGAAACAGGTTCGGCATGTTCTGCGCGTAGACCTTGCCGTTCGGCGCGACCGCACGCGCCATCAGCTCGGTCGAATAACCGCCGCCGGCGCCCATGTCGAGCACCGCCATGCCCGGCCGCGCCCCGGTGAATGCCAGGAGCTTCGCCGGATCGCGACGCTTGTCGATGACGCGGTCGGTCTCGCTGCGGTCAGGCGCTGCGATGATGGCGGCGTAGTCGGGCACGTTCTGAGCGCGAGCGCCGAAGCCGACAATCAGTCCAATCGTTGCGAATGTCAAAACGGCGCGGCGAACAAACATGGAATCCTCCCCTTGGTTTTCTGAAACCGCTTGATACGACATACACCGCTGGAGGCTCGTTCTTCTTCGCCGGCGGCACCATTAGAGCATGGAACGTCAAGGAGTCGACCGCCACAAGCGGGCTCAATGAGCCGCCGTGCACGACAGCATTCGATCACCAGTTCCAGCGTCGGTAGTAGCCCCGGCCGGAGCGCCGGGTGCGAGGCGGCGCGTAGGCGTTGGCCTCCGCAGCCGAACGGTCGCCGTCGACATCGCGCGCATCGCCGGCGGCAAACGCCTCCTGCCCAATCGGATAGCTACGCCGGTAGGCGCGGCCGTCCTGATCGACGAATTCGATGTCCGCAACCTGTGCGCGGCGCGAGCCGGCAGCGCGCATCAGCCGGATCGAACGGATATGGGTATCGCCCTCCGACGGCGCGGCTTGCGTCCGCGGCACCGGCTCGGCACGGGTGCGCGGCTTCGCGCCGAGGGTGAGGAGCTCGATCATCTCGTCATTGAATGCGACGCGCGCCGCCGGAACATCCGGTGGCCAAGCCGCAGGTGTGCTCTGCACCGCGCCGGTGTCGGCGGGCTGCCGGTCGATTTCCTGCGCGACCAAGCCGATGCCGCCGATGGCAAGACCCGCACTTCCAAGCAGGACCGACATGAAGTTGATGTTCACGGCAACCGTCTCGCGTTTCCCAGACGGGACAACGCGCGACTTTCGCAGCCGGTTCCGCGACCGGCAGTTTCGCTGGATGGGCTTAGGCTGCCGTCGCTACGCGGTGCATCGCGACGCCGGCATAGTGGCCGTGGATCGCCTTCACCGACTTGTCGATGGCGGCCCACAGGCTCGCGATCTCATTCGCGGCTTCGGAGCCGGCCTCGTATTCGGCGGCGCCCTCGCCTTCCGCGAGCGCCAGCGAATAGTTGTTGCGGGTGGTGATCTGGCCGGACCAGACCGGCACGTTGAGGCTGGTCAATGCCGCGCGCGCCTCGCGCACGAACGGCGACTCGGTGTTGTCGCGCCGCGGCGGCACGCCGTTGATGACGACCGCGTACGGCCTGCGCAGTTGCCGGGCGAGATCCATCGTCTCCTTGATCGCGGCAAGATCGAACAAGGTGAGCCGCGCCGGGATGATGATCAGCGTCGCGGCGTGGATGGCGTCGGTGACCACCGCCGACATGGTCGGCGGCGTGTCGATGAACACCCAGTCGTAACCCTGCCGCTTGGCGGATGCGACGATCGAGCGTACGCCATCGGTGCCGTCGACCAGCGGCGGCTCGTTGCTGCCGCGCAGCTTGTGCCAGAGCGTCAGCGATCCCTGCGGATCGGCGTCGACCAGCAGCACGGAGCGCGACGGCTTGAAGGCGTGCGCTGCCAAGTGCGCGGTGAGCGTGCTCTTGCCTGAGCCGCCTTTACGCGACGCGAAGACGAGAACGTTCATGGGCAACCCCTCGGTAAACCCCTGGTGATTCGACGCTAAAATAGCATGTTCCGTGATTCGCCCCTATATCGCGGCGGCACACCCTATAACCATCTGTTTCGCCGGGGGCGGCATCCGACGGAACGCCGGGGATGCGGCGATTCGCGGGAATTCGGGCGATTGAGCGAGGGGTTACGCTCGTTTATTCTGCCGCGACTGGAGCAACGAACAGCCCGAGGAACTCTCCCATGACAAAAACGATTCGCCTGCAAGGCGACAGCAATGCCCATGACCGACCCTGGCGGGTCGCGGTCGAGCAAGGTTTCTTCAAGGCCGAAGGCCTCAACGTCGAGTACCACGAGGACAACCCGAACGGCGTCGCCGGCCGGGTCGAGAAGTTCTCGGAGCGCTGGAAAGAGTCCCAGCTCCAGGCCGGCGCGCTCGACGTGTATCCGGTCTGCGAATGGGGCGCGATCGAGCGGGTCCAGCAGCTCGGCGCCGGCAAGATCATCGGCCTCGACACCACGGCGCGCACCGGCGCAATCATGGTGCGCAAGGACTCCAAGATCACGAGCGTCGCGCAGCTGCGCAACGTTCCGATCGCGGTGACTTGGCATGCGGGCACCTTCTATGCCGCCGTCGAGGCGCTGGAAGAGGCCGGCGTGCCGTTCAAGGAGATCAAGCTCGAGCACGCCAACGACCGGCTCGATGCGCTCCTCTCCGGCAAGAACGAAGCGGCGGCGCTGATGGAGCCGCTGGTGAGCCGCGCCGTCGCGGCCGGCTGCCGCAAGCTCTGCGACCTGCGCTGGCGCGGCGGCATCGTCGCCAGCGACGACATCGACGACGAGACCGCCGGCAAGATCACTCGCGCGCTCAACCGCGCGGTCGAGTGGCTGCGCGCCAACGACGAGCGCTCGCGCGAGGAGGTGCTGCGCGACCTCACCCCCGAGCAGCGCAAGACCGGGATGATGCCTGAGCTCCTCGGCGTGCAGGGCTACAAGGCCTCCGAATTCCAGGAGAAGGTCGACTGGATGATGAAGCGCGGTTACCTGGAGCGCCCGCCGCAATACACCGAGGTGGTGCGCGGGAAGTAGGCGCGGCTCGAAGTTCACGATCTTGCAACAGGCGTCCTGGCCGGGCTCGTCCCGGCCAGGCGCGTTTTGGGGCACCGAAGAAGGAGACGGCCGCCGGCGGTGCCGCGGCGAGGACGACTGCTTGTGGCCGCCTCATGGCCTGCGCGCCTGCTTGCCGCCAAGCCAGGCGGCGTAGCGTTCGACCAGCGCCTCCGTGTGCGGCGCGCCGTCGTAATGCACGGGCTCCGCCAGCGGCCGGCCGGACGAGGCCAGGCGGACCGCCATGTAGCGGTAGGGCTCGGGATACTTCGCCGCGTCGGGCCCGCGCATCATCTGCGCAAAGCCCTCCGATGGAATCACCGGATCGAGCCGATCCTGCTCATAGACCGCGGCGCGCTCGAGGATTTTCCATTGGCCGTTTCGGCGCTCCAGCCGGTCGAGGAAGCGCGCCCGCGATGTCATGTCGACGGGAAGATTGTCGATCATCTGCCGCACCAGGATGACGATCGTGGTCTCGGCGGCGGCACGATCGCCGTTGACCTTGACGAGCGGCGCCATGATCAGGTGCTTCGACGGCCCGCCGCGCTTGCAGTGCTCGACGAAGTCGGCATAGGGCCCGCGGAACCACGACACCGCGATCTCGCCGTCGGGATGGAAGGTCGAGAGCAGCTCGGGCCAGCGCCGCTGGTCGCGGTAGAGGCCCCAGGAGACGATGACGTCGGCGCAGGCGAGCTTGTCTTCGGCAGCAGTCATTCCAACACTGTCCCTACCCTGGCCGGATTCCCGCGGCGGCGACCACCCGGCTCCAGATGCCAATCTCTCGCGCAACCAACGCGCGGAATTCGGCCGGCGTGGATGGCGTCGCGATATTCCCGCCCTCGATGAGTTTCTTCTCGACGTCGGCAAGCGCGAGCGCGCGGCGGACCTCCGCGTTCATGCGCTCGACGATGGCGGCCGGCGTCTTCGGCGCCATGGCGTAGCCCAGCCATGACATGAAGGTCACGCCCTGCACGAATTCCTCAATGGTCGGCGCTTCGGGCATCAGCGGATAGCGGCCCTTGGACGACACGGCGAGCAGGCGCACCTGCCCCGAGCGCACGCGCGGGAAAGCCGATGTCGCCGGCTCGACCATCACATCAACGCGGCCGCCCAGGACATCGGTGATCGCGGGCGAAGCGCCGCGATACGGGATCGGCGTCATCGGCGCTGCTGCTTCCATCCCGATCCATGTGGTCAAGAGATGATGGATCGAGCCCTGCGCATTGATCGTATAGGTGAGCGTGTCGGGCCTGGCCTTGGCGCGGTCGAGCAAGTCCCGGAACGACATGATCGGCGAGTTTGGCGCGACCGAGTAGACAAAGGGGTAGCCGCACACGGTGGAGATGAACGAGAAGCCATCGAGCGGATCGAACGCCAGTCCTTGATGCAGCGCCGCGCGTCCGGGATAGCCGGCCGTCAGCATCACCATGGTATGGCCGTCGGGCGCCGACTTGTTGACCGCCTGCTCCGCGACGATGCCGGCGCCCTGCGTGTTGTTCTCGACCACGAACGACTGGCCGAGCCGCTCGGAGAATTTTTCGCCCAGCAGCCTGCTGACGATATCGGGGCTGCCGCCGGCCGCGGTACCAACAACGATGCGAACCGGCCGGCTTGGCCAGCTCTGCACCTGCGCTCGCGCGGTCGACGCCGACGCCATCAACAGCGGTGCTGCGGCTTTGAGCAGCGTGCGCCGCGTGATGCGCATTGTCACCCCGCCTTGATGCCGGCCGCCTCGATGACGCGGCTCCAGGTCTTGATCTCGCGCTCGACATGGGCGCGATAGGCCTCCGGCGTCGACGGCGTCGGGATGTTGCCGGCCTCGGCGAGCTTGGCGACGATGTCGGGAAGCTTCAGCGCGCGGTGCACTTCGGCGTTGAGCTTGTCGACGATCGGCCGCGCGGTGCCCGGCGGCATGACGAGACCGAGCCACGACATGAATTCGATGCCGGGCACGCTTTCGGCGACGGTCGGCGCGTCCGGCATCAGCGGATAGCGGCCGGCCGAAGAGACCGCGAGCATGCGCAGCTGCCCGCTCTGGATGCGCGGGAACATCGAGGTCGCGGCATCGACCATCACGTCGACGCGGCCGCCGAGCACGTCCTGGAGCGCCAGCGCGGTGCCGCGATAGGGGATCGGCGTCATGTCGGTGCCGGACTCCAGTTCGATCCACTTGGTCAGCACGTGGTAGATCGAGCCGAGCGCCGTGATCGAATAGGTGAGCTTGCCCGGCGCCGCCTTGGCGCGCGCGAGCAGATCGGAAAACGACTTGATCGGCGACGCCGGCGCGACCGCATACACCATCGGGTAGCCGCACACGAGCGTCACGAACGAATAGCCGTCGAGCGGATGGAAGCCGAGATTGCGCAGCGCCATCTGCGGCGGATAGCCGGCCGTCATCATCAGCGCGGTGGTGCCGTCCGCCGGCGCGCGGCTGACCATCTGCTGGGCGACGGCGCCCGCGCCCTGCGTGTTGTTCTCGATGGTGATGGTCTGGCCGAGCCGTTCGCTGAGCTTCTCGCCGAGCAGGCGGCTGACGATATCGGGACTGCCGCCGGCGGCGGTCCCGACGATGATGCGGAGCGGCCGGGTCGGCCAGTCCTGCGCCTGCGCCGGAAGCAGCGGCAGCGCCGCCAGCGCGCCGGCGGTCCGCAGCAGCGATCGTCGCGTGACGGTCATGACGCCCTCCTCTCAACTATGCAGCGTGAGTCGGTAACGTGCGGCGGACTCGGTCGGCTCCCTCTCCCATAGGCAGACACGGCAATCGCATTTGGCCGCGAGCGCGGCGCGCATGGCGCCCTCTCCCCCTTGTGGGGAGAGGGCAAGAGGGTCTGTCCACGAGTCGCGATGGGGTGAGGGGTCTTGCTCAATGGCACCGGCAAAACCCCTCACCCTTCTTTGCGTTGAACCACCGGGCAGCCCTCTCCCCACAAGGGGGAGAGGGCACAACAATGGCCGCTTCGCAACGCTGTGAGGACGACGCGATAACCCTACCCTGCGGGGATAGGGAGCGCACCGAATTCGCGGCCCTGTCACGGTGTCATTCCTCATTCCTGATCTCGCGTACCGCCATTCGCATTCTACTGCAGCGGAATGCCGGACTTCGCCACCAGCTCGCGCACCGCCGGGATCTCGGCCTTGATACGCGCGGCGAGCTGTTCGGGCGTTCCGGCGACGATCTCGAAGCCGGCCTTGCGCGCCTGCGCCTGCGCGTCCGGCTTCTGGAAGGCGGCGCGCGACTCCTTCACCAGCGTCGCGAGGATCGGCGCCGGCACGGCCGCCGGCGCCAGCACCGCCTGGAACGTGTCCGAAATGAAGCCGGGATAGCCGGCCTCGATCATGGTCGGCACGTTCGGCAGCGAGAACCAGCGCTTCTCGCTGGTGACCGCGAGCGCGCGCAGTTGGCCGCTCTGGATCATGGCTTCGGCGGCGGCGAGCGCGACCGAGCCGAGCTGGATCTGCTTGGCGAGCACCGCCTGCGCCGCCGGCCCGGCGCCGCGGAACGGCACGTGCACCATGTCGATATTGGCGCGCAGCTTGAGCAGCTCGCCGGTCAGGTGGGATTTCGTGCCGGCGCCCGGGCTCGCATAGTTGAACGGCTCGGCCTTCGCGCGCGCCACCAGGTCGGCGATGGTGTTGATGCCGGAGTCGGGGTGCACGACCAGCACGTTCGGCGCGTTCACGAGCTCCGAGATCGGGGCGAAATCCTTGATCGGGTCGTACGGCAGGTTCTTGAACAGCGCCGGATTGACCGCGATCGCGGTCGAGGCGAGCAGCAGCGTATGCCCGTCGGGCGTGGCGCGCGCCACCTGCCCCATGCCGATATTGCCGGCGGCGCCGCCGCGATTGTCCACCACCACCTGCTGGCCGAGCGACTGGCTGAGCGAGAGCGACAGGATGCGGGCGATGATGTCGGTCGGACCGCCGGGGGCAAACGGCACCACGAGGGTAACCGGGCGATCGGGATAGGCGGACGCGGGCCCGACCAGGCCGGACAGCGCCGCCGCACCCACTGCCGCCAGCGCGATGCCGCGCAACTGGTTGCGCCATCCGGTCGAAGCCATTGTTTCACTCCCTTTTTTGTCGCCGCCACAGACGGCGTTAGGTCCCCGCACGATACGGGGCATAACAATGGTGGCAAGGGCCCAAAACCGCGCATGAGCGCGGTCGCGCCCCACGTGACAAACGGTGGTCAATGCGGTGGAAAACCTGGGGAAAAGCCTGGAAGCCACGGTTGATAAGACGCTGGTTGAAGAACGCGGTTCATGTGAAGAACCGCCTGTGAACGACGTGGACAAGAGTCGATGAGCGAAGCCGCCGACGCCCCCGATACGCCGCAAGGCCCGACCGTCGTGGCGCGGCTTCCCGCCGGCGCCGCGGACGCCGCCCGGACCCTGCTCGATCAGCTGGCGGAGGTCTTCGATGCGTCGGAAGCCGTGGTGTCGGCCTATGACGGCAGCAGCGGCTGGACGGTCGCGATCCATTTCAACGCGGCGCCGAACCAGACGGCGGTGCGCGCGCTGGTCGGCCTCGCGGCCGGGCCGGAAGCGGCGAACGCGCTCGCGTTCGAGACCCTCGCCGCCGAGGACTGGGTGAAGGCGAGCCAGGAGGGCCTCAAGCCGGTCGAGGCCGGCCGCTTCATCGTGCACAGCGAGCACTACCGGACAAGCGTGCGCGCGAACCGCGTCGGCATCGAGATCGGGACCGCGTTCGCCTTCGGCACCGGACACCACGGCACCACACGGGGATGCCTCCTGGCGCTCGACCATCTTCTCAAGGCGCATCGTTCACGGCGCGTGCTGGACATAGGCACCGGGACCGGCGTGCTCGCGATCGCGGCGGCCCGGGTGCTGCGCCGCCCGGTGCTGGCGAGCGACATCGACCGGCGCGCAGCGCGCGTGGCGCGCGAGAACGTCCAGCGCAATCGCGCCCCCAGCGTGACCGTCATCCACGCCGCCGGCCTCGGGACGCGGCGGTTTCGCGATCGGGCGCCGTTCGACCTCGTGCTCGCCAATATCCTGCTCTCGCCGTTGCAGCGGCTGGCCACGCCGATGGCGCGGCTCCTGGCGCCCGGCGCGCGGGTGGTGCTCTCCGGCCTCTTGACCTCCCAAGCCAGCGCGGCGCTCGCGAGCTATCGTCAGCACGGATTGGCGCTCGAGCGGCGCGTCGTGCTCGACGGCTGGTCGACGCTGATCTTGCGGGCGCCCTCTTCCAATCTTACGCATTTGGCCGCGAGCGCGGCGCGCATGACTGCGCCCTCTCCCCCTTGTGGGGAGAGGGCAAGAGGGTCTCTCCAACGAGTCGCGACTGGGTGAGGGGTCTTTTTCAATAGCACCGGCTACCCCTCACCCTTCTTTGCGCTGAACCACCGGGCAGCCCTCTCCCCACCCGAACTCGGGTTTACCCGAGTTCGGCACCAAAGATTGGTCGAAGTCGGAAACATCCGACTTCGACTGGGGGAGAGCGCACGACAACAACCGCGCCGGGAATGAGCGGTGGAGAGAGCCGGTCCTTTCACAGCAGCCGCCAATCTTACGCATCGCCGTTCGTCTGTAAGATCCCGGAATCGGGCGATTGCGATGGCGCCTCAATGTCTTGGTCGCCCAAACTTACATTCTTACACCTCTTACCACTGATGCGCTTGTTGCCCCTGATGCGTTTGCCGCCCCGATAACCGGCGATCACCGTGCCGTCGGCCCATGTGAATTGATGAATCGGCAATCTCGGATCATCGGGCGCGAGATGGTAGCGGCCGCGCTCCACACGCTGGACCTCGCCGTCCGCCACCATGCGATGCAGCAGCGTATGCATGGCGGCATGGCTGCTGCCGGTCGCGGCGGCGATCTCCTTGACGGACAGGGGCGGAAGCGACGCCACGAGCGCCGCCACCACCGCGGCGCGCGCGTCGGATTTGGCCTCGCTGCCGAGCGGGCCGGCCGCCGTCCAGCGGCAGGCCGCCCGGTCGAACGCGAGCAGCGTCTCGCTTTCCGCGATATCGCGGCCACGCGCGTAAAGGGCGACGCCGCGCTCGTCCCGCTTCATGGCGAGGACGGTGTCCGCGACGCCGGCGATGTCGCCCACGGTATCCACGGGGTCGGCGCCGCTGCGCCGGCGCGCGTGATGCACGACGACGACGGCGACGCCGTGTTCGCGCGCGATGCGCTGAAGCTGCGCGATCGCGTTGTAGATCGCGGCGCTCTCGGCGCCCCTGAGGCTGCGGAAGCGCCCGAGCGAGTCGATGACCACCGCGGTGGGATGGGCGGCGGCACGGCACCATGCGGCAATGTCGGCAAGGCCGCCGTCGCCAGCGCGCCGCCATCGCGTCGCCAGCGTGAGGCGCGCGGGCCAGGGCTCGCCTTCCGGCAGCAGCGCCGCCATGCGGCGCCGCAGGCGGTGCTCGCCGTCGTCGAGCGCGAGATAGAGCACGTCGCCGGCCTCCGGCTGCAACGTCCCGAGCGCCGGGCGGCCGGCGGCGATCGCGATGCAGAGGTCGAGCGCAAGCCAGCTCTTGCCGAGCTTGGGCCGGCCGATCAGCACGGTCGCGCCCTCGGCCACCAGGCCCGGCAGGACGGCACGCGGCGGCGCCAAGATTTGCGCCTGTAGCTGAGGCGCGGTGAAGGTCTGCGCGTCTACGTCTTCCAGCGGCGCGAAGTCGGACGTCGGCGGGTGGCCGTAGGACGCGCGGGGGCTGTTGGGCGCCGCCACGGGGGATTTGCGGGGCGAGGATTTGGCGTGCGGGATCGTAATGAACGGACGGGCGATGGGCATGATTGAAATGGCTTTCCTTCAGTGGGCGACGCCAAAAGCTGGCGCCGCGCGTCTCAATGAATAAGGTCCTTTGGAAGGTATATAAGAATAGGATTATGTTCTTTTAACGGCTGCGAAGGGGCTATTGAGCGGCCATCGGCCTGTGCTCCAGATTGACCGTGAATTTCTTTCAAGTGATTCTACTGTCATGGCACTTTCCAGAATGAAGGCGACCACCATCGCGCTGAGCCGGGACGATGATCGGCTGCTGTCGCGCGCCGCGCGCGAGCGGGGGATTTCGCGCTCCGAGTTCATCCGTCAACACCTCGCCGTCGTGCTCGAACAGTACCGACAGCATCCTAAGCCGCGAAGCGCTGGGGTCATAAGCGCTCTGGGAGAGCGCGGCGACGAGCGCGAGCCGTTCGGTGCCGGCCGGTAGCGCAGCCGCACTGATCTGCGACACCGGCGCTTTGCTCGACTACTTGGTCGCGCCTTCGCGCGCCAGAGTGGCTGGCATTCGAGCGACGGCCGTGCTCGATGGCTGGTCGCCGCTGGTATTGCGCCATGTGCAAGATCACGGTTAGAACTCATTAGCGTCAAAGGCCGCTGCTGCAAGGCGTCATTGCGAGCGAAGCGAAGCAATCCAGAATCGCGGCACAGAACTGGATTGCTTCGTCGCTTCGCTCCTCGCAATGACGGACGGCAACGAAGCCGACCCGCTAATGGAATTCGACTCCAACGATTGCTTCCCATGTTCGAAGCCAAATTCCAGACCTTCGACGATGCCGCCGGCCCGGCGGCGAGCGCGTCGCGCGTCAAGGCTTTGCGCACCGCGCTGGCGCGGCGCGGCCTCACCGGTTTCGTGGTGCCGCACGCCGACTGCCACCAGAGCGAATACCTGCCGGCGTCGGAGGAGCGGCTGGCCTGGCTCACCGGCTTCACCGGCTCGGCGGGCGCCGCGATCGTGCTGATGGAGCGGGCGGCGCTGTTCGTCGACGGCCGCTACACCTTGCAGGCGTGCGAACAGGTCGACACTTCTTTGTTCGAGATCGTCCACCTGGTCGAGACGCCGCCCGACCAGTGGATCGAGCGCACGCTCGGCAAGAACGACGTGCTCGGCTTCGATCCATGGCTGCACACCGTGGAGGGCGCGGAGAAGCTCGCCCGCGCCTGCGCCAATACCGGCGCCAAGCTCGTGCCGATCGAGCCCAACCCGATCGACGAACTGTGGAAGGACCGCCCTGCCCCACCGCTCGGCGCGGTGACGCTGCATGACGTCCGCTTTGCCGGCGAAGCGGCCGAGACCAAGCTCTCGACCGTGCGGCCCGAGATCGCCAGGCTCAAGGCCGACGCGCTGATCGTGTCCGATCCGCACGCCGTCGCCTGGACCTTCAACATCCGCGGCTCCGACGTCTCGCATACGCCGCTGCCGCTTTCCTTCGCCATCATCCCGCGCGAGGGCCGCCCCGCGCTGTTCATCGACGGCCGCAAGCTGTCGAACGATGTGCGCCATCGGCTCGAAGAACTGGCCGATGTGCGCGCGCCCGGCGATTTCGCAGGCGCGCTCGCCGCGCTGGGCAAGGCCGGCAACACCGTCCGCCTCGATCTGTCGACCGCTTCCGACGCGCTGGCGCGGATCGTCACCGGCGCCGGCGGCAAAGTGAGCAAGGGCCCCGATCCGATCGCGCTGCTCAAGGCGGTCAAGAACCCGGTCGAGATCGAAGGCGCGCGCGCGGCGCACCGGCGCGACGGCGCCGCCATGGTGCGCTTCCTCGCCTGGTTCGACCGCGAGGCGCCGAACGGCAGGCTCACCGAGATCGGCGCGGTGGAGGCGCTGGAAACCTTCCGGCGCGAGACCAACCTGCTGCGCGACGTGTCGTTCTCGACCATCGCGGGCGCGGGACCGGACGGCGCGATCGTGCACTATCGCGTCACCCGCAAGACCGACCGCATGATATCTCCCGGCGATCTGTTCCTGATCGACTCCGGCGGCCAGTACCAGGACGGCACCACCGACATCACCCGCACCGTCATCGTCGGCGCGCCGACCGCCGAGATGCGCGACCGCTTCACCCGCGTGCTCAAGGGCCATATCGCCATCGCCACCGCGGTGTTCCCCGACGGCACCTCCGGCGCGCAGCTCGACTCGTTCGCGCGGCAGTCGCTCTGGCAGGCCGGCGTCGATTTCGACCATGGCACCGGCCACGGCGTCGGCAGCTACCTGTCGGTGCACGAAGGGCCGGCGCGCATCTCCAAGCTCGGCACCACGCCGCTCACGCGCGGCATGATCCTCTCCAACGAGCCCGGCTATTACAAGACCGGCGCCTACGGCATCCGCATCGAGAATCTCGTGCTGGTGATCGAAGGGCCGACCGTCGCCGGCGCCGAGAAGCCGCTCAATGCGTTCGAGACGCTGACGCTCGCGCCGATCGACTTGAGGCTGGTCCAGCGCGACCTGCTCACTGTGGGCGAAACGGCGTGGCTTAACGCCTATCACGCCCGCGTGCGCGCAACGCTCGCGCCGCTGGTCGACGCACAGACCAGAAGCTGGCTCGACGCCGCGACCAAGCCGCTGGCGTGACGGAGCCTAGAGCATTTCCCGGTTAACTAGAGCATTTCCCGGTTAAGTTGGCTCGCTCTCTCCCGCTCGTCCCCGCGAAAGCGGGGACCCAGGCTAGCTCAAGACTGGATTCCCGCTTGCGCGGGAATGAGCGGGAAAGACCCGTTTCAGGTCGGAACCGTCCTAGACGCGGGGAAGCCCGGTCGGACCGACGTCGGGGGCCGCAGCGATCTTGGCTTGCAACTCCTGCTCCGTCGGATCGCGCCAACCGAACTCCGGCCGTCTGAACAACGGCGCGTATTCCTGCGGCAGGAACAGCCGGTCCTCCGGATTCGGAACGACGAAGTAAGCCTCCGCGGGCCACAGGATCGCTTCGTTGTCGGCGGCCGCGAGGTCGATGACGAGCCGGCTGGGTGCGCGCTTGTCCGCGAGGAAGCGCAGCTCGAAGGCGCCGAGCTTCAGCGGCTGCTGCGGGTCGAAGATCGTCTGGGGAACGCGCGCCTGCCTGGCCTGGCTGACGGCCTCCCGCGCTCCCCTGAGCGTGGGCGCGGCGCGGACGCGTTGCCGAAGCTCGGGTGGGGTGAACACGGCTTCGGAGATCAGGCCTGCTTTCCGGAACGGGTCGATATTCGGCCAGATGAAGTACGGCAAGGCCATGCCCTCCGCGAGCTGGCGCGTATTGTAGGAAGGCAGGCGCTGATGCGGGGGCGCGTCGCGCTGTTCCGGCCGCAAGAACGCCAGGACACGGCCGTAGACGTCGAACGTTTCGTGCGCCATCGCGCCGAAGATTTCGAACGAGTCGGGGTTGCCGCCGAACAGATCGCCGATGTCCTTGGACACGAGGCTGAACAAGGATTTCGAGGCCTTGTCGGCAAGCGTGGCGTGGTTCTGGGCGACGCCCGGCGCAATGCGCTGCGCCAGACGCTGACGCAACGGCGCGGACAACGCGACGGTGTGCTCGCCGCCGGGCGTGACGGCGGCCTGGAGATAGGCATCCCAAGCGGCTGCATTCTGTCCGCCGATCGAGATGAAGATCGGCTCGCCGTTGCGATCCAGGCGAAACGGCGCGCCGTATTTTTTTTCAGGCGTGTCGATGCCGAGAAACCGGATCGGCTGGCTGCCGTTGAACGCGACCCCCATCGTGTCGCCATCTTTCACCGCCCGCTTCAAGCGTTCCGCGTTGGAGCCGGCCGCAATCAACGCAGGGACGTAGGACTGCGCCCCGCCATTCTTCGTCAGGCCGGGCATCAACTTCGCGGCGAAGGCCAGGAAGAAGGTTCCGTCCCGGAGCTTGACCCGAAAGAACGCCTCGCGCGACGCAAGCGACTGTCCGGTGGTCGGCTCCCGGCCCGGTGCCGGCGGCTCGGCCGGTCCCGCGACCACGTTTGCAGCGGGTCGCCTTCTCAGCGCCACGGTACGGCTCCGGCCGCGGCCGGCGCGGACCGCGCGCCTCGACGACGCGTTGTTGGAGCGAGTCTTGCGGGCACGTTTGGCCATTCGCACCTCCCCTGCGCGTGGGACACGCGGATTGAACGCGACGGCCCGCCCATCCGGCGGGCACACTTGCGAAAACCGTTCCGCAGTCCGCGTTCGTCGTGGCGTTCAGACCAACCGCGAGTCCATGTCGCCTGCACGAATATCGGATGACAGCCGGCCTAGACCTTGCCGATCATGTCGTTGGCACTGAGGCTCAGCCGCTCCATATGCCTGAACAGCACGGCATAGGCGGAGGAAGCGATCGGCTCGAATCCCTCTTGCGTTCCCCAGAAGCGCTTGACGACTTGATTTCCCGCCGATGTCGATTCGCCCGGCTTCGCCACGCGGATAAGCGCGTCGCGCACCTGGTCCCGCACCGCCGGGTCGGCGGTGTGAACGGCCACCGGGTCGCTTGGAATGGCGTCCGACCACGCAATCCGCTGCAGGACCTGCTCCGCGTCGGAATAGCCGGGCTTTCCCGCGAGGTCGATGATGACGCCGTCGTGGCCGGCGCCGACCTCCACGCGTCCCTCATAGACGGCGGCCGCGGCCTTGTCGTGTCCGCCGGTGAATTCTGAGCGAGACAACCCGTTCAGCGGATGAATTCCCGCATCCAGCAGCATCGCCGCCGGCACCAGGAAATTGCTGGTCGACTGCCGGCTGCCGAATCCCATCGAGCGCCCGCGCACGAGCTTCACCTCGGGGTTTATGGTCAAGAACGTCTTGCGGTGGGCGTACAGCTGAGCCTTGTAGGTCGGGCCGGCCGGATCCGCGCCGATCTTGCGCCGAATGACCGCGACCGACTCGATGGCCGGAACCTGCTTGTTGATCAGCGCGAAGCCGAGCGGATTGAGCAGCGCGATCTTGCAGGTCAGCTCGTTCGCCGGCATGTCCTTGATCTGCGCGAGCTGATCGGGAATCTCCATGGCGTCGAGCGGCTTGAGGTGGGTCGCTTCGCCCATGCCCCGGCGCAGCTCCGACTGAAGCAAGTCGGCAAAATCCAGGATCGCCCTGTGCAGGGGCGCGCCGGAAATCGATTGCGTGATCCACGGATAGTAGGACAGCGTCAGATGACGGGTTTGCGACGACCGCGCCACCGCGGGCGCCCGGACCGGATCGGCCTCGGCGACCGCGGTCGCACCGCCGGCGCGCCGGCCGGAGCCGGCCGCCTCGATGGTGGATGACGGATAAGACGAACCTGACGTGGTGCCCATGACGGCCTCGGTGCCCATGACGGCCTCGCAACAATCGACGACGACAAACGCGGGAGGGGGTCGAGCAAAGCCTGCTATCTCCCCATCACGAAAACAAGCAGTACAAAGGTATCGGCGGCTACTTTGGTATCGGCGGCTACTTGCAAGCGTACCTGACATTCAGTGCAGCGTCGACTTTGCGGACGGCCGCCCAATCATCCTTGTAGGTGATCGGCATGAACCGCGACACGCCCAGCGTCGAGAACTCCTTGTCGAGGTTGCTGCCGGCCCAGGGAAAGCTGAAGAAGGCGTCGCGTACTCGCTTCGCGAGACCCGGCTCGAGATCGTGGGAATGGCCGAAGCCCGCGGTTGGAAAGGTGGCGGACTTGTAGACGGTGACGATCTGGTCCCTTTTGATCACCCCGCGCGCCATCATCCGGCGCATCACTTCGTTCGCGATGGCGGCCGCATCGTAGTCCCGGGCCGCCACGCCGAGTACCGAGTTTTCATGCCTGCCGGCAAAGACAGCCGTGTAGTGCTTGTCGGCCTCAAGGCCGAACTCGTCCCGCAGAATGACGGCAGGCACCTTGAATCCGGAATTCGACGTCGGCGACGCGAACGCCAGCCTGCGCCCCTTCAAGTCCGCGGGCGCCCTTATTCCGCTGCCGGGATGCGTGATGATTTCCATCTCATAGCCGAGGATGCCTTTTTCTCCACCCATGATCGCGAATGGCACAAAGCCGGCGCAGTTGACCGCGAGCGGCACCGCACCGGTCCCGAATGCCGCGATGTGAAGCCGGCCGGCGCGCATCGCCTCGATCTGCGCGGTATTGGACTGCGCCGGGAAGAACCGGACCGGCTTGCCGATCGACTTCTCCAGGTGGTCCAGGAATCCGACCCACTTCGTCCGATAGCTCGCGGGATCTTCGCCGGGCGAATAGGCGAACATCAGCGTTGCCGGCGTCACCGTCTTGGCCGGCGTATCGGCGACCAGATCGCCGTCGGCGTCGGTATAGCGGGCGTCGAGTGCGGAGGCCGCGGTCGCGCTGAGGAACACGGCGACACACGCCAGCACCCAGCCGGACGATATCATCGCTCCGCTCTTGTTGTTGTCAGCCGGCATCCTGCGCGCTCCCAACCGGGCCGTCACTGCGTGTCGCAATCAGATCGTTGCTGTATCAAGGTTTCATGTCGCATTGTCTTGCAGCGGCCGCCTTTCCACCGGACGGATACCGCTTCAGCCATCCGCCAGCGCCTGCTCGAGGCTCGCCAGCGAGGCGAGGATTCCGTGGTTTCCGGCATAGTCCCGCAGACGCCTCAGCTGCGCGGCCTCGCTCTTGTCCACGCCGCGGCGACCGGCCGCCGCCAACGCCCGGCCGCGGGCAATGAAGAAGTTCGACCACGGCGACGATTTGGCCCCGAAGTAGCGCTCCATCGTGCTCGCGTAGCTGTCGACCATATCCCAGAGCCGCTCGCGCAGACAGACTTCGATCGCGTCACGATAGAACCGGGAATGATTGTGACTTGCGCTGCCGTCGCCCAGGATCGCGGCACCCTGGCGGAGCGCTTCCAGCCGGTCGTCGGGATCGGTCGTCGCCAACGCCATGGCGCCGAGTATCACCGGCCCTGCGAACGCGACACCGGTATCGCGGGAGACCTTCCAACTCTCTTCGAGGAGATTGAGCGCGCCATCGCCATCGCCGGCCTGCAGCCGGATGCGCGCGATGACGTCGTTGAACAGCGGAATGAAGCGGCGCGCGCCCACCGCCTCGACCACTTCGAGGCCCTTGCGGGCATGTCGCTCGGCCTCATCGAATTCGCACCGGTCCAGCAGAATCCAACTGCTGGTGCTGCGCGATATGAGCTCTCCGCGCGCCTGTCCCATCTTCATCACCAGGTCGACGACCGTGCGGCAGTCATCGAGCGACTCGTCGAACCGGAGGCAATACATGTGCGTGACCGCGCGCATCGGCAGATAGGCTACTTCGGTCGACAGAAACCCGTTCGCGCGCGCCAGCGCGACGCAGTCTTCGAATTGACGGTGCGCCTGGGTGATGCGCCCGGCCAGAAAATACGCATCGCCGAGCCCTCCGAGCGCGCGCGCCTCCCATTCCCTGGATGCCGCTTTCTTGGCAGCGCGCCACGCCGCCTTGTGCTCGACAAAGCAGTTCTCGGCCCTGCCCAGCGGATAGTAGATGTTGCCGCGCAGGTGATGGATGCGCGCGATCTCCAGCAGGCGCTTGCCCTCGGTCGCGATCGTTTCGGCGATGCCGAGCTCCGCGAGCGCTTCGCCGTGATGATCGGTGATGCGCAGCGCTTCGGCGAGGCCGATCCGGAGGCCGAGCTCCATGTCGGCGCGCTTGGGGCCACGCGGCACATGCGACAGCGCGGCCAGCCCCTTCCGGCAGTGCGCGATGGCTTCCGAATTGGCGTATCGGGCACCCGCGCGCTCGGCCGCGTCGCACCAATAGGTGGCCGCCTCCTCGAATTTTCCAGCCTCCATGTAGTGATAGGCGAGCACTTCCGGCGACAGCGCGGCGGCTTCATCCTGCGCCGCGAGACATTCGGCGATGCGCGCGTGATACTGCTTGCGCTTGCTCTTCAACAGATTGTTGTAGGCGACGTCGCGCACCATCGCGTGCTTGAAGGCATAGCTGACGCTTTTCGCCGAGCCGGTCCGGAACAGCAATCCGGCAGCTTCCAGTTGCTGGAGAGCCGCCTCCACCTTGCCGTCATCGAGCGCCAGCACGGCGGCCAGCAGCTCACGGGAAAATTGCCGGCCGATGCAGGCGCCAACCTGCGCGATCTCGCCGATCGACGCCGCGCGATCGAGGCGCGCCATCAAGCTGTCCTGCAACGTCGCCGGGACCGCAACCTCGGGCAACGCGCCGCTGAGACGATAGGCGCCGTCGGTTTCGGCGATGAGGCCGCTCTCGAGAATGGTCTTCGTCAGCTCTTCCACGAACAGCGGGATGCCGTCGGTCTTCTCGACGATCTGCTCGAGCACTTCGTGCGGCAACGGCTTGCCGCCGGCGACGCCCTCGACCATCGTCACGACGTCGCGTCGCGGCAAGCGGGCAACCGGCAGCGTCAACGCATGTGCCAGACCGGACCATGGCGGCCGATAGTCCGGCCGGTATGTCACCGCCGCCATGATGCGCTCATCCGCGATATTGGGCAGCAGCAGGTTCAGGAAGTCCTGCGTTGTCGGATCGATCCACTGGGCGTCCTCGACGATCAGCAGCAGCGGCTTTTTGGCCGCAAGCGCCACGAGCTGGCCGACCAGCACCCTCAAGCTAGCGTCCTTGAGCGCCTCCCCCCTGAGCTGCGAGGCCGGATAGCGGTCCGCGGCATCGATCGAAAGCAGGACGGCAAACAGCGGCGCGACATCCGCGATGTCGTCGAACGCCAGCCGGAGCAATGCCTCCAGCTTCTTGACCTTCGTGTCGGCATCGTCGGTCTCTTCGAATCCGGCCGTCCGCCGGATCTGCTCGATGATCGGGTGCAGCATCGAGTTGGTGTGATAGGGCGAGCACTGGTAACGTACCAACGTGTGGGTGTCGCCGTTGATGCTGTTGGACAGCACCTGTGCAAGCCTGCTCTTGCCGATGCCGGGCTCGCCCGACAGCAATACGATCTGGCCCCGCCCTTCTTTCACCTGTTCCCAGCGGCGCAGGATCAGGGCAAGCTCCTCCGTGCGCCCCACCAGCGGCGTGATGCCGGACAGCTCCCGCGCCTCGAAACGCATCGCGCGCGTGCGTTCAGCCAGCACCTGAAAAGCCCGCGTCGGCGCGGACAGCCCTTTGACCTGATGCTGGCCGAGGTCGTGGTAGTCGAAGTAGTGCAGCGCGAGCCGGCGCGTCTCAGGTGCGACGACCACGGTATTCGGCTGCGCCAGCCCCTGTAGGCGCGATGCAAGATTCGGCGTCTCGCCCAGCGCGGCGCTCTCCTGGGCCGTGCCCTCGCCGACCAGGTCCCCGACCACCACCGGCCCGGTGGCGATGCCGATCCGGACCGCCAAGTCGACCTCGACGCCGTTGACTGCCGTCTTCAGCGCCTTGATGCCGTCGACGACGTCCAGGCTCGCGCGGATGGCGCGCTCGGCATCCTCTTCATGCGCCTGCGGATAGCCGAAATAGGCCAGAATGCCGTCGCCGACATAGCGCGCGATGAAACCGCTGTAGCGCTCGATCGCCGACTGGCACGCCGCCTGATACACCTTCACGAGTTCGGCCAGGTCCTCGGGGTCCAGACGATGGGCCAGGTCGGTCGAACCGACCAGGTCGCAGAACAGCACCGTCAACTGGCGACGCTCGGCACCGGCGGAGTTCGCGTGTCGTTGCGACAACGCCGGATAGCCCGGCGAGCCGGCATTCCGGCTCTGGGCGCGAAGCGATTTTATGGCGTACAGGATGCGGACGCGGTCGCCCGCGGCGTAAACGCCGATGTCTTTCAGGACGTCATGGTCCAAGTGGGACAGGACATCCCATCCGATCGCATTTTTCTCAAATGCTTCGGAGTACTGCCCGAGGCCGATTGAATCGAGCCACTCGCCGACGTGAGTCATGACTGATCGGCCTGATACGCGGCCAAATCGTTGCGTTGATTGAATGACTTGGCAAGTCTACTCCTTCATAAGCAAACGCGATAGCCACGACGATGTCGCAAATGCCGTCGATGCTCCGATTCGCGGGCGACCCGTTGTTGCGAGCCCGTCAGCGGCAAAGTTGTGTGCGGGGGCCATGCAATGCGCGTCACCGAAACGAACGGCGCCCTGAAGGTGCACGCCGTGGCAGGGACCTATGTCGTCCTGCTTGGCTTCGATTTGCCGCACAAGGACTGCGACGGATTACTCGGATTTTCCATTCACCGCCTCGATCGCACCGGCAACGAGGCCGGCTTTTTGCAGGGGATGAAAGCCTTCGCTGAGACGCATCCCGGTCTCCCGCCGGGCTCACAATTCTCGACCCGAGCGCATCCAATCCAGAGCTTTCAGTGGGCCGACTACACGGCAAAGCCGGGACACGATTACACGTACACGATCGCGGCGCTGAAAGGCACACCTGCCGATCTGACCGTCCATGCGGAAACGTCGGTTCGGATTACGACCGAAAGCCCGGAAGGCGGCACGCACGACGTCTACTTCAATCGCGGCGCCGCCGGATCGCAGGCCTATGTGCGCCGTTTCGGCGACCGCGCGCCCGACAAGGTGCCCAACAACGCGGCTTTCATCTGGCTGTCGCGCGGCCTGAACGAAGCATTGGAGGACTTCGTCCGGTCCAGCGAGCCAGGGCGTCACGGCCTGCGGATCGCGGCCTATGAGTTCCACTACGCGCCGCTTCTCGCGGTCCTGAAGGACGCACTCAAGCGCGGCGTCGATATCAAGATCGTCTACGATGCGCGCAAGGATCCGCTGCAGAAGGCGAACCGCGCCGCCGTCGCCAAAGCAGGGTTGAAACAAGTCTCGTTCGAGCGGCGTGAGCCGAAGTCGGCCATCTCTCACAACAAGTTCATCATCAAGCTGGAACACGGACGGCCGCAGTCGGTGTGGACCGGCGGCACGAACTTCTCGCAGGGCGGCATCTTCGGCCACTCGAACGTCGCCCACGTGGTCGAGGAGAAAGCGGTGGCCGAGAAGTTCCTCGCCTATTGGGAAGAGCTCGCGAAAGACCCGCCGATGAAGGAGATGAAGGCAGCGGTCGAAGCGATTTCTCCATTGCCGCCGAATCCACCTCCGGAGGGCACATCCGTTATCTTCAGCCCGCGCGCGAGCCTCGACGCCTTGAACTGGTATGGCGACCTCGCCATGAGCGCGAAGGACGGCCTGTTCACGACCTTCGCCTTCGGCATGAACGATATCTTCAAGAACGTCTATCGCAACAGCTCCGCCCCGTTCCGAGTGGCGCTGCTGGAGAAAAAGACGCGGCCCATGCGGGCGGGGCCGGCCAGAGACGCGGCCGAGAAGGACATTCAAAGCCTTCGCAAGCTGCCGCAGAACCTGTTCGCGGTCGGCGAATTCATCCGCACCAACGCGCTCGACGGCTGGCTGAAGGAGCGGCTATCGGGCCTCAACAAGAACGTCCAGTACGTGCACAACAAATTCATGCTGGTCGATCCGCTGAGCGACGACCCGACCGTCGCCGCCGGCTCCGCCAATTTCAGCGCGGCATCCACGACCACCAACGACGAAAACATGGTGATCACGCGCGGCAACCTGCGCGTTGCCGACATCTATCTGGGCGAGTTCATGCGGCTCTACAGTCATTTTGCGTTCCGCGAATCCCTCCAATGGCGCGACCCCAAAAGACCCGTGAAGCCGCTGCGCACGGACGCCTGGTGGCGCGACTATTTCGGCAAGACCGAGCGCTCGACCCGGCGCAGATACTTTGCGCGCTCGGAGGTTTAGGCCGGTTCCAACCTGAAACGGATCTCTCCGCTCATTCCCGCGCAAGCGAGAATCCAGTCTTGAGCCAACCTGGGTCCGGCTTTCGCGGGTCGAGGGAGAGAGCGAGTCAACTTGACCGGGGAATATCGAATACAAGACGACATCCCCCGCTCCGCGAAGTCGGGCGTCGCCGTTGCGGCCCCTGCGAGGGTCCGGAATGCAGCGGCAAGCGCCCTGGAGTGAAACAGCTGAAGAATCGCGGCTATCACGTAGATAAAGCGCACTGGATTTCATCGGGAAGTGGGAAATTCTTTCACTTTTGGGATACACAATAAAAATACTGCCGCGTTGCAGCGGGTCGCCGTGCTCATTAGTTTCGAAATTGGAGAGTGCTCATGAGCTGCTGCGACGAAACCACCGCCCGCGTACCCCCTACCGATCTGTCCCGCCGCTCCCTGCTGAAGGGCGCCGCCGTTATCGCGAGCGCCCTGCCCGGCGCGGCCAAGGCGCAGGGGCGCAGCATCAAGCTCGCCTATTGCAGCCAGCTCTTATGCGGCGTGCCCTACGAGGTCGCGCGCTCGGCCGGCCACTTCAAGAAGCATGGGCTGAACGTCGAGCTGGTCTATACCCGCGGCGGCAGCGCCGCGATGCAGGCGCTGGTCGGCAACGCCGTCGACTACGCGGCCACGTCGCTCGACGTCGCGATCACCGCATTCGTCAAGGGCGCCACCATCAAGCGCTTCGCGGTCACCGGACGGCTGCCGCTGTTCGCGCTGGTGACCGCACCGAAGACCGCCGGCCAGATCAAGGGCATCGGCGACCTGCAGAGCCGCACCGTCGCGGTGTCCGGCCTCGGCAATGCCGACCACGCGCTGACGCTCTATCTCCTGGCCCAGGCGAAGACCGACCCCGGCAAGGTCAAGTTCGCGACCATGGGCGTCAACCTGCTCGAAGCGTTGCGCCAGGGGCAGATCGACGCCGGCCTGGTGCAGGAACCGGCGCTGACGCTGCTCCAGCGCTCCGGCGCGCGGGTCCTGGTCAACGCCATGGACCTCACCGACGCCCGCCGCTATCTCGGCGGCACGTACGAGTTCATGGGCGTCGCCGTGCGCACCAAGGAAATGGAGCAGCGCAAGGACGAGATGCTCGCGCTCACCCGCGCCCTCGCCGATGCGCTCAAGGCGATGCGCGGCATGAGCGGCAGCGACCTGATCGCGGCACTGCCGAAGGAAATGGTCACCGGCCTCGACACCAAGGAATTCGGCGAGATCATCGCGCGCTATCGCGATTCGCTTTATCCCGAGGCCGTCACCATCGACCTCCCCGCCGCCGATCGCGTCGCGCAGACGCTGATCGCGGGCGGGCTGATCCCGGCCGGCACCAGCATCGCCGGGCTGCACGACACCTCGATCGTAAAGGGCTAGTCGCGTGTTTGTTGCGGGACATTTCCGTCCGCTCGGCCGCACGCGTGGTGCTCGCGATGAAGCCGGGCTCGCGCCACAGCTCGACCTCGCCCCGCTTGCGGCAGGGCAATCGCATTTGGTCCTTGCAGCGGTGCGGGGCGCTCATTATTGCGCCCTCTCCCCTTGCGGGAGAGGGCAGCCGCAGCGTTGCAACAATGGGGATTGGGTGAGGGGTATCGTTCCACGGACGCACACCCCTCACCCAATCCGTTGCGCGGCGATACCTCGCTGCCCTCTCCCGCACTCGAAGTCGGATGTTTCCGACTTCGAGCGACCTTTATATGCCGAACTCGGGCAAGCCCGAGTT
>JAIESR010000041.1 GCA_019745775.1 Xanthobacteraceae bacterium | reverse complement strand
TGACTTCGAAACTCCAATCGAGGCGTTCTCTAAAGTGTTGCACTTCGACTGTGAATCCACCTTCCCGCTTTCGCGGGGACGAGCGGGAGTTGTGCAAGCTCTACCATATGCGGATCAGTTGGCGGAATAGATGCCGCGGACGCGCTCGATCGTCGCCGGCGACACGTTCGCCACCTCGACGACGAGCTTCTGCAACTCCTCGCCGGTAAGCGGGCCGTGCTCGAGCTTCTGCTGTTTCAGGTCGGCGATGTATTCGGGATCGTTCGCCATCGCGTCGAAAGCGCGCCGCAGCGCCTGGATTCGATCGGCCGGCGTGTCCGGCGTCGCGAACAGGAAGCGGCCGACATCGGTGGCGTTGGCAAAGACCCGCAGCGCCTCGATCTCTTCCGGCGTGCGGCCCAGCTCGACCGACGCCGGGATGTCCGGCAATTCGGGATGCCGTTTGAGGCCGTACTGCACCAGCAGGTTGAGGGTCTTGTCGCGCAGGTGCTGCTCGGCGCGCGACTTCATGCCGTCCCAGGTGGTGGTGTGTCCCTCGACCTCGCCGCGATCCATCGCCAGCATCGCCTCGGGCGAGCCCTTGTAGCCCATCACCAGCTTGAACCTGGTCCCGACCACGTGGTTGAGCAGGTTCGGATAGACCGTGACGGTCGAGCTTCGTCCGGTCGCGCCCAGGCTCGCCACGCGCACCATCGCGTCCTGGATGGTCTTCACCGGCGACGACGCCACCGTGAAGGTGACGCTCGGTGTCGCCGCCATCCGCCCGATGAAGTTGAACTGTGCCGACTTGAAGCGGACGTTCGACGCGCCGAGCCGTTCCTCCAGGGGCGCGGTCGGCGCAATCAGGCCGAGCGCGGTGCCGTCCTTCGGCGCGACGTTGAACATGTGATTGGCCGCGACCAGGCTGCCACCGCCGGGCATGTTGCGCGGCACAACGGCCGGGTTGCCGGGAATGTGCCGGCCGAGGTTGCGCGCGACCGCGCGAACGTAGAAGTCGTTGGAGGCGCCCGGCGCGAAACCGATGATCACCGTGATCGTCTTGCCGCGATAGAATTCCTCGACCGATTGCGCATCGGCGGTCGCGGGCAGCAACAGCGGCAAGGCGGCCAGGGCGAACAACCGATGCATGACGGGCCCCGTCAATTCAGTGGATAGATCGCCTTCACCTTGTCGATGATCGCTGGCGACACCGCGCCAAGCTCGACGACGAGCTTCTGCAGCTCCTCGCCCGGCATCGGCCCGAGCTCGACGCGCTGCGACTTCAGCTCGGCCTGGAACGCCGGGTCCTTCATCGTGGCGTCGAAGGCGCGGCGCAGCGCCTGGATGCGGTCGGCCGGGGTGTCGGGCGTCGACAAGATCATCTTTCCGACTTCCGTCGCATTGGCGACGATGCGCAGGATCTGCCGGTCGTCGTCGTTGCGCGCGAGCTCCCAGGTCATCGGCACGTCCGGCAATTCCGGATGGCGCTTGAGCGCGTACTGCACCAGGGGCGTGATCTTCTTCTCGGGCAGCCACTCCGGATGGGTCGCGCGCACCACTTCGATGCTGGTCGAATGGCCCTCGACCTCGCCGCGCTCCATCGCGAGCATCGAGGCGGTCGAGCTTGGATACCCCATCACCAGCTTGAACTTCGCGCCGGTTACGTTGGCGAACACCGCCGGATAGATCGCGACCGTCGACGAGCGCGCGCTGGCGCCGAGCAGGATCTCCCGCTTGAACGTATCCTGGACCGTCTTCACCGGCACGGTCGCCATCACGAAGGTCATGTTGACCGACGGCGCAACGCGGCCGATCCAGTTGAACGCGGCGCTCTTGAGCTTGACGTTCGGAACGCCGAGCCGCTCCTCCAGCGGAATGGTCGGCGCGATCAGCGACAGCGTGGTGCCGTCCCTGGGCGCGACGTTGAAAACATGGTTTGCCGCCACCAGGCTGCCGCCGCCCGGCATGTTGCGCGGGATCACGGTCGGATGGCCGGGGATGTGCTTACCGATGTGGCGCGCCACCGCGCGGGCATAAATGTCGTTCGAACCACCGGTCGGATAGCCGATGACCATGTTGAGCTGCTTGCCGCGGTAGAACTCCTCGATCGACTGCGCCTGCGCCGCCGACGGCAGCGCGACCGCGAGGCCCATGGCGGCGGCCGCGATCTGTCCGCGGGACCCGTGCAGCGCCATCAAACTCCTCCCCTTTATGATCGATGTCTTGTTGTCGGGGCAGGATAGACGAAGCCGGCCGCCGCCGTCCCAGGCGGCGGCGTCGCAGGGTTATCGGGCAGCGGACCGTGCGGCGGCGGGCGTGCCGATCGCGGCGTTGACGCGCGGCATCACTTCCTGGGCGAGCAGTTCCATCGAGCGCCGCCCCAGCGCCGGATCGGTCCAGTCGACGCCGCAATAGACCAGCTCGCCGAAATCGCCGATCTCCTCGCGGAATTCGAGGATATGGTCGACGATCTTGTTGACCGAACCGTACCAGACCAGCTTGTCCATCACGTAGTCGTCGGTGATCTCGGCGTCGGGCTGGTCCATCCGGTCCTTGAACAGCGCGAGACGACCGCTCGCGCGGAATTTCGCCAGGAGCTGCTTGAAATAGAACAGATACGGGCTGTTGGCGTCGTGACGTGCATAGCGCGCGGCGACCTTGTCGTCCTCGCACACGAAGATCGTGCGCGCGACCCGCCAATCGCTGGCGTCGGCGGTCTTGCCGACCTCGGCCTTGCCCTGCGCGTAGTTCGCCCAGTGAGTCTTGACCCATTTCGGCAGCAGGAAGTTCGCCGACAGCGGATGGAAGTCGCGCTTGCCCATCGCGATCACGCCCTTGGAGAACGGCGCGACCACGGTGCCGACGATTTCCGGATACGGCCGTTGATACGGCTTGCCGAGACCGCCAAGGCCGATATCGAGCCGCGCGGTCTTCATGGTCGAGACCTTGAAGCGGTTGTTCGGCAGGTTGATGTCGTAGGGCGGGTCGCGCGTCCAGATCTCGAGGATGACGTCGATCACCTCTTCGAACAGCTTGTTGCGGTCCTCGTCGAGATTACCGATCGCTTCCGCGTCGGTGCGCAGGTTGCCCGGGCTGACGCCGAGGATGAAGCGCCCCTTGGCCATGTGATCGAACATCGCCGAATGGGTCGCCACCAGCACCGGGTGCGATTGGGACAGGTTGGTGGTGCCGGTCGCGAGCTTGATGTTGGTGGTCGAATGGATCAGCGTCGCGAGGAACAACAGGCTGTTGGTGATGTTCTCGTTCGCGTCGGTCAGATGCTCGCCAATGAACGCGTCATAGAAGCCGAGCGTGTCCGCCAGCATGACGATCTCGCGATCCTCCTGGAGCGTCTCGGCCCAGGGACGATGCAGCGGGTGCATCGGCATCGTGAAATAGCCCAACCTCATTGTACGCTCTCCCGAGTGGCCGTGAAGATCAGGGTGCTTGCTTCGCGTCATGGCCGGGCTTGTCCCGGCCATCCACGTCTCAATTGCCGGCCAATAATAAAGACGTGGATGCCCGCGACAAGCGCGGGCATGACGAATTCAAGAACATGTCCCGGCTAACGGTTCTCGGCGCGGACCAGTTCGTCGAGCATCCGCCGCGCCTGCATCTGCGCCGCGTCGGCAGTGATATGGACGAGGCCGTCGATCGCCCCGCCCTTCAGGTTCTTCTGCTGCGCCTCCAGCATGACCTTGTCTTCGAGAAACGTATTGACCGTGCCCTCATAGAGCAGCTTCGACATTGCCGCGTCGTCGCGCTGGAAGTTGCGCGCAAAGCCGAAATGGTAATGGCAGGTGGTCTCCGTCTCCGGCGTTACCAGATGCGTCGACCAGATCGAGATGCCCTGGCTGCGGTCGCCCTCGGGCGCGCCGGTGCCGGTCTTGGCGGCACCGACATCCATGTAGACGATGCTCGGCGGCCGCCAGGTGGCGTGCTGCCAACGGTCGACATTGCCATCGAAGCCGCCGGCCTTCGCGAACAGTGGCGGCGGCTTGAAGTCGATCATCCAGCGCCCCACCCGCACGCCGTCGTTCAGGCGCTCGGTCTTGGTCGGTGTCGTCGCCTCGCGCGGATCGCCCGAGATGGTGTTCTTATGCAGATGCGCGACGTGGGTATAGTCGAGGAGATTATCGATCAGAAGCTGCGCATTCGCCTGGATGCGCAGATACCCCGGCGTCAGCGTCCAGGCCCTGTCGGCAAGCCAGGGCAGCTCGACGATCTTCGAATCGTCGGCGCGCGCCGGCTCGCCCATCCATATCCAAACGACATTGTAGCGCTCCACCACCGGATAGGCGCGCACGCGGGCGCCGGAGGGGATCGTATCCTGCCCTGGAATGGAAACGCACTGCCCTTGGGCGTCGAAGGTCAGGCCGTGATAGCCGCAGCGCAGGTTGTCGCCGTCGACCGCGCCGAGCGACAGCGGCGCCGCACGATGGCAGCAGCGATCCTCGAGCGCCGCGGGCCGGCCGTTGCCGCCGCGGAACAGAACCACGGCCTCGCCGAGAAATGTCCGCGCCACCGGTTCGCTGGTCAGGTCCTTCGACCAGATCGCGGCATACCAGCCGTTCTTCGGGAACATTGCCCGCTCCATGATTTGTCGGCAAACGTAAGTGAAGCCCTAAACACTGACAAGTTGACTCCCTTATGGCACGAAGCCAACAATTCGATAGTCCCACGACCCGCCCTCGCTCGGTTCGAGCTTCCGCGGGTTCGCGGGAATGAGCGATGAGAGGTTCGTCTTGCAACGAGCATTGACGCAGCGTGTTCAAGTCGAACTTCCCGACGAGCTGGCGATGCTGCAAGCCATGGTCCGGCGGTTCGTCGACGACGAGATGATACCGCTCGAGGGCAAATCGCTCGACGGCCAGAAGCTCAAGCCCGACATCGAAGCTAAGCTGACCGCGCGCTGCAAGGAGCTTGGCCTCTGGCAGATCGACGTTCCGGAAGAATTCGGCGGCCAGGGCCTCGGCACGCTCGGACGCGCGATCGTGTGGTCGGAGCTCGGCCGTACCGTGGCGCTGCCGACGCGGACAGTGCGCATTCTCGGCCCGGACATCCGCGCCCCGCTCTATGCGCTCAAGGGCGCGATGCGCGAGCGGTATCTGCTCCCGACCGCGCGCGGCGAACGCGAAAGCTGCTTCGCGCAGACCGAGCCCGACGCGGGCTCCGACCCCGGCGCGATGCGCACGACCGCGGTGCGCGACGGCGACCACTACGTCATCAACGGCGTGAAGCGCTTCATCACCGGCGCCGACGGCGCCGACTTCGTGATCCTGATGGCGGCGACCGACCGCAGCAAAGGCTCGCGCGGCGGCATCTCCTGCTTCGTGTTCGACATGGACACGCCGGGGGTGAAGCTTTCGACAAGCTACCGGACGCTGACCGGCGAGACGCCGTGGGAGATCATTTTCGACAATGTGCGCGTCCACCAGGACCACCTTGTCGGCGAGGAAGGCAAAGGCTTCAGCCTCGGCCAGAAGTGGCTCGGCGCCGGCCGCATCAAGCAGGCGGCGCGCGCCCTGGGCGCGACCCGGCGCTGCCTCGAGCTCGCCTCCGCCTATTCCAAGCAGCGCGTGACCTTCGGGCAGCCGATCGCCAGCCGACAGGCGATCTCGTTCCGCCTGGTCGACACTTATGTCGCACTTGAGGCGGCGACGCTTCTGGTTCACCGTGCAGCGGCGCGGGATGACCGCGGCGACGGCGACCGCAACGAAGCCTACATGGTGAAGCTCTTCTGCACCGAGATGGCCTGGCAGGCCGCCGACATGTGCCTGCAGGTGCACGGCGGCATCGGGCTCACCACCGACCTACCCGTCGAACGGCTCTGGCGCGATCAGCGCAGCCATATGATCACCGAGGGAACGCCGGAGATCATGCGCATGGCGCTCGCGCGGCACGTGCTCGATACATTCGGATAACAACCCCCCAAGGACGCAACCAAACACGCAACCAAGCACGCAACCAAGGACGATCGCAAAAGGAGTGAAGGAAATGGCTGACAAGACCTACGAGAACATTCTGATCGAGCGCGAGGGTGGCATCACCTTCGTCTGGCTCAACCGTCCCGACAAGCGCAACGCCATGAGCCCGGGCCTGCACGCCGACATGGACGATGCGCTGAGCTGGCTCGCCACCGACAAGCAGACCAAGGTGCTGGTGCTCGGCGGCAAGGGCGAAGCCTGGTGCGCCGGACAGGACCTGCGGCTCTATTTCCGCGGCACCCAGGACAATCCGGAGGCGCGCTACAAGGCCAACAACGACAGCCATAGCTGGCGCTGGGAGCGGCTCTCGCAGTTCCCGAAGCCGACCATCGCCATGGTGCACGGCTATGCGTTCGGCGGCGCGTTCACGCAGCTCTGCGCCTGCGACTTCGCGATCGCCGCCGAAGACGCTACCTTCGGACTTTCAGAAGTGAACTGGGGCATCATCCCCGGCGGCCTGGTGAGCTGGAACCTCACCGACATGCTGCCGCCGCGCCACGCGATGTACTACGCGGTGACCGGCGACACCTTTGACGGCAAGCGCGCAGTCGAGATCGGGCTGGTGAACTTCGCCGTCCCCAAGGCGAAACTGCGCGAAGAGGCGACGAAGCTCGCCGAGAAGCTGATCAAGCTCAATCCGAACGTGGTGCGCTACACCAAGGAAGCCATCCGCGCCGTGCGCAACATGGATGACAAGCAGGCGCGCGACTATCTCAAGTGCAAGCAGGACTCGCTGTCGAAGAACGACAAGGAGATCCGCGAGCAGCACGGCATGAAGCAGTTCCTCGACGAGAAGTCCTACCGGCCGGGCCTCGGTCCGTTCCGCAAGGTCGAGAACGTTTGAGCTTTGAAAGGCGCAACAATCGGTGCGCCAAACTCGGTGGGCTCCCTCTCCCCTCCGAACTCGGGTTTACCCGAGTTCGGCACTTGTTAATGTGGTCGAAGTCGGAAACATCCGACTTCGACTGGAGAGGGGCGCACCGAATTCGCTGCACCTTATTGGCTCAAGCCCGCATGACACACAGGACCGACGCCATCGGGCATCTGTTCCACCCGACGAACGTCGTTCTGGTCGGCGCGTCCGACCGCCCCGGACACTGGTCGCAGCGCGTCTACGACAATCTCAAGCGGTTCGGCTTTGCCGGAAAGGTTTTTCCGGTCAATCCGAACCGCAACGACATCTGGGGCACCCCCTGCTATCCGAAGCTCGAGGCGCTGCCGGAAGGACCCGACCATCTCGCGATCTTCACGCCCGCCGAAACCACGATCAAAATACTGGAGGACGGCGGCGCTGCCGGCGCGCGCAGCGCCACCGTCTATGCCGCGGGCTTCGGCGAAGGCGGCGATCCCGATGGCCGCCGGCGCGGCGCGCAACTGCGCGACGCCATCGCCCGCACCGGCATCACGGTGATCGGCCCGACCTGCATGGGCGCTGCCTGCGGCGCCGCCAACTTCTCCACCGTGCCCGACGAGTCGCTGCAAAGGCCGATGCCGAGCCCGGTCGCGATCGCCGTGCAGAGCGGCGCAATGGCGACCGTCATCAACCGTGCCATCAACGACCTCGGATTGAAGACCGGCTACCTCGCCTCCTGCGGCAGCCAACTCGGCTGCCGGATTTCCGACTTCATCGACTACTTCGCGACGGTGCCGGAGCTGCGCGTCATCCTCTGCTACATCGAGGGCGTGCCCGACGCTGCGCACTTCCTCGAGGCCGCGCGGCGCGCCCGCGCCAATGGCAAGACGATCGTGGCGGTGAAGGTCGGCGCGTCCGAAGCCTCGCGCGCCGCGGCGCTCGCGCACACCGGCTCGCTCGCCGGCAGCGCGGAAGCCTTCGATGCGGTCGCCGGCAGCGCCGGCGTCATCCTTTTCAATTCGTTCGAGGACGCGATCGAGGCGGTCGAGTTCCTCGCCCGCCTCCCCTTGCCGCGCGGTCACCGCATGGCGGTGATGTCGAACTCCGGCGCGCTGCGCAGCCTCATCACCGAAGCCGCCGAGCGCAGCGGCGCGACACTTGCCACGTTATCGGATGCCACCGCGGCATCGATCGGCGCAATCCTGGAGCAGCCGAAAGCCTCCAATCCGCTCGACACCATCCGGACCATCCCGGAGAAACAATACCGCGCCTGCCTCGACACGCTGGTCGACGCGCCCGAGATCGATATCGTGCTGGCCGCCGAGGACTTGCCGGTCGACAACAGCGTCGACCGCCGCCTCGGCAATCTCCTGTCGACCGAAGACATTTCGCGGCGCGCCGAATCCGTGGGCAAGACGCTCGCGGTGTTCACGCCGCTGTTGGCGAGCCCGACCGACTACGGCCGCGCTGTGAGGGAGAAGATTTCGCACGTGCCGATGCTGCGCGGCACGGAACGGGCGCTGCGCATCGTCAGTGCGCTGGCGCGGGCCGGCGCACGGCCGATCCATGCCGGCCCCTTCGTCACGCCGCCTGCCGACACCGAACTCGTTCGGCGCTGGCGCGCCCGTGCCGCAACGCTCGATCGTCCGACCGCGCTCAACGAAGTCGAGTCGAAGACGCTGCTTGCCGAATTCAGCATTCCGCTGCCGCCGGAACAGCTCGTCAGCAATGCTCAAGAAGCCGCCGCCGCGGCGCAGGCGATTGGCTTCCCGGTGGTGTTGAAGGCAGTGTCGGCGGCGCTGCCGCACAAGAGCGACGCGGGGCTCGTCTGCCTCAACCTCGCCGACGCCGACGCGGTGCGGCAAGCCGCCGCCACCATCGCGGGCCGTGCAAGCTCGATGGGCATCACCCTCGACGGTATGCTGGTCGCACAGCAGGTTTCCGGCGGAACCGAGGTCGTGCTCGGCGTGCAGCGCGACGTGGAGATGGGCCCGGTCATCATGTTCGGCATGGGCGGCGTGCTAGTCGAACTGTTCAAGGACGTGCGCTTCGCGCCGGCGACGCTCGACCGCGAGCAAGCGCGAACGATGGTCCGCGCCACCCGCGCAGGGGCGATGCTCGACGGATTTCGCGGCCGCAAGCCCGGCGACATCGATGCGCTGTGCGATGCGCTGGTCGGCCTCGGCCGGCTCGCGCATGATTTGGGCGACGTGATCGAAGCGGTCGATGTCAATCCGCTGCTGGTGCGCGAGCAAGGCGTCGTCGCGCTCGATGCGCTGGTCGTGCTGCGTCCGCCGGGCGCCGGACAATAGAGGGAAACGCCATGATCGCGCGGCTGGTATCGTTCGCCGTCGCTTTGGGGCTGAGCGCCGCGCCGGCGTCGGCACAGAGCGTCGCCGACTTCTACAAAGGCAAGACCATCACCGTTTACATCGGCTATGGCGTCGGCGGCGGCTACGACCTGTTCGCGCGCACCATTGCCCGGCACATGCCGCGCCATATCCCCGGCAATCCGACGATGCTCCCGGTCAACATGCCGGGCGCGAGCAGCCTCGTCCTTGCCAATCACCTCGCCAAGCGCGCGCCCCAGGACGGCAGCGCCATCGGCGCGGTGAATTCCGCACTCCTGTTCGAGACCTTGTTCGCCGGGCCGGAAACGAAGGCCCAGTTCCAGGGGCCCGACATGACCATGATCGGCAACGCGGTATCGTCCGCAGCGGTGCTGGTCGCGTGGAGCGCAACCGGGGTTAAGACGCTTGAGGACGTGCGGCAGAAGGGCCTCATTATCGGCGCGCCTTCGCGTACCGGCGACACCTACCTACTGCCGCTGTCGGTCAGGAATGTCCTCGGCCTCGACAGGCTGAAGATCATCACCGGCTATCCGGGAACGCGCGAGATCGTCATTGCCCTGGAACGCGGCGAATTGACCGGACGGGTGTGGGATATGGAAGGCATCAAGGCGGCGCGCCCGCAATGGTTGAAGGACGGTACCCTCAACATCATCGTCCAGCTCGCACCGCGGAAGATGCCGGAGGTTCCAGAGCACGTCCCGCTGGTAAAGGATTATGTCGCCAACCCCGACGACCGCCGCGTGCTCGACGTGATCTTCCTGAGCACGATCCTGGCCCGGCCTTATATCGCGCCGCCGAATCTCCCCGCCGACCGCCGGCAGGCCCTGCGCGACGCGTTCATGGCGACCATGAAGGATCCGGCATTCCTGGTGGAGACCCAGAAGCTGCAGCTCTCGATCGATCCGACTTCGGGCGAGGAGATGGAGCGCATCGTGCGCGATGCTTACGCCCTGCCCGGGCCGCTGGTCGCGCGCGTGCGCAAGGCGCTGCAGGATTAGATAGCACCGCGGGAACCGGCCGCAGTTATTGTGCCCTCTCCCCTTGCGGGAGAGGGCTACTCAAATGTGTCAGCGAATTCGAATTGGGTGAGGGGTTGTCTTCGTAAGAAGCCTTCTTGCGACGAGGCCCCCTCACCCAAATGCGTATGTGGATTCTTTCTTGAGCCCTCTCCCGCAAGGGGAGAGGGCACACCAATAGACGGCGCACGCTGCTTAAGGCTGCAGCGCTTCGCGTGCCCGCTTCACGATGTTCGGCGGCGAGGCATACAATTTCGTCACCAACTCCTGCACGCGGACGCCGCTCGCCGGCGTGACCTCGAGCCCCATCTTCTCGGCGTCCGCCACGAAGGCCTTGTCGGCCATGGTGTCGTCGAACGCCTTGCGCAACACCGCCACGCGCTCCGCCGGCACGCCGGGCGGCAGCTTGAACGGCCGGCCGAACACCTGCTGGCCGAGGATCAATTCGAGCACACGGCGGCTGTCGTCGTCCTTCACGTAGGCCCAGATGTTGGGCACGCCCTGCGCCGCCAGGCCGGCGTGCGTGTCGATCCCGGTCTGGAGGATCACGTGCATGCGGTTGTCGCGCACCCAGTCGGGCTTCTGCGTGCGCAGGCTAGACCAGTCGAGCCCGCAGATGCCTTCGACCTCGCGGCGCTCCATCGACAGCAGAATGTCGACGCTGCCCTTGTAGCCGCGCACGACCTTGAACCTGGCACCGACCTCGCGCCGCAGGAACTGCAGGTAGTCGAACAGCGAGCCGCCGGGCGCGTCGCCACCCATCACGGTCTCGCGCTTCAGCGCATCGCCGAAGGTGCGGGTCTCGGAGCCCTGGTACGTCGCGCAGACGCGTGTCGAATTGTTGGCGCTGCCGAGATAGATGAATTCGGTCGGCTTGAAGCGCGCCTCCAGGCGCTCGTCGAGCAGCGGCCCCACCACGACGCCGGGAAAGATCATGCCGATGGTCAGGCCGTCCTTGGGCGCGCGGGTATAGAGATGATTGGCGAGATTGACGCTGCCGGCGCCGGGCATGTGCTGAACGACGATCGCCGGCTCGCCCGGAATATGCTTCGCATAGTGCCGCATCAGCGCGCGGGCGTAGAGATCGTAGCCGCCGCCGGGGTTGCCGCCGACGATCATGGTGATGGTCTTCTTGGCGTAGAAGTCGTCCGAGCGCGCAGGGCTGGCAATGGCGACAAGCGCGAGAATCGTCGCAAGAATGGCAACAAATGTACGGGGCGTCGTCACTGCCGCCTTCCCCCTGTGTCCCGCCGACTATAGCACCTGATCGCGGAGAGGCCCCGCGTCATTCCGGCGGCGCTTGCACCGGCGCCTGCCGCTTCTTCTCCGTCAGCACGAGATAGAGCGAGGCCCCGACGATCAACGCCATGCCGGCAAAGCTCCACGGACCGGGGACTTCACCGAACAGGAGATAGCCGATCACCGCAGCGTACACGATGCGCGAATAGTCGAGCGGCACCAGCACCGTCGCATCCCCCTGCGAGAGCCCGTGCGTGATCATCGCCTGCCCGGAGATGCCGAGGATGCCGATGGCTACCAGGATTCCGAGCTCATAGGCGTTGGGCGTCACCCACCAGATCGCCGCCGGCACCGCGGCGATCAGCGCGTTCCAGAAGGCGTAGTAGAACATGATGATGCGCGTCGGCTCGGTGGTTTGCAGCCGCTTGATGCAGATCACCACCAGACCACCGGTGAGCGCGCCAAGCGCGCCGATGAACACGCCAGGCTCGAAGCCCGCCGTGAACGGCCGCGCATAGATCAGGATGCCGAGAAAGCCTGCCAGCGTCACGCCGGTGCGCCGCCAGCCGACGACCTCGCCGAGAAAAAGCACCGCCAGCGGGATCATGAACAGCGGCCGCGAGAACTGCAACGCCATCGCATCGGCGAGCAGCATGTTCGTGAGCGTCCAGAAGAAACAGGCATTGCCGATGGCGCCCATCCCGCCGCGCACGAAGTGCATCCCGGGACGCTTTGTCCGCAAAGGCTCGAATGGATCGCGCCAGAGCACCGCGAGCACAAGCAGGAACCCGACCGCCGAGCGGAAGAAGAAGATCTCCATCGCCGGCAGCCGTTCGCCGAGATATTTGACCAGCGTGGCCATCACCACCAGCGTCAGCGAGCCGAGCGACACCAGCACGACCCCACGCCGTACGCCGTCCATCGCCTCCCAGCGCCCAGCGGCGGAATTGTAGAACGGAAGCCTTTCAAGCAAAGCCGGGCCTGCGGAGGCTTCAAGATTTTTGTTGTGTTCTTGCATTCTCGCGCGCCTGACGGGGTTGGACGCGACCTATAGCATGCCGCTTGGGGAGCACAGGTGGCATACCAGCCCGCATCCGGCACACCTATGCTGCACAACCAGACAGACCATGATTGCGAAGAAGTAGCGCGCCAGCCGGATTAGACTCGACCCAAACTGTCCTATAAAACGAATGGCCCAACCGTTTCGGCAAAAATCACAAGACCGGCCGGGTGGTTGCGGCACGAAGGTCAATACGGGGAGTGATACGCGTGGATGTGAGATATGAAGCGCCGCAAACGCTGGAGGCCGCCGTTGCGCTGCTCGCGGGTGCGACCGCACCGGCGAAAATCCTGGCCGGCGGCACCGACGTCATCGTTCAGATGGAAACCGACCTGATCGAGCCGTCGCTCCTAGTCGACATCAAGAAGATCCCCGAGCTGCGACAGATCACCGCCGAGAACGGCGGGTTCCGGATCGGCGCCGCGGTGCCGGGCATGGAACTGATGGCCCACAAGGCGCTCAACAAGGCCTGGCCGGGCGTGCTCGACGGCGTAAAGCTGATCGGCTCGATCCAGGTGCGCGGCCGCGCCTCGATCGGCGGCAATCTCTGCAACGGCTCGCCGGCGGCCGACAGCGTGCCGCCGCTGATCGCCGCCGGGGCGATCGCGCGTATCATCGGCTTGAAGGGCACGCGCGAGGTGCCGGTGGAGCAGATTCCGACGGGCCCCGGCAAGACCTCGCTCGCCAAGGACGAGATCATCGTCTCCTTCTTCCTGCCCGCGCGACCGCCGCATTCCGGCGACGCCTATCAACGCTTCACGCCGCGCACCGAGATGGACATCGCGGTGGTCGGCGTCGGCGTGAACCTCACGCTCGACAATGGCGGCACCTGCACCGCGGCACGGGTCGCGCTCGGGGCGGTCGCACCCACCGTGCTGCTGGTCAAGGAATGCGCCGACGCGCTGATCGGCACCAAGGTCGACAACGCCGCGCTCGAAAAGCTCGCGGCGGCGGCGAGCGCGGCCTGCCGCCCGATCGACGACAAGCGCGGCACCAAGGAATACCGGATCAAGATCGCAGGCGTGCTCGCGAAGCGCACCGCCCTTGCGGCGCTCGAAGTGGCGAGGAAGAACTGATGGCGAAGAAGTATCACATCACCACGACCGTCAACGGCGACGAGTACGAATACCTCTGCGAAGCGCAGCAGACGCTGCTCGACGTGCTGCGCGACGAGCTCCAGCTCGCCGGCACCAAGGAAGGCTGCGCCACCGGCGACTGCGGCGCCTGCACCGTCACCGTCGACGGCACCATGGTCTGCGCCTGCCTGGTGCTCGCGGTCGAGACCGACGGCGCCAAGGTCGACACCATCGAGGGCATGGCCAACGGCAACGAGCTGCATCCGCTGCAGCGCTCGTTCCTCGAGCTCAACGGCTCGCAATGCGGTATCTGCACGCCCGGCATTTTGATTGCCGCCCGCGAACTGCTCAAACGCAATCCGGATCCGACCGAAACCGAAATCCGCTACTGGCTCGCCGGCAATCTCTGCCGGTGCACCGGCTACGACAAGATCATCCGCTCCGTGCAGGCGGCGGCCAAGGAAATGAGAGGAGCCTGACCATGGCACAAGCCCATCCGATCCTCGAAAACAGCGGCTTCAATCCGGACAAGAAGCTCAAGATCGTCGGCTCCTCGCCGATCAAGCACGACGGCCTCGACAAGGTGACCGGCCGCGCCAAATTCGGCGCCGACATGTTCCTGCCGGGCATGCTGGTCGGAAAAATCCTGCGCTCGCCGCACGCGCACGCGATCATCAAGTCGATCGACATCTCGGCGGCCGAGAAGCTTCCCGGCGTGAAGGCGGTGATCTGCCGCGACGACTTCCCGGAGATCAAGGCCGGCAGCGCCGACGGCGACATGACAAGAAACGCCATGGCGCGGGAAAAGGCGCTCTATGACGGCCATCCGGTGGCCGCGGTCGCCGCGACCTCGGAGTCGGTCGCGAAGGCGGCGCTCAAGCTCATTAAGGTCGAATATGAGGTGCTGCCGCACGTGATCGACCCGGTCGAGGCGATGCAGCCCGACGCGCCGATCCTGCATGATTATCTGCGCACCAAGGGCGTGAAGGGCGCCGACAAGCCGACGAACGTGGTCGAGCGCTACGAGCTCGGCATGGGCGACGTCGAGGCCGGCTTCAAGGAAGCCGACGTGATCGTCGAGCGCGAATTCGACACCAAGCCGATGCACCAGGGCTATATCGAGCCGCAGGGTTGCGTGGCCGCGACGACCGAAGACGGCCAGATCGAGTTGTGGTGCTCTACGCAGGCGCCGTGGGTCTATCGCGACCGCCTGTCCAACATCCTCAAGATCGAAACCGCCAAGATCCGCATCCAGCAATCCGAGATGGGCGGCGGCTTCGGCGGCAAGACCGGCTTCTATCCGGAGCCGATCGCGATCCAGCTCTCGCGCAAGGCCAAGCGGCCGGTGAAGATCGCGCTCACCCGCAACGAGGTGTTCCGCGCCACCGGTCCTGTCAGCGGCACCAAGTCGCGCATCAAGATCGGCTGCAAGAAGGACGGCACCATCACCGCCGCCGAGGCGGAGCTGATCTTCCAGACCGGCCCCTTCACCGGCTCGGCCTTCACCAACGCGCCGCAGGCGATGTTCACGCGCTATGCGCTGAAGAACGTGAAGACCGTCTCCTACGAAGTCGTCTCGAACCGGCCGAAGGTGAACTCGTTCCGCGCGCCCTGCGTGCCGCAGGTGGTGTTCGGGGTCGAAGGCGTGATCGAGGAGCTGGCACGCAAGATCGGCATGGACCCGATCGACTTCCGGCTCAAGAACGCGGCGACCGAAGGCTACAAGACCATCTACGGCGACGTGTTCGGCCCGATCGGATTCGTCGAGACGCTGCAGGCCGCCAAGAAGTGCGACCACTACAAGTCGCCGGTGCCGGCCGGCCAGGGCCGCGGCACCGCGGCTGGATTCTGGTTCAACCGCGGCGGCGAGACCACCGGCACGCTCAACATCGGCATCGACGGCTCGGTGACGCTGATCCTCGGCACCACCGACGTCGCCGGCTCGCGCATCTCCATCTCGATGATGGCGGCGGAAGAGCTTGGCATTCCAGTCGACAAGGTGCGCGCGGTGATGGCCGATACGCACTCGCTCGGCTTCAACCGCGTCACCGCGGGATCGCGCACGACCTTCTCCACCGGCATGGTGATCATCGATTCCGCCCGCAAGGCGATCACCGAGTTGTGCAAGCGCGCCGCCGGCATCTGGGGCGTGTCGCCGGACGCCGTCACCTTCGAGGACGGCTTCTGCAAGCCCGCAGGCGCCAATGTCGGCAGCTTCGAGCCGCTGTCGATCGCGCAGATCGCCGCCAAGACCATGGCGACCCACGGCGCGATCGCCGGGCACTCGGAGATGAACGTCACCGGCGCCGGCCCGGGCTTCGGGCTGCACATCGTCGACGTCGCGGTCGACAAGGAGACCGGCCGCGTCGACATCAAGCGCTACACGGTGGTCGAGGATGCCGGCAAGGCGATCCACCGGCTACAGGTCGAGGGCCAGTTCCAGGGCGGCGCCGTGCAGGGCATCGGCTGGGCGCTGAACGAGGAGTACTGCTACGGCAAGGACGGCCGGATGGAGAATCCGAGCTTCCTCGACTACCGCATGCCGGTCGCCTCCGACGTGCCGATGATCGACACCGAAATCGTCGAGGTGCCGAACCCGCGGCACCCGTACGGCCTGCGCGGCGTCGGCGAGGTGCCGGTGGTGCCGACCATGGCCGCGATCGCCAACGCGATCGGCCAGTGCATCGGCGTGCGTCCGCAGTCGCTGCCGATGTCGCCGCCGAAGATTCTCAAGCTGATCGACGATCATAAGGCGAAGAACGGGGGGTAACGGACATCGATCGATTTTCGTAGGGTGGGCAAAGCTTCGCAAAGCGAAGCGTGGCCACCATTTCAAGAGTCGACTGTTGCCGCATCTTGGTGGGCACGACGCGGAGACGCGCCTTTGCCCACCCTACGGATCTCTCTACTGCGCGTTTCGAACTATGGCGGCTACTCCGCTTCCTTGCCTTCGCAGAGCTTCACGTCCTTCACGACGTCCTTGCAATTGAAGAACTTGCCGGCCGCGTGCGCGGCCTGGATCACCGCGACGTCCTCGGCCGGTGTCCGGGCGATCTCCGCGACCACTGCCTGCAATTCGGCCGCCGGCAGCGGCTCGACGTCGAGGCGAAGCTTTGCCGCCTCCGCGAGGAATTCCCTGTCCTGCATGGTGAGGTCGAAGGCGCGGCGCAACGCGGCGACCCGCTCCGCCGGCACGCCCGGCGGCGCCACCAGCGGCCGTCCGACCATCGACGACGACGACATGAAGCGGAACACGCGCCGTTCCGCTTCGTTGCGGGCATAAGTTTCAAGCAGCGGCACGTCGACAAACATCGCGTCCGGCCGCAGCCCGATCTGCACCAGCAGATGGACCTTCTTCTCCTCGATCCAGGCGCGGCGGAACGACTTCAACCGGCCGAGCGAAATGCCGCCGCGCGCCTCGACCTCGCCGCGCTCCATCGCCACGTCGATGGCGGTCGCCGGGAAGCCGTTGATGATCTTGAACCGCGTGCCGAGCACATTGTTGAGAATCTGCGGCACCTGCGACGACGGCGAACCGGCGCCGGAGGCGCCCAGCACGACATCGCGCTTCATGGCGTCGTGCAGGTTGCGCACACCGGTCGAATGCCAGGTGATGATGGTGGTGTTGGTGATCGCCGGATTGCCGAGCCAGAAGAACTCAGCCGCCTTGAACTTCGCCTGCTGCGGCGTGAGCAGGTGCGCCATCGGCACGGTCTCGCCGATCGAGCCGATCACCGAGCCGTCGCGCTCGGCCGCGTTGTAGAGATAGTTCGTTGCGATCAGATGCCCGGCGCCGATCATCGACTTCGGCACGATCTGCGGCTGGCCCGGGATGTAGCGGCTCATGTACTTGACGATCAGCCGCGTGCCGACGTCGTAGGTCGAGCCGGTGGAGCCGGAGATGACCACCGTCACGGTCCGGCCCTTGTAGAAATCGGCGACCGGATCGGCGAACGCCGCACCGGCGACCGTCGCGAATGTAGTGCACCAAGCGATCAGCCGGCCGAGCATGCGCGTTGCCCCTACTTCTTGTAAGCGTATTCCTTCGGCGTGGCCGGGCCCGGGGTGCTGTTGGCGCGAACAGGCCGCGCCAACTGGCGCAAATTCAGTTTGTGCCACCGCTGTCAGGAACGAGCATGCGGATCATGCCGTCCTGCCGTGAGGTGAGGAACAATTCGCCATCGCGGCTGATGCCGATATGCAGATCGGCACGCACCACAGGGTTGCCCATGGTCCGCTCGACCAGGTCGCGAAGCGACACGTCGACGCGCCTGCCGCTTTCGTCGCGGATATAGAGTTGAACCTCTTCGATCGGCGCGACCGTCTGCGGAATGCCGTCGTCGGCCTTTCTCATCGCGGCGAGGTCGGAGACAAACACGCGTCCGGAGACGATGTCGCCGAAAACGAACTTGCCTCTCAGCGCTGCAATGCGCCCGTGATAGGCAAAGCCCGCGGTGATCGCCGCCCGCGCCTCATCGTGATCGTAGACCACCACGGGATAGGTAAATCCGTCCTTCACCCGCCCGTCCAGAATTTCCGGGGGAAGCCGATAGAGCTCATTCAGCGCGCCGCCACGAAACCGGCCGTTGGCGAAGTAGCCTTCGCGCTGCATCCAGCCGTAATTCTCACCATTGCGGACGATGTTGATCTCTTCGATATGGTTCATCCCGATATCGGACGCGAACATCGTACCATCGGTGTCCCACGACAGCCGATGGGCGTTGCGGAATCCGAAGGCGTAAATTTCTCCCAGCGCGGGCGGGCCCATCGCGGCAAACTTGTTCGCCATCGGGATGGTGTAATCGCCCAGCCCCTTGCGCCCGCCCGTCACCGACGGGCTTCGCGGATCGAACCGCAGAATGGCGGTCACGATTGAATCCAGCCGTTGCGTCTGTGCGGGATTACTCGCGTTCGGCCCGCCGCCGTTGCTGAATCCAAGATCGCTGCCGCTGGTGTACAGCAAGCCGTAATCGGGGTCGCCGGGTCTCGCCGTCGGGTTGAATTCCACCGCGCCGATGGGGTGGGTCACGTCCGCAACGACGTTGGCCACGCGCAGGACCTCACGCCGCGTGCCCGCGAACGTGTTGGCCGCGGGATTGGTCGCGCGCCACTCGGTAATGACATTGTGATAGGTCACGTCCTTCAAGCCGTAGCCGGGCGGGATGAAGTCGGGTGTTCCTGGATTCCCCCACCCGTACTCGACATGCACCGTGTACAACAGGCCGTTGTTCGCGAATTCGGGGTGAAAGACGAAGCCGATGAAGCCGTTTTGCAGGCGAAGATGGACTGTCAGGGGAAAGACCGTCGTGAGGTCTGCATAGACCTGCGGCCGGTTGTTTGAGTCGATCCAATACAGAAACCCGCGCGAGTCATTCGCGAAGCGGCGGCCGTCGGGCAGATCGCGCACAAAGCTCACACGCGCCCACGCGGTTGGCGCAGAATCCTGCTTGGCAGGCCGCAACCCGCGCGTATCGGGCAGCCGCGCGATGTCTTTGACCTGGACGGCAAGCCCGCGCTTCACAATAGGTTCGGGAATCGGATTGCTCGTGATGGGTCCATCGGCAGCACAAACCGTTCGAACCGCGAGAAGCGTGACGATGCCGAACCAAATCCATGTTCGCATGAGCGACCCCCCATCTTCATTGTAGAAAAGCAATTCAAACCGCCTTTCCGCTGCTCCTACAGTATGAGCGGGCTGATGAGGGGTCAATTGCACGGCGTTTGCCGAGACCTGCAGCACTGGGCGGATAGTTTTGGTCGGCGTCCCCCCGCTCATCAACGTGTGAGCACTCACCAGCGGAGTGGATTTGACATTCGCGATCGACCTCGCAGCAGGCACGCGACGCGAATGTCAAATTTCAAACTCCACTCGTCTAGTGCTTCGCCGTAAATTCCTTCAGCGCCGCCGGATCAGGCTCGAAGCCGAGGCCCGGCGCGTCGGTGAGCCGCAGCACGCCGTCTTGCGGCGTTGGAGCGGTCGGACAGATGGCCGCGACCGCGCCCGCCGATTGATACGGATGCCATTCGCAGATCGTGCCGTTCACCGCACCGGCCTGCAGATGCAGATTGTGCTGGGTCGAGCCGCCGCCGTTGCAGATCGGCGTGGCGAAGCCGAGCGCCATGTCGGCGACGCGCAGCCCGCCGGTGTAGCCGCCGCAATTGACGACGTTCGGCTGGATGATGTCGACCGCCTGCTGCACCAGGAGGTCGTTGAAGCGATAAAGCGCGCCCATGCTCTGTCCGGCCGCGATCTGCAGGCCGCTCTGGCGGCGGAAATCGGCCATGCGGCGGGCGTCGTTGTCCGGCACCGGCTCCTCGACGAACGCGAGCCCATATTGCGCGCACATGCGCACAAGCGTCAGCGCCTGCGACGGATCAATCTCGCAATTGATGTCGATCGCGATCTCGATGCCGTGGCCGACCGCGTCGCGCACCGCCTTGACGCGGCGGGCGTCTTCCAGGAGCGCCTCGGTCATGTTGGGGAATTCATGCGCACGGTCGCGGGCAATCACGCCGACCACCATCTTCACGCCACCGAAACCCTCGCCGACCCAGTGCTTCGCCACCGACGCGAGCTGCTCGCGGTCCATCGACGGCAGTCCCATGGTGACGTAGCACGGCACCCTGTCGCGCGCGCCGCCCAGGAGCCGCCACACCGGCTCCTTCAGCGCCTTGCCGCGGATGTCCCAGAGCGCGATGTCGATCGCGCTGATGGCATGATAGGCGAGCCCGGTCTGCCCGCGGTGGCAAAGCTCGCGGTACATCGCGTTCCACACGTCGGCGATGCGCCGCGCATCCATGCCGAGGATCAGCGGCGTCACGGTATTGGCGATCAGCGCCGCGGCGCCCTTCGCCGGCGCCAGGCTGGTGATGCCGTGGCCGACGATCCCCGCGTCGGTCTCGATCTCGACGAAGACGATCGGCCGGTTGACGGTGCGGTCGATGCCCGGCGCCTTGATCGGCACCGGCGGATTGAGGGCATGGGCGGTGACGCGCTTGATCTTCATGAAACCCCCGTCAAATTGGCCGGAAATGTCTGTCGCATGGGGGCATTTCGCATTCAAGTTCCAGGGCCTCACATGCGACAACAAGTTATAACCTGTTGGTTACTTAGGTCATTGACGCCCCTTCCCGCATCTTCGTAAAATTGCGGTCAGAAAATCCGTCCCCCGGAGGATGCGTCATGTTCCATCGCCTGTTGGTTTGCGCCGCCGTTTCCCTCGCGATCCTCGTACCGGCGCACGCGCAGTCCTACCCCACCAAGCCGGTCACGATCATCGTACCGTTCGGCGCCGGTGGGCCGACCGACATCGTCGCGCGCGTCATCGCCGATCGCCTGAGCGCGAGCCTTGGCCAGCGCTTCATCGTCGAGAACGCAGCCGGCGCCGCCGGCATCACCGGCTCGGCGCGCGCCGCGCGTTCCGCGCCGGACGGATATACGCTGCTGATGGGGCCGATGAGCACCATGAGCTTCTCGCCGACGTTCTATCCGAACGCGCCGGTGCATACGCTGAAGGACTTCGAGCCGGTCGGCATCGTTGCCTCGGCGCCGATCGTGATCGTCGGCAGCAAGGATATCCAGGGCAACACGCTGAAGGAGTTCATGGCGTCGGCGAAGAAGAAGGCCAAGCTCTCGAACGGTAATGCCGGCGCCGGCACCACCTCGCATCTCGCCTGCGTCATGCTCAACGCGCGCTTCGGGCTCGATCCCGCGATCGTGCCGTATAAGAGTTCGGGCGCCGCGGTGGCCGACATGCTCACCGGCACCATCGACTATGTCTGCGACCAGTCGACCAGTGTGATGGGCCAGGTCTCGGCCGGCGCGATCAAGCCACTGGCGGTGCTTGCGCCGTCGCCCTCTGCCGCGCTGCCGGGCGTGCCGACCATCGCGCAGGCCGGCTATCCGGGCGCGGAGATGGTGGTGTGGAACGCGCTGTTTGCGCCGAAGGGCACGCCGCGCGAGATCATCACCCAGCTCAACGCCGCGATCGGCAAGGGCATCACCGATCCGGCCGCGCTGGAGCGCTTTGCAAAGCTCGGCGCCGAGCCGCCGCCGCCCGCCGATCGCTCGCCCGAGGCGCTGGCGAAGATTCACGCCGGCGACGTCGAGAAATGGGGCAAGGTGATCCGCGACGCCAATATCCAGGTACAATAACTGGGCGGCGGGAGTCATCCCGCCGCCTGGACCTGAGATCGGCGGCGCTGATCATGCAGAAGCGGCACATCGAACCGCGCGTCAAGCCTGGCCGAGGCGCGAAGAAGACCCGCGGCGCGAACTCACGCGATCCGGAACGCACCAGCGCGTCGATCCTCGCCGCTGCGGTGAAGGAGTTCACCGAGAAAGGTTACAGCGGCGCCCGCATCGACGCGATCGCGGCGCGCGCCGGCGCCAACAAGCGGATGATCTACCACTATTTCGGAGACAAGGAGGCGCTCTACCTCGCGGTGCTCGAAAGCGGCTATGTCGGCATCCGCTCGGCCGAGGCGAGCCTTCGGCTCATCGATCTCGAACCGAAGGCTGCGATTGAGAAGCTCATCGACTTCACCTGGCAGTATTTCCTGACGCACCCCGAGTTCCTGAGCCTGCTCAACACCGAGAACCTGCACCGCGCCAAATACCTCAAGCGCTCGGCGCGGGTGTTCAACCTGCACTCCCCGCTGGTGGCGGCGATCTCGGATATCTTGAAGCGCGGGGTGGAGCGCGGCGAGTTCCGCAAGGGCGCCGATCCGGTGCATGTCTACATCTCGATCGCGTCGCTGGGATTTTTCTATCTGTCGAATCGCTGGACGCTGTCGACGATCTTCCGGAGAAACCTCGCGGAACCGGAGGAGTTGAAAGTACGCGGCGACCACATCAAGGAGGTCATCCTGGGTTATCTGCGCCCCTAGAAGTGTGCGAATGGCTGGGCTGACTTGACTGCCCCGCGCACGCATGGCAACTTGTAACCAGTTAGTTACTTATGGGACGCAGGCCGCGTCCCGACGGGAGGAGAAAGCGACATGGCCACGCAGCGCCTCGGCATCATCATGCACGGCATCACCGGCCGCATGGGCTACAACCAGCACTTGGTGCGCTCGATCTGCGCGATCCGCGACCAGGGCGGCGTCGCCCTCGCCAACGGCGACCGCGTGATGCCCGATCCGGTGCTGATCGGCCGCAATGCCGAGAAGGTGCAGGCGATCGCCGCCAGGCACGGCGTCAAGCGCACGGCCACCGACCTCGATGCCGCCCTCGCCAACAGGGATGACACCATCTTCTTCGACGCCGGCTCGACCCAGATGCGCGTCGCCCTGCTGCGCAAGGCGATCGCCGCCGGCAAGCACATCTACTGCGAGAAGCCGGTGTCGGAGACGCTCGCCGAAGCGATTTCCGTGGCGCAGGCGGCGAGGGACAAGGGCATCAAAAGTGGCGTGGTGCAGGACAAGCTCTACCTGCCCGGCCTGCGCAAGATCAAAATGCTGAAGGATGCCGGCTTCTTCGGCCGCATCCTCTCGGTGCGCGGCGAGTTCGGCTACTGGGTGTTCGAGGGCGACTGGGGCCAGCCGGCGCAGCGCCCGAGCTGGAACTACCGCAAGAAGGAAGGCGGCGGCATCATCCTCGATATGCTGCCGCACTGGCGCTACGTGCTCGACAACCTGTTCGGCGCGGTCGAGGCGGTGTCGTGCCTCGGCATCACCCACATCCCCTCGCGTGTCGACGAGGCCGGCAAGACCTACGCCGCCGACACCGACGATGCCGCCTACGCCACCTTCCAGCTCGCCAGCGGCGCCATCGCGCACATCAATTCGTCGTGGTGCGTGCGCGTGAAGCGCGACGACCTCGTCACCTTCCAGGTCGACGGCACGCATGGGTCGGCGGTCGCCGGCCTCACCCGCTGCTTCACCCAGCATCGCGTGAACACGCCGCGACCGGTGTGGAATCCGGACGAGCCGCAGACCATGAAGTTCGAGCAGCAGTGGGAAGAGGTGCCGGACAACCAGACCTACGAGAACGGCTTCAAGCTCCAATGGGAGGAGTTCATCCGCCACGTGGTCGCCGATGCGCCGTGGAAGTTCGACCTGTTCGAAGGGGCGAAGGGCGTGCAGCTCGCCGAGCTGGCGCTGAAGAGCTGGGCCGAGCGGCGCTGGGTCGACGTGCCTGCCCTACAGGCAGCGCGCGCGGCGGCGTGAGGCTGACATGACATCGATACGACTGCCGCTGCCCGACCGCTCGTTCGAGGACTACACGGTCAAGAACGGTCCGTTGCCGGTTGCGCTCGGCGCCGGCCGGACCGGCAATGCATCGCGCATCGCCTACTCGGCCGTGCACGTCACCGCCGATCCGCTGGCCGACAACGACCCCTGGATTGATACCGCGATCGACTGGGACAAGACCATCGCGTTCCGCAACTACATCTGGGACCTCGGGCTCGGCGTCGCCGAGGCGATGGACACCGCCCAGCGCGGCATGGGCATCGACTGGCCGACCGCGCTCGAATTGATCCGCCGTTCGCTCGAGGCCGCCAAGGACCGGCCCGGCGCGCTGATCGCGAGCGGCGCCGGCACCGATCATCTGGCTGCGGATGCCGGCGTCACCGTCGACGACGTCATCCGCGCCTATGAGGAACAGGTCGAGGCGATCGAGGCGCTGGGCGGGCGCATCATCCTGATGGCGAGCCGCGCGCTGGTGCGCGCCGCGCGCGGGCCGGACGATTATCTGCGCGTCTACGACCGGATACTCTCGCAGACCCGCGAGCCTGTCATCATCCACTGGCTCGGCGAGATGTTCGATCCGGCGCTCGAAGGCTATTGGGGCTCGCGCGACCACAATGCGGCGATGGACACCGCGCTCGCGGCGATCTCGGCGAATGCCGCGAAGGTCGATGGCATCAAGATCTCGCTCCTGTCCAAGGAAAAAGAGATCGCGATGCGCCGCCGCCTGCCCGCGGGCGTGCGCATGTATACCGGCGACGACTTCAACTATGCGGAGCTGATCGCCGGCGACGAGCACGGCTATTCCGACGCGCTGCTCGGGATCTTCGACGCGATCGCACCCGCGGCTGCGGTGGCGATCGATCGCCTGTCGGCCGGCGACGAGAAGACCTTCCACGATATCCTGAAACCCACGGTTCCGCTCAGCCGCCACATTTTCAAGGCCCCAACACGCTTCTACAAGACCGGCGTGGTGTTCCTCGCCTATCTGAACGGATTGCAGGATCATTTCGCGATGGTCGGCGGCCAGCAGAGCGCACGCTCGATCGTGCATCTCGCCGAGCTGTTTCGCCTTGCCGACCGCGCGCGGGTGCTGCGCGATCCCGAGCTTGCGACCCGCCGCATGAAGCAGGTAATGGCGGTCGCCGGCATCGCTTAGAAGCAACTCAGAGCACAAGCGTTCAAGCTGTCATTGCGAGCGAAGCGAAGCAATCCAGGATTTCGGCACAAAGTTGGATTGCTTCGTCGCTTCGCTCCTCGCAAAGACGAACGGAGAAACCGATGGGGCTCGAAGGTCTCTCGATCAACCTCGCGACCGTGCGCGAGCAGTTCGACCTGCGGCAGGCGGTGGAAGCCTGCCGCAAGCTAGGCATCACCGCGATCGCGCCGTGGCGCGACCAGGTCGAGAGGGCCGGGCTTGCCGAAGCCGCGCGCATCGTGCGCGACAATGGCATGCGCGTCACCGACCTCTGCCGCGGCGGCATGTTCCCCGCCCCGGATGCGGCCGGCCGCCAGCGCCAGATCGACGACAACAAGCGCGCCGTCGACGAGGCCGCGGCGCTCGGCGCCGACGCGCTCGTGCTGGTGGTCGGCGGGCTGCCGGAAGGCTCGCGCGACATCGCCGGCACACGCTCGATGGTGCGCGACGGCATCGCCGACGTTCTGCCGCATGCACGCGCGTCGAAGATCCCGCTCGCAATCGAGCCGCTGCATCCGATGTACGCCGCCGACCGCGCCTGCGTGAACACGCTCGAACAGGCGCTCGATCTCTGCGATTCACTGGGAGACGGCGTCGGCGTCGCCATCGACACCTATCATGTGTGGTGGGACCCGAAGCTCGACGAACAGATCGCGCGCGCCGGCAAAGGCAGGCGTATTCTGGCGCATCACATCTGCGACTGGCTCGTGCCCACGAGACACATGCTGCTCGACCGCGGCATGATGGGCGACGGCGTCATCGACTTCTCCCCGATCCGCCGCGCCATCGAGACCGCCGGCTACGACGGTCCCCAGGCGGTGGAAATCCTGTCTGAGACCTGGTGGCAACGGCCCGGCGACGAGGTGCTCGAGACCTGCATCGCGCGCTACCAAAGCCTGTGCGCTCCTGCTAGTTGAGCGGGATGCCCCGCGATCCCCAGGTCGATCTCATCTTCTCCCACTTCACGCCGCGCTATGTCGCGACCGGCGTCGATCCGAACGATCTCGAGTGCCTGAAGGCACGCATCGATCGCTGGGACGACTGGTGCCGCATCTGGTCGGACGAGGCGGCGCGCCATGAGCGCTTCGGCGAGGAGGCCGCGCAGGCCGGCCGGCGCGTCACCGCGTCGGAAAGCTTCCTGCGCGCCGCGATCTACTTTCACTATGGCAAGCACCTGTTCGCCGACCGCGCCGACGAATACCGCGCCGCGCATGACGCGATGCTGCGCTGCTACCGCGCGGCGGCGCCCGGCATGACTCCGCCCGCGCAGCATCTCACGTTTCCGTTCGAGGGCGCGCGGTTGCACGCGTGGCTGCGCCGCCCCGAGGCCGCGGCGCCGCTCCCGGTCGCCGTCATCCTGCCCGGGCTCGACGCCTGCAAGGAGGAGTTGCATGCGTGGGCCGACGCCTTCCTGGCGCGCGGCCTTGCGACCCTGACGCTCGACGGCCCCGGCCAGGGCGAAAGCGCGTTCGCGCTGCCGGTGCGCACCGATTGGGGCCGCGTGATCGGCGCCGTGATAGACGGGCTCAAGCAGCGCACCGATGTCGATGCCGGCCGCGTCGGCGTGGTCGGGCAAAGCCTCGGCGCGTTCTACGCGCCGCTTGCCGCCTCGCAGGAGCCGCGCATCAAGGCCTGCATCGCCAATTGCGGCCCCTACGACTGGGGGCGCGTTTTGCCGCAGATGCCAAGAGTGTCGCAGGAGGTTTTCCGCGTGCGCAGCCACGCCGCGACCATCGAACAGGGGCACGCGATCGCGAAAGCGATGACGCTCGCAGGCGCGGCGCAACGCATCAGATGTCCGCTGCTGGTGGTGTTCGGCGGCGGCGACCGACTGATCCCGCCGGCGGAAGGCGAGCGCCTCGCGCGCGAGGCATCGGGCCCGTCGGAGTTCGTGCTCTATCCCGAAGGCAATCACGTCTGTTTCAACATCAGCTACAAGTTCCGTCCATTGACGGCGGACTGGATGGCTGAGACACTTTTCGGAAAGTAAGGCGCAAGAACAATGGGACGGAAACGATGCGGCGATTTTCGAAACTCGCACTTGTGATGGCAATGCTCGCCTTGATCGCGACGGCCTCTCACGCGCAGACCTTTCCGACCAAGCCCGTCACCATCATCGTGACCTCCGCGCCGGGCGGCGCGGCCGACGCGACGGCGCGCATGCTCGCCCTCTATCTTGGCAAGCTGTGGAATCAGCAGGTCATCACCGAGAACAAGCCCGGCGGCAACACCCAGATCGCGGCCGAATACGTGGCGAAAGCCGCGCCGGACGGCCACACGCTGCTGCTCGGTCCGGACGTGACCTTCACCGTCAATCCGCATCTTTACCGGAAGCTCAGCTACGACCCGGTGAAGGATTTCGCGCCGATCACCGGGCTCACGGTGCTGCACCAGACGCTGGTGACGCATCCCTCGGTTCCCGCCAACAGCGTCGCCGAGCTCGTCGCGATCGCCAAGGCGAAGCCTGCCGCACTCAACTACGGCACGTTTGGGCTCGGCTCCGCCGGCCATCTCAACATGGAAGCGCTGCAAGCGCAGGCCGGCGTGAAGCTCACCGCCGTCCACTACCGCGGCGCGGCGCCGGCGATGACCGACGTCATCGCCGGGCACATCCAGTTGATGTTCGTGAGCCTCGGCTCGGCGCTGCAGTCGTGGAAAGCAGGACAGCTCAAGATGCTCGCAATCGGCAGCCCGAAGCGGCTGCCCGATTATCCGGACTTGCCGACCGTCGCCGAAGGCGGCCTGCCCGGCTTCGAGGCGAAATCCTGGTTCGGCCTGTTCGCCACCGGCAGAACGCCGCAGCCGATCGTGGCGAAGATCAACGCGGACGTCCGCAGGATCATGGAGAGCCCGGAGTTCGCGACGACGTTCCTGTCGAAGCAGATGATGCAGTCGATCACCTCGACGCCGGAGGCCTACGCGGAGTTGATCCGCACCGACTCGCGGCTGTGGGCGAAGGTGATCGCGGCGGCGAATTTGAAGATCGATTGACGTGCGCTCTCTCTCCGCCCTCATCCTGAGGAGCGTCCGAAGGACGCGTCTCGAAGGATGGGGCGGCCCCATGGTTCGAGACGCGCACTTCGTGCGCCCTCACCATGAGGCCGAGATAAACTACGCCTGTCGCTCTACAATGCAAACCGCGCCTTCACCCACGGCACGACCACATCGCGGAAAATGTCGTCGTCCTTCACCGTCAGCGAGCGGCCCATGGTCTGTCCCTGCGGATTGACCCAGGCGTCCTTGGGGCTGCCGTGCTCCATCATCAGGATGAAATCCGAGAACGGGACCTGCGTATCCTTGGCGCCGGTGATGAGCAGCATCGGCGGCGTCGGCCGGTCGATCAGGCCTGAATCGAGGAGCGACAGCGACGGCATCAGCGCGAACGCCTCCTCGACCGTGTGCACGCCGAGCATGTGCAGCCGCGACGGCACATAGTCGAACAAGAATTCCTTGGTCTTGAACGCCTCCTCCTGCCATTCGCGCTGGAAATAGCGATGCACCGGGCCGCTTTGAAAGACCGCGCCCTTGAGCCGCGCGGTCTCGGCATAGGCGGCGCGCGCCGACCAGTAGCTGCCCCAGCTCTGCCCGCGCACGATCACGCGGCTGCCGTCGAGGTCCTCGCGCGCCTGCAGGAAGTCGATGACGGCGGAGACGATGCGCTCCGCGCCCGGGCGTGCCGGCACCGGCGCATCGGCGGTGCCGGGCTTGTCGACCGCGACCGCGGCAATGCCATGCGCCAGGAATCCGCGCGCCTGGATCGCCACCGAGTCCTTCCAGAGGTCGCTGCCGCCGATATTGATGGTCACCGGCGGCCGCGCGGCGCCTTCAGGCTTCTGCAGCCAACCCTTGATCGTCTTGCCCTCGAACGGGATCGCCAGCGGCTCGATCACCGGCGTCATCAACCGGCCATAGGCCGCGAATGCCGCCTGCGCCTTGTCGTAGCTCGCGCGCTTGTTCGGCGCCGACATCACCGGCCAGCGCCCGAGGGTGTAGAGCCGCCAGGCATAGAGATAGTGCTGCGCCGCGGCCGGAGGGTCGCTTCGCTCCACCTTCTGGGCCTGCTCCATATAATGGTCGCCGACCGCCATCCAGGCGCCGCCCCAGGCGTCGTGGTCCAAGTCATGGATCATCGCCAGCGCCGCGCGCGCGTCGTCGGGCTTGATCGCGAACACCGGATAGGCGCCGCGATCGGCCCGCGCGAGCGTCTCCGCCTTCAATTCCTCCCAGGTCCGGGTCTGGTAGCGGTGATTCATCAGAACAGCTTTCATCCAATGGTGCCGCGGACTCGGCGCAA
>JAIESR010000086.1 GCA_019745775.1 Xanthobacteraceae bacterium | reverse complement strand
ATCTTCTTGTACTCGCCGGCGAACTCGTCGGTGACGCGATAGGTCAGGTTGCCGCGGGACAGGTTATCCAGCCCGGCACCGAGCGCGGCCACGACGTCGGCGACCATGCGGGCATTTTCAGCTTCCTGGCGGGCGCGCTCGTCGCGCTCCGCCTGCTCGCGGCGGGCGATCTCCTGCTCCTTCTCCGCGTCGAGGCGCATCTTCTCTTCAAGCTTGACCTTGAACGCCTCGACCGAGCCGGCGATGTCGCCGACCTCGTCCTTGCGTCCGAGGCCCGGCAGCGCGACGTCGAAATCGCCGCCGGCGAGCTTCTTCAGCGCCCCGACGAGGCCCGCCAACGGCTTGGCAATACCGAACTGCACCAGCCCGAATGCCAACAGGAACACGAGGGCGAGCGCGATGGTAATGGAGGCTATGGTGATGAAGATCGTCTGATTGGTTTCGGCCGAGGCCTGGTCGGACTTGGCCTGCATGGCCTTGTCCAGCGCTTCATTGGTATCGACCAGCGAATTGCGCAATTCGGCGGTCCTGGCCATCATTGCCTTGGCCAGGCGCAAGGCCTCCTCATTGTTGTTGGCCAGCGCCGCCTTTTCGATCGCCACGTGATCCCGGAGGATCGCCTCGAAGGTCTGGCGCGCCTGCTCGAAGCGTGCCGCAAGATTGGGCGCGTCCTTCTTGGCCAGGTCGATCTGAACCAGGAACTCTTTATGGTTGGCGCCGATCTCCTCGATGGTCTTGTTCATATCGGCGATCTCGTTCTCGGCGATCAAACGCCAGGACAGCCGGCCGAAATTAAAGACGCGGATGTTGGCGCGGATGCCGGCCTTCAGCGCCCGAACCTCGTGTTCCAGGATTGCCGAGTAGGTGTCATCGATCGCCTTCATTTTCGCGGTCGCGAACCAGATCGCGCCGCCGACGACGAGGCCGAGCAGGACGAAGCAGGCCAGGATCTTGTAGAGGATTTTCACATTCGAGATTTTGGTCATGTCCGTTGGTTCCTTCTGCAATCTTCTGGCGGGCTCCTGCGGCGCGCGGTCGAAGTGGCTTTTGGGGTTTGGCTTTGCGCTTTCGGTGGGGATCGGGTTCGCTATGCGGCGGATGCCTGGCGCTCGGGCGCGAGATCGGCGCCGTCGCGGATCGCGATCTCCAGCAGGCGGGACAGGTCGATGAGCGCGATCATGCCGGTCTCGACGGTCACCAGGCCGGAGAGAAAGTCGACCCGCGCCGCCGCCGCGATACGGGGAACCGCCTGGACCTTCGCGGGCTCGACGTTGACGATATCCAGCACGCGGTCGGCCAACAGCCCCACCGGCCGATCGCCGATCTGGACCACCATGATGATGTGAAGCGGGGTCGCCTCGGTCATTCCCTGGCCGAAGCGGCAGCGCAGGTCGACGATCGGCACCATCACGCCGCGCAGGTTGAGGACGCCGCGCATGTAGTCCGGCTGCCGCGGCAGCGCGCAGATCTGGGACCAGCCCTTGATCTCCCGCACCGCCATGATGTCGACGCCGTATTGGTCGTCGCCGATGGCGAAGCTGATGAACTGGTTCAAGCCTGTGAGGGCGCGCTCACTCGCCGCCGTTTCGCGCGTCGTCGGAAGCACGTCGCCGGCAGGCTCCGCCTGATTCCCCATAGGTCGTGTCTCCCCAAGTTCTTTGGGCGCCGCCGTGTCCGGCGGGCTCGGCAATCACTGGCTGGCTGCGGCGCGTACCCGCGACCCGTCCAACCCCATCACGTCACAGAATTAATCATACCGGTGGGCTATTACCTCGCCGTTCACCGTTTCATTAACCAAAGTGATGGTTCGAAACGAACGAAACTGATTTGAATTTCAGCAGTGCGCGCCCCGAAGTCGTTTATGGGCGATGCCGGAGCCGCAGATTCAGCCATCAGCAGAAAGGTTGGTAATCGAAAGCATCATCAAATCTTCTGCGTTGCAACTCCGGCTGATTGATCCGATGCAGGCCGGAAAGCCACTGGCCCAAAAAAGTGCGACGACAAAACGGGCGAGCCGCGAATCGGAAACAGGCGCTACACCGCGGATTCGGGCGGCCGCAGCACGGTCTCGAGTGCTTCCCTCACTGCCGTGCTCCTGCCGCCGTCGAAGCCGTCGGCCAGATAAATGCCCCCGCGCGGGTCCGGAAGCGGCGGCAGGTAGTAATCGCGCGCGACGCATAGACCCGACACCTTGACGGAGCGGCTGGACACCACCGCCAATCCGATGCCGGCGGCCACCGCGTCCACGCGCAGCGCACGATCGGCGGTCGTGAATGTGACCCGATAGTCGGTGCCCGCTCTGCGCAACGCCGCCATGGAAACGCGATCGGAAGACTGCCGGGACAACTGACCAAGGGTACCGGCGCGCCGGGACTCAAGACAAAGTCGGGAGCCTTGATCCATCGCCATCGCTCGGTCCATTCGACCGCCACCCTTGCCGTGATCGGCGCGATGTCCAACAGGAAGGCCACGTCGATGAACCCGGCTTCGAGCAGCCGGAGAAGGTTTGCCGTCGAATCGCAGGTGATCAAAGGATCGTCGTCGAGCACGGAAGAGACCGCTGCGAAGGCCCTGGCGATCAATTTCTGGTCTATGCCGGTCGGCAGACCCACGCGGACCGATCGGTCGTTTTCGCCGGCGGCCAGCACGGTCTGCAACTGATCGCTCATCGCCACGATGCGGCGCGCGTATGGAGAGATGCGCTTGCCTAGATCGGAGAGCTGGACGCCGCGGCCTTGCTTGATGAAGACGGCTCCGGAGGCGTATCCCTCCAGGCGCCGCATCTGCGCACTCACCGCCGACTGGCTGATGCCAAGAGCGCGCGCCGCACGCGTTACACTCCCCAGATCGGCGATCAGGACGAGCGCCTTGAGCAGGTCGATTGGGATATTGCCGACAACTGGTGCTTGCACCAATCGGTCCTTCTCTCCGATCAAATCCGACCTGCTCCCTGCTCGGCTACCGCTTGGGGCCGCAAATGACAGGCGCGTGCCCAGCCCTTGGGCAATTCCCGCGTAGCGATTCGAGATATGCATAATCTACAGGCATGTCGGCAAAATAGAATATTTTTTTGGCTGAGACTTTCGTAGCAGGAGCGGTGCGTCTTGCCGGAGGATCGGCGAGCGTGCTTGACGTCAGAGCTGCAATGCGAGGCCCGCCCTGCAACCAGGCATGGAACCCACCAAAAAGAAAAGGCGGCGGGCGTCGAGCCCGCCGCCAGATCACCGATCACGCCTGATGTCAGCGACGCGGACGCAAATCAGCCGCGAGGTGCTGCCGTACGCCGTTGCCCGGTTGCACAACGTATCCCGACGCATAGGCCGAGGCGGCGTTCGGGAGCTGCGCGCGCCCGAACTGCGGATACGCGCTGGCGGCGCCTTCATCGCCATCGAAGCGGGCCGAGGCCGGAGCCGCAAAAAGCGCGACCGCGGCCGTGGCGAGGATCAGTTTGGTCTTGAGGTTCATTTTCTTGTCTCCTGAGGGAGGTGGCGGATGAGCGCATGTGCTCACCCGCCCCTCAGCTAGGAGACGACCAGCGCCATGCCATGGCCCGTTCGTATGACCGAGCCGATTGCCGATCACAGCACCGTGTGCCGATCACGGCACTGTGAAACGAGCACGCGTGTGTGCTTGATGGCGATCATCGTCACGCCACGTTTCAATCCGCGCGCAGGTTCGCCTCCTTGGCGATGCGCGCCCACAGCGCGGTGTCCTCGCGCAGGAACGCGCGGGCCGCGGCGGCGTCCGAGCCGATCATCTCGATATCCTGCGGCCGGAATTTTTCCTGGAGCTCCGGCGATGCCAGCACCGCGCGCACTTCACGCTCGAGCAAATCGGCGATCGCATCCGGCGTGCCGGCGGGAGCGAGCAGCACGAAATACGTGCCGAGCTTGAAATCGGGGTAGCCGGCTTCCGCGGTTGTGGGCACGCCTGGCGCAAGTTCCGAGCGCGCGGTCGCGGAGATCGCGAGCCCTTTGAGCTTGCCGTCACGCACATGCTGGATGACGCCGGCGGTGGAAACGAAGCCTGCCTTCACCTGTCCGGCGACGAGGTCGACCACCAGCGGGGCGTTGCCACGATAAGGGACCTGCACGGTCTCGAAGCCGGCCATGGTGCGGAAATATTCCATCGCGAGATGGCCGCCGCTGCCAGGCCCGGCATGGGCATAAGGCAGCGGCTCTTTCTTCGCATAGGCGACGAACTCGGCGAGCGTGCTCACCGGCACCGATGGATGCACCACCAGCATCTGCGTGCTGGCGGCCAGCATCGAGATCGGCCGCAAATCCTTTTCCACGTTGAACGGGAGCTTGCGATACATCGCCGGATTGGCGGTCAGCGTGCCCGAGAGCACGAACAGCAACGTGTAGCCGTCGGGGGCGGCCTTCGCGACCGCATCGGTGCCGATATTGCCGCCGGCGCCGGTGCGGTTCTCCAATACGAACGGCTGCTTGAGATTGGCCGACAGCTTCTCGAACACCGCGCGGCCGACGAGATCGAGCGGACCGCCGGCGGCGAACGGCACCACCACCTTGACCGGGCGTGTGGGATAGGACTGCGCCAGCGACGGCACGATGCCGGCGGCCAGCGCCGCGCACATGACGAGCGCTGCGACCATGCTTCGCTTCATCTTCGGACCGATGGGATTTCGCTTCATCGCGCACCTCACTGCCGCTATTGCTTGAGGATGGTGTTGGCCTGACCCTTTTCCACCTGGTCGATGACGAGCAGCCGCACCGGCCCCCGGCCGTTGTTGGCGCCGTAGTGCCAGCCGTCGACCATCTCGACGATGAAGTCGCCGGGCTTGTATTCGAAGTTGCGGCCGGTCTGGACGTCGGTCACCTGCAGCGTGCCTTGCAGCACATAGGCGTAGCGCTGGCTGGGATGCTTGTGCACCGGCAGCTTCGAGCCGGCCGGGATATCGTACATCCACACCACCACCTCGACATTGCCTTGCGGCAGTTTGATCGGCTGACCGCTGTTGGTCGTGGTCGCCGCGTAGATGCGCTTGGCTTTGACCTTGCCGGTGGCTTCGACCTCCTGCGTGTCCGCGCGCGGCGCGAACGTGACGATCCCGGTGATCAGCCCGACCGCGACTGCCTGAACGACTTTCATGTCGCTTGACCTACTCCGCCTTGATGCCGGCCGCCTTGATGATCTCGCCCCAGCGCACGCGCTCGGTGCGGATCTGCGCGGCGAATTCCTGCGGCGTATCGCCGACCAGCTGCGCGCCCGATTTCGCGAAGCGCTCCTGCATCGCCGGGCTGCGCACCGCCGCGACGATCTCCTTGTGCAGCCGCTCGACGATCGGTTGCGGCGTGCCGGCGGGCGCGGCGATGCCGAACCAGGACGACGCCTCGTAGCCGGCGACGCCGCCTTCCGCCGCGGTCGGCACGTCGGGCAGAAGCTTCATGCGCGACTTCGCCGCCACCGCGAGCGGGCGCAGCCTGCCGCCCTCGATGTGCGAGATCACGGTCGGCGGATTGTCGACCACGCCGTCGATCTGGCCGGCGATCAGATCCTGCACCGCCGGCGCGGCGCCGCGATACGGCACGTGGGTGATCTGCACCTTGGCGGCATGCATGAACATCGCGAGCCCGAGATGACCGGTGGTGCCGATGCCGGGCGAGCCGAAGTTGAGCTTGCCCGGCCGCGCCCTGGCGAGCGCGACGAATTCCTTCAGCGTCTTCGCCTCGACGTTCGGATTGACGACCAGGATCATCGACATCTCGGCGACGTTGGAGATCGGGATGAATGCGGTCTCCGCGTCGAACGGCATCTTGGCGTAGAGGAACGGGTTGGCGGTGAGGATGCCGGCCGAGGACATCAACAGCGTGTAGCCGTCGGGCGCGGCGGTCGCGACCGCGAGCGCGCCGGTATTGCCGCCGGCGCCGGCGCGGTTCTCGACCACGACCGGCTGGCCGAGCGACTTGGTCATCTGGTCGCCCACCGCGCGCGCCAGCACGTCGGCGAGGCCGCCGGCCGGGAACGGCGCAATCAGCCTGATCGGCCGGTCGGGATAGGTCTGCGCCTGTGCGACGGACGTCAGAGCCATCGCAAGAAGACCGACAAGAAACCGACAGAGCATCGCCACGGCGTTTTTCCTCGAGCTTGGACTTTCCGAAGATGATAGGCCGCGCGCAGACGTTATTCCAATGCACCTTGGTCGCCACGGGCAGCGACCGATCAGCGCCCCAGCCCGGCGGCCTTCACCGCATCGCCCCAGAACACGAAGTCGGACGCAATGGTGGCGGCGAATTCCTCCGGCGTGTCGCCGATCGCGTCGACGCCGATATGGGCCAGCCGCTCGACATATTTCGGCTCCTTGGAGGCGCGCGCCACTTCGGCGGCAATTCGCGTCACGATCTCCCGGGGCGTGCCAGCGGGCGCCACCAGCCCGTTCCAGGTCGTGGTCTTGAACGTCGGGAAACCGGTTTCGATCACGGTCGGCACATCGGGGATCTGCCGGGCGCGCCTGTCGCTCGAGACCGCCAGCAGGCGGATGGTGCCGGCGCCGGCCTGCCCGAGCGCGTCCGAGAGATTGGCGAACATCGCATTGATGTGGCCGGCGACGAGGTCGGCCATCGCCGGGCCGCCGCCCTTGTAGGGCACATGGGTGATGTCGATGCCGGCGAGCTTCGCGAACAGCGTCATCGACAGATGGTTGAGCGTGCCGACGCCGCCGGAGCCGAAAGTCACCTGACCGGGCCGCGCTTTCACATGGGCGATGAAATCGGCGACGCTCTTGATCGGCAGTTTGGCATTGACCGAGAGCACGAACGGATTGCTGCCGATATTGCTGATCGCCGCGAAATCCTTGACCGGATCGTACGGCACCTTCTGCAGCCATGGCGTGATCGACATCTGCGGCGTGGCGGCAACAAACAGCGTGTAGCCGTCGGGCGCCGCGCGCGCCACCGCTTCGGCGCCGATGGTGCCACCGCCACCCGGGCGGTTCTCGATCACGAAGGTCTGGCCGAACACCTCGCTCAGGCGCTGGCAGGCAACGCGCGCGATCGAGTCGCTGTTGCCGCCGGGCGCGAACGCGACCACGACCTTCACCGGCCGTTGCGGCCAGCCCTGCGCGAAGGCCGGCGAGACGACAGCGATCGCCGCCGCCGATGTCAGTAATTGTCTGCGTGTCTGCATCGCCGGCTCCCGCGTGTGCGCCTCACTGGCTCTCTATTTGGCAATATTGATGCCAGCGGGAGCCATCGGCAATCTCTGGGAAAATCTACGGGCGGTCGGCCAGACGTTCGCGGCGCGACAGCACCAGCGCGTTCTGGATGCGCCAGCGGCCGACAAATGACAGCTCCTGGCTGCCGATGCGCGCCATCGCCTGCGTCGAAGGGCCGCCGTCGAGATTGAGCGCGACCGCGCAGGCGAGCCCGCCGGCCTCGCGCGGCGACGAGAGGACGCGCGCCAGTTCCATGAGGCTCAGGCCGCCGCCCTCCACCATGACGATGCGGACCGCGCTGCCGTCGAGGCAGATCGCGCTGCGCCGCTGGCGGTCGAAGTCCTCCTTGTAGATGCCGAGCTTGCCGCCCGGATCGACCAACAGCGGCCCGCTCTGCACCGCGTGGGTGACGCCGGCAGGGCGGAAATCCTGCCGCCGCACGATGCCGACGCCGGCCGCGGTCGTGAACACGACGCCGGAGCCTTTGTCGGTGACGTCGCGAACAAGCCCGCCGTCGACGATAAGCAGACCGCTGGGCGTCAGGCGCTGGCGCGAGTCGATGTCGAAGAAGCCGCCATTGATCGCGAGCACATCGCCGGGATCGGTGAGGAAATCGCCGATCGATTGGCCGCCGGCCTGCGCCTGCTGACGCACCTTGAGATGGAAGCGCGCCGGATCGAACGACCAGACATGCAAGTCGACGTCGTAGTCGACGATCCGGGCCACCGAATAATGCGCGCCCGGCAACAGTTCCTCGGGCTCTGCCGTGCGCAGCTGCGCGAGCAGCGCCGGCACCGGCTGCGCCTCGCGCGCGGGCTCGATCGACCAGCGCGGATGATCGCGGTCCTGCGCCGCGGCCTTGGCGTGCCATTCGGCGGCCTGGACCCAATCGCCTTGCAGGCGCTTGATCTCGCCGACCGCCCAGATCGCCATGGCGAACTTCGGATCGATGGTGAGGGCATGGCGCAGCGACCACTCGGCCGCATCGAAATCGCGCAGATAGACCTCGCGCCGCGCCTCCATGAAATATGCGATTGCTTCGACCGACTCGGTCGGGCGCGAGGCGCGGCGATTGCGGGTGAGCGTCGGCGTATCGACCGCCATCCCGTACATCAGCGCTTCCGGGATGACCTTGTAGATCGCCTCAAGCTCGGCGAGCGCGCCCTCGATCTGCGAGGAGCCGACCACGACGCCGCGCTCGTTGCGCAGCTCGGCGGTGATGATGACATGCCCGGCACGCTCGGTGATCTCGCCGCCGAGCGTGAAATGCGGCTGCGCCAGCGACTGGTTGGTGGTGAGCGATGCGCGCACCCGCAGCTTCGCGTCGCTGAACAGGTCGACGAAATTGCGCTCGACCCTCTGACGGATGACGTCGAGCTCGGGCCTGCCCTCGGCAGTGCGGAACGATGCCACCTCGACGTCGCTCACCGCTTGCGACGCCGTGGGAATCGCCCCGGGATTTGTCGCGTGCCGGCCGAAGTAAGGCACCGATACCCAGGCGGCCGCGAGCGCGGCGGCCGCGAGCAGCGCCGCTGCGATCCGGCGGCGGGACCGGCGCGGCCGCAATGCTTCGATCTCGCGCACCAGCTCGTCGGCATCGCGGTGGAAGAACCGGCTGCGATCGACGGTCAGCGCGTTGCGATAGGCAAAGTCCTTGATGTCGGCGGGCAGCTCGTTCGCCGACGGCATCGACGCGTCGTTGACCAGGACCGGGATGATCGGGAGCCCCTCGGCGAGCGCGGTCGCGATCTCCATCCGCACCGGATCGTCGGGATCGTTGATCCGCTCCGGGGCGCCGTGGCGCGCGGCCATCCACTCCGGGCCCACGATCGCGACCAGCACCCCGCGCCGGCGCAGCGCCTGCTGGATGGTGTGGCGGAAGTCGGCGCCGGCCGGAATGCTGCCGGTGTCGAGGAAGACCTGGCGCTCACCCAGACGGTGGCGCAGATGATCGGCAATGCGGCCCGCGATGTCCTGCGAGTCGGCGCGGCGATATGAAATGACTGCAAGCATGCGCGAAAGCGACGTCCGCACGTCCGTGACGGCGGCCACGCGGCCGGCCCGGAGCTCGATCACCCACCCTCGTTACCTACAATTTGAAAGGGGGCCAAATCGTGGTGGTAATGTTGGTTTATGCCGCTTTGGATGCCTTGCGGACCGGCGTGATGCGGAGCGCCGTGATGCGGTTGCGCTCGCGGCGCAGCACGTTGAACCGGAAGCCGTGGAACGTGAAGCTCTGACCCGGTTCCGGGATCGAGCGCGATTCATGGATCACCAGGCCGGCGATGGTCGTGGCCTCGTCGTCCGGCAGGCTCCATTCCATGGCACGGTTGAGGTCGCGGATCGGGACGCCGCCGTCGACATTGACCGAGCCGTCCGGCAACGGCCGCACGCCCGGCACCACCACGTCATGCTCGTCGGTGATGTCGCCGACGATCTCCTCCAGAATGTCTTCGAGCGTGACCAGGCCCATCACCTCGCCGTACTCGTCGACGACGAGGGCGAAGGGCGTCTTGCGGCGGCGGAACGCCTTGAGCTGCTCCGACAGCGGGCGGATGTCGGGCACGAACCAGGGCGGCCGCGCGATCGATTTGACGTCGACCCTGGCCGGATCGCCGTCGACGCCCTGCAGCGCGCGCAAGAGATCCTTGGCGTGCAGGATGCCGATGATGTTCTCGGGACGCTCGCTCCACAGCGGCACGCGCGTCACCGGCGACTCCAGCACCTCCTTCACCACGTCCTCGGGCGGATCGTCGGCGCAGGCGGTGATCATCTTGGTGCGGTGGATCATCACGTCGGAGACGACGAGGTCGCGCAAGTCGAGCAGCCCGCCGAACATGTCGCGATCCAGCTTCTCGACGCTGCCTTCCTTGTGCAGGAGATCGACCTGTCCGCGCAGCTCCTCGTGCGCCGAGAGAAACGCCTGGTCGGTGCCCATCTTGACGCCGAACATCCGCAGGATGAAGCGGACGAGGCCCTCGATCCCGATCAGCAGCGGCCCGAACAGCCGCACCGTCCAGTGGATCGGATGCGCCACCAGAATCGCCACCCGTTCCGGCGCGTTGATCGCGATCGTCTTCGGCAGCACCTCGGCGAACACCACGACCAGCACCGTCATGATCGCGGTCGCGTAAAGCGCGCCGATCTCGCCGAACCACGACAGCAGCAGGCCGGTGGTCAGCGCCGTGGCCGTGATGTTGACGACGTTGTTGCCGGTGAGGATCGCGCCGATCATGCGTTCGCGGATCTCGAGCAGGCCCGAAACGATCCGCGCCCGCCGGCTGCCGGACTTTTCCAGCCGCAGCAGGCGCGCGCGCGACACAGCGGTCAGCGCCGTCTCGCTCGCGGAGAAGAACGCCGAGATGACGAGGCAGAGCAGGATCGCGGCGAATGACAGCCAGTCTTCGAGCAGCATTTGCTTAGTTGGCTTGCTTGAGCTTGTCGGCCAGGAAAGCACGCACGTCTTGAGCGTCAACGTCTTTGGCGACAAAGGCGTTCCCGATGCCGCGCGCAAGGATGAAAGTCAGCTTGCCGCGCGACACCTTCTTGTCCTGCGCGATGAGCTCCATCGCCTGGTCGAGCGTCGGCGCGCCGCCCTCGATCTGGCCCATGCGGGTGGGCAGGCCGACGGCCGCGATATGGCCGATGGCCCGGTCGGCTTCGGCCTTCGCCAGCAGCCCGCGCCTTGCCGAGAATTCGAAGGCAAGCGCCATGCCGATCGCGATGGCTTCGCCATGCAGCAGCCGGTCGGAATAGCCGGCGGCGGCTTCGAGCGCATGGCCGAAGGTGTGGCCGAGATTGAGCAGCATGCGGTCGCCGGTCTCGCGTTCGTCGCGCGCCACGATCGCGGCCTTGGCGCGGCAGCTCGTGGCGATCGCGTGCTCGCGCGCGGGACCGCCGGCGAACACGTCTTTCCAGTTGGCCTCGAGCCAGGCGAAGAAGGCGGCGTCGCCGAGCAGGCCGTATTTCGCGACCTCGGCATAGCCGGCGCGGAATTCGCGCTCGGGCAGCGTATCGAGCAGCGCGGTGTCGGCGATCACCAGGATAGGCTGGTAGAACGCGCCGATCAGGTTCTTGCCTTGCGGCGAGTCGATCGCGGTCTTGCCGCCGACCGAGGAGTCGACCTGCGCCAGCAGCGAGGTCGGCACCTGCACGTAATCGACACCGCGCCGCACGATCGCGGCGGCAAAGCCGGCAAGATCGCCGATCACGCCGCCGCCGAGCGCGACCACGACGTCGCTGCGCTCGATCCGCCGCGCGATCAGCTCGTCGCAGAGCTTCGACAGGTGCGTGAACGATTTCGTGCTCTCGCCGGGCGGCAGCACGATGGTCGACACGCTGGTCGATCCTTGGGCGGCACCGTTCTTGACGGCCGCCACCGCGGCGTCGAGATGCCTCGGGGCGACGTTCTCGTCGCTGACGATCGCGACCTTGGCGCCGGGACGGAGCCTGCCGATCCGCGCACCCAGCGAGGCGAGCTGTCCGCGACCGATCACGATGTCATAGCTGCGATCGCCGAGCGCGACGTCGACGACGATCGGGTCGCTGGCGCGGAGCGGCGCGGTCATGACGCGGTGCCTCCTGGTGTGGCCGCGCGCGCTTCCTGACCACGCGGCAACGGACCGGCCGTAAGCACCGCCACGATCTCGTCCACGATCTTGTCGTGCGGGACTTCACGCGATTGCACGGTGAAGTTGGCGAGCCCGTAGATCGGGTAGCGCACGTCGATCAGTTGCTGCAACGTCGCTGCCGGATCGTCGGTGTGCAGCAGCGGACGGTCGTGCCGCCGCTTGATCCGGCGCATCAGCGTCTCGAAATCGGCGTTGAGCCAGACCGACACGCCCTTGGCGCCGATCGCGGCGCGGGTATCGGGATTCATGAAGGCGCCGCCGCCGGTCGCCAGCACCTGGGGGCCGCCGTCGAGCAGGCGCGCGATCACGCGCGCCTCGCCGGCGCGGAAATCCGGCTCGCCGCGGGTCGCGAAGATATCGGGGATCGACATGCCGGCGGCCTTCTCGATCTCGCTGTCCGCGTCGACGAACGGGATATTGAGCCGCGTCGCCAGCCGGCGGCCGATCGAGGACTTGCCGGCGCCCATCATGCCGACGAGCACGATCGAGCGCGCGCCGAGTTCGGCCAGGAGAGCCGGATCGGGCGCGGACGGGCCGTTGCTCGTACCGTTGCTATGGTGCGCCACCGGTGGCGCCACCGGGTTGGACATGACCTCGAATCCCGCTGCATTGGGCTCCGTTTCAATAGACCATCCGCCGGTGGGGATCGAGCCTCTTAATAAGGGCCGGTGGACGTAGTTTTTTCACGTTTAATGGCATACTAGCGGCCGACTCACGCCGCCGATCGAGCGCTACCAATGCCGAGCCTGTTCCGATTCCTCGCGTTCGTCGCCATCGTGGTCGGCGCGATCTACGGCGGCATGCTCGCGCTCGCGCAGTTCTACGATCCGCCGCAGCGCGAGATTACCGTGCCGGTCCCGCCCGACCGGTTCTCGAAGCAGAGATGATGGCCCGCGCGACGCGTCACAACGACGATAGCCGGATCGAGCTGTTCCTCGACATGCTCGCAGCCGAGCGCGGCGCGACCGATAACACGCTTGCGGCCTACAAGCGCGACCTCGACGACTTCGGCGAATATCTCGTCGCCAAGCGCCGCACCATCGCGAGCGCTTCGACCGACGACATCCGCGGTTACCTTCAGGCGCTGACCAAGCGCCAGTTCGCGGCCGCGTCGGTGGCGCGGCGGCTCTCCGCGATCCGGCAGCTCTATCGTTTCCTCTATGCGGAGGGAAAGCGCGGCGACGATCCCGCCGCCATCATCGAAGGGCCGAAGCGCGGGCGCGCGCTGCCGAAAGTGCTCAGCATCAAGGAGGTCGACCGCCTGCTCGCCAATGCGCGCAGCGCAGTCGGCACCGCGCGCACCGACGGCGAGCGGCTGCGCGCGGCGCGGCTCAACGCATTGCTCGAATTGGTCTACGCCACCGGGCTGCGCGTGTCGGAGCTGGTGTCGCTGCCGGCATCGGCGGCGGAGCGCAATGCGCGCATGCTGGTGGTGCGCGGCAAAGGCGGCAAGGAACGGCTGGTGCCGCTCAACGAGGCCGCCAAGACGGCGATGGCCGAGTACCGCGCGCTGCTTATGGAAGCCGAGCAAAGCAGGGCTTCCGCTCGTCCCGGCGCCCCGCCTACGCTCGGTCGAGCTACGGCGGGGCGCGGGAATGAGCGGAGCGTGGGGCGACCCGCACAGATAAAATCGAAATGGCTCTTTCCCTCGTTCGGCGACAGCGGCCACCTCACCCGCCAGCATTTTGCGCGCGAGCTGAAGGCGCTCGCGGCCGGCGCAAAACTGCGCGCCGAGCAGGTCAGCCCGCACGTGCTGCGCCACGCCTTTGCCAGCCACCTCCTGCACAACGGCGCGGATCTGCGCATCGTGCAGACCCTGCTCGGCCATGCCGACATATCGACCACGCAGATTTATACGCATGTGCTGGAAGAGCGGCTGAAAAGCCTGGTGCGCGACCTGCACCCGCTGGGGGAGACATAGTCGGCACCACCACGTTACTGGCAATTACGTGGTGTTGAGATTTGACCGAGTAGGCTTATATTTGGAACACGAGGTAATTGGAGCGGCATCATGCGTGCCCAGCTCAACCAAGAAATTATTAACGATACAGCGAACCTGATCATGCATCGCTTGATCGCGCGATCACTGGCGCGCGATCCGACCCTGATCAGCAGGGCTCGGGCATCACACTCCAGAATTTCTCGTCGATTCCTGGATCGATCGTTTGTTGCAGAGTGGGATACGCTACTTCGACTTCCTGCTTGCCAGCTTCGCGCGCTCTTGACCTGCCGGACCGAGCAAATGAAGCGCTTGAGGCTGTCATCCCCCTTTACGACGGCGAAAGGCGTGGACTTCAGCAGCAGGCCGCTACGGCACAGAATTCGGCAAGCCGCGAAAAGAATCGCGATGCGCGCTTCGCTCTCCGCGCCCGAAAGCGGCCATGACAGTGTATTCGTGAAGCCTTGATGCCGACAGGCCGCCCTATCCGCACTTTGGAAGACTTGGACCGGGCAATTCGCGCAATCGCGAGCGAGTTCAAGACTGACAAGGTTTTCGTTATTGGTAGTCAGGCCATCCTATTGTCATGGCCAGACGCTCCGACTGAGATGAAGGCCTCCCCGGAAATCGATGCGTTTCCCGACAACGCGAAGATTTGGGAAATTGAAGAGGAGGCTCGTCACCCAGGCACCTCACCGGAGGCATCGGAGCACATCTATGGTTTGTTCGGGATGGGTTCTCAATTCCATCAGACGCACGGCTTCTATATCGATGGCGTGGATGAAAACACTGCCAAGCTGCCTGCGGGATGGACGGCACGCGCGGTCGTGCGGAGGATCGATGTTGGCGATCGACGAGTATTGGCGGTCGCACCGTCGCCGGAAGACCTCATTGTTTCCAAGCTCGCCCGATTGGAGGAAAAGGACAAGATATTCATCGAGACTTATCACAGCGCACGTCCACTCGATCCGAATCTCATCGAGGAAAGAATACGTCAAAGCGATCTTCTGCCAGAGATCGCCGACAAGGCCATCGCCTATATCCACGAGCTTGCTCGGCGCTAGGTCGTTGGCGCTACTTCGCAGCGACTCGCGCCTGCGCCTCGATATAAGCGAGGCATTTCTCATCGCCCCACCGTTCCCGCTCGAACATCTCGAACATGGCGATGTCCTCTTGGTCGAGCGGGTTGCCCTCGATGACCTGAAGATGCTGCGCTTCAAGACGCCGCTCGCGCGCAACGGCGACCTCTTTCTTCGAAAGCCGCTTTTCAGCTTTGCCATCAGTTCATTCTAGTCGATCCAGCGTGAAAAACACCGATTTCGGCCCGCTTTACATCACTCCGTCCGCCGCGCCATAACCATCCCACAGAAACGCGCGGAGGCGTCGCATGGCCGATACTCAGGTCACCAACACGTGGAAGAAACTCAGAGAATGGCCGGAGCTCTACCTGGAGCGGCTCGAGGACGCCGGCGTCGCGCGCATCACGCTCAACCGTCCCGACAAGCGCAACTGCTGGAACCGGCCGCTGTGCCACGCCTTCATGGAGTCGCTCGACATCGTCCGCGCCGACAAGGAGCTCAAGATCGTCATCACCCGCGGCGCCGGCAAGGTCTATTCCTCGGGCCTCGACCTCACCTTCCTGCGCGAAGTGTCGAACGGACCGATGCTCGATTTCGACCGGCCGAACCTCACCATCCAGATCGCCGAAAACGTCCGCGCCTTCCCGCGCATCATGATCGCGCAGGTGCACGGCTATTGCCTCGGCGGCGCGCTCGGCATCATGAACTGCCATGACATCGTGTTCGCGGCCGAGGACGCACAGCTCGGCATGCCCGAGGTGCTGCGCGGCTCGTTCGGCCAGCTCGTTACCTCGACCTTGTTGCACTCCGGACTGCCGGTGAAGAAGCTGTCGCTGATCGCGCTCGGCGGCAAGAACGTCTCCGGCAGGGAAGCCGACGCGCTCGGCATCGTCAGCCAGGCGGTGCCGGCCGACAAGCTCGAAGCGCATACGATCGAATTCGCGCGCGACCTCGCAACCCGGCATCTGGCGCCGCTCGAGCATCACAAGATCACCGTGCAGATGGGCCGCGATCTCTCGCTGTCGCAGGCGATCCAGCTCGACGGTCTGGTCGGGCAGCGGCTGCGCCGCGTGATGGACCCGCTGGGGGACGTCGAAGGATATCTCAAGTCGCAGAAGGGCGGCGCCAATCTCAACTACAAGCGGCCGGACGTCTGATCCGGCCCTCGCCGCCATCATCGAATACCGGAAGACAGACTTAAGCGATGCGCATCTACCTCGACTTTGAAAAACCGGTGGCCGAGATCGAGGCCCAGATCGAGGAATTGCGCGCGGTGCAGACCGGCGACACCGGCCCGGCCATCGCCGAGGAGATCACGCGGCTGGAGGCCAAGGCCGGGCAGACGCTGAGGGACCTCTACGCCAATCTCACGCCGTGGCAGAAGACGCTGGTTGCACGCCACCATGAGCGGCCACGCTGCCTCGACTATGTAGCAGCGCTGATCACCGACTTCGTGCCGCTCGCCGGCGACCGCAAATTCGGCGACGACGAGGCGATCGTCGGCGGCTTCGGGCGCTTCCGCGGCGAGAGCATCTGCGTTCTCGGCCACGAGAAAGGCGCGACCACCGAGGACCGCCTCAAGCACAATTTCGGCATGGCGCGGCCGGAAGGCTATCGCAAGGCGGTGCGCCTGATGGAGATGGCCGACCGCTTCGGCATTCCGGTGCTGTCGCTGGTCGATACCGAAGGCGCGTATCCCGGCATCGGCGCCGAGGAGCGCGGCCAGGCCGAGGCGATTGCGCGCTCGACCGAATGCTGTCTCGGCCTCGGTGTGCCGAATGTCGCGCTGGTCATCGGCGTCGGCGGTTCCGGCGGCGCCATCGCGATCGCCACCGCCAACCGCGTGCTGATGCTCGAGCATTCGTTCTATAGCGTGATTTCGCCGGAAGGCGCCGCGTCGATCCTCTGGCGCGACACGACCAAGGCGCAGGAAGCCGCGACCAGCATGAAGATCACCGCGCAGGACCTCGCGCGCTTCGGCGTCATCGACAAGATCGTGACCGAGCCGATCGGCGGCGCGCACCGCGATCCTCAGGCCACCATCGCCTCCGCCGGCCAGGCGATCGCCGACGCGTTCGACGAGCTCAAGGAACTCGACCGCGACGCGGTGCGACGCCAGCGCCGCGAGAAGTTCCTGGCGATCGGACGGACGATCGGCTAGTTGCGGCACCAGCCTCGGCGAACGATCGGCGACGAACGGAGGCATCACGGGTGTGACACCCTTCGGCTGCTTACGAGTTTACCTCTTGGCCATCGCCGCGGGCGGCCTCAAGCATGCCGCCGCCGAGCCCCAACGTCATCACTCGGCACCTAGGTCAGCCAGATCGGGCGACCTCGCCCGCCATCGTCAAAAGGACCAATGAAGCGGTTGCAGCGCGATGATCAAGGACGCGAGTACCCGAACCGACCTGCCGCCGATCCGGATCGCGCACTGCAACCCGACGCGGCGCGAGCCCGGCACGATGCTATTCAATATCCGCGGCGACAACAAAACGGCGGGCCGGCCGGCGCACCACGGATGGCTCATCGGCGTCGATCAAAGCGGCGCCCTGACATGCGTCCACCAATCGGACATGCCGGTGCAGGGCGTGCGGCGCATGCCGAGCGGCAATCTGCTGGTCACCATCGTAGACGGGCTCGTGCTCGAGATGACGATCGGCGGCGACATCGTGCGGCGATGGTACGCCACCGGGCGCTATCGCGACCGCGCCCCGCCGAAGGATGGCATCCCTGTCGATGCGGAAACCTTCCACCATGGCGTCAATCTCGGGCCTGACGGCACCATGCTCCTGCTGAGCATGGAGGTGCGCGAGTTCGACCATTGGCCGGGCAGCGTCGACGATCCCAACGCGCCGGTCGAACGCGCGAAAGTGGTCGGCGACATTGTGATGGAAGTCCGCCCCGACGGCAGCAAGGCCAATGAGTGGCGCATGCTCGACCTGCTCGATCCCTACCGCATCACCTACGGCAGCCGCGCCAATTATTGGGGCGTGCGCGGATATTCGGGGACCATGGACTGGTGCCACACCAATGGCACCGCTTACGACGCCAGGGACGATGCCATACTCGCGTCGCTGCGCACTCAGGATTGCATCGTCAAATTCGACCGCAAGTCCGGCGCGCTGCGTTGGATCCTGGGCGCTCACGACAACTGGCGCAGGCCGTGGTCCGACAAGCTGCTCAGGCCGGATGCGTCGGTCGCGTGGCAATTCCACCAGCACGACTGCTCGATCACGCCGGCAGGCACCATCCTGTGCTTCGACAACGGCAATCACCGCGCGCAGCCGTTCGCGCCGCGGATGGGCGCACCGGAAAGCTATAGCCGCGCGGTCGAGTTCGCGGTCGATGAGCGTAACGGTACGGTGTCGCAGGTCTGGAGCTATGGCCAGGCGCCCGGCGAACGGCTCTATGCCGGTTTCCAGGGCGGCGCCCTGCGCCTGCCGCAGACCGGCAACACGTTCATTACCTACGGCGGCGTGTGCTCGATCAACGGCAAGCCGGCATCGGGGCCCGATCGATTCGATCCCGGCGAAGCCGATCTCCGCGACAAGATCGACATCCGTGCGCGGCTCCTCGAAGTGACGCCTGAACAACGACATCGTGCTCGACCTGACGGTCGGCGGTGGCGCCGACGATCCGAAAGTTCTGTCGGCATTCCGCTCGGAGCACCTGCCGGCACGATAGAGCTGGGTTTCCAGGTCATCCTTGGCGATACCAGGCGACCCGGGCGGCCTTAAGCATATTCAGCGCTATTGGTTGCCGTTGGCTTGCGCCTCACTACGCTGGGGTCGACGACCCGGTGCGCGGAAATGGCTAACGCGAGGGCGGGGCACCGCTCGCATCCTGGTTCGAATCCAGGCTGGGTCTCCAGATTTCAAGAACCCGACACGACAAACCGCCCGGCGCAACGCGCCGGGCGGTTCTTGATATTGCGCGACATTTACTTCGCCAGCGGATCGGGTCGGATCTGGAATTTCACCACCTTCGGGCGATTGTCCTTGCCGCCTTCGAGATGGAACATGGTGCGGTTGGAATAGGTGGTCCACAGACCCCTGCCTTTCCATCCCGCGCTCGCGTCGTCGATGCGACCGTCCACCCATTTGGTGAAGAAGCCCATCGGATAGGGAACGACGAAATTGAGCCACCTGCCGTTCACCAGCGCGAGCAGCGACGAGTTCATGTTGCCGGTCGCGATCGGCGTGTTCTCGCCGAGCCCGCTGATGTTGAACCAGTCGACCCAGGTGTAGTAGCTCGCCTCGACGCTGTGCTCGTCTTCGACACCGGCCTCGAAGGTCGGGCCGGGCATGCGATGCAGTTTCCAGCCTTCCGGACAGTGGTCGCCGGTCGCAGTCGGTCCGTTGAGCACCTTGCACTTGCGGCGATCAAACTCGCCGAGGTGGCCGCTCGCCAGCGACGTCCAGAACACCCCGTTGCGGTCGATGTCGCCGCCGCGGCCGCCATAGCCCGGCGACGGCGGCGAGTAGATTTCGGTGAGCTGTGTCTTCGGATCGAAGCGCACGACGTTACTCGGGAACGGGGTCAACCCCTGGCCCCAGACCGTGCCGTCCTGCGGATTGACCACCACACTGTAGAAGTTGACGGCGACGCGTTTGTCTTTTGCCGGATCGACCGGCTGGTTGGGCTGCACCCAGCCGTCGTCGCGCCGGCCGTTGCCGTTGGTGTCGAGCACGAACGGCGACCAGCCCTGGGCCTTCATGTGATCGCCGGTCTCCTCGAAGACGCGGCGATTGAGCCAGCCCGCGACGTTGAGCCCGCCGACGCCGCTCGAGAACCAGAGCGTGTTGTCGGCGTCTTCCCCGAAGATCAGGTGATGGGTGGGGAAGCAGAGGTCGATCAGGGTGAACTTGCCGCTCGCCGGATCGTACATCGACGTCTGTCGGGTCGAGCTGTTCAACGGAAAGACCTTGGCGGATGGATGGTCGGAGCCTTGCCGGCAGAACGTCGGATTGTTGGCGGGCGGCCGCACCCGCACGGTGAACCACAGGCGCCCCTGCTCATCCATCATCGGATTGTGGTTGTCGGCTTGCGCCGTCCAGATCGGCTCCTCGCCCCAATAGGCCGACGGCGTCATCGCATTGAGCTCGCGGGTCGACGGCGTCTTCGGATCGAGCACCGGATGCTTGATGTTCGACGCGGTGTGCGTCACCGGATCGAGCACCGGCACCAGGTCCGAGGAGTGCTCCTGCGTGCCGTAGATCTTGCCGTTGGCGTTGACCGTCGGCTTGCGCCGGTCGGTCACGATCAGGTCGTGCAGATAGGTCTTCGGATCGCCCCAGTCCCAGAGCGTGAGCACGACGTTGCGCTCGACGCCTTGCGGCCGGGTCGGCTTCTGCTTCGGCGTCTCGCCGGCCGCGACGCGATCGGTCCAGCTCGCCCATTCGGCGACGGCGCGGTCGGGCCCCAGCCGCGTGGTGACGCCGACCATCTGTCCCATCGCCTGTCCCGCTTGCAGGCGGCGCATCCAGGCATCGCGCGAATTGGCGAAGTCCTTGCTGAACTCATGCGGGATTGTGCGCGTGCCGGGCGTGCCGAGCGCATGGCAGGACATGCAGCCGAGCGATTTGACGTCGGAGAGCCAGTAGTGCTGGTTGCGCTGGCCGGGATTGATGCCGTTGCCGGTCGGCCCGGTGCCGGGGAATTCGCCCTTCGGCGGAATCCGCAGCATCGAGTACCAGTAGATCGGCGGGTAGTGCTGCGCCGCCGCTTTCTCGTCCGGCGCAACGACCGCCGTGAGGTTGAGCTGCCGTCCGGGCTCGGCGTCGACCTTGGGCGAGTCGACGAGGCCGTAGCCGCGCACCCACACTTTGTATTTCGCTTTCGGCAGGTCGGGGATGACGTAGCGGCCCCGGTCGTCGGTGACGACGATCTTGGCGTATCTGGTCGGCAGGTCGGTGGTCTCGGCGATCACCCACACGCCGGCTTCCGGCCCCTTCGGCCCGGTCACCACGCCGCCGATGTCGTCGTTGTCGATGGCGACCGCCGGCGTCTGCGCCACCGGCTGCGACGGCACGCCGACCATGAGCGCGCCGACGACCACGGCGGCCGCGCCCAGCATCAATGCTTGCTTGAGTTTCATGTCGTTCCCTCCCCAGAGTCTTGATCGTTTGTTGCTTATGCGCGTGCGCGCAGCACGGATACTCTGTGCTGCGCGCAGAAAATCCCGACGTCACTTCGCCAGCGGGTCGGGACGCATCTGGAATTTCACCACCTTGGGACGGTTCTGCACGCCGCCTTCGAGATGGAACATGGTGCGGGTGGAATAGGTGGTCCACAGACCCCTGCCCTTCCAGCCGGCATTGGCGTCGTCGATGCGGCCGTCGACCCACTTGGTGAAGAAGCCCATCGGATAGGGAACGACGAGGTTGAGCCACTTGCCGTTCACCAATGCCAGCAGCGACGAGTTCTGATTGCCGGTCGCGATCGGCACGTTCTCGCCGAGACCCCCGGTGTTGAACCAGTCGACCCAAGTGTAGTAGCTGCCCTCGGCGCTGTGCTCCTCCTGCACGCCCTCGAAGTTCGGACCCGGCATCCGGTGCAGCGTCCAGCCTTCGGGGCAATGATCGCCGGTCGCGGTCGGACCGTTGAGCACCTTGCACTTGCGGCGGTCGAATTCGCCGAGATGGCCGCTCGCCAGCGACGTCCAGAACACGCCGTTGCGGTCGATGTCGGCGCCGCGGCCGCCATAGCCCGGCATCGGCGGCGAATAGATTTCGGTAAGCTGCGTCTTCGGATCATAGCGCACCGCATAACCGGGCCATGGGCTGAGCGACTGGCCCCAGACCGTGCCGTCCTGCGGATTGACCACGACACTGTAGAAGCCGACCGCGACCCGCTTGTCCTTCGCCGCGTCGACCGGCTGATTGGGCTCGACCCAGGCGTCGCGCTTGCCGTTGCCGTTGGTGTCGAGCACGAACGGCGACCAGCCCTGCGCCCGCTGATGATCACCGGTCTCTTCCAGGACCCTGCGATTGATCCATCCGGCCACGGTCGCGCCAGCGCCGCCGCTCGACAGCCACAAGGTGTCGTCGGCGTCCTCGGCGAAGATCAGGTGATGGGTCGGGAAGCAGGTGTCGATCAGCGTGAACTTGCCGGTCGTCGGATCGTACATCGATACATGCCGGGTCGCGCTGTCGATCGGGAACACCTTGGCCGACGGATGATCCGAGCCCTTGCGGCAGAACGCGGGATTGGCGGCGCCGCGCAGCCGCACCGTGAACCAAGGACGGCCTTTCTCGTCCATCATCGGATTGTGATTGTTCGCCTGCGCGTCCCAAATCGGCTCGTCGCCCCAATAGGCCGACGGCGTCATCGGATCGGTGCGATGCGACGGTGTCTTCGGATCAAGCACCGGATGCCGGATCGCGGACGCGGTGTGCGTCACCGGATTCAGCACCGGCACCAGGTCGGACGAGTTCTCGTGCGAACCATAGATCTTGCCGTTGGCATTGACCGTCGGCTTGCGCCGGTCGGTCGCGATCACGTCGTGCAGATAATATTTCGGCTCGCTCCAGTCCCACAGCGTCAGCACGACATTGCGCTCGACGCCCTGCGGCCGCGTCGGCTTCGACTTCGGCAGTTCGCCGTGGGCGACGCGGTCGGTCCAGTTCGCCCACTCGGCGATCGAGCGGTCGGCGCCGAGCCGACCCACCACATTGACCATCGACGTCATCGCCTGCCCGGCCTGGATGCGGCGGGTCCAGGCATCGCGCGAATTGGCGAAGTCGCCGAACTCGCGCGGGATCAGGCGCGTGCCGGGCGTGCCCATCGCGTGGCAGGCAAGGCAGCCGAGGCTCTTCACGTCTGCGAGCCAGTGCTGCTGCGTGCGCTGCGTCGGATTGATGCCGTTGCCTTTCGGACCGGTGCCGGGGAATTCGCTCTTCGCCGGCACGCGCAGCATCGCGTACCAGTGGATCGGCGGGTAATACTCCGCCGCCGACTTCTCGTCGGGCGCGATCACCGCGGTGAGATTGAGCTGGCGGCCGGGCTCGGCGTCGACCTTGGCCGAATCGACGAGGCCGTAGCCGCGCACCCAAATTTTGTATTTCGCCTTCGGCAGATCGGGCAGCACGTAGCGGCCCTGGTCGTCGGTGACGACGATCTTGGCGTACTTGGTGGGAAGATCGGTGGTCTCCGCGATCACCCACACGCCAGCCTCCGGTCCCGTGGGGCCGGTCACCACGCCGCCGATGTCGTCATTGTCGATGGCGACCGATGCCGTCTGGGCGACCGGTTGCGACGGCACGCCCGCCGCCAGCGCGGCCAGCGCTGCCACACCGGTTAACAACCCAAACCGGATCGATCGCGCAACCGTCGGGGTGAATTTCATGGCTTTCCTCCCCTTTTTTGTTCCCAACGAGTGCCCAGGCGGGCCAGGCGGGGCATTTTCGGCAATTGTGGCGGTTGGGCCGGCAAAGTCCATCACGATTCCAGCAACAGACGATCTCCCCATTGACCCCTACAATGCCTGGGGATTTCACGCCGCTGCCGCGATATTTCCCAAGTCTTGAACCAGTCTCCAGCTGCAATTCGGGGGTAGGAGGTATGGTTCTGCCTACGAATAGTGGCCGATGGGGAACGCTTTCTTAATATTTACTACTCGTTTACCATTGGCGTGCTGAAACGGCTGTCGCGCGGGGGGAGTTGCCTTGCGATCAACCCTTCCAAGCGATAACCATTAGAGTTCAAAGGCTCAGGGATCGCCTTTGGTCGGGGGAGTTTCGGGTTTGAATCGTAGCCCACTGGTGCGCTCGCTGTTGGCGTCCGCGGCAATCCTTGCTGCGGTGACGCTGGCCGGCTGCGACCCTGATAGTGGCATCGCCACCCCGACGCTGCGCTCGCTGCAACCGCTCTCGCCGCAAATGATCGCGGAGATCGAGAAGCGGAACATGGGCAAGGAATCCCCGATCCTGGTCCGCATCTTCAAGGAAGAGTCGGAGCTCGAGGTCTGGAAGGAAGACCAGAGCGGGCGCATGGCGCTGCTCAAGACTTATCCGATCTGCCGCTGGTCGGGCGATCTCGGACCGAAGATCCGGGAAGGCGACCGCCAGGCACCGGAGGGCTTCTACACGATCACGCCGAGTTTGATGAACCCGAACTCGAGCTACTACCTCTCGATCAACATGGGCTATCCGAACGCCTATGACCGGTCCAACAACCGCACCGGCGCGTTCCTGATGATCCATGGCGATTGCTCGTCGCGCGGCTGCTACGCCATGACCGACGAGCAGATCGCGGAAATCTACGCGCTCGCCCGCGAATCGTTCTTCGGCGGGCAGTCGTCGTTTCAGATCCAGGCGTTCCCGTTCCGGATGACGCCGCAGAACATGGCGCGGCACCGCAACTCGCCGCACATGGCGTTCTGGAGGATGCTCAAGGTCGGCTACGACCATTTCGAGGTCACCCGGCAGGAGCCCAAGGTCGACGTCTGCGACCGCCGCTACGTGTTCAACACCGAATCCAAGGGCCGCTACGTCGCGACCGCGGCATGCCCGGCGATGACCACGCCGGACGACGTCCTCGCCGCGGTTCGCAACAAGCAGCAGCGTGACGAGGCGCAGATCGCCGACCTCGTACGCCGCGGCAACCTGCCGGCGGTGCGCAGCTTTGCCGACGGCGGCATGCACCCGACCTTCGCTTCCGCGGTGAGCTCGCACAATGTCGATGACGACGGGGTCGTGCGCACCCGCGTGGCGACCGCCGCCGGAACGATCCCCGCCAACATCCGCACCCCGCCGAGCGGCGCGCAGGCCTCGCGCGCCACCTCCAAGACTGCGACCGGCAGCGTGTCCGAGCCCGTGGTACGCACCGACACGGCGTCCGCGCCAAGCGCGGGCGGCGGCATGTTCGGCAACCTGTTCTCGTCGAGCGGCGCATCCTCGGGCGGCGGCGTGATGGACCGCATGCGGAGCATGGTCGGGCTTAGCAGCTCAACCTCGGAGCCGGCGGCCGCGGCGCCAAAGGGAAAGACCGCGCCGACCAGGACCGCCAAGACCAAGCCGGCGGACAAGAAAGAGCCGGCCGCCAAGCAGACCGCCACCACGAGCCCGGGCGCAATCCGCCCGAAGAGCGAGCCGGCGGAACCCGCGCAGCAGCAGACCGCGTCGACGCAGCCATCGTCGGGTCAGAGCACGATCAACGGCGCGGCGCCGACCGTGCCCACCGGCAGCTTCGACAACCGCTTCGGCGCCTGGCGCTGATTCTCAATCCCAGCCTCAGTTGCGAGCGTCGCGCCGTGCCTGCGCGTTGCGCGTCGCCTGCGAAACACTGCCGATCTTGGCCGGCGGCACCTTGGTGCGCCTGCGCTGGCTGGGCAGCGAGCGCATTCCCTCATGTGCGGTGTATCCGGCGGCCGGGCGAGCCGGGAACTGTGCCGCACGGCGCAGGGCCAGAGCGTGCTGCGCAAACTCGACCTGAGCGGCACGCGCCGCAAGCTGGTCGCGGCGGGCAATCTCCTTGCCGACGCGTTTGAGCGCCGAAACAAACACCTGCTTCCGCTGGTAGGGGTGCTCGGCGGTCCCAGGGAATGTTGCCCCGCGAGCCGCGCCCTTGCCGCGCGCTTCGCGGCGCTTGCCGCGCGAGAGCGTGCGCTCCTTGTCGCGCAGGTCGCGGAGACGCTTCAGCACGGATCTCAGCTGCTCGACATCGGCATCGTAGATGGCCGGATGATGAGTGCCCGCGACGATCTCATATTCGTCGTGGCCGAGCAGGCTGCGCTCGAACTTGCAGGGAACGGACATAGCGAGTCTCCAATGTGCGTGAAATTGTTGCGAGAGCGTGTCGTGTCCTGGCCTGTGCCGTGGTCACGCCTTCGTGGGTAGTGGATACGTTCGTATCTGCTCCGCCACGCTCGGATATTTCGCCGCGAGTTCATCCATCTTTCCAAGCTCGACATCGGCAGGCTCAACGCCCGGCCATTCCGTGCTCCCGCCGAGAAACCAGCGGCGCGATCCGGCGACGCGCGCAGTATGGAAGGTATTGCCGGGAATGAACAGCTGCACCTTCTGCCCCGCGCGCAGGTCGGGCCCCACCACATGATGCTGCGTCGAGCCATCGGCCATCAGCATCAGCACCTCGATCGGGTCGCCGAGATAGTAGTGATAGAACTGGTCGTTGCGGATGCGGTGCAGCTTCACCGGCTCGACCGGCGTGAGCATGAAGTAGAGCGCCGAGCCCATCGGCCGGCCGGCATCGAACGGCGCCGGCAATCCGCCCGGCGCGATCCGCTGCGGGCTCATGAATGTCACACGGACATAGCCGCAGGTGGCGTTCGGCTCCAGATTGAGGAGCTTGCGGACATCGTCGTAGCTCATGCCCTGGTGCATCGAAGCCCCCTGTGACATCGCTTCCGCTTTGGTATCTGTCGATGAGAGCGCCGCAGCGCTGGCCGTTGCCGCGCCCGCCATGAATTCGCGCCGACTGTGACCGTCCATGACAAACCTCGTTCGACAAGGTTGCGCAGACGGAAGCCTTCCTTCCGGAACGGCTTCCGTCAATCGCCTTGCGACGGCGCGGTTTAGAAAGTGTGACGCAAGGACAAAGCCCGCGCGGCTTTACGCAAACCGCCCGTGGCAGTGCTTGTATTTCTTGCCGGAGCCGCAGGGGCAGACCTCGTTGCGGCCGACCTTGCCCCAGCTCATCGGATCGGACGGATTGCGATCAGCGGCGCGCGCCGTGTTGCCGTTGCCCACCATCGCAGGAGCCAGCGTCGGCTCGGCCATGGTGTAGTCGGCGCCGGTGTCCGGATTGAGGTGGTGCGCCTCCATATAGGGCAGGTCCGAGCTCTGCTCGGGCGGCGCATCCATCACCTGGATGCGCATCAGGTAGCCGGTCACCTGCTCGCGCAGGTTCTGGCTGAGCGACTCGAACAGGGTGTAGGCCTCGGCCTTGTATTCGTTGAGCGGGTCGCGCTGGCCGTAGCCGCGCAGCCCGATCACCTGGCGCAGGTGCTCGAGCATGACGAGATGCTCGCGCCAGAGATGGTCGAGCGTCTGCAGGAGCACCGTCTTCTCGACCGCCCGCATGGTCTCGGCGCCCCACTGGGCAACCTTGGAGGCCATGTGCTCGTCGGCGCGGCGCTCGATGCGCGCGATGAGCTCCTCGTCGGCGATGCCTTCTTCCTTGGCCCACTCGTCGGCCGGCAGGTCAAGGCCGAGCACGCGCTCGAGCTCGGTCTTGAGGCCCGCGACGTCCCACTGCTCGGGATAAACGTTCTCCGGCACGTGCTTGGCGACGAGCTCTTCGATGGCCACGTGGCGCATGTCGGTCACGATCTCGGCCACCGAATCCATCCGCATCCACTCGATGCGCTGGTCGAAGATGACCTTGCGCTGGTCGTTCGACACATTGTCGAACTTGAGCAGATTCTTGCGGATGTCGAAGTTGCGGAATTCGACCTTCTGCTGCGCCTTCTCGAGCGCCTTGTTGATCCAGGAGTGGACGATCGCCTCGTTCTCCTTGAGGCCCAGGCGCTGCAGCATGGTGTCGAGCTTGTCCGACCCGAAGATGCGCATCAGGTCGTCTTCGAGCGACAGGAAGAACTTCGAGTGACCAGGGTCGCCCTGACGGCCGGAACGGCCGCGCAGCTGGTTGTCGATACGGCGGCTCTCGTGCCGCTCGGTGCCGAGCACGAAAAGGCCGCCGGCGGCGAGCGCCCTCTCCTTCAGCCTGGCGATCTGCATCTTGATCTCGGCGATGCGCACGTCGCGGGCGCCCTGGTCGGTGACGTCCTTGAGCTCCTGGCGCACGCGCATGTCGAGGTTGCCGCCGAGCTGGATGTCGGTGCCGCGGCCGGCCATGTTCGTGGCAATCGTCACCGCGCCCGGCACACCGGCTTGCGCGATGATCTCCGCTTCCTGCTCGTGGAAGCGCGCGTTGAGGATCGCGAACACCTTGACCTTGTCGGCGCGCTCGTCTCCCGAATAGAGCGCCGCGAACGCGTTCGGATCGGAGAAATCGTGCTGCTCCCAGCCCTGCTTGATCAACATCTCGGCGAGCTGCTCGGACTTCTCGATCGAGGTGGTGCCGACCAGCACCGGCTGGCCGCGCTTCTTGCAGTCGTCGATCAGCGTGAGGATCGCGCGGTATTTCTCGGTGGCGGTGCGATAGACCTCGTCGTCGTCGTCGATGCGGACCATCGGCATGTTGGTCGGCACCTCGACCACGTCGAGATTGTAGATGTCCGCGAATTCGTCGGCTTCCGTCATCGCCGTGCCGGTCATGCCGGCGAGCTTCTCGTACATGCGGAAGTAGTTCTGGAACGTGATCGACGCCAGCGTCTGGTTCTCGGGCTGGATCGGCTGGTGCTCCTTGGCCTCGAGCGCCTGGTGCAGCCCGTCGGAGTAGCGGCGGCCCGGCATCATGCGGCCGGTGAACTCGTCGATGATGACGACCTCGCCGTTGCGCACGATGTAGTCCTTGTCGCGCTGGAACAGCTTGTG
>JAIESR010000071.1 GCA_019745775.1 Xanthobacteraceae bacterium | reverse complement strand
CGGTGTCGGTGGTCGCCGGATAGCGCGTGGTCACCCCGGCCACGCCGGCGCCGATGACGAACGCGATCGTGCAGACCGCCAGCAACACGGAGAGGGCGAGCGCGAGTTCGGCATCGCCGCCGAATCCGGCCGTGCCGGCGAGACGCAGGACGGCCGTGGCAAATCCGCAGATCCCGGCAGCGGCCGCAAGCTTTTTCGGTGAACGAAAAAAGGCCGAAAGATCCTGCCAGAGCCGCTCGCGCGGCAAGAGCTCCCAGGTGAGCTGCCCGACAAAGGCCGCGGCCACGAAGGCGGCGAACAGCGGCCAGCGGGTCTCGAGTATCAGTTCGTTGCGGATGTCGTGCGACGCGCGGAAGGCGATCAGCGGCAGGAACAGCCCCGCTGCGATCAGGCCGGTGAAGGCGGCAGCCCGAAATGCGCGCACGAGGTCGGGACCTGAAGCCGAGTTGGTGGTCTCGGCCGGCATCAGACCTTCTCGACGTCCGGGCGGCCGAGCAGGCCCTGCGGCAGGAAGATCATCACCACGACCAGGATCGAGAAGGCGGCGATGTCCTTGTAGTCGGTCGAGAAATAGGCCGACCAGAAGGTCTCGATCAGGCCGATGGCGAGGCCGCCGATCACGGCACCGGGCAGCGAGCCGATGCCGCCGAGCACTGCGGCGGTGAACGCCTTTACGCCCGGGGTGAAGCCGTCGGCAAAGCTGACGACCCCGTAGTGGATGAGATACATCGTGCCGGCGACCGCGGCGAGCGCCGCCGCGATCACGAAGGTGATCGAGATCGTGCGGTCGACGTTGATGCCGACCAGCGCCGCCATCTTCTGGTCCTGCTCGCAGGCGCGCTGCGCGCGCCCGAGCGCAGTTTTCGTCACGACATACCAGAACGCGAACAGCAGCACGCCGGTCACCAGCCAGATCATGATCTGCTTGTAGGATATGGTGACGTCGTAGTCGTCGTGGGTGAACAGCACGATGACGTCGGCGAACAGCGGCGGGATCGATTTGTTGCGCGGACCCTGCGCGACCTGCACGAAATTCATCAGGAAGATCGACATGCCGATCGCCGAGATCAGCGGCGCGAGGCGGAACGAGCCGCGCAGCGGCCGGTAGGCGACGCGCTCGATCGCCCAGTTCAGGACCGAGGTCATCACCATGGCGATGATCAGCACGACGAAGAGTGCGAGCGCGATGGCGCCGGCGCCGATCCAGGCGGTCAGGATCAGGAAGGCGATCAGCGCGATGAAGGCCGACACCATGAACACGTCGCCGTGGGCGAAGTTCACCATGCCGAGGATGCCGAACACCATCGTGTAGCCGATGGCGATGAGGCCGTAGATCGATCCAAGCGTAATGCCGTTGATGAGCTGCTGGACGAAGACTTCCATGCGCTCCTATCCCCGCGGGCCCCGACGATCAGAATCTGTATCAGGGCGTTGGAAGGCCGGCAATGTCGCGGTGCCCCACCGGTCACAGGAGTACTATATTGGTACCGAGGGCAGAGACATGACCGGCAGCATCACCCTTGAGATGATCATCCGCCTGGGCGCGTTTGCCGTGTTCTTTTGTGGTTTTGCGCTCTGGGAACTCTTGGCGCCGCGCCGGCGCCTGAGCCTCGGGCGGGCCCGGCGATGGCCGGGCAATCTCGGGATTCTCGTCGTCGATATCGTGACTGTGCGCGTGCTGCTCCCGACCGCGGCGGCGGGTGCGTCGCTCTACGCCGCCGGCAGCGGGATCGGCTTGCTCCACTACCTGAACTTGCGGCTATCGGTCGCTGCGCTCCTCGGCTTCCTCGCGCTCGATCTGGTCATCTATGCGCAGCACGTGGTTTTCCACAAAGTGCCGGTGCTGTGGCGGCTGCACCGCATGCATCATGCCGATCTCGACATCGACGTCACCACCGGGGTGCGGTTCCATCCGATCGAGATACTGATCTCGCTGCTGATCAAGATCGCCGTGATCCTCGCGCTCGGCATCCCGGTGGTCGCGGTGATCCTGTTCGAAGTGGTGCTCAACGTCACGTCGATGTTCAACCACTCGAATGCGTCGATGCCGGCCTGGCTTGATCGGGCGCTGCGCTTCATCGTGGTGACGCCCGACATGCATCGCGTGCACCATTCGATTCTGCGCCATGAGACCGACAGCAATTTCGGCTTCAATCTGCCGTGGTGGGACCGGCTGTTCGGCACTTACCGTGCGCAGCCTGAAAGGGGGCATACCGGCATGACCATCGGCATTCCGATGTTCCGCGATCCCCGCGAGTTGCGGATCGACCGGATGATCACGCAACCATTTCGCAACGATAGTCCCGAGCAAACCCCACCTTAGCGCGACCGCGCGTTGTGTGCCTGCCGCCGCAGGGCTATGGTTCCGCGTTTCTCACAATCCATTGGAGGCGACCATGGCGGGAGTCCTGCGCGTCAAGGGCACGATTGATCTTGCTCAATTCTGGCCCGACGGCGAGTCCGATGCTGACACCACCAAGATCAAGGTAAAGGTTGGGGCCAACGCGTTTTCGTTCGCCGCGGACGGCAAGACGTTCAAGAAGACCAAAGCCTATTTCGGCGCCGTCGTTCGGGGTACCAGCAGCGACCCGGTGATCGACAAGCAAGGCCGCATCACCGTTCGCCTGCAGGGAATCGATGCGCCGGAACTGCACTATCGCGCGAGCGCGCTCAAGCAGAGCACCGGCGTCTCCAAGGCGAAGCGAAAGAAGTTCAACGAGCTCAACAAGACCGAGCGGCGTCAATACTGGGCGGAGACCGCGACCGTCGCGCTCTGCAAGAAGCTGAAAACCTTTGGCAACAACGGCATGGTCAAATGCGAGATGCGGTCGTTCGTCGATCGCCCGGCCGAGGTCATCGACACCTATGGACGCTTCGTCGGCAACATCTTCGTCGGCGCGGGCCTGGACACCGACATCAACGCGTGGCTGGCGACTGAAGGATGGGTCTATCCGACCTACTACTCGTCGATGTCGGTCGAGGAAATCGCCACGCTGGATGCCGCCGCCGCGAAAGGCAAAAAGAAGAAACGGACCTGGAAGAACTACTCGCGAGCGGTCGACAAGTTCGACAAGAAGCTCGTCTATCGCAAGCACGGCCCGATCGACGCGGCGAACGACAAGGGGCCGGTGTTAATGCCGAAAGTCTACCGGCGGCAGGTCGCCTACCGGATGCAGAAGGGAGCCGGCATCGCGGTGGGGCCGTTTGCCGCCTTCCTCGCCAAATCACCGGACCGGTGCTTCCTCACCAAGGAGTTCGTCGAGCAGACCATCCATACGGCTGAGCCGCGGTCGTTGCACGACTTCATCAAAGGCAACAAGTTCAGCCTGGAACCCCAGGAGCTCGTTTTCAAAGAGAAGTTTTCGGACCTGCGTCGGCCGAACGGAACGAAGGTCCAGAATTTCTAGGGGCGATCGCTTCCGGCAGTAAGGCCGCGCGGGGGCCGCGGCGGACGCCGCTCCCAGCGAGACGTTTCGCGTGCCCCTCACATGTGCTACGGGCTTTCGTCCAAGAGGAGACCGGCCCGATGAGCCGCATGAAGTCCGAGGACGCGATCGCGGCGCCGGGGCGGCCGTTCACCGGCGCGGAATATCTCGCGAGCCTGCGCGACGGGCGCGAGGTCTATATCTACGGCGAGCGGGTCGACGACGTCACCACACACCCGGCGTTCCGCAACGCCGCGCGCTCGGTCGCGCGCCTGTACGACGCGCTGCACGACGAGAAGAGCAGGGCGGTCCTGACCTGCCCGACCGATACCGGCTCGGGCGGGCTCACCCACAAATTCTTCCGCGCCGCGCGCTCGCGCGAGGACCTCATCGCCCAGCGCGACGCGATCGCCGCCTGGTCAAGGATGTCCTATGGCTGGATGGGGCGCTCGCCCGACTACAAGGCGTCGCTGATGAACACGCTCGGCGCCAATCATCAATTCTACGGAAAGTTCGCCGACAACGCGCAGCGCTGGTACCGCCGCGCGCAGGAGAACGTCCTGTTCATGAACCATGCGATCGTCAACCCGCCGGTCGACCGCTCGCGCTCCGCCGATCAGGTGAAGGACGTCTTCATCACCATCCAGAAGGAGACCGACGCCGGCATTTATGTGTCGGGCGCCAAGGTGGTGGCCACCTCATCGGCGCTGACGCACTACAATTTCCTGGGCCAGAACGCCGCCGCCATGGCGGTCAACGATACCGATCTCGCGGTCATGTTCATCGCGCCGATGAACGCGCCCGGCGTGAAGCTGTTCTGCCGCGCCTCCTACGAGATGCAGGCGAGCGTCATGGGGACGCCCTACGACTATCCGCTGTCGTCACGCTTCGACGAGAACGACGCGATCTTCGTGTTCGACAACGCGTTCATCCCCTGGGAGGACGTGCTGCTGCACCGCGATCTCGACAAGCTGAAGGTGTTCTTCCCGCAGTCGGGGTTCCTGGCCGGCTACCAGTTCCAGGGCTGCACGCGGTTCGCGGTGAAGCTCGACTTCCTGGTCGGCGTCATCGCCAAGGCGCTGCGCACCACCGGCGGCGACGACTTCCGCGGCAACCAGGCGATGCTCGGCGAGATCATCGCATGGCGGAACCTGTTCTGGGCGCTCACCGACGCGATGGCGCTGAACCCGTCGCCCTGGGTCGACGGGGCCGTGCTGCCGAACGTGCAGTCGGGCGCGAGCTACCGCGTGTTCGCCGGCGACGCCTACGGCCGCGTCAAGGAGATCGTCGAGAAGATCGTGGCCTCGGCGCTGATCTACCTGCCGTCGTCGGCGAAGGATTTCGCCAATCCCGAGATCGACAAGTATCTCGCGCGCTATGTGCGCGGCTCCCACGGCATCGGCTACAAGGAGCGCATCAAGGTGCTCAAGTTGTTGTGGGACGCGATCGGCACCGAGTTCGGCGGCCGCCACGAGCTCTACGAGATGAACTACGCCGGCAACCACGAGGACATCCGCATCCAGGCGATGTGGAACGCGCGCTCGTCCGGCACCATGGACCAGATGATCGCGCTCGCGGATCAATGCCTCTCCGAATACGACGAGCACGGTTGGACCGGCGACACCTGGCTCGATCCGGACGACGTCGCCTATGCGGCGGTGAGCAAGCGCCCGAAGGCGGCGGAGTAGGGAAGCGAGAAGAGCGGCGCTATGAGCTGGATCGACCAACGCCCCGACGATGCCATGGACGGCGCCTTCACGGTGGTCGGCCCGGAGCCGGTGCAGACGGTCGAGGCCGCGCCGTTCCGCGAGGCGATGAGCCGGCTCGGCGCCGCGGTGCATGTGATCACCACCGCGGGGCCCGGCGGCAAGACCGGCGCCACCGCGACCGCCGCGTGCTCGGTGACCGATGCGCCGCCGACGCTGCTGATGTGCCTGAACCGCAAGAGCCAGACCAATCCGGTCGTGATCGAGAACGGCGTGTTCTGCGTCAACACGCTGGGCGCGACCGAAGCCGAGATCGCCGACCTGTTCGCCGGCCGCACCGGCGTGATGGGCGGCGATCGTTTCAGCATGGGCGAATGGACGACGCTGTCGACCGGCAGCCCGGTGCTCGCCAGCGCGGTGGTGGCGTTCGACTGCCGGATCGTCGAGGTGCGCTCGGTCGGCAGCCACAACGTGTTCTTCGGCGCGGTCGAGGCGGTGCGGCTCGGCCCGCAGGGGCCGGCGCTGGTCTATCACGAGCGCGAATACAAGCGCGTGTGAGCTCGCGCGACTGTTTGCGCATCAGCCAGCCAATTTGTCGAACACCATCACCTTGGAAATATAGGCCTTGGTATCGCGCCGGTGGACGAGACGGTGCTGGCGCGCGATGGCGGCGAAATCCTCGCCCAGATAGCTCGTGTAATAGGGCTCGTGATAGAGCTGCGGGAAACGCTCCAGCATCGCGTCGTAGCCGGGTTCGTCGCCGCGCTGAAGCGAGTCCAGGATCACCAGGCGGCCGCCGGGCTTGAGCACGCGCGCCGCTTCGCCGATCACGGTGCGACGTACCTCGGGCGGCAGCTCGTGCATGGTGAAGATGTTGGTCACGGCGTCGCAGCTCGCGTCCGGCGCCGGGATCGCTTCCGCATTGCCGACGGCGCAATGGGCGCGCGACCATCGCTTGAGGTGGCGCTTCGCGTGGCGAATATAGGCGTCGGACAGGTCGATGCCGAGCACCGGCAGCCGCGGCCAGCTCTGCTTGACGAAATCGAGGAAGCGGCCGGTGCCGCAGGCGATGTCGATCAGCCGCAGCCGGCGCTGGTCGCGCCCGGCGAATGCTTCGGCGAGCGGCGGCAGCGCCTGCCGGCGCATCGCGTTCGCCGTTCCCTTGAACAGCACCTCGACCTGGGTGTCGTAGCGATCGGCGGAGTCGTCGGTCAGCCAGCCGCCCGACTGGAAATGAAAGTTCTGCAGGTAATAGTCGGGACGGCGGCCGCGCGTCTCCTCGTTGAGGACTTCATGGGTCGCGTTGCGCTTGCGGCGCGCGTCGATGTCGGGGAGATCGCGGAAGAACAGCCGCGAGCGGTCGAGCAGCGTCAGCAGCGAGCCGTCATGATCGGCGGGCAGGGGATAGATGCCGGCCTCGACATTGGCGATGTCCTGCTCCAACAGCGCGCGCCGGTCGGCCTCGAGCTTGCGCTCCAGGCGCGCCTCACGTTGCGAGTTGGATGGCGATCTCGACGGCGAAACCTCGCCGTTGCGCCGCTGCACCTCCTGCGCGAGCCGGCGCATGATGTGGAAGTGGCCGGTGTACCAGGCCATGCGCGGCAGTTGCGTCGATGCGTAGGCGACGCGCGTCGCCAGACGTGACAAGGGGCGTGACAGCGGCGGCGTTGCAAGATTGGTCATTGGCGTTACATCGGGTTCCATCGTGCTTTGCGCAAGAATCCCGTGATACAGGTTCCCGCGCAACCGGCGTTCCCGCTAAATCGAAGCAAGTTTCCGGCGAATTCGTGCCGCATCGCGTTACCTTTCTTTTTGCAGTTCCTCGAAACTCCGCCGTGTCCCCTGCGTTGATTACGGCGGGGGCCATGCAGCCCCACAACCCCTCGAGGAGTAGTCGAATGGCCAATCCCAACCAGCAGAATCCGAACCAACAGAACAATCCGCGTCCGGGCCAGCAGGAGCAGCAGCCCGGCCAAGGTGGCGGGCAGCAGGGCGGCGGAGGCCAGCGTCCGGGCCAGCAGGGCGGCGGGCAGCAGGGCGGTCAGCCTCGTCCGGGCCAGCAGGGGCAGGATCGCTAAGTTCCGATCATTGTTCAATTCCAAGACAACGGCTCCGTGAAAACGGGGCCGTTGCCGTTTTAACTGTTGTGCACGGCGGCGAGTTGCGGCGTCCCGGGAGATTACAGCGCGCCCGCGCTGGACTATGCTCAAGCCATGGGCACCGTCACCGCCTTGCCGCTGTTTCATCTCTACGGCGATCCGCCGGACGATCAGGCGTTCGACTTCATCCACATCGAGACGATTTCCTCGCGCTCGTCGATCCATGACTGGACGATCCGCGCGCACCGCCACCGCAATCTGTTTCAGATCCTGCTGATCGAGCAGGGCGGCGGCGAGATGACTTTCGAAGCCGCGGTGGTGCCGTTCGACGCGCCGTGCGCGATCCTGGTGCCGCCGACCACGGCGCACGGCTTTCGTTTCCGTGCCGGCGTCACCGACGGCTGGGTGATGAGCTTCACCGAGGATGCCGCCGAAGCGATCGGCGATCGCCGCGGCGAGGCGCTGGCGCAGCTGAAGTCTCTCTCGTTCGATCCGGTGGTCCCGCTGCCCGCCGATCATGCGCGCGTCATTTCGTTCGCCAACGAGCTGCACGATGAGCGCAGCCTCGGCCGCGCCGGCTATCGCATCGCGATGCGCGGCCTGCTCGCATTGATCGCGGTCGAGGTCGCGCGCATGGCGGCGAGCCGCACCCGCGCCGACCCGCTGACGCCGACCGACGCCACCGTGGTCGCGCTGCGCAAGCTGATCGAGGAGCATTTCCACGCCGAGCGCCAGCTCGCGTTCTATGCCGACAAGCTCGCGATGACGGTCGACCGCCTCAACGACCACGTCAAACGTGCAACAGGGGTGACCGCCGGCCATCTGATCCGCCAGCGGGTGCTGACCGAGGCCAAGCGCCAGCTCGTCTTCACCAACCAGCCGATCAACGAGATCGCCTACGAGCTCGCGTTCTCCGATCCGTCCCACTTCGCGCGCTTCTTCCGCAAGCAGACCGGCACCGCTCCACACCAATTCCGGGAGGCCCGGGGAGGCTGATCCTCGATTTGGCGGCAAACGGTCCTCGATCCGGCGGGGTCGGCGCGCCGATAAGGTTAACAAAAGGTTTCGATTGGGCCGAAAATTCTAAACGCCTAGCCTCACGCCGATCGAGCCGATCGGAAGTCCTTGCGCGGCGACAAGGACCGGTCGGCAGCGGAGGCGTCGATGTGGTCTCGGTTTGAGGCACCCCGTCAGAGGTTGCCGAGCCTTGGCTCGATCAACCTGGCCCTGTTGTCGCTCTATTTCTTCCTCGTCTGGGGGCGCGGTGCCGGCCGGGTGCTGTTCTCGTCCTACAGCAGCCTGGGCGATCACGCGCATGCCACAACCGCGCTCTACTTTGCCGGCCTGTTCGATCTCTCGTTCAAGGGCATGCTCCTGACCTCCTATGCTCTCGCCGGCATCAAGCTGGTGATCGCGGCCGCATGCGTGTCTTACCTGATCGAATTCGCGCGGGCCTTGGTGATGCGGCGCGAGCCCGATCACGAGACCGTCGACGTCGTGCTGATCCTGGCGGTCGCCGCCATCATGCTCGGTCTGATCCCGGCGATGGCGTTCGGCGATGCGGCGCTGGTGCGGCTCCATTCGACGCAGATGCTCCTGGTCGCGGGGGCGATCGTCGTCGTGGTGGTCGAGCGCCACCTGTCGCTGAAGGCCGAAGCCGCAGCGGCTCCCGACGCCGATGCGGTGACGCTGCCGGTCGGCGTGCTTACGTCTGGCACGCCGCCCGCGCCCGCGGCCGCCGCGCTGGCGCGGATCCCGGAAGCGCGGCTGCGGGTGGGCTAGGGCGCTTCCTATTCCTATCTAACCGCACAATCGTGGCCTGATGCCCGCTTTCCCGCGCTTGGCACGCAAAGTTACTCGGGCTTCAATCCGATCGCTTTGATGAGCGCCGCATTGAGACCTATCTCTTTCTCGACGTACGCGTCGAACTCGGCGGGAGTCATCGGCATCGCGTCGCAGCCCATTGCTTCGAGCCTGTCACGCACGTTGGCGGTTTGGAGTACTTTCTGCGTCTCACGATGGAGCGTGTTGACGATCTCGCGCGGTGTCTTTGCCGGCAGGAATAGACCGAACCAGACTGGATATGCGGCCTTGCCAAAGCCAGCCTCCGCCACTGTCGGGATGCTTGGCAAGGCTGCGGAACGCTTGGCGCCGTTGACAGCGAGTGCTGTGACTGTTCCTTCCCGGATCTGCGGCGCGACAAGAGAGATCGGCCCGAAGAAGAAGTCGATTCGTCCCGCGATAACCTCGGCGATCGCTGCGGGGCCGCCTTTGAACGGAACATGGACGGACTGCAGGCCTGCGCTGGCCAGGAAGTGCTCCGCGCTCAGATGCGTAAAGCTGCCGACTCCTACCGAAGCGAAGTTCATCGCTCCAGGCCGCGCTCTGGCCGCAGTGACAAAGTCGTCGACCGTCTTGAACCCGCGACGCGGGGAAACGACCAGGACGCTGGCCGACGTGCAGAACGGCGTGACAGCCGCAAAGTCCCGTGCCGGATGGTAGCCCAGGTTGGGATAAAGCGACGGCGCGATTGCATGGCCGGAGCCGTTGGCAAGCATTGTGTAGCCATCGGGAGCAGCCTTGGCAACGAAAGCTGCGCCGATCGTGCCGCCGGCGCCCGTGCGGTTTTCAACAACGATGGACTGCCCGAGAGTCGGCGAGAGCTGCTCGAACACCACGCGCGGCACGATGTCGGTTGGGCCACCGGCGCCGATCGGGATGATCGCGCGCAAAGGCTTGATCGGCCAAGCCTGGGCTTCGGCCGCCGTTGTCGACAGCAAAAATCCGAAGGCGCACAGCAGCCTCGCGCTCGCCGGCTTCATGGCAAACTCCTTTTCTCGCATTTCCGCTCGTTGCTTGAGGGCTGCGGAGACGATGGCAGTAGTGCGCCCACGCGATGCCGCGGTCCAATATAGAATTTGTCTGGCGCTTTATGCCATTTCGGCATAAAGGACGAGCATGGAGCTCCGACACACGCGGACTTTTGTCACGGTGGCCGAGTTGGGCACGATCTCGAAAGCGGCGTTGCACCTGCGCATTGCGCAGCCTGCATTGTCCCGACAGATTGCCGACCTCGAACGGGAGCTCGGTCTCAGGCTTTTCGATCGTGTCGGACGCCGCCTGCGGCTGACGGGCGAGGGCGAGCAATTACTCAACGACTGCCGCATCCTCTTGAACTATGCCAGCGCGGTCGGAGATCGGGCGCAGCTGCTCCGGCACGGAGATACTGGCGTGCTGAAGGTGGCCGCCTCGCCACAATTCATAGAAGCCACCATTTCAAACGTCTTGCCGCGCTACACGCGGAATTACCCGAACGTCCAAGTCAAGCTGTTCGAAGCGGTCGGGCTTGAGAATTTGGCGATGTTGGAACGTGGGGAAGTTCACCTCGGCCAGAACCTGTCCCATGCGGTCGAACCGAACGACCACCGATTTGCAAGCTATCCGCTGGGCCCTGTCGAATTGCTCGCCGCCGGCCATCCGGGACCGAATCTTGGCCAACGCGGCAAAATCGAGATCAGCAGCCTCGCGCCTTACCCGTTGCTTGCTTTGGACGCTGTTTTCAGTGTTCGCCGGACGTTCGACGCCGCCTGCCGTCTCGCCGGATTCAAGCCCAACGTCATCTTCGAAAGCCGCGCCCCCAACCTATTGCTCGCGCTCGCGTCGGCGCGCCATGGCGTAGCCATCATTCCATCAAGCTTGCAAATCCATCGACGCGATCTGCAAATTGTGCGTGTGACCTATCGCGGCCGGCCTATTCGGGAGATGCTGACGGTTCTCAGCGACAAGAGGCGTCCATCGACGCGCTATGCCGAGGCCTTTTGCGAGATGTGCGCTGAGCAGGTGCGCAAGGCTTTACCGGGCACGCGCTCCTTCGAATCACGCAGAGGTCGGACCGGGTAAGCAAGCATCCCGTCTCAGGTTACTGAACCTTGGCTGGGTCAACCTGGCGCTGGTGTCCACCAGCACCGACACGTTGAAATTAGCCGCGGGTCAAACGCGCCCCGCCGAATTGACGCCGGGGCGAAGTTCCGAGCTGCAAGCTTGCAGAATGTCGATGAAGCGGCGCGCCGCGGAATGCAGATAGGGCTCATCGCGGTGAACGGCGCCCACCGGCCGGCGCCAGGCCAGCTCCCGCACCGGCAACACCGCGAGCGCGTAACCCTCCGCGACCGCCTGTTCAATCCCCCGGCGCGAGGCGTAGGCGAGCAGGTCGGAGGCCACGACCGCCTGCAGCCGCAGCGACAACGAACGGGATTCCAGCGCCACTTGCGGCCTCGGCAAGCCCTGTTCCTCAAACACCAAGCGTAGCTTCTGCTGCGTGGGCAGCACCGACTCCGTCAACGCCCAGCGCGCATTGCTCAACTCCGCAAGGCGCACGTCCGGCTGACGGGACAACGGATGGCGCTTGGACGCGCAGACCACGTACTCCTCTTCGTAAAGCCGAACGTAACAGAGGCCCTCCGGGGGCGAGACGTGCATGAGGTTAATGTTGAGGTCGAGCTCGCCCTTGCGCAGCGCGGGAACGATTTCGTCGGCATCCGAGATCGTGACGTGCACTGCGACGCGGGGCGCGTCGATCGACAGTTTGGTAAGCGCGTCGGAAATGAGCCGCGTCGGGATCGCCGGGCCAACGCCGATCCGAAGGTGACCGGCGCGACCTTCGCTGAGGTCCGCCACCTCGCGCGCGACGTTGCGCAGCGAAAGCCGCAGATCGCGCGCCCGCGCCAGCAGCAGTGACCCCTCCGCGGTCAGCTCCAGCCCCCTGGCATTGCGGTCGAACAGCTTGACCTGCATGGCCTCCTCCAGCCGCCGCAGGCTCTTGCTCAGCGCCGGCTGGCTGAGCTTGAGACGCTCGGCCGCGCGGCCGAGGTGTCGCTGCTCGGCAATCTCCTCGAAATATTCGATGTCACGCAATTCCATGGTCACGCATTCCAACGTTACGCAATTTGGCGATAACTGCAATTCATCGCCCCATGAAGCCGGGGCGATTGCGAATGTCGCAAAGCCGCGGGATTTTGGGAGGATCCATCGGAGGCTGCAATGGGAAAGCTCGTTATCGGTATCGCCCTGCTTGGGCTTCTCGTGACCGCACAGCTTGGCCGGACCCAGGACTATCCGGCCCGGCCGGTGATGATGATCGTGCCGCACGCCCCCGGCGGCGGAGCGGACTTTACCGGGCGCATCGTGGCCGAGCGCATGCGTGAGACGCTCGGACAGTCGGTGGTGGTCGAGAACGTCCCGGCGGCGGCCGGTGCCGTGGGTGTCGAGCGCGCAGCGCGCGCCGCACCGGACGGCTACACCATCGCCGTCGGCGATCAGACCAGTTTCGTGGTCAGCAGCCTGATCAGTGCGGTTCGCTACGACGTGCTGAAGGACTTCGAGCCGGTCGCCTTGCTGACGACCAGCCCGGCCGTGCTCGTCGCCCGCATCGGAGTCCCCGACAAACTCGGCGACCTGATCGCCCGGCTGCGCGCGAGCCCCGGCTCGGTTTCGATCGGTACGTTCGGCAAAGGCAGCGGACCGCACATCCTGGCGGTGGCCTTTGAAACCATGACTGGCACCCACCTGCAGATCGTGCCCTATCGCGGCGTCGCGCCCGCGCTGCATGATCTGGTCGCCGGGCGGCTCGATCTGCAGATCGTCGAGGTGGCGGGAATGCTGCCCCATCTGCGTGGCGGCAAGCTGAAGGCCTACGCGGTCCTGACGGATCGTCGTTCGCCGGCCGCACCCGAGGTCCCCACCATCGAGGAGGCCGGCGGGCCGCGGCTTCATTTCACCACCTGGCGCGGACTCTGGGCGCCGAAGGGCACGCCAGCCGACGTCGTTGCCAAGCTCAACCGGGCCGTGGCCACCGCTTTGGCCGATCCGGCTCTGCAACGGCGCGTTGCCGATCTCGGTCAGGACGTTGTTTCACGCGACCAGCAGACGCCGCAGGCGCTCGCCGCGCATCATCGGGCGGAAATGGAAAAATGGCGGCCTATGGTCGAAGCCGCGAGCGCCCGTCCGGACTGACCGGCGTCGCGGGTCTGGATGTGAATTTGCGGCTGCGCGGCCAGCTCACTTCTTGCGCGGCTCGCTCAGCGCCGAATCCGGCTGCCGCATCGCGCCGCTGCGCGAAAGCTTCACCGCCTCGACCAGCGCGCGCGCGGCATTGCGCACTTCTTCCTGGACCGCGGTGTCGCGGTCGAGATCGTCGTGGCTCGTCGCATAGGACTCCATGTAGCCGATCATGCGTGACAGTTGCGACAGATGCCCGGCCTCCATCAGGCCGCTGTCGCGCAGCCACGACGCGATCGCGTCGTGCACCATCTCGGCGCCGGCGTAATCGCCATGCACCACCACCGAGAACACCCGTCCGGCGAGATGCTGCGGATAGGGCCAGCCGGCCATCTCCATCGCCTTCGCCTCATCGACCTTCTTGCCATGGGTCGAGGTCGGATCGGGATTGCCGCCGTCGGCGCAGACCAGCCGGTCGATCATCAGCTTCAACCCGGACGGCGGCCCGTACCAGTTCACCGGACACACGATCATTACGCCATGCGCCGCCGCCCACATCGCGTAGATGTCGTTCATCCAGTCCTGTACCTGGCCGAGCGCATGGTTCGGATAGCAGGAGCACGGCCAGTGGCAGAGCGGCATCGCGGTCGAGACGCAGGTCTTGCACGGATAGATGACGCGGCCGTATTCGGAGCCGAGGCGGCTGAGATCGAGGACTTCGACTTCGAGCTGCGGCTCGTGCGCGAGGAGTTCGCGCGCGATCATGACGAGGCGCCAGCTCTTGGAACTCTCGCCCGGGCAGGTGTGCTCGCTGCGGCTCGCGCCGTTGACCAGAAGAATGCGCGACGGGGACGCCGGATCCTTTTGCTGGCGCTCCAGGTCCTTGATCTTTTCGCGGGCCGCGAGCCAGTCGACCGAAAGCTCATAGTCCGGGTCGGCGAAGCCCGCGCCGGCACGGCGCGTGTGCGGTGCCTTGCGGGCGTTCGAATATGCATCCCATGCCGCGTCGACGATGCGGTCGATCTCGGCGCGCAGCGGTGCGAACACCGGGTCGGAGAAGTGGTCGCAATATCGCTTCCGGAATTCGTCCCTGCTGAGCGCGACCCCAGGCATCTGCTTGCGAACGTTGAAGCCCGTCATCGGGCCGACCTCGTGAATCCAGGAACCGGGCGGAAACGCCCGGACACCAATCCTGAATTCACCCGGTTGGTTCCGGGCGGCGCGTTGTGCCGCTGTTTGGGTTGCTTCGGCCCTGCGGGCCTCGCAAAGACGAGGCGAGAGTGGTCCCGGCAGGGTCATTGCGAGGAGCGAAGCGACGAGCGATCCAGAGGACCGGCGCAGACCCGTTCAGGCCTTGCCGAGTTCCTTGACGATCTCGCCGGCTTCCCGAAACGCGTGGTTGGCGGCCGGCACGCCGCAATAGATCATCTGCTGCAGGATGATCTCCTTGATGTCGGCGGCGGAGAAGCCGCCCTCGGTGAGCGCGACGCGCACGTGCAGGCGGAATTCCTCCCACTTGTCCAGCGCCATCGTGGTGCCGATCACCAGGATGCGCCGCGTGCGCTCGTCGAAGTGGGGACGCGTCCATATCTCACCCCAGGCATAGCGGGTGATGATCTCCTGGAATTCGGTATTGAACTCGGTCCGGGCGGCGACCGACCGATCCACATAGCCGCCGCCCAGCACCTTGCGTCGTTGGGTCAGGCCGCGTTCATAGCGGGCTTTTTCATCCATGCTTGTCCCCCCGTGGTTCCGCGATCCGCCATCGCCTCGATGAGGTCGGAGAGGCGGTCGGCCCGCATCTTGCGCGGGTCGAAAATCTCGTCCTCGCCATAATGGCGGAACAGATCGCAGTTGTCCTCGTGAGGGAGGAGGCAGGCCATTGCGAAATTGGGGAAGCGGCGGGCCGACACCGCCTGCATGGTGACCAGCGACACGTCGCGGTGGCGCTGATCGCGCAGAATTCGCTCGAAGGCGGCGGAGACCTTGTCTTCGGCGCCTTCGAGTTCTTGGACGAACCAGCGATCGTGGCAGATCAGAGCGCCGGTGATGCAGTCGCGCAGATTGTTGGCAACCGAGGTCGCGAGTATCTCCGCGACCCCGCGGTCTTTGCTTGCGTACCAGTCGTTGAGACGGTTGTAGCTGAAATAGGTGAGGCGGATGAGCATCATGTCTAGCACCCCTGTAGACATTTTTTCTCAGTGACACTTTCGTGTCACCGCATGGGGGATGTAGACCGCACCACCTAACGCTTGCTGAATCGATGCCGGAGTCGTCAGGGCAATTTTGTGATCGGCGTCGAATTAATGTTCAGCGCCGCGTCAAAAATCCTAGGACTGCATTGTTGAATTGCGCCGGCTGCTCGACATTCGAGATATGCGCGGCGTCGATCATGAAATGCTCGGCGCCTGGTATGTTTTTACTAATGTATTCGCCGGCTTCCGGGACGGTCGCGGGATCGTGGCGCCCGATGATCACCAGTGTCGGATTCTTCACGCGCGGCAGCAGATCGCGGTGGTCCATGTCGCGCACCGCCGCGCCGCAGGCGAGGTAGCCCTCGAGCGGCGTCGCCGCGAACATCGCCTGTATGCTTGCGATCGCCTGCGGGTCGCGCTCACGGAATCCTTTCGTGAACCAGCGCTCCATGTTGGGCGCCGCGAAGGCCGGCACGCCCTTGTCCCGCACCAGCGCCAGCCGGTCGTTCCAGCCCTTCTTGTCCGCGAAATAGCTTGATGTGTTCGAGAGCACCAGGCGTTCAAAGCGTTCCGGTGCGTTGGCGCCGAGCCACATGCCTTCCATGCCGCCCATCGAAAGCCCGCACCAGTTGGCCTTTTCGATGCTGAGCCCATCCATGATCGCGAGCACGTCGCGTCCGAGCATCTCCATGGAGTAGGGGCCCTTGGGGACGCCGGACTTGCCGTGGCCGCGGCGGTCGAAGCGCACGAGTTGGAAGTGCCGGGTGAACGGCGCGACCTGGCCGTCCCACATGTGCAGCGTGGTGCCGAGCGAGTTCGACAGGATCAGCACCGGCGCGCGCTCCGGTCCTTCGACCTCGACATGAATCGGGCAGCCGTTCGACTGGATCACCGGCATGGCGTTTCCTCTTTGTCGTTCTTGGATTTGAATTTCTTGGGATTGAAGCATGAGCCGCGAATTCGATGCGCTCCCTCCCCCTGAAAGGGGGAGGGCTGGGGTGGGGGTCCGCTGGCGGCACGACTTGGGGCCCCCCCCCAACGCCAAGGGCCGCCGCGGGAAAAAAACAACCCCCCACCGCCCTTCCCCCCGGCCCCCCCCCCGGTTCGGGGGGGGGGGGGGGGGGGCCCCCCCCCGCTGGCGGCACGACTTGACCCCCACCCGATTGCAGTCGCGCGGCGACTGCAATCGACCTCCCCCTTTCAGGGGGAGGTGAGACTCGCGGCACCTTCGTCAGACCAATAGCAGGGGCCGGTCGTGCTGCTGGGGCCAAACACAATTCGTTGTAGCGGCGCATCAGTGTCTCGAATCAGCGTTTCGGCGCGCGCGAGCCGAGCGAGCCGATCAGGCGGTCGATGTAGGTCTGCGCGACGCCCTGGTAGCCCATCAGCTCGAACAGCCGCGCGAGCTCGCCGGGCGTCATGTGCGCGGTCACGCGCGTGTCCTCCGCCAGGATGCTGTTGAGGTGGCGCTTCGACGAGATCGCCTGCCTGCTCGCCTCCTCGACGATCAGCTTGGCCTGATGCGGGCCGAGCTTGGCGCCGAGCGCGATGGTCACCGCCTCGACCATGATCAGGCCCTGGCCGACGTCGAGATTGGCGCGCATGCGTTCGGCGTCGGTCTCCAGCCCCTGCGCGATCTCGTTGACGGCGGCGAGGGCGCCGGACGTGACCAGCAGCAGCGCCGGCATCGCGTGCCATTGCGCCTGCCAGCCGCCGAGGCCGCGCTCGTGCTCCTGCACCTGGCCGGCGACGATGGTGGCGAGCAGGTTCGGCGCGATGGTCGCGGCCGCGACGCCGGTGGCCGCGATGTTGGGCGCGCGCCTGTGCGGCAGCCCGACCGCCTCGCCGACATGGCTGCGCGGCGGCTCGTGGGCTTCGCCCACCTCGGTCTGCATCATCAGCGCGACGTCGCGCGCGATCTTGCCGCAGGTGCCGGTCAGGATCGCGAGCGCCGAGGCGATCTCGGCGACGCGGTCGCTATGGGCGTGCCAGGGCGCGTCCGGCGCCGGCAGGTCGAGGAGCGCGGCGAGCCGGTCGGTGACCGCGAGGCCGTTCTCGCCGAGCGACGCCAGCGTGCCGGCAACGCCGCCGAATTGCAGCGCCAGTCCCTCCTTGCGCAGCCGGCGCAGCCGTTCGCGCGAGCGCGCCAGCGCCGCCGCGTAGCCCGCAAGCTTGAGCCCGAACGGCATTGGCAGTGCATGCTGGAGCAGGGTGCGTGCCACCGCGGCGGTGCGGCGGTGGCGGCCGGCGATCAGTGTGAAACCGTCGATCGCGGTGTTGAGGTCGGTGATCAGCGCGTCGAGGCCGGCGCGCAGCTCGAGCATCAGCGCGCTGTCGGCGAGGTCCTGGGCGGCGGCGCCCCAATTCACGAAGCGGGCGGCCTCCACGTCGGTCTTGGCGACCTCCTCGCCGAGCGCCGCGATCACGGCGGCGGCGACATTGCCGGAGCGGGCGGCGGCTTCGCCCAGCTTCGCGAGGTCATAAAGCTCGGCCTTGCAGGCAGCGCCGATCCGGTCGACGGCGCCGGCCGGGATCACGGCCACCGCGGCTTCGGCCCGGGCCAGGGCGGCCTCGAAGTCGAGCATGCGCTGGAGCTTCGTGCGGTCGTCTACGATCGCCCGCATCGCCGCGCTCGAGATCAGCGGTGTGAGCAGCGACGATGGGTTCAGGGGATTGGTCATGGAACAAAACGCCGGATGGCCATGCTTAGCGGGCGGGGCAGGCGGCGCCAACCCCTATGAGAGAGACCCAAGATTGCGTCAAAAGGCCTTTCCTCCCGCGCTGCCGAGGTCCTATACACCCCCCACAAAGGGAGTAACCGACGATGGCGATGACGATGACCGGGGAAGTGCAGCTTCCCGCCAGCCGCGACACGGTTTGGGCCAAGCTCAATGACCCCGCGGTGCTCAAGAGCTGCGTGCCCGGCTGCGAACAGCTCGACAAGACGTCCGATACGGAATTCCAGGCCGTCGCCAGCATCAAGGTCGGCCCGGTGAAGGCGCGCTGGAAGGGCAAGGTGCGGCTCTCGGATATCGATCCGCCCAACGGCTACAAGATCTCGGGCGAGGGCGAGGGCGGCGTCGCCGGCTTCGCCAAGGGCGGCGCCGTCGTCGCGCTCGCCGACAAGGATGGCGGCACGCTCCTGACCTACAATGTCGAGGCGCAGATCGGCGGCAAGCTCGCCCAGCTCGGGCAGCGGCTGATCAACAGCGCCGCCAAGAAGACCGCCGACGACTTCTTCGCCAATTTTGCCAAGGTGGTGCAGCAGGGGTAGCGGCCATCAGGCCGCAGGGGGACAAGCCTTGCGAATCCGGAATACCCCGTGCAAACCCTTGACCCCACGCGCATGTCGGGTTCAGAGTTGAACTTGTTCGAAACCGCAAAACGGGGCAAAATCATTGCGATTTTGCCCCTATCTGTTGCCGGCTCCCCCCGGCGGCAGGCAAAACAGGCCGCCCGGCCCGGATTTTTGGAGGTACCTCGATGACCGCCGTCGCAATGACGGTGAACGGCAAGGCCGTCACCGGTGACGTCGACCCGCGCACCCTGCTGGTCCAATTCCTGCGCGAGCACCTGCGGCTCACCGGCACCCATGTGGGCTGCGACACCTCCCAGTGCGGCGCCTGCGTGGTCCATGTCGACGGCAAGGCGGTGAAGGCCTGCACGACGTTCGCCTGGCAGGTGCAGGGTGCGAACATCACCACCATCGAAGGGCTGGCCGAGCCGAACGGCCCGCTGCATCCGATGCAGGAGGCGTTCCGCGAGAACCACGCATTGCAGTGCGGCTATTGCACCCCCGGCATGATCATGTCGGCGGTCGACATCGTGTGGCGCAAGGGCAACGAGCTCGACGAGAAGACTATCCGGCACGAGCTCGAAGGCAACATCTGCCGCTGCACCGGCTACCACAACATCGTCAAAGCGATCGCCGCCGGCGCCAAGGCCATGGCCAAGGCGTAACGCGCGTATCGATATTTTCGGAATCAGGGACGGCACGCCATGTACGAATTCAAATTCCATCGCCCGACCACGGTACGGCAAGCGGCGGGGCTGCTGGCCCGCCAGGAAGAAGCCAAGCTCCTCGCCGGCGGCCATACGCTGATCCCGACCATGAAGCTTCGGCTCGCGGGGCCGAAGCACATCATCGACATGTCCCAGATCGAAGGCATCTCCGGCATCGAGATGAAGGGCCGCTCGCTCGTCATTGGCGCGCTCACCCGGCATGTCGAGGTCGCGACCTCGCCGATCGTGAAGGAGAACATCCCGGCGCTCGCCGAGCTTGCCGGCCTGATCGGCGATCCGGCGGTGCGCCATCGCGGCACCATCGGCGGCTCGGTCGCCAACAACGACCCGAATGCCGACTATCCGGCCGCCGTGCTCGGGCTCGGCGCCACCGTCATCACCAACAAGCGCCGCATCGCCGCCGACGACTTCTTCAAGGGCCTGTTCGAGACCGCGCTCGAGCCCGACGAGATCATCGTGCGCTTCCAGTTCCCGAAGGTGAACAAGGCGGCGTACATGAAATTCCCGAACCCGGCCTCGCGCTTCGCGCTGGTGGGCGTGTTCGTGTCGAAGCGCGGCTCCGACATCCGCGTCGCGGTGACCGGCGCCGGCTCGAACGGCGTGTTCCGCGTGACCTCGTTCGAGGAGGCGCTCAAGAAACGCTTCGGCGCGAAGTCGCTCGACGGCATGACCATCCCGGCCGACGGCATGTCGAGCGATATCCACGGCAGCGCCGAGTATCGCGCGCATCTGGTGGGCGTGCTGGCGCGCCGCGCGGTGGCGGCGGCGACGGCTTAGGGTTGCATCGCCGCCGTCTTCAGGGACATATGCTGCGCGTCAGGTAAACATGGTCGACGTGCTCGCCGTCGATCCTGGCGGCATTGGGTAGCCTACCGAGAACCGAGAAGCCGAAGCCGATCAGGAAATCGATGCTGCGCTGGTTGCACCCCAGGACCATCGCCAGCATTGAAGCAAAGTCCGAACGCCGCGCATATTCTATCGCGTGCAGGACAAGTTCCTTGCCCAAGCCCCGGCCTCGGAATTTCCTGGCGACGTAGTAGCTGATCTCGCAGATTTCAGAGAATGCGTCGCGGCCTTTTCGGTAAGGGGAAATCGCGACGTAGCCTACGACCGCCGCGTCCACGACCTTGACGAAGATCGTGTATCGCTCCTGATGGCCGAGGTACCATTCAAGCCGGTTGTCGGCCGACAAAGGCTCAAGGTCGCCCGTTAGGCCGCCTTCCAGGATCGCCTCGTTGTAGATATCGGTTATGCTCTCGATGTCAGTCAGCGTCGCACTTCTTATCATTATTCTTTTACACCACGGTCTAGGGTCACGGTTCCTGCACCGCGGTTCGTCAGTTCGCGCCGACGAACCGCGATAAGTTCGGGTATCAATCTCCTTTGATGTTCGCGGCCTTGATGACCGGCCACCACTTCTCGATCTCCGCCTTTTGGAAGGCGGAGAGTGCCTCGGGAGTCTGCTCGGCCCGCGCTGGAATCTCCTGGCTGAGATCGGCGACCAAGCGTTGCCGTACTTTCGGATCGGCAAGGGCATCCACCACGGCCGCGTTCAGCGCTGCGATGACATTGCTCGGCGTGGCTCTCGGCGCCCACAGCGCGTGCCAGACGGATGTATGGAAGCCCGGCAGCCCTGCTTCATCGACGGTGGGAATCTCAGGCCCCGCATCCAGGCGTGTCTTGGAGGTGACGGCGTAGGCCTTGATCTTGCCGGCGCGCGCATGAGGAAGAGAATTGGGCACCTGATCGATCATCAGGTCGATCTGTCCGGCGACCAGGTCCTGCATGGCGGGAGCGGCGCCTCGATAAGGCACGTGCTGGAACTGCGTGTCCGTTCGCTGCTGAAAGAACACGCCGTGAATGTGCGCGGCACTGCCGGCGCCGCCGCTTCCTTGCGCAGCCTTGCCCGGATTGGCTTTCAGCCACGCAATCAGCTCCTTCAAATCCTTGGCTGGCACGGTGCTCTTGGACACGATCAGCGACGGCGTGCTGGCGAGCATGGCGACCGGCGCCAGGTCCTTGAGCAGGTCGTATTGCAGCGTGTAGGTCGCGCCGTTGACGACGTGGGTGCCCCAGTGACCGATGCCGATGGTGTAGCCGTCGGGTGCGGCGCGTACGACCCGGCCAACCGCGATGCTGCCCGCGCCGCCGGTGACATTCTCGATGATGACGGTCTGCCCCAGGGTTCCGCGCAGTCGCTCGCCGATGACGCGGGCGATGACATCGGTCGGTCCGCCGGCGGCGAACGGAACGACAATCGTAATCGGCTTTGATGGAAAGTTCTGGGCTTGTGCGCTCAAGGCGCTCATCAATGTTGCAGCGACTGTCGTGATCGAAAGCAACTTCGTCATGTTCCAATCCTCCCATGGATCAAGTTCTGCAATTCGCGGTGCCTGCGCTATTCACCCCTGATGTTCGCGGCCTTGATGATAGGCCACCATTTCTCGATTTCTGCCTTGTGAAACGCACTCAGCGCCTCGGGTGTCTGCTGGTCGCGCGCAGGGATTTCCAATCCGAGGTCGCCAAATCGCTGGCGAACGGTGGGATCGGCGAGCGCATCGATGGTGGCCGCGCTGAGCCGCTCGATCACGGCCCGAGACGTATTCTTGGGCGCCCACAGACCGTACCAGGTGGAGACGTGAAGCCCGGGCAGCCCGCTTTCGTCGACGGTCGGAATTTCCGGCGCTGAAGCGAGCCGCTGCTTGGCGGTGACCGCGTATGCCCTGATGGTTCCGTTGCGAACCTGCGGCAGCGAATTGGCGGCTTGATCGACGATCAGGTCAATCTGTCCTGCCATCAGGTCCTGTATTGCCGGTCCCGTGCCGCGATAGGGGATGAACGTGAATTGCGTGTCGGTCAGGCGCTGGAAATAGACGCCGGCCACGTGCGTTCCGGAGCCGGGGCCCGCCGTGCCGGCAGACACTCTGTTGGGATTGGCTTTCAGCCACGCAATCAGTTCCTTCAGATTGCTTGCCGGCGCCGCCTTTTTCGAAACGACGATCATCGGGTTGCTGGGCAGCAGCGCAATGGGTGCGAGGTCGGTCAGCATGTCGTACGGGAGCGGGTAGATCGCCCCGTTGACGACATGGGTGCTCCAGTGACCGATGCTCAAGGTGTGTCCGTCCGCGGGTGAACGCACGACGCGACCGACAGCAATGCTGCCGCTCGCGCCGGTCGCGTTTTCGATGACGATCTGCTGTCCCAATGTCGTCCGCATGCGATCCGCGAGGATGCGCATGACCACGTCAGTCGGGCCTCCGGCGGCAAAGCCGGAGAGCACAGTGATCGGCCGCGATGGATAGGTTTGAGCCGATGCGCTCGATGTATCCACGAGCGCGGCGGCAATTGATGCGATGACAAATGACTTGGTCATGGTCTGACTCCTATCAAAGCCAGTTGAACGAGCCCTTTGTGCGCCATTTCAATCAATAATAAAATGTGGACGATAGTATCTTTAGAAGATAGATTTTGTTTTCATGGACACACGGTTCCTCGAAAGTTTCGTCAGCGTGGTCGAGCACGGCTCGATCGCCGAGGCCGCGCGGCGGCTCAACCTGACGCCCGCGGCGGTCGCGCAGCGGATTCATGCGCTCGAAGGCGATATCGGAGCCCGCCTGCTGACGCGGTCTGGGCGCACGGTGAGGGCGACCGAAGCCGGCGCGGCCATTCTTGATCGCGCGCGACACCTGCTGCAGGACATGCGGGACCTGCAATCGATCGCCAGCGACGAAACCGCGGGAGAGTTACGGCTGGGAGCGGTATCGACGGCCATATCGGGGTTGCTGCCGAACGTGCTCGCAGCGATGACCGAAAGATATCCGCAGATCGAGATCTATATTCTGCCGGGGACGTCGGCGGAGCTTTACAACAAGGTCCTCAGCGGCGATCTCGATGCCGCGCTGATTGCGCAGCCGCCGTTCACAATCCCCAAGGTGTGCGACTGGCGGGTTGTCCGGAACGAGCCCTTGGTAGCGCTCATTCCGGCAACGAAAGCGTATTCCGATCCGCACAAAGCGTTGGCGACCGAGCCGTTCATTCGCTACGACCGCAGCAATTGGGGAGGGCGGCTTGTCGAGGGCTATTTGCGTTGGGCAGGAATTCGGCCGCGCGACCGGTTCGAGCTTGACGGGCTTGAAGCGATCGCAGTCCTCGTTGATCGCGGGCTTGGCGTGTCGTTGGTGCCGGATTGGGCGCCGCCCTGGCCGGAAGGTCTGTCATTGACCAAGCTGCAGGTCCGCAACCAGTCGTTCACGCGTCGCATGGGCTTGCTGTGGACGCGCGCTTCGCTGCGCCTGCGATTGGTCCAGGCGTTGTTGGATGCGGTCGCGGCGTCGCCGGCGATCGGCAACGGCGGCACGCTCAAGCGTCCCCGGCCGCGTGCCAAGGCGCGCTGACCGGCGCTGAATTGAATTTCCCCCTGATTGCGTGACGAGCGCCTGACCCCCGTTGTCGGCGGGGCGGGAAGGTGCACACAATGCGGCGCGAACTTCTCGTGGAAGGGAGCGCTGCCAATGCCGATGTCAGTTTTCATGCGCCGTTGGCTTGCCGCGGCGGTGGTCGTGTGGGCCGCCGTGGAGGCGGGTCACGCCCAGACGCAGGCGCCGATCAACAGCGGCGCCAATCCTTACCGCGTCATCCGCGATTGGGCGCAGCTCACGCTGGAGGGCCGGCCGTGGGGCGGCTCCAACGGCGTGGCGATCGATCGCGATGGCCGATCGGTGTGGGCGACCGACCGCTGCTCGCAGGGGATCGCGCCGGGCTGTCTCGGCACCAAGGCCAATCCGGTCCATCTGTTCGATGCTTCGGGCAAGGAAGTCAGGAGCTTCGGCGGCGGCCTGTTCGTCTGGCCACACGGCATCCATGTCGACCGCGACGGCAATGTGTGGGTGAGCGACGCGCGCGTCGCGACCCCGGCCGAGCGCGACAAATTTCCGGGCGAAGGCGACAAGGGCAGCGTCGTCGTCAAGTTCAGCCCCGACGGCAAGGTGCTGATGGTGCTCGGCAAGCCGGGCGTGCGGGGCAATCCGCCGGACGCGCTCACCGATCCGAACGACGTCGTCACCGATCCGGACAACGGCGACGTTTACGTGGCCGAGAGCCACACCAATGTCGAGGACCCCAACCTCGTCGGGCGCATCTCGGTGTTCGACCGCAACGGCAAATTCCTGCGCACCATCGGCAGGACCGGAACCGGGCCGGGCGAATTCCGCACGCCGCACATGATCAAGTTCGACTCGCAGGGACGGCTGGTCGTCGCCGACCGCCACAACCACCGCATCCAGATCCTGACCAAGGAGGGCAAGTTCATCGCCGAGCATCGCGAATTCGGCCGCGTCAGCGGGATCGCGATCGATGGCAACGACGTGATCTATGCCGCCGACTCGGAATCGACGGAGAAGCGAAATCCGGGCTGGCTCAAGGGCATCCGCATCGGCAGCCTGAAGGACGGCAAGGTCACGATGTTCGTGCCGCCGCACAAGACCGCCACGCCCGACGGCGCCATGGGCGAGGGGATCGCCATCGACGCGGCCGGCAATCTGTTCACCGCGGAAGCGACCGTGCGGGGCGTGACGAAGTACGTGAAGGACTGACGCACGGCAACAGGCGGGGCCGACCGTCGGGCCGGAGTCCGCTCAATGCGCCATTTGCAGTGAGCACGCCGCATGAGCGCAGCGAATGACCTGTTTAGGAAATCCGCCGTCTGCTACGCTTGCCGGCGGCCCGTTCATCGCAGCAATGACAACCAAATATCTGTTGGGGGGATATCATGAGGATAGTCTTTGTCGGCAACACCGCCGGATTGGCGTGCCTGCTTTTGTCTGGCCTATACATCTCGGCTGGCGCCGCCGAAATCAATGTCCTGAGCGCCGCAGGAATTCGGGGTGTTGTTGTCGAGATCGGTCAGGAATTCGAGCGATCGACCAGCCACAAACTCACGGCCAAATTCGTCGGAGGTCCGGTCGTGCGTCAGTCGATTGCCGCCGGCGAAAACTTTGACGTCGCCATCTCACAGCCGTCCGAGATCGATCGCCTCGTCAAAGATGGGAAGATCGTTCCCGACACGCGCGCCGGCATCGCTCGATCGGGCATGGGAATGGGCGTGCGCAAAGGGGCCGCAAAACCGGATATCGGTTCGCCGGATGCCTTCAAACGGGTTCTGATCAGTGCGAAATCCATCGCTTATGCGGGGGATGGCGCAAGCGGTGAGTTCTTTCTGGGTCTGTTCGAGCGTCTGGGCGTTTCCGCCGAGGTGAAGCCGAAACTAAAGCCCATGCCCGCAGGTACGGCGGCGGCGGAAGCGGTCGGGCGGGGAGAGGCAGAAATCGTGCTGCTGTCGGTGCCCTCGATCTTGGCCGTCGCAGGCGTCGATCTTGTCAGCCCGCTGCCGGATGCTTTGCAATATTATAGCGGTTTCTCCGCCGGCGTTGTCACCAACAGCAAGCAGGTGGAACCAGGCAAAGCCTTCATCAAGCTGCTGACGGCGCCAACTGCCGCCGGCGTCATCAAGAAGAACGGTATGGTGCCTGGCGCCTAGGACTGTTTCATGTCACCCGCAACTCCATCGCGGTGAAGGCCATGCTCAAGCGAATCTCGCTGACACGTCTTATTCGACTTAATCGACCGGCTGCGCTTGCCCTGGTCCTGTTCGCGGCGCTGCCGGCGGCCGCCGCGGAGATCAAGGTTCTCGCCTACAACGCGGTGAACATTCCGGCGCGCGAGCTTGCGGCGGCGTTCACCAAGGAGACCGGCCATCAGGTGGCGTTCACTTTCGGGTCGCCCGGGCCGGTCAACGAGCGGCTCAAGGCCGGCGAACCGTTCGACCTCGTGATCGCGGCGACCGAGGCCGCGCAGGCGCGCGACGTGCTGTGGCGGGCCGGCACCCGCCGGCCGCTGGTGCGCGTCGGCATCGGGCTGGCGGTGAGGGAGGGCGTCACGCTCGACCTCTCCACGGTCGAGACGACCCGAAAGGCGCTGCTCGCCGCGCGGTCGCTGACGCTCAGCGATTCCCGCACCGGCGGCCTGAGCGGGCCGAACGCGCTCAAGGTGCTCGCCAATCTCGGCATCGCCGATCAGGTCAAGGACCGGCTCAAGCTGACGCCCAACGGCCAGGACCTGATCGCCAACGGCGAGATCGAGATCGGCCTCTACAACGTCAGCGAAATCCCGCGCGCCAAGGGCGTCGTGTTGGCGGGCGCGGTGCCCGCCGCGGTGCAGGTCTACATCGTCTATGATGCGGCGGTGCCGGTGACCAACGCCACGCCCGAGCCGGCGCTTCAACTGATGCGCTACCTCGGCCGCGCTTCGACGCGGACGGTGTGGATCAAGGGCGGATTGGAGCCGCTCGGGGAGTAGCGATCGGCGTTTACGCCAGCACGTCTTGACGGCGGCGCTCGCGGCCGGATGAGGGTGCTGACGTTGCGGGCCTGTTGTCGAGGTAAGCGGCAAGATGGTCGCTCAGCTCGCGCGCGTCGTCGCCGGCGCCGTCGATCAGCGACGATTTCCGCCGACGCATGAAGTGCAGCCCCATCACATAGAGGCCGGGCAGGTCAGCGACGCCGCCGTCGTGGCGGATCATGCCTTTGCGGTCGAGCACCGGCAGGTCGAGCCATGAATAGTCGGGCCGGTAGCCGGTGGCCCAGATGATGGTCTTGATGTTGCCGAGGTCGAGGCCGAGCGGCGGCTCGTCCGCGACCCGCGTCGGCGGCAGGCGGTGCCGCGGCTCGACCGTGCCGTCAATGCCGCTTGCGCTGGCCCATGCGTCGAAGGTCTCCAGCAGCCGGCCCATCTTGAGGTCGGAGAGCGCGCACATGTTGCGCAGCGAGCCTGCGAACTGCGCCTTGCCGTTGGCAATCCCGGCGAGGCGGCCCACGAGCGTCACGCCGATGTCGCCGAGCGCATTGAGGTCGAGGGTCGAGCGGTCGGCCGTGCCGGCGAGCTGCAGGGAAGGGACCTTGCGTGCGCGTGCGATGTCGTCGATCGCGTCATAGCGCTCATTCTGCACGCCGGCGGCGTCCATCCACCACTGGATGTCCTTCCCGCGGTACAGGCGCGGCGCGCGGATGTGCTCGCCGATCGACAGCCAGACTTCGCGGCCGGTTTTGCGAATCTCATGCGCGATCTGCGTGCCGCTGGCGGATGCGCCCACCACCAGGACGCCGCCGTCCGCGAGCTGGCCGGGATTGCGGTAGAGCTGCGCGGTCAGGCAGTCGATCGACCGCGGCACCGCGTCGGCGCAGGCAGGAATGTCGGGAAGATTGCAGGCGCCGGACGCGATCACCACGCTGCGGCAGGTCCATTCGCCGCGGTCGGTGCGGACGCGATAGCCCGGGCCGTCGCGTGCGACCGAGGTCACCCGCGTGTTGGTCTCGACCGGTGCCGCGATGGCCGTCGCGTAGGTCTCGATGAAGCGGATCACTTCCGGCACGGTGCGGTAGCCGTCCGGATCGTCGCCACGATAGCCGTAGCCGGGCAGGCGGCTCTGCCAGTTGGGGGTCAGCAGGCGCAGCGAATCCCAGCGCTCGCTGCGCCACGTGTTCGCGACCTCGCCGCGCTCCAACACCACATGGTCGATGGAGCGCTCGGCGAGGCAGCGGCTCATGGCCAGCCCGGCATGGCCGGCGCCGATCACGATGGTGGTGACGGTACGAATGGCGTGCAGTCCTTCAGGCTTTGGTTGGCGGGCTGAGCTCTATCGGCCGCTCATTCCCGCGAAAGCGGGAAGGTGGATTCACAGTCGAAGTGCAACACTTTAGAGAACGCCTCGATTGGAGTTTCGAAGTCA
>JAIESR010000065.1 GCA_019745775.1 Xanthobacteraceae bacterium | reverse complement strand
GCGCCGGAATCAGCCGCGGCGGCAACCTCAGCGCCGGCCGCGCCGGCGGACGCGCCCGCGCAGGCTGCGCAAGCCGACGCCAACGGCGACGCCCACCGCGACGACGATCGCGCCGACAGCAGGATCGCGAACCAGTCGATCCGCGTGCATGTCGACACGCTCGAGCACCTGATGACCATGGTCTCCGAGCTGGTGCTCACGCGCAACCAGCTGCTCGACATCGGCCGGCGGCACGAGGATTCCGAGTTCAAGGCGCCGCTGCAGCGGCTGTCGAACGTCACCGCCGAGCTGCAGGAAGGCGTCATGAAGACGCGCATGCAGCCGATCGGCAACGCGTGGCAGAAGCTGCCGCGCATCGTGCGCGATCTCTCCGCCGAGCTTGGCAAGCCGATCGAATTCGAGATGCAGGGCGCCGAGACCGAGCTCGACCGCCAGGTCCTCGACCTGATCAAGGATCCGCTGATCCACATGGTGCGCAACTCGGCGGACCACGGGCTTGAAATGCCGGACGTTCGCCGCGCCGTCGGCAAGCCCGAGAAGGGCACGATCCGGCTCTCGGCCTGGCACGAAGGCGGCCACATCATCGTCGAGGTGTCCGACGACGGGCGCGGCCTCGACACCGCGCGCATCAAGACCAAGGCGATCGAGCGCAATCTCGTGTCGGCATCCGAAATCGAGAAGATGCCGGATTCGCAGATCCATAAGTTCATCTTCATGCCGGGCTTCTCGACCGCGTCGAAGGTGACCAGCGTCTCCGGCCGCGGTGTCGGCATGGACGTCGTGCGTGCCAACATGGATCAGATCGGCGGCGTCATCGACGTCAAGTCCGTGTACGGCCATGGCACGAGCTTCATCATCAAGATTCCGCTTACGCTCGCGATCGTCGCCGCGCTGATCGTGGAGTGCGACGGCGATCGCTTCGCGATCCCGCAGCTGGCGGTGGTCGAGCTGGTGCGCGCGCGCAACAATTCCGAGCACCGCATCGAGCGCATCAAGGACGCCGCCGTCCTGCGGCTGCGCAACAAGCTGCTGCCGCTGTTCCGGTTGAGCAGCCTGCTGAAGCTCCGCGAAGCGACCGAACACGACGTCGAAAACGGGTTCATCGTCGTCACCCAGGTCGGCAGCCAGACCTTCGGCATCGTGGTCGACGCCGTGTTCCACACCGAGGAGATCGTGGTCAAGCCGATGTCCGGGATGCTGCGGCACATCTCGATGTTCTGCGGCAACACCATCCTTGGCGACGGGTCGGTGATCATGATCATCGATCCGAACGGCGTTGCGCAGCAGCTCGCGGGCTCCACGTCCTCGCGCATGGTCGCGGATACCGCGGTCGAGCGCGGCTCGGAGGAGGGCATGGTCGAATCCATGCTGCTGTTCCGCGCCGGTTCGCCGCAGCCAAAGGCGGTGCCGCTGTCGCTGGTCACGCGGCTCGAGGTGATCGATCCCAAGACCATCGAGATGAGCAACGACCGCGCGGTCGTGCAGTATCGCGGCCAGCTGATGCCGCTGGTGCCGGTCAACGGCAACACGCCGCCGAAGAGCGGCGGCACGCAGCCGCTCCTGGTGTTCTGCGATGAAGGCCGCTCCATGGGCCTGATGGTCGACGAGATCGTCGACATCGTCGAGGAGCGCCTCGACATCGAGCTGGCGAGCGCGACGGCGGGCGTTCTCGGCTCTGCCGTGATCAAGGGTCAGGCCACCGACGTGATCGACATCGCGCACTATCTGCCGCTGGCGTTCGAGGATTGGCTGCTCTGGCGGCACCATCAAGCCGCCCCCGTGCAGCATCACGTGCTGCTGGTCGACGATGCGCCGTTCTTCCGCAACATGCTCGCGCCGGTGCTCAAGGCCGCCGGCTATGCGGTGACGCAGGCGTCGTCGGTCGAAGAAGCGACCGCGCTCTTGCAGGACAATCGCCGATTCGACGTCGTCGTCACCGACATCGAGATGCCCGGCAAGGACGGCTTCGAGCTGGCGTCGGCAATCCGCGCCAACCCGCGCACGGCGAGCCTGCCGGTGATCGGGCTTTCCTCGCTGGTTTCGGCCGAGGCGATCGAGCGCGGCCGGCAGGTCGGGTTGCACGACTACGTCGCCAAGTTCGACCGGCAAGGCTTGATCGCGGCGCTGAAGGAGCAGACCGCCGACATGGTGCGGGCGGCATAGAGGACGAGATGAGCGACGCACCGGAAAACGTCGTTGAATACGTCACCGCGACGGTGGGCGGCCAGCTGTTCGGGCTGCCGATCTCGCGCGTGCAGGACGTGTTCGCGCCGGATCGCTTGACGCGGGTGCCGCTGGCGCCGCCGGAGATCGCCGGGCTGCTCAATCTGCGCGGACGTATCGTCACAGCGATCGACCTGCGCCGCCGGCTCGGGCTCGAGGCGCTCGCCGGCAACGCGCCGCGGATGGCGGTGGGCGTCGAATGGAAGGGCGAATCCTACGGCTTGCTGATCGACGTGATCGGCGAGGTGCTGAAGCTGCCGACGAGCGACCGGGAAGACAATCCGGTCAATCTCGATCCCGGGCTCGCGCAGGTATCCGCCGGCGTGCATCGGCTCGACGGCAGGCTCTTGGTGATACTCGATGTGGACCGGGTTCTCGATATCGCGCCGCGATCCGAGGCGGCATGAGCAGCGATCAACAACAATGGTGTCGGTCACCGCTTGGAGTGTAGCGAGGGAATGATGAAAACCTGTCTGGTTGTCGACGACTCCAGCGTCATCCGAAAGGTGGCGCGGAGAATCCTGGAAGGACTCGAGTTCGAGATCGCCGAGGCCGAAGACGGCGAGCAGGCGCTCGAAGCCTGCCGCAGTCGGATGCCCGACGCGGTCCTGCTCGATTGGAACATGCCGAAGATGGACGGCTACGAATTCCTGCGTTCGCTGCGGCGGATGCCGGGCGGCGATGCGCCGAAGGTCGTGTTCTGCACCACCGAGAACGACGTCGCACATATCGCGCGCGCACTGCATGCAGGCGCCAACGAATACATCATGAAGCCCTTCGACAAGGAGATCGTCGAAGCCAAGTTCCAGGAAGTCGGCCTGCTCTGATCCGCCGGCGTTTCGTGGTGTCCGTGTAGCGTCTTTGTCGGTTCAGTAGTGTCGCGATGAGTTTTGCCGTGGCCAATCCGTCGCCGCGTCCCGAATCCGGTCCCGGATCGATTCGGGTCATGGTGGTTGACGATGCCGTCGTCGTGCGCGGCCTGCTGACACGTTGGGTCGAGGCCGAAGACGGACTGCAGATCGTCGGCTCGATGCGCAACGGCCGCGAGGCGATCGAGCAGCTCGAACGGGCCAATCCGGACGTCGTCATCCTCGACGTCGACATGCCCGACACCGACGGCATCACGGCGCTGCCGCGGCTCTTGGAGAAGAAACGCGACCTGGTCGTGATCATGGCGTCGACGCTGACGCGCCGCAATGCCGAGATCAGCCTGCGCGCGCTCGCACTCGGTGCCGCCGACTACATCCCCAAGCCGGAGAGCACCCGTGAGATCACGACCTCCGTCTCGTTCCGCCGCGAGCTGATCGAGAAGATTAAGGCGCTGGGAGCGCGCCGCAAGCGCGGCCTGACGGTTGCGCCGTTGCCGGCGCGGACGCTCGTGCACCATGACGAGCCGCCGCTGCGGCGGGTCGCGAGCCCCCCGATTGCGCCGGCGACGCACGACCACGCGCCGCTGAAACTGCGGCCCATGCCGCTGATGCCGCCGCGCGTCCTCCTGGTCGGCGCATCGACCGGCGGCCCGCAAGCGCTCAACCGCTGCCTCGCGCAGCTCGCCAGCGTCATCGACCAGGCGCCGGTGCTCGTGGTGCAGCACATGCCGCCGACCTTCACCACCATTCTCGCCGAGCATCTCTCGCGCGCCGTCGGCCGCCCCGTGCACGAGGCGATCGACGGCGAAGAGGTCAAGGCCGGACAGATCTATATCGCGCCCGGCGGGCGTCACATGCGCGTCGCGCGCCGCGACGGCAATCCGGTGATTGCGCTCGATGACGGGCCACTGGTCAATTTCTGCAAGCCGGCGGTCGACCCATTGTTCGATTCCGCGGCCGAGGTGTGGGGCGGCAAGAATCTCGCCATCGTGCTCACCGGCATGGGCTCCGACGGCACGCGCGGCGCGGCGGCGCTGACCGCGGCCGGCGGAACCGTCATCGCGCAGGATGAGGAAACCAGCGTGGTCTGGGGCATGCCGGGGTCCGTCGCCATGGCCGGGCTGTGCTCAGCGGTGCTGCCGCTCGACCAGATCGCGCCCAAGGTCGTTCGCCTGTTCGGCGGAGGTCACGCGTGACGCCCCTCGACTATGATTTCCTGCGCAAGCTGGTGAAACAACGGTCCGGGCTCGTGCTCTCGGCCGACAAGCAATACCTGGTCGAGAGCCGGCTGCTGCCGGTCGCCCGCAAGGCCGGACTCGCCGGCCTCTCGGAGCTTGTGCAGCAGCTCAGGGGCGCGAACGCGCAGGCGCTGGCGGTCGAAGTCGTCGAAGCGATGATGACCAACGAGTCGTTCTTCTTCCGCGACAGGCTGCCGTTCGAGCACTTCCGCAACACCATCATGCCATCGCTGATGGTGGCGCGCGCCGCGCAACGTCGAATCAGGATCTGGTGCGCCGCCGCGTCTACCGGCCAGGAGCCGTATTCGCTGGCGATGTGCCTGAAGGAGATGGGGCCGCTGGTTGCCGGTTGGAGGATCGACATCCTCGCCACCGACATCTCCAACGAAGTCCTGGAGAAGGCCAAGGCCGGTATCTACAGCCAGTTCGAAGTCCAGCGCGGCCTGCCGATTCAAATGCTGATCAGGCACTTTGCACAGTTGGGAGAAACCTGGCAGATCTCGCCCGAGATCCGCGCCATGGTGCAATACAAGCCGTTCAACCTGCTGAACGATTTCGCCGGCCTCGGCATGTTCGACGTCGTGTTCTGCCGCAACGTGCTGATCTACTTCGACCAGCAGACCAAGGTCGGCGTGCTTGACCGTATCGCGCGGCTGGTCGATCGCGACGGGTATCTGTTGCTCGGCGCCGCCGAGACCGTGGTCGGCCTGACCGACAGCTTCAGGCCGGTGGCCGATCGGCGTGGACTCTATGCGCCGAATGCCGGCGTGTGCGGCGCGGCACCCCGTCTTGCCGCGATTGCCGGCGGCCGGTAGTCGCGCCGATCTCTTCGTCGTATTGTCATCGTCCTGCCCGCGCGTCGGGTCCGCACGCGCCGAGACGAGGACCGTCCCATGAAGGTCGCCCAATGAAAGTCGCTCAAGCCATCAGCCGCGCGCTGGTTTCCGAAGGCGTCACGCTCTGCGCCGGCATCGCCGGCCAGTCGATCTGGCCGGTGATCGACGCGATCGGCGATTGCGAGGAAGTGTCGCTGATGTATGCGCGGCAGGAACGCGTCGCGTTCGACATCTGCGACGGCTTCGCGCGCGCCAGCGGCAATCCGGCCGTGGTGTTCACCGACGCCGGGCCGGCGGCGGCGAACCTGATGGGCGGAATCGTCAATTCCTGGGGCGACTCGGTGCCGGTGCTGTTCCTCGCCGGGCACAACGAACGCACCAAGGTGGCGAGCAAATTCACCAAGGAGATCCCGTTCCTCGATCTGTTCAGCCCGGTCAGCAAGTGGTCGGCGATGATCGACGACCCGTCCAAGGTGGCGGAGACGCTGCGGCGCGCCTTCATGCATATGCGCACCGGACGGCCCGGGCCGGTGGCGCTCGGCGTGCCCGTCGACGTGGCGCAGATGGAGGTCGGCAATTTCGAGTACCTGCCGGTGTCGCCGCGGCCGCGGGTGCGCAGCGGCGCCGATCCGGACGCGATCGATGCGGCGCTCGACCTGATCGCCAATGCCGAACGGCCGTATGTCTATGTCGGCGCCGGCGTGCTGTTCTCGGAAGCGAGCGAGGAGCTCGTGCGTTTCGCCGAGCTGTTGACGCTGCCGGTCGCAACCACGCTGAACGGCAAGAGCGCGTTCCCGGAAAACCATCGTCTCGCGCTCGGCATCGGCGGCTTCGGCCGCGCCTCCTATGGCTCGCTGCCGGCGACCGTGCTGGGCGAGAGCGCCGACGTCATCCTCACCGTCGGCTGCGGCTTCAAGCAGCACGCCATCGTGGCGCGGCCGAGCCAGCGCACCAGGCATATCCAGGTCGACGTCGATCCGACCGAGGTCAACCGCGACCACGTCGCCGACGTGGCGATCCTCGGCGACGCCAAGGTGGTGCTGCGCCAGCTCGCCGAAGCCGCGCAGGCGCGGCTACCGGCCGCGCGGCTCGAGCCCGTCGAACGGCGGTTCACGGAGCTTGCCGAGCTCAACAAGCGCTGGGCTGCCGCCTGCGAGCCGCTGCTCGGCTCCGACGAGACGCCGATCAACCCGTTCCGGGTGACCCGCGAATTCATGAAGCTCGTCGATCCCGGAGAGACCATCGTCCTGCACGACGCCGGCACGGTGCGCGGCACCACCTCGCAGCACTACATGGCGCCGCGGCCGCGCTCGTTCCTCGGCTTCGGCGTGCAGAGCGCGATGGGCTGGTCGCTCGGCGCCGCCATCGGCGCCAAGAAGGCGCAGCCCGACAAGCTCGTCACCGCCTTCATCGGCGAGGAGGCGCTGAACGAGACCGCGATGGACATCGAGACCTCGATCCGCAACAACGCGCCGATCCTCGTCATCGTGAAGAACAACCGCCGGGTGCCCGATCAGGACGGCGGCAAGAGCAAGAAGCTCGCGGTCGCACGCTTCAAGCAGGGCGTCGACATCTGCGCGCTCGCGACCGCGCTCGGCGCCAAGGCCTATCGGATCGAGAAGCCCGGCGACTTGGCGGGCACGCTGTCGGCGGCGATCGCGACCGTGCGCGGCGGGCAGACCGCGGTGGTCGAGGTGATGACGGCGCGCATCAACGGCAGCCTGCATCACCTGTGGGACCCGAAGGCGAAGGCGGGCAGGGGCGAGGGCGGTTAGCTGCTCCGCCCTCGTCCTGAGGAGGCGCGTAAGCGCCGTCTCGAAGGATGGGGCGGCCCCAATGGTTCGAGACGCGGCCTTCGGCCGCTCCTCACCATGAGGCCGAGAGAGGCTGCCGCTAAATCTTCCCGTCGTGCTGCGAAAACACGACCAGGCACGGCCGGTCGGAACGGTTCGACCAGGCATGGTTGGTGCCGCGCTGGATCACCGTGTCGCCTTCCGTAAGGTGCACTTCCTCGGTGTCGAGGACGAGCGTGATCTCGCCTTCCAGGATGTAACAGAAGTCGAATGTGCGGGTGCGCTGCATGTAGGGATGCGGCGCGCCTGATGCCGCGGTCGACGCGCCGGGCGAGCCCATCGCCGCGAAATGCGCCGCGATGTCGGCGGCGGTGATCTTGCCGATGTAAGGCGCCTCCGGCGGGAACTCGACGACGCGGCACACCGAACCCTGCGGCGGCGGCTCGATCGTGCGCGGCAGGTTGAGCGTCTCGCGCACGCCTTTGACGCGCGCGGGCGTGGTGTCGGTCACCCACAGCCGCGTCGCGGCATAACCCGGCCGTGCCGGATCGAGCGTCACGTCGGGAGAGGGCGCGTCACTGTGCACGACGGCCTTGCCGGCGGCGTCCTCGCCGGCGACCACGCGCCTGATCGGTCTGACCATGTTTGTCGTCCTTATTCGTAGGTCGCGCCGATCATGACGTAGCCCATCAGGCTGTCGTCCTCGGGATTGCTCCAGGCGTGGTAGTTGCCGAGCTCGATCACGAAGTCGCCCTTGCCGAGCGGCACTTCCTGCTCGTCCAAGATCAGCGTGCGGCGGCCGGCGGCGACAAAGCCGTAGTCGACCGAGCGCGTCTTGTGCACGACCGAGCGCCCGGCCTGGCGGCCGCCCTTGTCGCCGCGCCCGGTGACGGGATCGAACACCGGCGCATGCAGCGGGATCGCGTGCGGGTCCCTGGCCGCGTCGTAGCCGTCGGGGACGCGCAGCGAGCGCACGAACCGCAGGAACGCGCCGTGCTGCGGCGGATCGTGGGTGAACGGCGGCGCCCCGTCGTCGCGGTCGCCGGCGAGCGGCACCGGCACGCGATCGAAGCACCAGAACTCGACCATGCCGCCGCCGGGCCGCGCCGCATCGGGACGCGTGTTCGGCGCCGCGCTGTCGTAGAGCACGCAGGACTTGCCCTGCGCATTGTGGCCGGTCACGACCCGGCGCATTGGCTTGAATTCGCTCATCACGGCTCCGTTCATTGTCATTTGATCGTGTCGAGCACCATCGCCACCAACGCCGGGCTGGTCGCGATCAGGCGCGCCACGGCGGCTTGCGTCTCCTCGCCTGACGTGGCGCCGACCTCAAGCTTGGCGCGCTCCACGTCGGCGAGATAGTTCGGGTCCTTGGCGGTGCGATCGAGCGCGCGGCGCAACGCCGCGACCCGCTCGGCCGGCACGCCCGGCGGCGCCACGATGGCGCGCGCGGTGGCGGCCTGCAGCATCGTCACCTCGAGGACCTGGCGATGCAACGGATTGTCGGTGAGCTCGAGCAGCGTCGGCGCCTCCGGCGCCCGCGCGATCCGCTGCGGCCCGTGCACGGCGAGGATGTTGATCAGATTCTTCGGCAGCCAGTGCGGCGCCAGCCCGGCGAGGTTCTCGATGTTCGAGGCGGTGCCTTCGAGCTCGCCGCTCTCCATCGCGACCACGCGGTTTCGTTCATAGCCCGAAATGATCTTGAACTTGGTGTCGAGCAGCCGGTTCGACATCGCGAGCAGCTGATAGGCGGTCGAATTGCGCGTCGGCACGCCCATCACAGACTCGCGCGTCAGCGCATCGCGGAACGTCTTCGCCGGCGAGGTGTGATAGGTGAAGATGACGCCGGTCGCGCCTTCGAGGTTGCCGATCCAGTTGAACCTGCGCGCGTCGTAGCGGACGTTCTTCGGCGTCACCACCTGGTTCATCGGCACGCTCTGGTTCGGCAGGCCGATCACGCTGCCGTCTTTCTCGGCCACTTCGAACAGCCAGTTGGCGGTGCCGACGGTGCCGGGCATGTTCAGGACGATGACGTTCGGGCGCCCCGGCACGTGCGCGGAGAAATGCTTGACGAACACGCGCGCCGCGAGGTCGTAGGTGCCGCCGGCGCTGGCGCTGACCACGAGCTTGATGGTCTGGCCGCGGTAGAAGTCCTCGACCGCGTCGGCGGCGGCCGGATCGCCCGCCACGCCCGCCGCCGCGACCGCCACAAGCCGCCACGCGATCGCCGCCGGCCGGCATTTCCAGGCGACGCGCATCGTTCCCGCAATCACTTCAGCACGTCCACGATCGCGGCCGCGACCTCGGGCGACGTCGCCAGCAGGCGCCTGACCTCGCTCTGCACCTCTTCGCCGGTGTCGGGCTCGATGATCGTCTGCAGCTTCGCCACTTCGGCGAGGAACGCCGGATCCTTCACGGTCCGGTCGAACGCGCGCCGCAGCACCTCGACGCGGTCCGCCGGCACGCCCGGCGGCGTGAAGATCGCGCGCGCGGTCGCCGATTGCGCCATCCAGAATTCCAGCATCGCGCGATGCCGGTCGGTCTTGGCGAACTCGACCATGGTCGGCACGTTGGCGTGCTTCGCCAGGCGCTTCGGCGCATTGATCGCGAGCAGTTGATATTGGCTCTCGGTCCAGTTCGGTGCCATGGCCGGGATGTTCTGCAAGGTCGAGCCGGTGCCGTCGACCTCGCCGCGCTCGACCGCGAGCACGCGCCCGGTCGAGTAGCCGAGCACGACCTTGAACTTCGTGCCGATGATGTGGTTCGAGAGCGTGAGCAGCTGATAGATGATCGAGTTCTTGCCGGTGCCGGCCATCGGCGTCTCGCGCCGCATCGCGTCCTGCATGGTCTTCGTCTGCGACGTGTGCCAGGTCAGGATGGTGCCGGTCGCCTTCTCGAGGTTGCCGACCCACGACACGCGGTTGGCGTCGTAGCGCACGGGCTCCGGGGCGATCACTTGGTTGAGCGGCATGGTGGAGAGCGGCATGCAGATCACCGAGCCGTCCTTGGGCGCGGCGTTGTAGCACCAGTTGGCGAGGATGGTGCCGCCGCCGCCCGGCATGTTGACCACGACGATCGACGGCTTGCCCGGCAGGTGGCTGGTGAAATATTTCGCGAAGCTGCGCGCGATGATGTCAAAGCCGCCGCCGGGCTCCGAGCTGAGGTGGAAGCGCAGCGTCGCGTTGCGATAGAAATCGGCGGCCGGCTGCGCATGCGTCGATCCGGCGAGCATGCCGAGCAGCGCGGCGGCGGCGGGCGTTCGGTTGAGCCTGAACCCCGGCATTCCATCCCTCGTGCGCGTGCGCGGTGTCCGCGAACTTTCTGCTTTGTGCGTTTCATCATGACACAACCCCTTGCCGCCGCAACACGCCACGCACGGCTTGACGCATTCGGGCGCGCCGCCCAATGTCGCGCCCGACGGTAACGACGGAGACCGGCGATGACCTCTGCGCGCATGATACTGCCGGGCCTGATGTCCCTGGCCTTCCTGGCATCGCCCGTCGAAGCGCAGCTCGCCACCGAGATGAAGCTCGACAATGCCGGCTTCGTCATGCGGGTCGCCAAGACCCCGCGGCAGATGGAGCGGCTGCGCACCATCCCCGCCCGCCGCATCGTCGCGCGCACCAAAAACGGCGTGAAGCACTACCTCTACGCCGATCCCGAAGGCTGCCAGTGCGTGATGATCGGCAACGAGCGCGCGATGGCGAATTACCGCGACATGGTCAAGCCGCCGCCGCTGCCGCCCGGCGTGAAGGATTTCGAGGGCGCGGGGGTTCCGGGCGGCGTCAACGTCGAGCGCGAGATGATCCACGAGATGAACGCCGACGGCGAGCCGCCGTGGGAGGACGACCCCTTCGACCCCGTGGGGCTGAATTTCAGGTTTCCGTAGCGGCGATCACAGGGAGGGCATCCTGCTGCTCGACCCCACGCAAATCGCGCGGGCGGGGGGCGGGCTCTACGGCCCCTGGATCGACCGCAGGTAGGCGACGGCGGCCTCGGCATCGTCGCGCGAGAATCGGAAGGCGGGCCGATCGGGATGGTTGGCCTGTTGGCCCTGCCGGAGCCGGCCGATGAATTCGTCGAGATCGGTGTGGTCGTCGAGCGAGCGGAAGGTCGGCGCCCGCCCATTCGGGCTCGCCCCGGTGCGGCCGACCGCGTGGCATTCGGCGCAGAGCCTGGTGACGAGGGCGAGGCCGCGCTCGACGTCGTCCTGGGCGGCGGCTTTGCCGATCGGAGCCGCCAGGAAGATCGAGAGTGCGGTGCGGAGCACGAGCGTCGGGGCCATGAGGTCACCTGCAAGAATTCGTTGCTCTTTCGATACATCGCAAACGAGGGCGATCACACTCTGGCGCGCTTCGCGCCCAAAGAAAAACCCCGCCGTTTCGGGCGGGGTTCCGGAATTGTCCGAAGTCCTTCGAGGCTCCGTGGCAAATCCTCAGGCGGGGATCCTGGCCTCGTCGTCGGCGGGCTCACGCAGCACATAACCGCGGCCCCACACCGTCTCGATGTAATTCTTGCCGTTCGACGCGTTGGCGAGCTTCTTGCGCAGCTTGCAGATGAACACGTCGATGATCTTGAGCTCGGGCTCGTCCATGCCGCCGTAGAGATGGTTGAGGAACATCTCCTTGGTCAGCGTCGTGCCCTTGCGGAGCGAGAGCAGCTCCAGCATCTGGTATTCCTTGCCGGTCAGGTGCACGCGCGCCCCGTTCACCTCGACGGTCTTGGTGTCGAGATTGACGCAGAGGTCGCCGGTGTTGATCACCGACTGCGCATGGCCCTTCGAACGGCGGACGATCGCGTGGATGCGGGCCACCAGCTCGTCCTTGTGGAACGGCTTGGTCATGTAGTCGTCGGCGCCGAAGCCGAGACCGCGCACCTTGTCTTCGATGCCGGCGAGACCGGACAGGATCAGGATCGGGGTCTTGACCTTCGATACCCTGAGCGAGCGCAGCACCTCGAAGCCCGACATGTCGGGCAGGTTCAGGTCGAGCAGGATGATGTCGTAGTCGTAGAGTTTGCCGAGATCGACGCCCTCTTCCCCCAGATCGGTGGTGTAGACATTGAAACTCTCGGACTTGAGCATCAGCTCAATCGATTGAGCGGTGGCGCTGTCGTCCTCGATCAGCAAAACGCGCATGCCAGTCCCCTTCCTCGCCGCTTCGGGCTCAGGTCGGCACGCCGCAGCGGCGGCCCGTTAAAACGCATTGGGACAAACCGACTCGCGACACTAATGCCGTATGGTTAACAAAACCTGATTCCCGGACGCAAGAACCCCCTGGGCAAATTCTGTCGAATCGCCCTAAGATATTGCGCAAGAGTAGTTTTTCGACCAGTTGGCAGTTCATGTCACACGTAAGGAGTCGGCTGTAACTGACTCAAAAGATTCAGCCCCCCGTCCATCGCCGGGCGAAACAGGTGCCCGACAGCCCCAGACGGTGACGCAATGATTAACGACGCGGGTAAACACCGGGTTAAGAACCGCTGCTACAGCGTTAAGAACTCCTGTCGGAAACCTTGGCTGAACCCGGGCGCGGGGGGCGCGAGCCGATGAAAGCGCTGGCCGAGCAGATCGCCGAACTCGACGGCGTCGAGACCTACGGCCGGGTGGTCGGGGTGCGCGGCCTGATGGTCGAGGTCGCCGGACCGATCCACGCCATGTCGGTCGGTGCCCGGGTGGTGATCGAAAGTGGCCGCGACAGCCGCGACATCCCTTGCGAGGTGGTCGGCTTCTCCGGCGAAAACGCCTTGCTGATGCCGTTCGGCGCGCTCGAGGGCGTGCGCCGGGGCTGCCGCGCCATCGTCCGCGCGGCGTCTGCTGCGGTGCGGCCGTCGGAGGGCTGGCTCGGCCGGGTCATCAACGCCATGGGCGAACCGATCGACGGCCTCGGTCCGCTGCCGCCCGGGCCGTCGCCCTATGGCTTTCGCGCCGACCCGCCGCCGCCGCATGCGCGCCGCCGGGTCGGCGGACCGCTCGACCTCGGGGTGCGGGCCCTCAACACCTTCACCACCTGCTGCCGCGGCCAGCGCATGGGCATCTTCGCGGGCTCCGGCGTCGGCAAGTCGGTGCTGCTGTCGATGCTCGCCCGCAACGTGAAGGCCGACGTCTCGGTGATCGGGCTGATCGGCGAGCGCGGCCGCGAGGTGCAGGAGTTCCTCCAGGACGACCTCGGCGCCGAGGGCCTCGCCCGCTCGGTGGTGATCGTCGCCACCTCCGACGAGCCGGCGCTGATGCGCCGCCAGGCCGCCTATCTCACGCTGTCGGTCGCCGAGTTCTTCCGCGACATCGACAAGGACGTGCTGGTGCTGATGGATTCGGTCACCCGCTTCGCCATCGCCCAGCGCGAGATCGGGCTGTCGGCCGGCGAGCCGCCGACCGCCAAGGGCTATACCCCGACGGTATTCACGGAACTGCCGCGGCTGCTCGAACGCGCCGGGCCCGGCACCGGCGAGGGCACCATCACCGGCCTGTTCACGGTGCTGGTCGAGGGCGGTGACCACAACGAGCCGGTATCCGACGCCGTGCGCGCCATCCTCGACGGCCATATCGTGATGGAGCGCCAGATCGCCGAGCGCGGGCGGTACCCCGCCATCAACGTCCTCAAGTCGGTATCGCGGACCATGCCGAAGGCGGCCGATCCGGCCTACCTGCCGGTGGTGGTGCGGGCGCGCCAGGTCATGGCGACCTATGCGGATATGGAGGAGCTGATCCGGCTGGGCGCCTACCGGCCGGGGTCGAGCGCCGAGGTCGACGAGGCCATCCGCCTGCACGGGCCTCTGGAGCGGTTTCTGGCCCAGGCCAAGGAAGAATCGACCGGTCTTGGGCAGGGATATCAAAGCCTTGAGCAAATACTCGGTGCCTTGGAAACCGAAAACTAACACTGTCGGGCCAGACTGCCCCGCATGGTTCTGCCGGCGGAGGGCTGAATTCGCCTCTGCGCGGCAGACACGGCGTTTGTTTCCGGGCTGCGTTGCGCGCCGTCGCGCCGTGGAACCGGGACTTCGGGGGAGTAAGAGTCGATGAAGTCACGCGAAACGCTCATCCGCCTGAAAAAGTTTCAGGTCGACGAAAAGCGCCGCCGGGTCGCACAGATCGAGGGCATGATCGCCGAGTTCGATCGCATCGCGGGCGACCTCGAGCGCGAGATCAAGACCGAACAGGACCGCGCCGGCATCCACGATCCCGCGCATTTCGCCTATCCGACCTATGCCAAGGCGGCGATGCAGCGGCGGGAGAATCTCAAGCGCTCGGTGGCCGAGCTGCGTGGGCAGCTCGACGAGGCGCAAGCGCATCTCGGCGAAGCCTTCGAGGAGCTCAAGAAGGTCGAGCTGCTCGACGAACGCGACCAGATGCGCGAACGGGCCGAGGAAGAGGCCCGCGAGCAGGCCGAGCTCGACGCCATCGGCATGATGCGCAACAGCGCCCGCGCCTGAAATTCGGCCTAGTTCCTTGGACTTTGACCCATCCGGGGCGTTTTGACGCCTTGGATATTCATGGCCGCGGCACTCGACAGGTGAGGGTGGTCGGCGATAATCCGTCCCCTCAAGGTCATTCCCGGGGGCCGGGCCGAGGGGTCAATGTCTACGTCGACGGCCGTTGAAATCTCACTGATGCTGGCGTCCGTCGCCAACGGCGACGCCGGTGCGTTCGAGCGCCTCTACCAGGCGACCTCGGCGAAGATCTATGGCGTGGTGCTGCGCATCGTGCGCCGCCACGAACTCGCCGCCGACGTGATGGAGGAGACCTACCTCCACATCTGGCAGACCGCCGCCAAGTTCGATCCGGCGCTCGCCTCGCCGATGGGCTGGATGATGGCGATCGCGCGCTCGCGCGCCATCGATCTCGCGCGCCGCCCCGACATCGTCGCGAGCGACGCCGATCCCGAGATCGCCGACAACGAGAGCCCCGGCGCACTGTCGCGGCGCGAGCTCACCGAAGAGCTCAAGCGCCTGCTCACCTGCATCGGCCGCCTCGAGCCCGATCGCCAGCGCATGCTGCTGCTCGCCTATTATGGCGCGTTCACGCGCGAGCAGCTCGCCGGCAAGCTCGACATTCCCGCGAGCCTGCTCAAGGCGTCGTTGCGGCGCAGCCTGTCCGAGATCGAGCAATGTCTGACGTCGTAAGCAACGACGAGCTCAACGCGCTCGCCGCGGAATACGTGCTCGGCACGCTCGACTACGAGGAGCGCAAGGGCGCGGCCGCGCTGCTCGAGGTCGATCCGACCTTCCGCGGCATCGTGCGCATCTGGGAGCGGCGCTTCGGCGATCTGCACCTGATGGTCGAGTCGGTCGAGCCCGATCCGCAGCTTTGGCTGCGCATCAAGCCGAAGATGGCGGGCGTCGAGCAGGTCGCGCCGGCGATCCCGTCGTCGAAGATGCCGGAAGAGCAGGCGGCGGCCGAGGCGGCACCGGCGCTGGCACCGCCCGCCGAAGGGGCCGCGGCGGAACTCAAGCCTGCTGAACTCAAGCCTGCTGAATCCATGGCCGGCACGGTCGTCGCGGAAGCGGGTGCGCCCGCCCCGGCGACGCCGGCCGGCGAGACCAAGCCGGACGAAGCGAAGAACGCTGAGGCGAAGCCTGCCGCGACGCCGCCTGCGATCGCCGAGACCGAGCTCAAGCTCGCCGAGCTCGCGGCGCTGCTGCCGGTGGCGGGCGAGCAAGGCACACAGGCCGCGGCGGCACGAACGGCGACGGCCGAGCCGGTCCCCGAGGACGGGCTCCACACCCACGCGCCGGATATCGTGCCGCGCGGTTTCGTGCCGCCGGCGCCGATGAGCACGCGCGGCTCGCCGGCCGTGGTGGAGAAGACGGTTCTCAAGCACGGCGGCCGCGGCTGGATGGCGGCAACGCTGATGATGGCGCTGATCGCGGTCGCGCTGGCCGGCTTGATCAGCGCCTGGCGGTTCATCCCCGAGCGGCTGCCGCCGCAGCTCCGCGCGAACGCGGTGCTCAACCTGACGACGCAGGCGGCGCAGCCGGCGCCCAAGGCCGTGGCGCGGCCCAGGCTCGCGCCGTTCGACGAATAGGCTTCTTTGGTCAGTCCCCGAAATGAATAAGGCCGGCCCCAGAATGCCTCGGGGCCGGCCTGAACTGAGGAATTCCAACCGGATCAGCGGACCGGGTTGCCGTCGTTGGCGGCCGTCACCGGGACGGTGGCCTTGATCACGGTGGCTTGCAGCCCACCGGCCGTCGTGGTGCCGTCGGTGATGCGCGCCGCGACGCCGATGCCGGCGACCATCGTCGCGCAAACCAGTGCGACAACCACGATCTTGAGGTGGGTCATCCTATCCGCAGTGAACATCGAAGAGTTGTTCATCGCTTCCTCCCGCGAGGGGGCTCCTGAAGGTTGGTCGCGGCAACCCGCAAAAAGGTTCACGGCTCCTTACCGCCCTTCATACGGGTACTCTCAGGCACAAAGTTTCCGTTCGGCCCTTGCGGGCGCGTGCGGCAGTAACCCCCCGATTTCACTGACGTTTGGTAACGTAGTGCGTGGCCAAAGGTTCCTGAAGGGGTGGTAAAGCCGCTCACGAAACGTTGAACGATTTCGCCACGTTGAACGATTTCGCCGGCAGGCATGATCCCGAAAAGTGGGAACCGGTTTTCGGACAAGATCATGCCCAGAAGAGCCTGCCCTGTTTGACTTTCGGCCGTCCGGTGCGCAAAAACGCGCCAGAATCCTCGAAAAACAAGGTCAAAATGACCGCACCTGCCGCACCCGCCGACGCCCTCGCCCGCAAATCCTTCAAGGAAGTCTGGCTGATCACCGTCGGGCATTCTCTAACCCATTGGTATCCGGCGACTTTCTACCTGCTTCTGCCGCTGATCGGGAACGAGCTCGGCCTCTCCTACCTGCAAATCGGCTCGATCCTGACCACCCAGGCGATCGCCGGGGCGATTTCCAATGTCCCGGGCGGGCTGTTCGTGGACTCCTTCGGCCGCAAGGGCCTGTTGATGGCGGTCTCGCTGTTCTGGATCGGGGCGCCCTACCTGATGATGGGCTTCAGCCATGACTACTGGCTGCTCCTGACCTGCGCGGCGCTGGTCGGCATCGGCAACAACCTCTGGCATCCGACCGCGATCCCGCTCCTGGCGCAGCGCTACCCCGACCGCAAAGGCCTGGTGGTCTCGATCCACGGCATGGGCGGCAATGTCGGCGACGCGCTCGCGCCGCTGGTCGCCGGCGCGCTGCTCGCGGTGCTGAGCTGGCGCGAGGTCGTCATCATCAACGTGATCCCTGGCATGGTCATGGCGGTGGTGCTCCTGGTCCTGCTCGGCCAGACGCTGACCGCCGGCGGTCCGGCGCCGGCGGTCCCGGCGCCGAAACGCACGCTCGCCGACACGCTGCGCGACTTCAAGGTGCTGCTCGCCAACCGCACGCTGATCTTCCTGTGCGCCGGCTCGGTGTTCCGCTCGATGACGCACGGCGGCCTGCTCACCTTCCTGCCGATCTATCTCGCCACCGACATGGGCTATCCGCCGTTCTGGATCGGCGCCTGCATGGCGGCGCTGCAGACCGCGGGCTTCATCGCGTGCCCGATCGCGGGGCATCTTTCCGACAAGATGGGCCGCCGCCAGATCGTCGTGAGCAGCATGGCGATGACGGCTGTCATCATCGCGGCGATGATCGTCGCCGGCGGCACCAGCGCCTTCGTGTTCTTCATCGCCTTCCTCGGGTTCTTCTTCTTCTCGATCCGGGCGGTGCTGCAGGCCTGGCTGCTCGACGCGACGCCGCCCAACATGGGCGGCTCCTCGATCGGCGTGTTGTTCGCGATCCAGGCGTTCGGCTCGGGCATCGGCCCGCTCGTCTGCGGCCTGATCGCCGACCGCTACGGCCTGATCGCGACGTTCTATTTCCTGGTCGGCACCATCATCGTCGCCAACCTGCTGATCTTCTTCACGCCGGTGGTCGAGCGTGACGGGAAGGCGCGGTTTGCAGGACAGCCGGCGGAGTAGGGCGGCACGCTGGTGGCGCGGCCGGTCGTGGATCGCCAAATATCACGAGGCTTCCCTGAGAGCGGCTACAAATCCACGCACGTAGTCGACGCCATGCCGGCTCAACAGGCGCTCGATCTTTTCATCAAAGGCACGCTTGGCTTCATCCGAGGCCAGCGTCTTGCGATAGCTCTCGAACTCTGCGCTGAGCGACCGATCGAGCATAGTTCTCTCATTTCATATGAGACAGTTTTAAATGTGGCGACGCGGACCGGATTTCGCCAGTCGCAGCGCTTTTGGCCTCTTTAACCGCAAAAGCCGGCCCGAAGCGCTTCCTCGCCGATTTCTTCATTGATAGCGATGCAGAAAGGGCGCAGGCTCGATCCTGACAAAGGAGCTCATTCAGCCGATCATCTGAATGGCGTCTCTCCCGATGAGCATGAATCCGAAAAAAGGGCGACAGTCGCGCGCCCGGATAGCGCGAACGCTGAAAGGCCTGACCGTGCCAGCCAGCAGGTCGAAGACATTTCGCAAGCTGGCCGCTGACGCGCTCCGTGCCGCGCGAAAAGCGCCGCCCGGCGAAGAGCGAGAAGCATACGCCAGCGTCGCGGCCTCGTACAAATCGCTGGCGCACGACGACGAGTGGATGTGCGGTGAGCGCCAGCGGTCGCACAAGCGCGCGCGACCGTCCGAAAGGCGCAGGCCCGCTTAGTACGCGCTGTTCCTGCCGGACGACCGGCACGCCCGCTCAAATGCTCCCCACCGTCTTCAGCCTTGCGCGCGGATGAATCTCCGCCTGCGACAGCACCGGCGTCTGCGAGCGGAAGCGCTCGACGATGCCGCGCACGAACGGCCGTGCCGCCTGCGAGGTGACCAGCACCGGCGCCTCGCCGTTGCGGGCGGCGTCCTCGAAGCGCTCGCGCACGATGTTGATGAACTCGGTCAGCCGCGACGGCTGCATCGCGAGCGAGCGGTCGTCGCCCTGGCCGATGATCGACTCGGCGAAGTTCTGCTCCCAGCGCGCCGACAGCGCGATGATCGGCAGCTGGCCGGCCGGCGAGGTGTACTGCGCGCAGAGCTGGCGCGCGAGCCGCGCCCGCACATGCTCGACCAGCGCCGCCGGGTTGCGGGTGAACGAGATCGCGTCGGCGATGCCTTCGAGGATGGTCGGCAGGTCGCGGATCGAGACCCGCTCGGCCAGCAAGAGCTGCAGCACGCGCTGGATGCCGGAGACCGAGATCTGCGACGGCACGATGTCCTTGACCAGGTCGGCCTGCTCCTTCGGCAGCTCCTTGATCAGCTTGTTGACCTCGGCATAGGAGATCAGCTCGGAGACGTTGGCCTTGATCAGCTCGGTCAGGTGCGTCGACATCACCGTCGCGGCGTCGACCACCGTGTAGCCCTTGATCGCGGCGTCTTCCTTGAGGCCGGCGTCGATCCAGGTGGCGGGCAGGCCGAAGGTCGGCTCCTGCGTATGCACGCCCGGCAGCGTCACCTGGGCGCCCATCGGGTCCATCACCATGTATTGGCCCGGCCAGATGCGGCCGGAGCCGGCATCCACTTCCTTGATCTTGATGACGTAGGTGTTGGCGTCGAGCTGCACGTTGTCGAGGATGCGCACCGACGGCATCACGAAGCCCATGTCCATCGCGAGCGAGCGCCGCAGCGCCTTGATCTGCTCGGTGAGGCGGTCCGTGCCGTCCGGCGAGTTGACCAGCGGCAACAGCGCGTAGCCGAGCTCGATCTTGAGGTCGTCGATCTTGAGCGCGGTCGCGATCGGTTCCTCGACCGGCGCGGCCGGCGCGGCGGCGTCGGCGGCGGCTTTGGTCTGCGCGACCGCGGCCTGCTTCTTGCTCTTATCGACATACCAGGCGAGCGCGCCGGCGCCGCCGCCCAGCAGCAGGAACGGGAGCGCCGGGATGCCCGGCAGCATGGCCATCACCAGCATCACCGCCGCCGACATGCCGAGCGCCTTCGGATAGCTGGAGAATTGCGTCATCAACGCCTTGTCGGCGGCGCCGGCGACGCCGGCCTTGGACACCAGCAGGCCGGCCGCCATCGAGACGATCAGCGCCGGCACCTGCGTCACCAGGCCGTCGCCGACCGTCAGCAGCGTGTAGGTGCGGGCGGCTTCCGCGAACGGCATGCCCTGCTGGGCGATGCCGATGATCATGCCGCCGATGATGTTGATGAACACCACCAGGAGGCCGGCGATGGCGTCGCCGCGCACGAATTTCGAGGCGCCGTCCATCGCGCCGAAGAATCCGGACTCGTCCTCGATCTCGCGGCGGCGCCGGCGCGCTTCCTCCTCGTTGATCAGCCCGGCCGAGAGATCGGCGTCGATCGCCATCTGCTTGCCGGGCATGGCGTCCAGGTGGAAGCGCGCCGCCACTTCGGCGATGCGGCCGGAGCCCTTGGTGATGACGACGAAGTTCACGATGATCAGGATTGTGAACACGATCACGCCGATCACGAAGTTGCCGCCCATCACGAAATTGCCGAACGCCTCGATTACGTGGCCGGCGGCGGCGGTGCCTTCATGGCCGTGCGACAGGATCAGCCGGGTGGAGGCGAGGTTGAGCGCCAGCCGCAGCATGGTCGAGATCAACAGCACGGTCGGGAAGGCGGAGAATTCGAGCGGCGCCTGGATGAACAGCGCCGTCATCAGGATCAGCACCGAGAAGATGATCGACAGCGCCAGCGCGAGGTCGAGCAGCATCGGCGGCAGCGGCAGGATCAGCACCACCAGGATCAGCATCACGCCGATCGCCAGTGCCAGGTCGCCGCGTTTGAGGATGGTGCCGATTTCGCCGATACCCGGCAGGTTGAATTTCTGTCCGGCAGCCGCCGTTACGTCCGTCATCGTTCCCCGCCGGGCCCGGTCATGGGCTCCGAATGATTGTTGTGCGGCCGTGAGGCCGCCGACACGCGTGATTGGAACCGCGCCCGCTTCCACTTGCGTCGCCCTCGGTTCAGGTTGACGGGAAGTCAGTCCCGTGTCGGAAAAAATTACCTCCCAGTCCCTGGGCAAGATTTGCCGCGTGTATGGTTAACCGCCGGTTAAGGGCGGTACCCTGGGAGCCGCATTTTCCGGCGCTGTGATCCGGAAAACGTATTGCCGGACAATAATCTAGATGAAGAAACCGGGCGGTATCGGCGCTCCGCGGGGCGGTAGCCGCATGGGTGACGCATGGAGAAAGGAAGCCCGCTGCGTTGCCGCAGCGGGCTGTGGCGACGGGCGGCAGTACGGGGGGAAACCTGCCGCCTTCGGTCCACGGGAGTTGCCAGGACATACGGGCAGGGCAGGGCGGAGGATGCGGGCGCGGTCGCTCGGTTGCGTCACGGCCGCGTGAGGTGCCACGAATTGCGGTGGCGATTTGCGGCGGTCAGGGTTCGCCGATAGTGATGGCGGCGCGGGAGCCCGAAAAGAATGTCACGCGGTACAAAGAGTCTGGGTCTGGCGGCTTGCCTCGCCGTCGCGAGTGCCTCGATGCCGGCGCGGGCCGACGGCATCGACGCCGGGCTCTGGCGCTCGATCCAGACGCCGACCATCAACGGCATCACCGGGCCGCCGCGGGAGACGTCGCGCTGCCTGCGCGAGGCCGAGGTCAGCGATCTCAAGCGCACGTTCAGCCCGGTCTACGGCACCACCAATTCCGCCTGCGAGCAGGTCGAGGATGAACTCACGCCGCAACGCCTGAAGTGGCGCCTGCAATGCCGCGGCCAGCTCGACATGGACGTCGCCGGCGAATTCGTATTCGAGCGGCGCGACCGCTACACCGCGACCATCGTCGCGACGTCCTCGATGCTCGGCAAGGTGATGCAGGAGGTGCACACCAGGATCGAGGCGGATCGCGTCGGCGATTGCAAATAACATCGTTGCTCCTCATGGTGAGGAGCTCGTAGGATGGGTTGAGCGGAAGCGAAACCCATCATGTTTCCGCACGAGGACTTGATGGGTTTCGCTGCGCTCTACCCATCCTACAATTTGCTGCGATTTGCCTTCGCGCGAAACCCATCGCCGCGATTCTTTTGTAGGATGGGTTGAGCGGAAGCGAAACCCATCATCTCTCGCCAAAGCTGACATCATCCTCATCGACGCGCCCACCCAGTCGCGAGGATAGGCGCCGAGTTTCACCATGCGGTGGAACGAAGAATGCGGCCAGTCCTGCACCGACGTTACGTGGCCGTGCTTGAACGGATTGAAATGAATGTAGTCGGCGTGCCGCGCGTAGTCCGTTTCATCCCGCAGAGTGTGCTCCCAGTATCGGCGCTGCCAAATACCGCGCTCGCCTTTGTCGACTCGACTGGTCGAGACATATTCGCCTTTCGGCAGGCCGCGAGAAAAGCCAGATTTGATCAGTCGCCAGCGTGTTGCAAAGTCACGATCTCCCTCGGGCAAGGTCCACATGGCATGCAGGTGATCCGGAAGGATGACGATGGCGTCGATCGTGAAAGGATGCCGCGCCCGTGTGTCGCGAAATGCTGCGCGAAGAATGTCGATGTGGTCCGTCAAGAGCCGCAGCCGGCGATCGGCCAGATTGACGGTGAAGAAGTAACTGCCGCCGGAAATAAAGTTTCGCCGGTAGTTCGTCATCTGCGGACCAGGCGCGATGGGTTTCGCGTGAAGGCAAATTGTAGGATGGGTAGAGCGCAGCGAAACCCATCAAGTCCTCGTGCGGAAAGATGATGGGTTTCGCTGCGCTCAACCCATCCTACAAAAATGGCGTAAAGTAGAGCGAGTTCTACAGCCGCGCCAGATTGCCGTGCGCGATCACTTCGCCGGTGGGCTGGCCGGTCGGCGAGCCGCCGAGCGGTTCGAGCGAGACGGCGAGCGTGGCGCCCGATCCGACCTGCTTCAGCAATTCGGCGGGAATGTTGATGCGCACCGGCGCTCCGGGCGCGATCAGGCCGAGGGACGCCGGCTTGCCGCCTTGCGGAATGAGCCACAGCTCCATCGAGCGCTTGTCGGCGGTGAGCAGCGCGGCCGGCACGATGGTGAGGCTGTGGCCGTCGGCGCCGATGGTGGCGACGAAATTCGGCATCTTGGTCTGCGTGCCGGTCAGGGTCGCGAGCAGCGGATCGCGGGTCTGCGGCTGCAAGGTCGGCGGCGGACGCGTGCCGACGAAGACCAGCGCGGCGACGCAGGCGGCGGCGAGCACCGACGAGCCGAGACTGAACGCGCGCCAGAACGACAGGCTCTGCCAGATCGAGGGCGCAGGCACCGCTGTCGTGAGCGGTTGCGCACCGAGCGAGGCCTGGATGCGGAACCAGGTGTGCGCGGGCGGCGTCGCCGGCGTCACATACGACGCCATGCCGCCGAGGCGCTCTTCCCACGCCTCGACCTCGCGCGCGAACGAAGCCTGTTCGGCCATGCGCGCCTCGACCGCGCGCCGCTCCTCGGCGCCGAGCACGCCCAGGACGTATTCGGCCGCGAGTACGCGGCTCTCGTCCTCAGGTGCGATATGGTCGGTCGCGTCGCTCATCGTTCCAGACAGGTTCTCAACTTCAACAGTCCACGCCGGATCCAGCTCTTCATCGTTCCGAGCGGAACGCCCATGCGCTCCGCCAGTTGCTCGTAGGTCACGCCGTCGAGAAACGCCGAACGGATCGCCTGCGACGTCTTCTCTTCAAGCTCGCCCAGGCATTCTCCCAGCCGCGCCTGCTGTTCCGCCTTCACCACCATATCGAGCGCGCCGGGGGTGGTGTCCCGGACCTCCGCCGCCTCCTCGAGCGGCGCCGAACGGCGGGCGTGGGTCGACGCCCGCAGCCGGTCGATCGCCCGGTTGCGGGCGATCGCGACCAGCCAGGTGATCGGGCTCGCCTTCTCCGGATTGAAGAGGGCGGCCTTGCGCCACACCGTCACATAGACGTCCTGCAGCACGTCCTCGGCCTCGCTTCGGTCCTTCAAGATACGGAGCAGGACGCCAAAAAGCTTCGCCGAGGAATCCTGATAGACGATACGCAACGCAGCCCGGTCCCCGGTGCCGGTGCGCACCAGGGCCGCGGCAAGCTGGCTGCGAGCGGCGTCTGCGTCCATCAATCCTGCGCCCCCGGGGCGGCCAAAATACCGCGTCCGGGGAGCCGGCGCGGCGTCACCCACCTTTTATACGGGTATCGGCCCGATGTGGATGCCGAAACGTGATTAATCGGCCTGGAGGGCTGGCGCCGCGAGTCATCTCGCCCCGCTTGCGGGAGAGGTCGGATTGCGAAGCAATCCGGGTGAGGGGGACTCTCAATACGACGAACGATGCGTTTGCCCCTCACCCCCACCCCCTCCCCGTAAGAACGGGGAGAGGGAGCCGTCGGTGCAAGCGGCGCCACCTGCTCATTCCGGCGCTGCCGGATCATCAGTTTCCGTGATAGCCAGGGACCATGACGATTGCCATCAGGCGTATTCTCCGCGCTGTGATCCTGCTCACGCTCGTCTCCCCGCTCTCGGCGCAAGCGCAGGTGCCTGCGCCGGCCAAGATGCCCGCGGGCTTTGTCGATGCCGCCACGGTGGCCGAGGGGCTCGTCGTCGACATGCGCTATTCCGGCGACGACAATTTCGTCGGCGCGCGTATCGACGGCTACGAAGCCGCGCGCTGCCTGCTGACGCGTCCGGCGGCGTCGGCGCTGGCGCGCGTGCAGCAGGATCTCGCGAAGCAGGGCTTCGGCCTCAAGGTTTTCGACTGCTACCGGCCGGTGCGCGCGGTCGCGCACTTCGTGCGCTGGGCGCGCGACGTCAAGGACGTGAAGCGCAAGGCCGACTTCTACCCCGACGTCGACAAGCGGGACCTGTTCCGGCTGGGCTATATCTCCAACCGCTCCGGCCATTCGCGCGGCTCGACCGTCGACCTCACGATGGTGCGGCTGGCTCCCGGGCAGGCGCCCGTCGAGGTCGATATGGGCACGCGTTTCGATTTCTTCGGCGTGCAGTCGTGGCCGTCGAGCCGCGCGGTCGGCGCGGAGGCGCAGGCCAACCGCAAGGTCCTCGCCGCCGCGATGCGCCGCGGCGGCTTCTATCCCTACGACCGCGAATGGTGGCACTTCACGCTGCGCAACGAACCGTACCGCGACACGTATTTCGATTTCGTGGTGAAGTGAGTGCGGGCTCAGTTCGCGCGCTTCAGCGGATAGTCGGCGCTGTCGTAGAGTTGCTGAATGCCGTCGGCGTCGTAGCGCTCGTCGCCGATCTGGAGCCACGCGCCCAAGGTGCGCACCGCGGGGAATTCCTCGACCGCGAAACGGATCGCCTCGGCCGCCGTGCCGAAGCGGCGGTAGCCGAGCGGCTGCCGCGTGCCGCCCTTGCGCTTGGCCATGAACAATTCGGCCGGGCTTTGGTAGTCGAATTTGATCATCACGCTTTCACAATCACGCTTTCGCTGACGCAGAGTCGCCGGACCGGTGTCAGTCCCGGGCGAGCTGGCTCTCCTTGACGACCCGTTCGTGGGGCTCGCTCGCGCTCTTGATCCGGTACTGGTGGTCCTCGCCTTCGGGCGGCAGCAGCTGGGTGACTTTGTAGCCGCCGCTTGCGCTGCCGCGGCCGTTCGGCCCGGACGTGTAATGCACCGACTGCCCGACCTTGAATTTGTGATCGCTCACGGTGCTCTCCCTGGTGCAGGCGTGCCTGATGGTGCAGGCGTGCCTGTGCGCCCGCCGTTCTGGCGGGGCCGCAAATCGCTGCTGCTGGAATTCATGGGGATTCCTAGCACGGAACCCCCGCGGCCGGGGAATTATTTGAGAACGATTTGCGGCGTCTCAGCAGATACTGGCCTCGATCCGACCAATACCGGGCTTTTCATCGGCGCTGCTGATCCTGCCGCGGCTAGAACTTCTCCACCCACGGCCGCAGCTCGATCTCGGTCGCCCACGCGCTGCGCGGCTGGTGGATGATGTGCAGGTAGCTCGCCGCGATGCCGTCGGGATCGAGCAGGCTCGCGGGCTTGTCGGCCGGCTCGGCGCGCCGCGCGCTCTTGATGCCGCCGTCGATCACCACATGCGCGACGTGAATGCCCTGCGGATGAAGTTCTCTGGCCATGCTCTGGGAAAGCCCGCGCAGCGCGAACTTGCCCATCGCGAACGGCGCCGACTGCGGATAGCCCTTCACGCCCGCCGACGCGCCGGTGAACAGGACGACGCCGCGGGCGTTCGGCAGCATGCGCCTGACCGCCTGCTGCGCCACCAGGAATGCGCCATAGGCGGTGACCGCGATCGACTTCTCGACCTCCTGAGGGTCAAGCTCCACGAACGGCCCGCGCGTGCGATAGCTCGCGTTGTAGATCACGATCTCGGGCGCGCCGACGGTGGCGTCGAGATTGGCGAACAGCTTCTCGACGTCGCCGCGCTTCGAGGCGTCGCAGGCGAAGGTCTCGGCCTGGGCCTCGACCGCGAGGTCGTGCAGGTCGTCGGTCGTGCGCGCCGCCAGCGCGACCTTGATGCCCTCCCGGCTCAAGACGCGCGCCAGCGAGGCGGAGAGGCCGGCGCCGGCGCCGACGATGAGGGCGGTGGTGAATTTCTTTTCGGTCATTGCGCGTCGTCGCCTTACTTCGGAGAATGAGCAACCTATCCTCCGCTCATTCCCGCGCAAGCGGGAATCCAGGGCCGCAATTCCGGGTCCCCGCCTTCGCGGGGACGAGCGGTCGAGCACAGTGCCGCAGGGATCGACCGCACGATGCGCTACCTTATTGCTCTCGGAACCGCGATCCTGATGGTCGCGATGATGTGGCCCTATCTGCGCCGCTATCTGCCGCGGCGCGAGCAGCAGGGCGGCGCGCCCAAGCCCACGACCAGAGGCGAGCTGATCTACTACGCGATCCTGATCACGCTCGCACTCAGCTTTGCGATCAGCACGCTGTTGTGGGTGTTTGGAAAATAAGAGAATTCCAGCGCGTACGGGTAACTGCTAATGTTCCGAACGAATCGTTTGTTTATTGAGGCCCAAAACATGGCTGCTAGGCCTCCGTCCTCCGGGTGGCTAGCATTTTCAAGGGGGAGCAATGCCAACTAGGGCCGTTCGCGAGTTTGATTCTGTTCTCTCACAGCTATTCCGTGCCCGGACCCACTATTTGCGATCATATATGGCTTCAAGGCGCGGTCCCGCTCCAAGAATGACTAAGGCCAAGATTTTTCGAGCGATTGCCCGACTACAGGACCTTGCTGAGGAGAGCTTTTATCGTACAGAAGAGTGCAAGGATTTGCTTAAAGACTACGATCTGGCCTGCACCCGGTTTGGATGACACGCAGTTAAGCGAATCCAGCTTTCCGCTCGAACTCCATAGGGCTCAGAT
>JAIESR010000119.1 GCA_019745775.1 Xanthobacteraceae bacterium | reverse complement strand
TGGCCCGAAACTATCTAGCGTCCGTCTGCCTTGCAGCCGCCCTCGTTTGGTGGATTTAATGAGTCCGGACCCTAGGCTGGCGGTTTCGATTGCTATCGCTCGCAACGGCCGGACGACGATCAGTCTTGACCGACGATTCTCAAACGTCCGCTTTGGCTGGGGAGCAACGGATTTTGGACAGGATGATCCAGCAAGCCCAATTTATGAGTACACGGCCTAACAAGCCGGGCAAGTGAGCGGGGTATTTACATGGTCAAGAAGAGCAAACCGGTCGTAAAGATATCGCGCCGCGCCGCGGATGGCACTTTCACCTCGCGGCCCCGGGCCGCAAAGAAATACAAGAAATTCGCCAAAAAAAGGAAGAAGAAGTAGTCACGGGCTATCCCGCAAATCGACAAACTGACGCGAGTCCCCAAACGAGCAGCCCGGCGAATGGCGCCGCGATACCTAGCCACGTCCCGTATTTGAACAAGCGAGCGTTGCGAGCGATCGTCGCGCTATTGTCGTTGATGCATTCTTGGATGTGCTGGGCGCGCTCGCCATAGCAATCTTTCAACAGGCGACCCGTGGCCACATCGCTCTGCCAAGCCTCCGGCTCACAACCTGGCAACCAGAAATTCACCGGTTGAATTGCTCGGACGCACAGTATCGCTCCGAAAAGAAAACAACCCGCCGCGGTGGCTCCCCCGAGGACAAACGGGAGACGCGCCGTAAATACAGCCCATGTGGGATTGAAGAGAGCGATGACGACGCCCACCGTGAGCGCCGTTGCAGCACCAATCATCATGCCTGCTAGACCGGATGCTCGTGCGTCGGCTGCGGTTGCGATCTTAACTTGGCCATCCATGTAGGCTTCACCGCCGCGAACGATTTCTTTCCGAAAGTCTTCGTCGATTTTTGAAAAGTCCATAGGCACCTCCTGCAATGGTAAGGGCAGCTTATCCTACTCGCCTCCCGGCAAACTCGCCTCGCCGTCCTCGCTAACGGTTGGGTATGGCGACCGCAGGCGCCTGAATTTGCACGATCACGTCGAACATCGTAAGCACCCCCGCCATTTCTGCGCCCATTGCGTGGCCTCGTGCGCTCGGCCAGCGTGAGCTGGCCCTCGACCTTGTCGAGCAAGTCAGCAAAGCCGATGCCGGGATTGCGCCAGAGTTTGCGAAGTGCCTTGGCACGAATGCCATGGGACAGCGAATCAAAGCTGGCGGCAAAGGCCACCGGGTCTTTCACCTCACCGAGGACGCGATTACACGCTCGGACCTGAGAAAGACCCATTCGCGTAGCATGCCAACGTCCGTTGCCCTTGGTCATGCAAGTAGGGACGGCATCTTCGTTAGAAGGTACGAATGGACAATGGCCCGTCTCCCAAGATCCGGCGCATCGTTCTCGTCCCTCTATGAAATTGAGATCACGTTGCATGATGTGATTTCAAAGCTTGGGTTTCGTCCACTTTCACGAAAGGACAAATCGTTCGTCCGCTCAAAAATGGGGCAAGCCATCGGCCAATGGGCCACGTCGGAAGGTGACTACCAAGTGAGCGGTGCTAAGCTCGCTATCGAGGATATCGAGCACTCCCTCAATGGACTCGCGACTCGTCTTGAGGAGGTCCAAGACATTCTTGGAGCCGGAGAGGAAGGCATCCACCACACTCACGTCATCGAGGTCGTTGGCCAAGTTGCCTTTGCACTTTCGGAAAATCCCGAAATCGGCTCGGTAGAACACGCTCGAAAATTCCTGGCTGATTTTCGACGTCGTGCGGGGACTATTGCTCATGGCGCCAGGGTCGCAACCTGGCTGTTGAGCACGTTACCAAAGCCCAGGCGTGGACGTATTCAGAAGGATTGGCATGACGACTTCACCCTGGCGGTGGCTCGCATATGCAAGCTCAATGCTGTTCGATTCGTGCTTTCGGCTAACCGCGATACCGGGGAGCCGGAAGGGAAAGCTTTCGAGGCGGCGCACGAACTCGAGCGGTTACTTGATCCCCGAATGCGTGCGGTAAGTAAAATCGCGCTGTTAAGACGGCTCGATCGCAGCAGCAAGCGCCTCAAGTTAGGCAAGGCGAACAAAAAACAAAAACCCCTGTGACCGAGGGGTGTTTGTGTTCACGTGACGATTGCCCGTTTGTCCCTCAGGTTGACCGCCAATCCCGGCCGTTCGGTGCCGGGTGATCGGAGACCTGAGGAACTGCGCAATGGCAATTCGCACTTCGTTTCTTAGCTCGGCAGCGCCTCCAGCGCCGGCTAGCTCGGCGGCACCGCAAAAGCCTTCCGGCATCCACCTCAACCTGCTGTGCCCCAAGGAAGCTTCCAAGCTGTTGAAGGTGAGCACTTCCTGGCTGGCCAAGGCCCGGATGACCGGCGACGGCCCACCATACATTCGGATAGGCCGCTCCATCCGCTACAGCGAGGCCGCGCTCCTGCAGTGGCTCAAGTCGCGCCAGCGTCTCTCGACAAGCGAGCAATAATCATGGCGCGGCATCACTCCGAACCAGAGCTGCCGATCGTGTGCTCAAGGCTTTCCGAAGTCTTCGGCCTCTATCGCGGAATGATCGTCCATTGCAATACATCAGTATACATGACGAGTAATGAAGTAGAACCAAGATTAGGAACGAATATGCAAGTACATTCGCGCAATATATTGTTGACATTATCCTAAAATACATGGACATCTACTTACGTCCATCCCCATCCAAGTGCCGGCAAGGAAGGACCCTCCCAATGAGCACCAACACGCTGTTCGAGCCCACGGTTCGTGACGCTGTAAGGACCATCGAAGCGGCGGACGAGCTATCGATGCCTACCCGAACGCACTGGGTATGCTCGCTTCGGCAGATCGCGAAGTTCTTGGACAGGCCACCGGAGGTAATTCCGGCCCGCTATAGCGCCATCAAAAACTACCTGCGGCAGCTGCACCACGTCCCCTTAGGCATTACTGCAAAGACGCTAGCCAACCACAAATCTAACGCCAAGGCTGCGCTTCTGTGGCTCCACAAGGAGCGATCAGTCCCGCGCCATGGGACAGCGCTGAGCTCGGACTGGGCGCGCCTCTATGTGCAATTGTCGGCGCGGCACGACCGATACCGGCTTGCCCCTTTGATGCGGTACTGCTCGGGCCAGGGGATTGCCCCGGCAGCGGTCGACGAAAGCATTGTAGACGGCTATTTCGCCTACCGATCCCGAGAGATGGCACGGGCTACTCATGCGGTACCGCGCCGCGTCCTGGCCCGGTTGTGGAATGCCCAGATCGATGTCGTGGAAGGTTGGCCCTCCCGTCACCTTGTCGAACCACCGGTCAAGGCGCGCAGCGATCTCAGCTGGCAGGATTTTCCGCAAGGGCTGCGAGCTCAGCTAGAAGCCTATCTCCAAGGTCTAGGCAAGGTCCGCCGCAGCCGCTCTGGGCAGCGTCTTCACCCTTGTAAGGCAGGAACGATTGCAACGCGCCGACGCGAGTTTCTCCTGGCGGCGAAGCGAGCAGTCAAGCTTGGCATCCCAATTGAATCGCTCACGTCGTTTGAAGCACTGCTCGATCCCGACGTCGTGGAGAAGGTTCTCAACTCCTATTGGGAGCAAAACGGAGAAGTCCCCAAGACCTTCACCATCGACCTCTGTTGCCACCTCCTGAGCGCCGCAAGGGCCACGCGTTGTATCAGATGGGAAGGGCTCGAACGGCTCGATGACCTGCGGGCCACCCTCGCACGGCATCGTCAGAGCGGGCTAACAGACAAGAACATGGCCCTGATCCGCCAGGTGCTAACCGAAGGTGTGTGGAAGCGAGTTGTCAGTCTGCCGGATCAATTGATGGCGCAGGCCCGTTCTCGCCGCGATCAGGCCCCAATTGCCGCTGGTCTGCTTGCCCAAATCGCCGTCGCGGTCGCGATCCTCACGGTCGCACCAGTTCGGCGAAGCAATCTCACCAATGTTCGGTTGGACACCAATCTGATCAAGCCGGCTGGACCCGGATCGAACTACTGGCTGGTTTTTCCAAACTACGACGTCAAGAACCGAGTGAAGCTCGAGTTTCCTCTGGATGCGGTCCTCACCGCTCTCATCGACGAATACGTCCACGACTTCCGCCCAGCCATGTTACGGGGGGCTAACGAGGATTGGCTGTTTCCAGGCCAGCGTGGCGGCGCCAAGCAGTCGGTATCCTTCGGAACACAGATCGTCAACACGATCCAGAAGGCGACCGGACTGCGGATCACGGTGCATCAGTTTCGTCATGCGGCCGGGGCCCTGCTCCTAAAGAAATACCCCGGCAACTACGAGCTCGTGCGGCTGGTTCTTGGACATCGGAGCATCACCACCACCATGAATTCCTACGTTGGCCTAGAAAACACCCAAGCCAGCGAGATCTTTGGTGAACTCATCCGCGAACAGCTGCAGTGCCGCCAAGAAGACAACGAGGACGAGTGAGATGCCGAGAACAAAAAGCCGGCCCACCAAGGGAGGTCCGCAGTCATTGCCCATTGCCGACTGGCCGGCGTCCGACCAGCGCGCGTGGGAGGAAGCATGCCGGCCCGGGTACCGCTTCCAGCAAGGTGGCTCTGCCGCCCACTTGGCGGAGGTAAGCCGCCTCGACATTGCTCGCCGCTACGGTATGTTCCTTGATTTTCTGGAAAGGACAGGCGCTCTCGATCGCAACGCGTTAGCGGCAGCTCACACAACGCCGGAGAACGTCGCTAACTACATCGGAGAACTGCAGTCCCGTGTGAGGTCCGTGTCGGTGTGGAATTGCATCTACAAGCTGCGGCGATGTTCTGAGGTATTGGCGCGTCAAGCAGATTTTCGCTGGCTCTCGGAAATCGAGAAGGACATCGCCTTCACCATGCAGCCAAAGTCGAAATATGACCGGCTAGTGCTCTCCGAGAGATTGCTCGAAGCCGCAATGGCGCTGATCATCGAGGCGGAATTGTCCGACTGCTCGCCCCTAGAGCGTGCCAAGCGCGTGCGCAATGCCACGATGATCGCGTTCCTGAGCCTTTGTCCGATCCGAGCCAAGAACTTTGCCGGGCTCCAAATAGGTACAACATTTCGCAACATCGCCGGCGTCTGGTGGATTACATTGCCAAAGCAAATGACCAAGTCGCGCAATCCTCTCGAACGCCAAATGCCGAGCCTGATCAGGCCAATCATCGACAAGTATATCGACCTTTATAGGCCTGTTCTCTTGCGACCGGATCGGCCCAGTAATTCGCTGTGGCCGTCAGTGACGCGAGGCGCTGCTATGCTCCCCAACAACATTTCAACGCTAATTTCCAAGATCACCGAGGAAGCAATTGGGATATCAGTCAGTCCCCATCTGTTCCGCACTGCTGTGAGCTCCACGGCAGCAATCTATGGCGGCGATATGCCCTATCTAGGAAGCGCGCTACTTGATCACCGAGACCCGCGCGTCAATGAGGATCACTACAAAAGGACATCCAGCATGAGTGCAGCTCAGACATACGCCGAACTAATTGATGGGCTCCGTAACCAATAATAGCGCCGAGCTACTGGCCGAACCGCAATGTTGCTTGGACGACTCCTCGACCAGTGGTGCGGTTAGGGCCCACACAATTTGGAGGAGCCACTCAGGCAAGTGATCAAGATGATCGGTCTGACCCACGGCCGGTGCATGGTGCCCATGGATTTTTGCAGATCGAAGCGCGCATCTCCTGATAGTTAGTTGAGGGTATGTCCTTGGGCCAGAACGCTGCGACTGACGCAGAGGCAATCTGCGAGGCGGTTAGCTGGCCGACCAATAAAAGCGCGTCCGACCAGTCCACTCCACTTGCCATCATCCGTTCACAGACGGCGCCGTCATCGAACTTGATCGTCGGCGCGGACATTGGGTCGCCTCGCTGCGTATTCGCGCGCCTCACGAACGTCGGCTCCGACGATAACCGGACACAACCTGAGGTCTATGGCCTGCACCCGGTTCCAAAGACACCGAGTTAGGTGTTTTGATGGAGCTGGAGGTGGATCATGGAGCGACGGAAGTTTACGCGGGAGTTCAAGCTTGAAGCTGTGCGCCTGATCAAGGATCGAGGCGTATCCTATGTGCAGGCATCGCAGGACCTGAACGTTCACACGTCGCAACTCCGCGACTGGGTGAAGAAGTTCTCCGACGATCCGCAGCACGCCTTTCCCGGCAACGGCCAGATGAAGCCGGAGCAGCTCGAGATCACACGTCTCAAGCGCGAAGTGGCGAAGCTGAAGGCGGAGCGGGACATTCTAAAAAAAGCCGCGGCCTACTTCGCGAAGGAATCGACGTGAAGTTTTCCTTCATTGCGAAGCACCGGGGGATCTGGGCCGCAGACTGGATGTGCGAGGCGCTCGGTGTTTCGCGAGGTGGCTTCTATAGCTGGCTGAGCCGACCACGCAGTCAGCGCAGCCGGGCCGATGAAGAGCTTGCTGCGAAGGTACGTGCGAGCTTCCTGGCGAGCGATCGGACCTACGGCGCCAGGCGGGTGTGGCGGGACTTGCTGGCGGAAGGCGTATCGTGCGGTCTGCACCGGATCGAGCGATTGATGCGGCTACAGGCCCTCAAATCACGCCCGCGCCGGCGCCGCCTACCGCCCGATTTGGGTGAGCGGCTGGCGGGCGCCGTCGCTCCGAACGTGCTCGACCGCACCTTTGAAGCTGCGGCTCCCAACCGCAAATGGATCGCTGACTTCACCTATGTCTGGACAGCGGAAGGTTGGCTCTATGTGGCCGCCGTCATCGAACCTGTTCTCGCGGCGAGTAGTGGGTTGGTCGATGAGTGCCGCCATGACCGCGCAGTTCGTCACAGACGCCCTCGTGATGGCGATCTGGCGCCGCGGCAAGCCCGATGCGTTGCTGCATCACTCCGATCGCGGCAGCCAATACACTAGGGAGCAGTTCCAGCGGCTGATGGCTGACAACGGTGTCGTCTGTTCGATGAGCCGCTCGGGCAACGTGTGGGACAACGCTGCGATGGAGAGCTTCTTCTCGTCGCTGAAGACCGAGCGAACCGGCAACAAGACGTACCGGACCCGCGATGAAGCACGGGCAGATGTGTTCGACTACATCGAGCGCTTCTACAACTGGCACTCGACGATCGGTTATCTGAGCCCTATGGAGTACGAGCAGAAGGCTGGATTCGCTTAACTGCGTGTCATCCAAACCGGGTGCAGGCCAACACGCCCATCAGTCGCCTCGGTCTATCCGAGGACAACCTGTTGAGGCTCCACAGCTAGCCCTCCTCGCCACCAGCTTCTGCTGATGGTGCGGGTTGGTTACCGGCAACTGTTTGATGGCGACTTTGATGGCCTTGTCTTCGTCCGCCGCCGTCACCTGACCGAGGTAGATGGCTTTGGACGCTAGCCGGTAGATCGCCCATGTTTGTTCACGCTTACTCTTACGCATGATACTTAGATAGTTATCCGCATGAGGCAGAAAGATGTTGCCCGCTTTGGGGAATCAACACCCGTTCTCGTCTTCACGGAACGTTGCTCGTTGACTTTGCCTGTCGCCCTATGAATTTAACACCTAACCGGTCCGTAGATCGCCAAACGATTTGACACTGACGTTGGATGGCGTTCTTGCCGCCAATTAGCAGCACCAATTCGCCAGGTACGTTTGCGTTATTGCCCAGCTGCAGTTGAGCACCGGTTTCTGAAATATCGATAATGGTGGTCGCCCAGCGTTTGCAATCTGCAGCGACGAGAATTCCTGGATGATGGAATTCGCGTCTGACACTTTGGCGACGAGCCCGTCCAAAATCTTTGTAGGGCACTTTCAATGGGCACCCCCAGTGTTGCGACTACTTTTTGGAGAACGCTCCCTGAATGGCTTCCATGCGTTTCATCGTCCCCTGTGGTGGTTGGACGACGGGCTGGGCAGTCGGAGCAGCTTTTGCTTTCGGCTCCGGTTGAGGAGCAAGACGAATAGTCTCGGTCGGTCTGACTGTTGTTACCGTAAGTGCTTCCGGGCCGCTGTCGGTGCGCTTCATTATCCAAAAAGAGCCGAAGCTGATTGCAACAGCGACAACTATGCCGCTTCCGATAAGAAGCTTGCTTCCGACAAAGCCGTCAGGTTTCGACTGCTCGTTACCCGAGCGTGGAGCTGCTTGCACTTTGCTCATAGGTCTGCATCATGACCACAATCTGGAAATTATAAGAAATCAACATGAAGTATAAGTTAAAGTCAGAAATAGACATCAAACCGACGCCCCAAGACGCCGACAAACGGGCAGGCGTGACGTTTTTGAAGCCCGGACAATGACAGGCGGTAAGCTGGAAAATGCAGCGTTACGCGTCTTTGTTCGAATGATCGGCCACTATCGTTAGCCCTCGGGTGCGTAGCATTGCGACGTCTGTGTCCATAGCGGTTTCATCGTTAAGACTGTTGGTGTCTTCGAAGTTTAGGACCGCACACGAGCCTCAACGGGCTCACACCAACCGAGTTCGCAGCACGCCCAATCAGGGGCAAAACTGGAACAGACTCTCCTTATGAACGAGGGCAAGTTGGGGAGCAGGTCACAGCTCCCGATCTTGGAGCGGGGCCTTTTTCATTACGCCACAAAATAATGAGGGCCCGCCAGCTTGCACGACGAGCCCTCGTGGGTACTTGGAGGAAGCGGAAAAATTCTACTTAAAAAAGGCTTCGTGTCCAGCCTATTTGGGGGCGGACGCGCAATGAATAGCCCCCTAGTCTCGGCGCTCCCGGCGGTGGAACTCTGATTCAGTCTGAACGTTTAGTGCCGAACTAAAAATTTGATCTGGAGCCCGTTTATGAGCAAGGCACAGGATTTATTGCGTTCGCAAAACAATGTGAGCAGATGGCGAAACGACTTTCCCGAGCACGCAAACGCACTATTGGTTCGCAGCAGCTTGGCGCCGACTAGCTGAGAAGACGGATAAGTTGGAAAGGGTCGCGGAGATGCTGAGTGATACTAAGATTGAAAAGAGCCCGACGAGCAATGTGGGCCGGGGCGGGGTCTTTTTGTTTCGTGTTTAAGCGGAACCGTTTCACTTTACGGTGCCGTTAAATATTGGGGCGAGAAATTGGACGCGCCAACACTACGGCAAGGCTTCAACAGACCCACGCGGGATTGACGAAGAGCCCTCACCATACTGTTGGATGCTGGCATACGCGTCGATCAACGCTTGCAATGCCAAAGCCCTGCTATCTGCTCGACCTCGTTTGTCGGCGGCTAGTCTCTGAGACAAGCTCCATCGCCAAGGCCGCGAACATGCAGGTTGAAAGTAGATGCGGCCTATCCTGGCCTCGCCGTCCATGACGTCAAAATCGTCGTCGGCTGATGGACCGCCCAAAGATACGAAAGACTGTGATCGACGAAGAGTGATGGACACAGACGCCTCCGCAGCAAACCAAGTCGCTCAATATGCGCGGCTTTCGAAAGCGGACAAGAACATAAGTAGGTCTGTGGATAAGCCTTACGCGTAAACGCGGATACGGGAGCTATTGGGATAACATTGGACATGCACTGGAGCTGGAACCGACGCGACTGACCCATTTCGAATGTCTCGCCTACTAACGAACGGTCGCAAATGTCGCAAAATATCCGGGTGTGACAAAAACGTATCTGGCACTAGATTGCTATCGCGTATAAAGCAATCAGACTTCATTTTGGGCGCAGCCTTGACCACACCGGGAGTTGGATAAACCTGTTGCTACAGTTTGGTAAGGTCGATTTCGCGTCCCAGCCATTGCTCAGCGGCGTCGAGGGTATCCATGAATTGCCGAAATTCAACAATGCGGCCGAGGCGAAAGCGAAGGAAATCCGCCACGACTAGCGTTGTCACTCGATTGGTCGTTCGGTGCCTGATGCGCATTTGAACGACAACGGCTGCAGCATTGACGCCGTCTGCGACTATTAGCAGGGGACGGTAATCTAAAAACTCATATTCCGCTCGGCTCGCTTCCCACGCAGCGAGCAGCGCAGCCTTTCCGCGACCGCGCCTAAAATATGGAAAAATCTGCTGCGGTGCGCTGCTTAAGTATTCGATTTCGTCATCAATTGCCTCGTCCAACAACAATTGAAAGCGGCCCTCAGCGTAGGCTCTGTACAATTCGTAAATGCGCTCGCGGAGTGGTGTAGACACAGTTTTGTCTTTCGGCCGGAAAGGAAGTTTCCTGATGATTCCAACCGCAGTCATAAAAGGTGTACCGGCTGCTGCTTACAGTAGCTGAAAGCCGATCAGCGGGAAATCGCTTAACAGAGCCATTCTCGATACGTCGTACAAGATAGAGGTTTCTGCGACACCGACGCGTTCGCTAGCGAGCTTCACTTCCGCTGTTGCCCGTCAACGCCGTAAGACGATATCCGCTCCAATGTCGGCGGTCGGTGGCAAAGCGGGCGTGATCGCCACCCTTGTGAAACGACGTGTTTGACGCATCTCGGAAGTCGTGATGGCAAGAGGGCACCCCGCTTGATTGCGAATTAAGCCGCCCGCATCCTGCTGTGCCGCGGGGATGTCTGTGTTTCGGCGATAAAAATCGATCAGGCGGGTATGTTCTATGCGTCCCGCAAATCACGGACCGCTGCGTCGTACCTCCTGAGGCTTTCAATTCTGGCCGCTTCAAGTTGATTAAGCTGATCCAGCAGAGCGCGATCACGAATTCTCGTCCGTGCGAAATCTGCTGTTTCACGGAAGCCGTGACTATCCGAGCGGAGATCGACCAATCATTGGAGCGCATTAGTGCTCCCATTTCGCCGCCGCCAACCAGAAAATCGTGCTGCTTGCTTCCGCCAATCATTGCGGCCGCCCCCCCGCGAAGGCTAACTAGTTCTTCAGCGTCGCGAAGAAGCGCACGCCACGGCCCGGCATCAGCACTTCGTCCTTCTTGAACGACACGTGATTGCGGATGTCGTCGTTGAGCAGATTGTTGCCGGCGATGCCGACCGTGAGCAGGCGCGCGCCGAAGTCGTTCGGCCGCAGCGGCGTAGTGTAGACGAGCTCGGCCTTGAGCAGGCTGTAGCCATTGGTCGTGGTCTCGCCCACCGTTGCGATGTCGTTCTGGCCGAACGCGTGCAGCAGGTTGACGCGCGCCAGCCAGTTCGCGTCTCGCCAGTACACGCCGCCGCCGATCCGGACCGGCGGAATGCGCGGGACATTGCTGCCGTCCGTGAACGTCGCGCGCACGACGTCGAACTGGTTCTCGATCCCGAACGTGCCGTTCCACAGCGGCGCGACGTCGAGCTGGCTCTGGAATTCGCCGCCGCGGAAGGTCGCGTCGCGCTGCGAATAGATCGCCTGGTTGAGATCGCCGCCGGGGCCGAAGAACGGTGCGCCGGAGCAGCTCGTGACATCCTCGTCGCAGGTCTCGCCGGTCAGGTTGCGGAAGATGAAGTTCGAGAAGCGGGTGTAGTAGGCGGTCGCCTCGAAGCGGAATTGCCCGCGCGGGCGCCGCAGCCCGACCTCGACGGTCCTCGCCGCCTCGATCTTGAGATTTGGATTGCCGATGTCGAAGGTCTCGGTCGCCTCGTGCACGCCGCGCGACAGCAATTCCGGGGCGCGCGGCGCGCGTTCGACATATTGCGCGGTGACGCTGCCGACGAGGCCAAGCGGCAGATCTTGCAGGAAACCGATGGCGGCGCTCTTCGGCGTGAAGCGCCGGTCGCGCTCGATATTGGTGAGCGGATCGATCAGGAGGTCGGGCACCGATCCTTTCACCCGCGATTCCTCGATGCGACCGGCGACCTGCGCCCGCTGGGTCTCGTTGAAGCGGAACTCGTTGAACATGAAGCCGGCGACGCTGGTGGTGCGGTTGGGATCGAACAGGCCGCCTTCGACGCCCGGCGCCGTCAGCCGCTGGTGCATGCCCTGCACGCCGAGCGCGGCCGTGAGCGTCGCGAAGCGCAGGTCGAACGGCAGGAGCTGCATTTCGATGCGGCCTTCCTGCTCCTTGTTGGTGAAGGTCTGCTGCACGCCGTCGAAGCCGCCTTCATTCGCGCGTTCGTCGTGCTTGTAGTCGGTGTGGCCGAGCCAGAACCGGATCGCGTCGATGCCCGAGGCCTGCGGGCGATATTCGCCGCGGCTCGTGACCTTGGTCTGGTTCATGTCGATGCGGGTATTGGTCTCGGTCGATTCCAACCCGGGTATGCGATAGAAGCTCGCGAAACGGGACACCGCGACGCCGACGAATCCCTGGTCGAAGACGTAGGAGCCGCCGATCGATTGTCCGTCGGAGCGCTGCCACGAGTTCGGTTGCCGGCCATTGAACGGCAGCGTCTGGTCGCGCGGCGGCAGATAGGGATAGCGCGGGATGCGGTAGTCGTCAGCGTGCCGGCCGGAGGCGTCGGCGTGGAACGCGAAGTTGCCGGCACCGGCGTCGAGGATGACGGCGCCATCGAGGCCGTTGTCGACGCTGTTGAAGGCGCCGCGCATCTCGTACTTCAGGCACGGCCCGGCCATGGCCGCGGGCCCGATCGCTTTCACCGGCATGCCATAGGTGCGCGGCTGCGCCTGCGGCGGGCAGGGCAGCGCCTCCGGGATCCGGTTGTTGGTCGCGTTGACGACGCCGCCGATCGCCTGCGAGCCCCAGCGCAAGGTCGCGGGACCACGGACGACCTCGACCCGTTCAGCGGACAACGGGTCGAGCGGCACCGCATGATCTTCGGCGAAATCCGAGACGCCGCCCGAACCGATGCCGTTCTTCTGGACGCGGAGCCGGTAGTTGTCGAGGCCGCGCACGATCGGGCGGCTCGATGCGCCAGGCGCGAAGCTCGAACCGGTGATGCCGGGCTTGCCGAACAGGAGGTCGCCCAGCGTCGCGCCGCCGCTGCGCTGCATCTCATCGCGGGTGACCACGGTCACGGTCGCGAACTGGTCGGCGACGATGGGGAGCCAGCCCGGAGGCGCCTCGGCGGGGGGCGCCGCCGGTGTGTCAGGCGCCTCCGGTGCTGGCGGGGTGACAGGACGTGCCCGGGCGGCGGGACGGGGCCGGGCCCGCACGATCGGGCTCGGTGCGGTCACCACGATCTCCGGCAGTTGCTGCGCGGCTGGTTCCGCGAACGCTGGGCCGGCCGAGCCGGCGATCGACGCCACCACGCCCAGAACGACACCCCGACCTCGCCCGTTCACTGCCGTACCCATCTTGTTGATGTTATAATGTTACTTTTGTTATAACGTTGCGCAAGCGATCGATTCTGTCAATCGGGTTTGCGATGGCGGGTGCCGGGGGCCGGGGGATTGGGGCTTGGGGACGGCGAAGCGGACGAGCCCGGGAACCGAAATCCGCGCAATTGACGCGGCGGCACTGCCCTCTTAAGTAACGCCCCTCAAAACAAACCCGAGCACCCCGCTCCCGCCGCGCGGGATCAACCGGAGCAGGTCATGAAAGTCCGTAACTCGCTGAAGTCGCTGCGCGGCCGTCATCGCAACAACCGGCTGGTACGCCGGAAGGGCCGGGTCTACGTCATCAACAAGACCAACCGCCGCTTCAAGGCGCGTCAGGGCTGAGCGTCAGCCCCGTGATGGCGCCGTTTTCGCCGTCACTGTGCCTTGATCGCGGGCTTTGCTGGCGGGGGGCGAAACGTTAGACTCCGCCGCATGAGCGATCGATTCCACACGTTGCTCGCTTTCACCGTCATCGCCTTGGCCGTGACGCTGGCCGCGCCGTCGCAGGCGCAGGCGCCAGAGCTCGCCCCGCCGGGCGCCGCCGAGCCGCCGCAACCGGTCGAGCCGCCGAAGGACATCCCACGGGCGCAGCGCGGCGATCCCACGCGGAATCTGGACCGGCTGTTTTCGGCGCTGCGGGTCGCGCCCACCAATGAGAGCGCGAAGTACATCGAGGGCAACATCTGGGCGGCCTGGGCCGCGCAAGGCGGCGACACCGCCACGCTGCTGATGACCCGCGTGCGCACGGCGACCGAGCAGAAGGATTTCGACCTCGCGATCAAGCTCCTGACCGCGATCATCGACATCAAGCCCGACTATATCGAAGCCTGGAACCGGCGCGCCACGCTCTACTTCCACAAGCGCGACTACGTCTCGGCGATGGCGGATCTGCGCGCCGTGCTCATCCGCGAGCCCCGGCACTTCGGCGCCTGGGCCGGGCTCGGCATGATTCTCAACGACGTCGGTGACGAGCGCCGCGCGCTGGTCGCGTTCCGCCGCGCGGTCGAGCTCTATCCGCGCATGGAAAAGATCCCCGACCTGATCAAGCGGCTGACCGAAACGGTCGACGGCCGCGATCTCTAGAGCGGTTCCCACTTGAAACGGGTCTTCCCCCGCTCATTCCCGCGCAAGCGGGAATCCAGTCTTGAGCTAACCTGGGTCCCCGCTTTCGCGGGGACGAGCGGGAGAGAGCCAGTCAACTTATGTTAACCGGGAATGCTCTAAGCTCCGGCACGCGGTTCCGGTGAAGCCCGGCGCACAAGCCGCCGCCTTGTGCGACGCGTCTCAATTCTTTTCCCGTTTGGCGCAGGCGACGTTGAGCAGCGCCTCGAACGGCGTTCCCGGAACCACGTCGATCGGCTGCACGGGGATCGGCGTCGTCAACGACAGCCAATGGTCGTCGGCATCGTAGAATTCAAACTTCACGTCCTGAATTTTCTTGTCTGCGCAATTCAATTGAAGCCGATCGGCACGGGTCCGATAGTTGCGCGGCAGGCCGACGACCGTTCCCTGAAACAGCTCGGTGAATGGACGGTCCGCGTCAAATCTGATCGCGGTGACCAGTTCGATCGGATAGGTCGGATCCGAGATCGCTTTCGTCGCTCCGTGGAAGATGTCGCCGTTTCCGGCCGACGTGCGGACCAGATATTTCATGTTCTTGACGAGGTTCTGTTTCGAAAGCAGCGGCGTTCGCATGTCCTCGCTGCACATGATGTATTGGCCGATCGCAAGCATCGACCCGGGCGGTATCGCCTGCCCGATCGCCAGGTCCAGGAATTCCGGGGTGCCCCATTTGGACTGGGATATGACGGCTCCGGCGCTGCTGTAGACGGTTCTATCCGCCATCGCGGTCGTGGAGTTCTTGCAATCAATGACGTTCGTCACATCTTCATAGTCGCCCTGAGAGTTCGCTTTCTTGTTCTCCGTTACACTTGCCAGCAGTGCATAGCGCGCCCTGTAGGCGACGCGATCGCCGAAAAATCTGATGGAGGCCGGTTGGAAGTAATGGGAAAGCGCCGGCCCCTGACCAATCGTCCCATACAACACCCATTCGCCGGGTCTGCCGCGGCCGCTCCAGACCTCCGGGCTGGTGCCTCCTGTCGGCAAAGACGCAACAAGCTGACGGACGCGCTCGATCGCACCCGGTTGAACGAACGCCCATACGCCGAGCAGGAACAACAGCAGGAACCCCGCTGCGATGGCGCCGGCGCGTCGCCATGGCCAGGGATCGGGGATCGCGCGGATATCTCGAACGAGGCCGGCCATTTCGTTGCGAAAGCCGGCCAGCGTCACCGACACGGCCTGATGATCCAGCAAGCCTCGAATGTCGTCGGGCAGTGCCGCCTTCGGCGGCAATTCCGCTCCGTTCAGGCGGACGGGGATGACTGCGATGTCGCGACTGAGCGCATGCGAGATTTCAAGACGAACCCAATCACCGGGATCGTCGAGCCGCCGGCGTCCTTGGTCGTCCTTGGCAGCGAGCCAGTCGGGCCCGATCAGCACCAGCATGACCTTGCACTCGGCCAGGCGCTGCACGAGTACCGTCGGAAACTTGGCGCCGGCCCGCATGTCGACATCGATGAATACGTTCTTGCGGCCGAATTCATGTTCCAGATACTGGCCGATGCCGAGCGCGTTGGCGCCGCTGTCCTCGCGCCGGTAGCTGATGAAAATCTTGCGAGGCATTGACCTGATACACCGCGCCTGAATTCAACGATCCAAAAATGGAGTCCGCCGGGAACGTCAGAGCCGATAATAACCGCTCCTCACGACTGACGCATCAATCGCTACAAATCCCGGTCGGCTTCGGCGCCGACAAACGCAATCCGCAACATGTTGGTCGCGCCGGGGGTGCCGAGCGGCACGCCCGCGACCACGATCACCCGCTGTCCCGCGCGGGCGAAGCCGTCCTTGAAGGCGAGGCGGCAGGCGCGATCCACCATGTCGTCCTGATCGTGCGCGTCCTCCGCCACGATGCAGTGCACGCCCCACGCCACCGCCAGCCGCCGCGCGGTCGCGACGTTGGGCGAAATCGCGACGACCGGCGGATAGGGCCGCTCGCGGGCGACCCGCAGCGCGGTCGAGCCGGAGGACGTCCAGCAGATCACCGCCGAGAGCTCGAGCGTCTCGGCGATCTGGCGTGCGGCGGCGGCGATCGCGTCGGCGCCGGTCGGCTCCGGATCGGTGCGCTGCGCGTGCATGATCTGGCTGTGGAGGTCGTCCTTCTCCACTTCCTCGGCGATGCGGTTCATGGTCGCCACCGCCTCGACCGGGAACTTGCCGGCCGCGGACTCCGCCGACAGCATCACCGCGTCGGCGCCTTCGAAGATGGCGGTGGCGACGTCCGAGACCTCGGCCCGGGTCGGCACCGGCGCATTGATCATCGATTCGAGCATCTGCGTCGCGACCACCACCGGCTTGCCGGCGCGCCGCGCCGAGCGCGTCATGAACTTCTGGATGCCCGGCACCCGCTCGAGCGGCATCTCGACGCCGAGATCGCCGCGCGCGACCATCAGCGCGTCGGCAACGTCGAGGATTTCCTCCAGGCGATTCACCGCCTGCGGCTTCTCGATCTTTGCCATCACCAGGGCGCGGCCGCGGGTGATCTTCTTGGCTTCGGCGATGTCTTCCGGGCGCTGGATGAACGAGAGCGCCACCCAGTCGATGCCGGTATCGAGCGCGGCTTCGAGGTCGGAGCGGTCCTTCGGCGCCAGCGCCGAGAACGGGATCGTGGTGTCGGGCAGGCTTACGCCCTTGCGGTCGGAAAGATTGCCGCCGACCTCGACGCGGGTGACGATCTTGCCTTCGGCGACCTCGGTCGCGGTGAGCCGCACCTTGCCGTCGTCGAGCAGCAGCGTGTGGCCGGGCTCGATCGCCTGGAAGATCTCCGGGTGGGGCAAATGCACCCGTGAAATGTTGCCCGGCGTCTTGTCGAGGTCGAGCGTGAAGGTCGCGCCCTTCGGCAGCGCGACCGGGCCGGACTCGAACTGTCCGACGCGCAGCTTCGGCCCCTGCAGGTCGACCAGGATGCCGATCGGCCGGTCGCATTCCTCCTCGATCGAGCGGATGGTCGAGACGAGCTCGCGCATCCGCTCATGCGAGGTATGGCTCATATTGATGCGGAACACGTCCGCGCCGGCGCGGAACAGGGCCGCGATGACCGAGCGCTCCGACGATGACGGACCGAGGGTGGCGACGATCTTGGTGCGGCGCAGACGTCGCATCAGTTAGTTCTTGCGGGGCGGGAACGGCGCGTTCTTGCCGCCGGTGGTGGAAGGAAGCGGCGTCAACGGCACGCGCTGTTGCAATGGCTGGTTCGGTGCCTGATCAGCCGAGTCGGTGAGCTGCACCGTCCACGACGGCTGCTCGCCGGTGTCGACCTCGAAGAAGCCGGTGCGGTCATAGCCGCGCGCGAGGCAATCGTCGGTGCCGCGGATCGTGAATTCTTTTTCACGGGTGCACATGAACGCCCTGCCGGCCCATTCGCCACTGCGATCATAGTCAACCGCATAGACGTAATAATAACGCGCAGCGAGGGTTCCGCGCAAAATCGTCTCGCAGGTCCGCGCCGAGAGGTTCCACCAGCCCTCGGTGGTCCACTGCTCGGTGTCCTTATAACCGAGCGCGACGCCGACGCGGCTGCCGGTATTGTTGCAGATGCGGAAATCGGCGGTTGCGACGTCGGCCTGCAACGCGGCTGCGCCGGCGATCAGCGTGCCGAGAATTGCGGCACGGACGCCGACCATGCGCCGTTTTGGCCGCGCCGGCCGCATGCACACAATGGTGGGTTTCCCGGTCATGACAGTCCCCGATTCCTCGGGATATCGCGTGAAGATTCAGGGGCTGTCAACGAGGATGGCCCGGAAGTCGCTGACGTTGGTGCATGTCGGGCCCGGTTTCAAAAGATCGCCAAGCTTTTCAAAGAATTCCGTCGAATTATTGGCGTCAAGAAAGGCGGCAGGATCGAGGCCGAGCGCCCGTGCCCGCGCGAGCGTCGTCGAATCGATGAACGCCCCCGCCGGATCGTCTGCCTTGCCGCCGCCGCCATCGATGCCGTCGGTATCGCCGGCCAGCGCCGCGATCCCGGGAGCGCCGTCGAGCGCGATGGCGAGCGCCAGCATGTATTCCTGGTTCGGTCCGCCACGGCCCTTGCCGCGGATCGTGACGGTGAGTTCGCCGCCCGAGAGGATCACCGCGCGCTTGCCCTGCGCGCGCAGCGCCAGTGCGCGCTGCGCGTGCTCGGCCGCGACGTCGCGCGCTTCGCCCTCGACCCTGTCGCCGAGCAGGATGCAGTCGTAGCCGGCCGCGCGCACCGCGGCTTCGGTCTTGTCGAAGATGTCGGCCGGACGCGACGCCAGGATGAATGACGAATTGGCGAACACGGCGTCGCCGGGCTTCGGCGTTTCGTTGGCGGGATCGGCGAGTGCTTTCGTCACCGCGTCCGGCACGTCGAGGCGGTAACGTGCGACGGTCGCGCGCGCATCCGCGAGCGTGGTCGGGTCGGCGACCGTCGGCCCCGATCCGATGACGGCGGGATCGTCGCCGGGGACGTCCGAGATCGCGATCGTCACCGCCCGCGCCGGACTGATGCGCTGTGCAAGACGTCCGCCCTTGATGCGCGAAAGATGTTTGCGCACGCCGTTGATCTCGGCGATCGTCGCGCCCGACTTGAGCAGCGCGCGCGTCAGCCCCTGCTTCTCGACGAGCGAAAGGCCCATCGCCGGCGCGATCCAGTTGGCGGAGGCGCCGCCCGACATCAGCACCAGCACGAGATCGTCGGGCCCGGCGGTGTCGGCGAGCGCGAGCGTGTCCATGGTGCCGGCGAGGCCGGCAGCGTCGGGGACCGGGTGCCCGGCCTCGATCACGCGCAGGTGGCGGGTCGGCCGGCCGTAGCCGTGGCGGGTGATCGCGAGGCCCGCGATCCGGTCGGGCGGCAGGCCGTGGCCGTCGAGGTAGTGCCGCTCCGCGGCCTCGGCCATGGCTGCGGCGGCCTTGCCGGCGGCGAGCACGATCAGCTTTCCCGACGGGGGCGGCGCCGGCAGGTGCGGCGGCAGGCAATGCGCCGGATGGGCGGCCGCGACCGCGGTCTCGAACAGGCCTTGCAGGAATTTGCGGCTCGGTTCGGCCACGATCAGACACCTTTGCCGCTTGGGCGGCCGGCACTCTCCATGGCGGAGGCGCCTTTGTCATCCCGGAAACCGGCTTGGCCGTTCTAACCAAAAGATCAATGCGCATTGTCCACCCGAAGGGCTAAAATAGACCCCTCTGAACCATCCGGAAACCGGAACGGACAAAGGGAGGAGTTCGATGGCGGTCACCGCATTCGTCATCAATGGCCAAAAGGCCAGCGTCGACGTGGCACCGGATACGCCGTTGCTGTGGATCGTGCGCGAGCATCTCAAGCTCGCCGGCACCAAGTTCGGCTGCGGCACCGGCCTGTGCGGCGCCTGCACCGTGCATGTCGACGGCCGCGCGGCGCGCTCGTGCCAGGTCACCGCATCGCAGGTCGCCGGCAAGCGCGTCACCACCATCGAAGGGCTCTCGCCCAAGGCCGATCATCCGCTGCAGCGCGCCTGGGTCGCGGAGCAGGTGCCGCAATGCGGCTACTGCCAGTCCGGCCAGATCATGCAGGCGGCCGACCTGCTCGCGCGCAACAAGAAGCCGACGCGGGCGCAGATCGTCGAGCACATGGACGGCAATCTCTGCCGCTGCGGCACCTATCCGCGGATCGTCCGCGCCATCGAGCGCGCCGCCGGGGGAGCGTGACCATGAATATCAAGGGTAAGACATCATCGCGGCGCCTCAGCCGCCGCGAAATGCTCGCCGGTTCGGCCGGCCTCTCGTTTGCCTTCGCGCTCGGCGCGCCGTCGCTGTTCGGCGAGGGCGACGCGCTCGCGCAGGCGGCGGGACGCCTCAACGCCTATGTGTCGATCGCCAAGGACGGCACCATCACCATCATGTCGCCCGCGCTCGAGATGGGGCAGGGCGTCAACACCTCGCTGCCGCTGATCATCGCCGAAGAGCTCGACGCCGACTGGGCCAAGGTGAAGGTCGTGCAGGCGCCGATCAATGCGGTCTACAACCATCCGATCCTGCAACAGCAGCTGGTGGTCGGCAGCCTGACCACGCGCGGCTACTGGATTCCGTGCCGCACGGCGGCGGCGCAGGCGCGCCGCGTGCTGCTCGATGCGGCGGCCGAGCGCTGGAAGGTGCCGGTCGAGGAGCTCACCACCGAGCCGAGCGCCGTGGTGCACGCGGCCTCGAAGCGCTGGATGAGCTATGGCGAGGTCGCGGGCTTCGCCAAGGTCCCGGAGAAGATGCCGGAGATCAAGCCCGACCAGCTCAAGCCGGCGAAGGACTTCCGCCTGATCGGCAAGGACGTGCCGCGTCCCGACGTGGTCGACAAGTCGTCCGGCAAGCCGCTTTACGCCATGGACGTGCAGGTGCCGGGCATGGTCTACGGCACGCTGGCGCGCGCGCCGGTGCGCGGCTCCGGCCCGACCTCGTTCAATGCCGACGAGCTCAAGAAGCTCCCCGGCATCATCGATGCAGTCGCGTTCGACAACGGCGTCGGCATCATCGGCAACTCGGTCGAGGCGGTGTTCGCCGCGCGCGGCAGGTTGAAGGCGCAATGGCGCGACGCGCCGGGCGCGAAGGTCGATTCGACCGCGAACCTGCACGAATACCTCGCCCATGTGCGCGATCCCGCGCGCAAGGGCGTGGTCGGCCGCACCACCGGCGACGCCAATGCGGCGATCGCGGGCGCGGCCAAGGTGCACGACAGCGAGTTCACCACCGACTACGTCTATCACGCGCAGATGGAGCCGCATGTCTGCGTGGCTTCCGTCACGGCGAACGGTGTCGAGGTGTGGACCGGCACGCAATGGGCCACCAAGGCTGTGGCCGAAGCGGCCAGGGCCGCGGGCACCACGCCCGACAAGGTCACGCTGCACCAGATGCAGATGGGCGGCTCGTTCGGCCGCAACATCTTCGTCGACTACGTGATCGACGCAGTGAACCTGTCGAAGGCGGCGGGCAAGCCGGTGAAGATGATCCAGAACCGCGCCGACGACGTGATGAACGGGCGCTTCCGGCCGATGTATGCGCAGCGCATCGAGGTCGGCCTCGACGCCGGCGGCAAGGTGGTCGGCTGGCGGCACCGGATCGCGTCCGACACGGTCGTGCCCTACATCTACGACCAGAAGCGGATGGAGGCCCAGAAAGGCGTCGACCACATCGTCTTCGCCGGCGCCGACGTCCCGCACTACGACGTGCCTGCGCATGTCGCGGACCACATCTACGAGGAGCGCGGCGTGCGCACCGGCGCCTGGCGCGGCATCGGCGCCGGCGCGACCAACTTCGCGATCGAGGTCGTGATCGACGAACTGGCGCGGCTCGCCGGCCAGGACCCGCTGGCCTACAGGGTCGCGCTGTTGAAGGACCCGCGTGCCAGGCGCGTGGTCGAGACCGCGGCCAGGATGGCGGACTGGACCCGCAAACGCGAGGGCACCGCGCTCGGGGTCTCGTTCGGCAAGCTCGGCCTGCCGCCGATCGGCTTCGCGCTGGTCGGCACGGTCGCCGAAGTCTCGCTCGATCGAGGCAGCGGCAGGATCCGCTGCCACAACATCTGGTGCGCGGCCGACGTCGGCCTGCCGGTACAGCCGGGCAACGTGGTGGCGCAACTCGAGGGCTCGCTGATCTTCGCCCTCGGCAGCGCGCTCAAGGAGCGCATCACGATCAAGGACGGCCTGGTCGAGCAGTCGAACTTCGACGACTACGAGATCATGCGGCTGTCGGAAACGCCGCAGATCCACGTCGAGGTCATCCGTTCCGGCGACATCCCGCTGCCGGTCGGCGAGCTCGGCATGCCGGGCGTGGTGCCGGCCGTTTCAAACGCCGTGTTCGCGCTCACCGGGCGGCGGCTGCGCAACGCGCCGTTCACGCCGAACCGCGTCAAAGCGGCGCTGGCCTAGCTTCCCGCGCGCCTGTTCGCCAGTTGGCAATTTTGGTGCAAGGTCTGCTGCCTTCTCTTCGCTTACGCGGGGGGAAGGCAGTGCCGTTTCATTGTCGGTTGTAAGAGCGAGCGGATGGGACGGGTCGATTTCGGTGTGAGGCGGCTCGATGATTGGTTTGCGGCGATCGGCCGAATTCGCCGGGCCTACAGGAGCGCACATCGCCGGCGCTGCCGCCTGTTCAGGCCGCGGCGCTACACCGAAAAAGTGCAATGGCGGAAGCTGTTCGATCTCGATCCGCGGTTCGCGATCCTGAGCGATAAAATCGCCGTCCGCGAATTCATCGCACAGTGCGTCGGTGCCGACTTGCTCCCACCCGCGCTCTGGATGGGTCATGACCCCGACGCCGTTCCGTTGGGGACGCTCGAGCGGCCGTTCATCGTCAAGGGAACGCATGCGTCCGGCCACACCCTGAGGGTCCATGGCGCCGACGCGATCGATGCTGCTGTTGCGCGCGATCTGTTTCGCTACTGGCTGCGGCATAACCACTACGCGCTGTATGACGAGCCCGCCTATGGATTTGTGAAACCGGGGCTGATCGTCGAGCGGCTGTTGCAGCGAGCGGACGGTACGCCGCCGATCGAGCGCAAAGTCTGGGTGTTCCACGGCCGCGCCGCGTTTATACAATCCGTCCACGTCGCCGATGGCAAGACCAGCCACACGGCATTTCACGATCGGGAGTGGCGCCGCCAATACTTTTATATGCGCACTCCACCGATCGCCGAGGATCTTCCACGGCCGCCGCAGCTCGATCGCATCATCGACGTCGCCGAACGGCTCGGCGCGGGCTTCGATCACGTCCGCGTGGATTTGTACGACACCGGCGACCGCATCTGGACCGGGGAGATGACACTCTATCCCTACAGCGGGTTGGTGCGGTTTCAGCCCGAGGGCGCCGACATCCTGATGGGCGCGCGTTGGCAGATCGATCGGCCGCTGTCGCGCGCCCTCAAGACGATTTTCCGCCGGCGGTTCGAGATCAGGCCGCCGGCCGACAAGCTCACGCAGCGCTTGACCGCTATCGGGTGACGCTGCCTTCAGGTGCTTGTGTCACGTTGACTTGGCAACGTCGGGCTTGGCGGTCGCACGGACCGGACGAAAAATGCGGTGCGCGAGGTCGGACGGCAGGCGGGTTGGGCACGGATTTCCCCTCCAGCGGGCTTTCCCGGAGATACCCGGGATCGACTGAACGGCGGCACTGTCGCGGCTTGGTCAGGGTAGCAAGAGGCCGCGCATGCGCCCATGGCGGCGTTATCGGCATGGCCGCCATGCCCGACAATCCTGCGTTGCTTTGCGCACTTGCGTCGCCCACGATCCGTCGTTGCAATGGGTCGCCGGTGTCGTTCGCGGAGCAACCATGACCTCGCGCCGTCTGTCTCTTCAAATGTCCTGCCTCGCCGCATTGGCGCTGGCCGTTGTCGGCGCGGCCGCCTTCGCGCAGGATTACCCAACCCGTCCGGTGCGCTGGCTGATCGGCTTTGCGCCGGGCGGGCCGAACGACATCCTGGCGCGCATCATCGGCCAGCATCTGTCGGAGAAGCTCGGCCAGCCGGTCGTGATCGAGACCCGGCCGGGCGCGGGCGGCAATCTCGCCACCCGCGAGGTGGCGCAGGCCGCGCCGGACGGCCACACGCTGCTCGGCATCGGCCACTCCAACGCGATCAACCAGGCGCTCTATCAGAAGCTGCCGTTCGACTTCGCGCGCGACATCGTGCCGGTCGCGGCGATCGCGCAGGCGCCGAACATCCTGATGGTGCATCCGTCGGTGCCGGCGCGGACGGTGGCGGAGTTCATCGCGTACCTCAAGGCCAATCCCGGCAAGCTCAGCTACGCGACCTCGGGCAACGGCACCTCGTCGCATCTGGCGGCCGAGCTGTTCAAGGCGATGACCGGCACGTCGATGCAGCACATTCCCTATCGCGGCACCGGCGCGGTCTGGCCGGAGCTGCTCACCGGCCAGGTGCAGGTCTACTTCACGTCGCCGGTCGGATCGCTGCAATACGTGCAGGAGGGCAAGCTCCGCGCGCTCGCGGTGACGACGGCGTCGCCGTCCGCGATCCTGCCGAACGTGCCGACCGTCGCCACGACCGTGCCGGGCTACGAGGTCACGACCTGGTTCGGCATCGGCGCGCCGAAGGGCACGCCGGCGGCGATCGTCGAGCGGCTCAACCGCGAGACCAATGCCGGCCTCGTCGACCCGAAGATCAAGGCGCGGCTGGCTGACCTCGGCGGCGAGCCGCTCGCCTTGTCGCCGGCGCAGATGGTCGAATTCGTCGCGGCCGAGCTCGATCGCTGGGGCCGCGCGGTGAAATTCTCCGGCGCCAAGGTGGATTGAATTGCAAGTCGGTCAGACCAACTCCAGCCTGAGCGACCTTCCGACCATCTTCGCGGCGCGCTGAAGCGTGTTCAAGGTTACATTGCCATCTTTCGGGTCGAGCAACCGCCCGATCTGGCTGCGGCTCGTCTTCATGCGCTGCGCCAAGCGGTTGCGCGAGAGCTTGTTGGCCTTCATCGCCTCGGCAATCTGCCAAGCCAGAACTTCTTTGATCGCGACCGCCTCGAACTCCTCGCGTTTGCCTTCAGTGGCGAGGAAATCGTCCAGGGTGCTGAGTTTTTCCACAGTGCGCAGTCTTTTCCTTTTTTTTGCCATGGCGGCCTCTCTACGGTTCGAATTCGCGTTGACGACGACGCGCCAGCGCCAGGTCTTCAGTTGGCGTCTTCTGGGTTTTCTTGATGAACCCATGGAGCGCCACAATGCGCCCCTGCTGGACGCTGAACAGGATTCGAGCAATCCGATTACCCGTCAGGCTGCTGCGGACCTCCCACAGGCCGTTGCCGAGTGCCCGGCACAGCGGCATGCCGACCGGCCAGCGGTATTGAACGCGCATCAAATCGCGGCCGATGGCGCCGCGATCCGCGTCGTCCAGGCTGCGTAACCAGTCGCGAACGATCTCGGCGCCGCCGCGCGTTCGATAGAACACGACAGCGACTTTGCGAGGCCGCTCATCCGGCATTCTGAACTATATATGGTACATGAACCATGAAATGTCCATAGATGGTTGGACCGCTTTTCTGATCGTTGCGCGCGCACAAGTGCTGTTCAAGGTGTGACGCCGTACCGCTCCCCTTCAATCCGGGCGCCGCGATGGCTATCTTTGCCCTGCCCCCTTTTGCGCTTGCGAGGAACCGCCATGGACGACACGACCCGCACCGAACTCGAAGCCGCCGCGTTCCGGCGCCTGCTCGAACACCTGCGCACCCGCACCGACGTGCAGAACATCGACATGATGAATCTCGCCGGCTTCTGCCGCAATTGCCTCTCCAACTGGATGAAGGACGCCGCCGACGCCAAGGGCGTGCCGATGTCGAAGGATCAGAGCCGCGAGGCGGTCTACGGCATGCCGTTCGAGGAATGGAAGGCGAAGTTCCAGAGGGAAGCCTCGGCCGAGCAGAAGGCCGCGTTCGAAAAGGCAAGCCACAAACACTGATTGTCCAGAGCTATCGTCCCGCGTTGTGGATGGCCGGGTGGACAAAATCCTCCGCCCTTGACCCGCGGGCCCGACTCCCCGCCCTTAGTCGACATCGACGCGCGCATGTTGCGTGGAGGAGGAGAGTGATCGATGTCGAACGCCGCTGCCGCTGATCAACAAGACCAGGGCGCAACCCGGTTCGCGAAGGACCAGCTCAAGGCTTTCGTGGAACGGATCGAGCGGCTGGAGGAGGAAAAGAAGGCGCTCGCGGACGACATCAAGGATGTCTATGGCGAAGCCAAAGCCATGGGCTTCGACGTCAAGGCGCTGCGCGTGATCATCCGGATGCGCAAGGAAGACACCGACGAGCGCAAGGAGCACGAGGCGATCCTCGAGACCTATCTGCACGCGCTCGGGATGCTGAACTGACTCGTAGCGTAGCCACATCTGGTGACGTCATGCCCGGCCTTGTGCCGGGCATCCACGTCTAAGGGCAGGCCTGATGGGCCGGCTCCTCGTCCGCTCATTCCCGCGCAAGCGGGAAGGTGGATTCACAGTCGAAGTGCAACACTTTAGAGAACGCCTCGATTGGAGT
>JAIESR010000066.1 GCA_019745775.1 Xanthobacteraceae bacterium | reverse complement strand
TGGCCCGAAACTATCTAGCGTCCGTCTGCCTTGCAGCCGCCCTCGTTTGGTGGATTTAATGAGTCCGGACCCTAGTACCGGCGGCCATCGAGCGTGTTGCGCACGCCGTAAATCTCGCGTGTCGACTGGTCGGCGCGGCTGGCGATGACGTCGCGCAGCTTCCTGGCCGCATCCGGATAGCCCTCGAGCATCTTGAGGAACAGCGTGCGCGGTATCCGCAGCACCGTCGAAGGCTCCTTCGCCGTGGCGGTGACCGGGCGCACCGTTTCGGTGAGCAGCGCAAGCTCGCCGAGCAAGGTGCCGCGGCCGACAACGACACTGGCGCCGCCCTCGCCCTGCCCCACCGTCAGGGTGAACGTGCCTTCCTGCACGATGAAGGCGGAGTCGGCGGCTTCGCCCGCGCTGAACAAGACCTCGCCTGAATGCACGTAGCGGCTCTCGGCGCCGATCGCCAGAATACGCAAGGCGGCGCGCCCAAGCATGTTGAGCGTCGGGACCCGTTCGAAGAAGGCGATGTCGTCTTCAATCGTCATGCACGGGATTCATGGCGCATGATCTTGTCCGAAAGCCGGTTTCCACGTTTCCGCCTTAGCCCGCCCCGAGCGGAGGTCGATCCGGGTCATGCGTTACGGCACCAGCTTGTAGCCGCCGGCTTCGGTGATGAGGATGGCGGGCGTGGCGGCATCCTTCTCGACCTTCTGCCGCAGGCGGTAGATGTGAGTCTCCAGCGTATGCGTGGTGACGCCGGAATTGTAGCCCCACACTTCCTGCAGCAAGGTCTCGCGCGACACCGGCCGCTGACCGGCACGGTAGAGGTAACGCAGGATGGCGGTCTCCTTCTCCGTCAGGCGCACCTTGCTGCCCTTGGGATTGAGCAGGAGTTTCGCGCTCGGCCGGAACGAGTACGGACCGATGGTGAAGACCGCGTCCTCGCTCGCCTCGTGCTGGCGCAACTGCGCGCGGATGCGCGCCAGCAGGACCGCGAACCGGAACGGCTTGGTGACGTAGTCGTTGGCACCCGATTCGAGCCCCAGGATGGTGTCGGAATCGGTGTCGTGGCCGGTCAGCATGATGATCGGCGCCTTGAAGCCACCCTTGCGCAGGATGCGCACCGCCTCGCGCCCGTCGATGTCGGGGAGGCCGACGTCCATGATCACGAGGTCGATCTGCCCGGCCTTGGCGGCCTGCACGCCCTTCGACCCGGAATCGGCGGAGCTGGCCTCGAACTCCTCGTGCAGCGCCAGCTGCTCGACCAACGCGTCACGCAGCTCCGCGTCGTCGTCCACGATCAGAATCTTGCGGGCATTCGTCATCATGAGCGCCCTGAAAGGCTCCCGCGGGACCGGCGGCGTTGCGCGAAATAGAGCATTCGGGAGCAAAAGAGCAAGCGACCGATGATACTTAATACGGATCGAGGGTCCGACAAGATGCGCGCCGGGGGCACGAAGGCGGCGTAACTGCCTTGATCCGCAGACGCGCCCGGCCTGGGCCAACGAGCGATCTCGATGGTTTTTGGGGTCGCCTGGTGTGAGGACAATCCGGTCAGCGCTAACCATGCCTTGCCGCCGGTCGGCCAGTGAACCAGCCGAACGGCTTTGCGTGATGGGCGTGGTTTACCAGCGCCTCCGGCGCAGATCTCATTAAGAACGAGAATTATATTCAGTTCTATCTACGCTCGCCAAAAATCGCCGTCCCGATCCGCACATGAGTTGAACCGAGCGCGATCGCGGCTTCGAAGTCGGCGCTCATACCCATTGAAAGCAGATTCATTTCATTGCGCTGGGCGATCTTGGCGGTGAGCGCGAAATGCGGGGCAGGCGGCTCGTCAAACGGCGGGAGGCACATCAGCCCCGAGACCTTGAGCCCATACTTGTCGCGACAATCCTTGAGAAAGCCATCGGCCTGCTCCGGCAGGACGCCGGACTTTTGCGGCTCCCCGCCGGTGTTGATTTCGACGAACAGCAACGGCGTGCGGCCCTGCCGGGCGATCTCCTTGGAGATCGCCTCGGCCAGACTGGGCCGATCCAAGGAATGAATCGCGTCGAAGAGCGCGACCGCCTCGCGGGCCTTGTTGGACTGGAGAGGGCCGATCAGATGCAGCGCGATTCCCCGGTGCCGTTCCAGCAAGGCCGGCCACTTGGCCTTCGCCTCCTGCACCCGATTTTCGCCGAAAACGCGCTGGCCGGCCGCGACGACCGGCTCGATCGCCTCGGCTCCGAAGGTCTTGGAGACCGCGATCAGGGTCACTGAACCAGTCGCCCGGCCCGCATCGTGGCAGGCGCGCGCGATGTCCCGGCGAACGGCGGCGAGGCGGCTGTCGGTCGTGGCGGCGATAGTCACAGCGCTTACCCGTAAAACTTTAGCGATCCCGCCAAACGGCCCTTGAGGTCTCTTTGGTACGATAACCGAGGATGGTCGGGGGCTTGCTTAATGGACATGGCTGAGCGTTCGCATAGCACGGCGCCGATCCGCAAGCCGACTCTCAGCATCCGCACCCGTCTGGTGATCCTGGCTCTGCTTGCGGTCGTCCCACTGATGTTCGACCGCGTCCGCCTGCTCGAACAGAGCCGGGTCGAACGCATCGACGATGCCGCCCAGGAAGCACTCGAACTGGCGCGCCGCGGCGCCGACGGCCAACGCGAGATCGTGACCGCGGCGAAAGTCCTGCTGCAGGTGATGGCGCGTGCTTACGTCGGCATGCTCGCGACCGGCACGACCTGCAATTTCTACCTCTCCGACCTTGTCGCCGGCACGCCATGGATAAACGGCATGACGATCGTCGGCGCCGACGGGCGGGTCAGATGCTCGACCAATCCATCCGCGATCGGTGTCGATCTGTCCGATCGGCCGCACATTCAGGCGGCGATGGAGACCCGGGAATTCGTGGTCGGCAACTACATCATCGGCCGCATGAACCGGAAGCCGACCTTCGCGGCGGTCTATCCGACCCAGGCCATCGATCCCAGCGTGCAAGCGGCCGTCGCCATGACGGTCGATCTGCAATGGGTCAGCGCGCTGATCGCATCGCTTGAGCGGCGACCAGGTTCGAGCGTGCTCCTCGTCGACGGCCAGGGAACGGTCGTTGCCGGCGATCCCGGCCGCGCGTCATGGCTTGGCAGGCGCATCAACGAGACGCCGTTGTTCAAGCAGATCAGCATCGGCGACCACGGCACCGTCCGCGGCGAAGGCCTCGAGGGCGTGAGGCGCATCTTCGGTTTCGTGCGCGTGCCATCGAGCGACGCGCGCCTGGTCGTCGGCTTGAACGAAGCCGACGTCCTGCAACGGATCGACCGCGAGATCCTGGTCGCCTATCTCCAGCTGTTCTTCTTCGGCCTGCTGGTCCTGCTGCTCGCCTGGTTCGGCGGCGAGCGCCTGATCGTGGAGCCGATCCGGACGCTCGCGCGAACCGCCGAACGCATCGGGCGCGGCGATTTGCAGGCCCGCGTGTCGCGCAAGGCATGGGCCAGGGAGTTTGTGCCGCTGACCGCCGCACTCAACGACATGGCGCAGAGACTCGCCGATCGCGAGCAGGAGCTACGGGCCGCCAACCGACACCTCCAGGAGCTGGCGTCGAGCGACGCCCTGTCGGGCCTCGCCAACCGGCGCAGCTTCGACGCGCGGCTCGCCGCCGATTGGCAGCGGGCCGGCAAGCTCAACCGTCCGGTCGCGCTGCTCATGATCGACGTCGACTATTTCAAATTGTTCAACGATCGCTACGGCCACGTCGAAGGCGACGTCTGTTTGCGCCGCATCGGCAAGCTGCTGCGGGAAACCGCCACCGGTGAGGACGATTTGCCGGCGCGCTACGGTGGCGAGGAATTCGCGCTGCTGATGCCGGGCGTCGACGTCGATGCTGCGCTCAACACCGGCGAGCGGTTGCGCGGTGCGGTCGAGGCGATGTGCATCGCACATGCATCGTCGCCGCAGGGGCAGGTGACGATCAGCATCGGCGTCGCGTCGCTCATCCCCGGCGTGGCCGAAGACGCCGAGCACCTGGTCGAGGCGGCCGATACGGCTCTCTACGCCGCCAAGCGGCGCGGCCGCAACACCGTCGTGGTGCACGACGCCATCGTGCTGGCGGAAGCAAGCTGATCTCCCGCCCGCTCAGCGCGATGCCGCCGCGAATGGGTCCTCCGCCGCGCGGTTGAGTGCAAATCCTGCCGCAACGGCGACGACGAAAAGCACTGCCGCAAGGCCGGTGCCGCCGCCAGCGACCGCACCGAGGACGACGGTGGCAAGCACCAGCGAAAGAACGACAAGCAAGGTCGGCATGGCAGGCTCCCAGGGCGGCGGCCGTCGGTCGCCGCCGTCGCGCCCGTCAGACGGACATATCCGCCAAATTCCACAGCCGCCCCGGCGCCGGGATCGTTTTACCGATTAATCCAGTATATTGGCCGAGGCGGGCGACGCCCCGCGACAATGCCGGTATATCAATCCGCAATATTCGGGGCCCGTCCGGAATTTCCGCCCATGGTCCGTGGCGCAGCAAGCCAAGGCGCAGCCGATCTGGAACTGCTACGCGCGGTGCTCGCGCAGAAGCAGGACGCGTGGGCGCTGTTCGTGCGCCGCCATCAAGGCGAGATCTACACCGCCTGCTGCGCGGCGTTCCCGGAGCACGAAGCGAAGGACGTCTTCATCCAGATGATGGCGCGGCTGCGCGCCGACGACTTTGCGCTGCTGCGCGCCTTCGACGGTCGCGCCACCCTTTCCTCCTACCTCAGGCTGGTGTTGCGCGATCTCTTGTCGGAGCGCGTCTCGCGCCTGTTGTCCGAGAACCCCGATCGCGGCTGGCGGGCCTTCGAGCATTTCTTCAAGCGCGACCTCGCACGCATCATCGCGCGCTATTTCCCCGGTGCGGCGGACGCCGAGGACGACATCTATCATGACGTCGTAACGGCGCTGATCGAAGACGGCTACCGGCGCATCCTGGCCTATGACGGGCAGGGCAGTTTCGGCGGCTTCGTGCTGCGCGTCGTCAACAATCTCTGCATCGACCGCCTGCGCAAGGACGTGCCGCGGCGGCGCTTGCCGGCCGCGATCCAGCGCCTGCCCGCGGCGGAGCAGGAGGTGTTCAAGCAGCTCTACTGGGAGGATTGCCCCGAGCATCAGCTCGGCGCCGCGCTGCGCGCCGGCAAGATCGAGCTCAGCGCCGACGCGGTCGCAGCGGCGGTCGCGGCGGTGCGGGCAGCATTGCCGCGCAACTTCAGCGCCGCCGAGGCGGAAGCCCGGCCGCGGCTGGTGGCGCTGCCGGGTTCCACGGAAGGCCGCACCGGCGAGACCGACCTCCCCGACGAACGGCCGACACCGGAGGACGCGGTCATCGCCAACGAGGACGAGGCAGCGCTGGAACAGGCCACCGGCGCGCTGAAGATTGCGATCGCCCGCCTGCCGCAGGAGATTCGCCTCTATCTGCAATACGTGATGTCCGGAAACGGCGATCTGCCGCCTCGCGACATCGCCAAGCTGATGGCAAGACCGGTGGCCGACATCTACCGGTTGCGCCAGCAGGCCGAGCGCCTGCTCCGGCCGATTCTTTCGGAAAATTCGGCCGTTAAAAGTCTACGGATGTCCGTCTAAACCCGGATGGATGAGAGACCCGACGTCGCAAGAGCCCGAATGTCGCTGGAACGGATCATATCGCGCCTGATCGGACAGGCCGGACCCGGAGAGGAAGCCGCAAGTCCGCTTCCGCCGGCGGAGAGCCGCGCTTTGTCGCGGCGCCTGCGCGCCATCGTCGAAGGCGAAGCCGGCGAGGGCGGCTCCAAGCTTGCGGACCGCGGCCCGGCGGCCGAGGCATTGAAGCTTGCCGCCTATCTCGATGGCAGCATGAGCGCGGCCGACCGCGATGCGTTCGAGGCCGAGCTGACCCAGTCGCCGGCGCGACGCGACGACCTGATCGCCGCGGCGGCCTGGATCGATGAGATCGCGGCGAGGCCAACAACGCCTCCCGCTGACGTCACCGCTCTCGCGATCGCGCTCGAGAGCGCCGCGCCTGCGCCGTCCGTGAAGCGCGGCGCCGGATTCGCCGGTCTGGTCGAATGGCTGCTGCCGCGTCCACGCCTCGCCATCGCCACCTCGGCGCTGGCGTCGATCGCGATCGTCGCGGTGGGTATCGACATCGCGTTTCATGCCAACCCGCAATTCCGGCAGGCGATCCAATCGCCATCATCGCCGCCGAGCGGACCGGCCATCGGTTTGCCGGGCAACAACGCGCGCGACATAGCGAGCCGGCTGCCGCCCGCGGACGCCAATCCCGACCAGCCGCTGCCGCCGCCGGTGCGGCTCGGCGATCCGATCATCCTGACCGCCGAAACGATCAACGCGTTGATCGCGTATCGCAACGATCCGACGGCTGCGCGGCAGAAGGCGCTGCTGACGGCGCTGGCGCGTGCGGGCTCGGCGCCGATCCCGGCCGATCAGGTGCGAGCGATCATGCTGCAGCCGCAACTCTACGAGCGGCTCACCCAACCGCGCGACGGCCTGCCCAGGTTCATATCGGCGCGGTTTTCGGTCGGCGGCGAGCTCATCATCGCCGAAGCCAACTGAGCGGCTCGCTGCCGTTACTGCGCACTCCAGCCGCCGTCGACCGGCAGCAGCGCGCCCGTGATCGACGCGGCGCCATCGCTGCAAAGGAATTTCGTGATCGCGGCCACTTCCTCGATGGCGACGAAGCGCTTGGTCGGCTGCGCCGCCAGCAGCACGTCGCGTACAACCTGTTCTTCGGTAATGCCGCGCGCCTTGGCGGTATCCGGAATCTGCTTCTCGACCAGCGGCGTGCGCACATAACCCGGACAGATGGCGTTCACGGTCACGCCGTGCTGTGCCAATTCCAGCGCGACGGTCTTGGTGAGGCCGGCGATGCCGTGCTTGGCCGCCACATAGGCCACCTTGAACGGGGAGGCCACCAGCGCGTGAGCCGACGCAATATTGATGATGCGCCCCCACTTCTTGCGCTTCATCCCCGGCGTCGCCAGGCGTACGGTATGGAACGACGCCGAGAGATTGATCGCGATGATCGCATCCCATTTGTCGACCGGGAATTCCTCGACCGGAGCCACGTGCTGGATGCCGGCATTGTTGACCAGGACGTCGACGCCGCCGAATTCGGTCTCCGCCTTGCTCATCATCTCCGCGATCTGCGCGGGCCTGGTCACGTCGGCGTTACAGTAGACGACGCCGACATTGTGCTCGCGTGCGAGGCTCGCGCGGACTTTTTCGATCGCGGCGGCGTCGCCGAAGCCGTTGAGCACGACATTGGCGCCCTCGCGCGCAAGTTCGGTCGCGATCCCCAGTCCGATGCCGCTGGTCGATCCCGTCACCAGCGCCGTCTTGCCAGACAAGCCCATTCTGAATGCTCCGCAGCACTGGCCATGTCGAACGTCGCCCGGGCGCCGACGCGTGCCAGGGCTCTATATCGCACCAGAGCGACAGCATCACTGACTTTTTAGGCCGACGGTTCCCATGTCACCCTCATCCCACAAGAAGAAGGCCGTCCAGGGGAAGCAAACACGTGACAATCATTGCATCGCGGGTCATTGCGTTGGCGCTGGCGTTCGGGTGTGCAGGGCATGCGCATGCGCAAGTTTTTCCATCGAAGCCAATCACGCTCGTCGTCGGCTTTGCACCGGGCGGACCGACCGACACGGTCGCGCGGATCATCGCCGATCACATGAAGACCACGCTGGGGCAGACCGTGGTGGTCGAGAACGTGGGCGGCGCCGCCGGGACGATTGCCGCCGCGCGGGTCGCGCGCGCGACGCCCGACGGCCACACCCTCAATGTCGGGCAATGGACGTCGAATGTCGGCGGACCGGCGATCACGCCGACGCCGTACGACGTGCTCAACGATTTCGAGCCGGTATCGCTCCTGACGACGTCCTATCTCTGGATCCTCGGACGGAAGTCGCTGCCCGCGAACAACCTGCAGGAGCTCATTGCCTGGCTCAAGGCCAACCCCGACAAGAGCAGCGGTGCGATCGTCGGCTCCGGCAGCGCCGCGCACGTCTGCTTCATCGATTTCCAAATCAAGAGCGGCACCAGGTTCGCGCTGTTCCCGTACAAAGGCGGCACGCCGGCGCTGCAGGATCTGGTCGGCGGCCAGGTCGACATCAGTTGCCTCGAGGCCGCGCAGACGATGCAGCAGTTCCGCGCCGGCATGGTGAAGGTGTTCGGCGTGCTCGCCAACAAACGCTGGGCCGGCGCGCCGGACGTGCCCACGCTGGCGGAGGGCGGCTTGCCCGGCCATCAGATCGAATTCTGGCATGGCCTGTGGGCGCCCAAAGGCACCCCGAAGGACGTGGTCGCCAAGCTCAACGCCGCGGTGAGCGCGGCGTTCGCCGATCCCGCGGTGCGCAAGCGGTTCACGGACCTCGGGCACGCGATCCCGGCGCAGGAGCAGCAGTCACCCCAGGCGCTGTTCGCGCATCACAAGGCCGAGCTCGATCGGTGGTGGCCGCTGATCAAGGCGGCCGGCATCAAGGCGCCGTGAGGTACCTGTACGCGCTGTCACGCGATCTGACCTTGAGCAGCACCACCGCCGCCACTACACCGTCCGGCTCGACCGATGCACACAGTTTGACCATCCATAAACAATTGATGCCGCGAGATAAATCGGTCAGACGGCGGTGGCGGCACGGTGTTGCATACAAAATCGCACCCGAAATAGGCGGCGATGATCGCGAACCGGGCGCTCCGCCACCCACCCGTGAAGAAAACGCGGGGACTTTCAGAGCCTTGGCCAATGGCGCGGCGCTGGCACGACCGTTGCACACTGCATTGGCAGATTGGAGCCAAGCCATGCCGGGGAACCGGGTCCTGACCCTCGCCGAGACCGTCCGCCAGCAATTGGCGGACGACATCCTGCGCGGCGGGCTGGCGCCGGGCGCGCGGCTCGACGAGATCGGCCTCGCCAAGCGCTTCAACCTGTCGCGCACGCCGGTGCGCGAAGCGCTGCGGCAGCTCACCGCCACCGGCCTGGTCGAGATGCGGCCGCGCCGCGGCGTCATCGTTTCGCTGCCGAGCGATTCAGCGCTCGCCGAGATGTTCGAGGTCATGGGCGAGCTCGAAGCGTCGTGCGCGCGGCTCGCGGCGCTGCGGATGTCGCCGGCCGAGCGCATCAGGCTCGAGCTCGTGCACAAGCGCTCGCGCGACGCGGTGCGCAACAGCGACCGCGACAGCTACCGCAAGATCAATTTCGAATTCCACGACGCGATCTATCGCGGCGCCCACAACGCGTATCTGTCATCGACCACGCTCGGCATGCGCCAGCGCATCGCCGCGTTCCGCCGGGCGCAGTTCACCATCCCGGACCGGCTGGCGAAGTCGTACCAGGAGCATGACGCGATCGTGACCGCGGTGCTGCGCGCCGACGCCGAGACCGCGAGCGAGCTGATGCGCGCGCATGTCAACGTGGTGCGGGTGGCGTCGAGCGACTACGTGCATGAGCTCGAGCGCGCGGCGGCGCTAAGCGACGGGTCGGCGAGCGAAGAGCAGGTGGAAGGCGCGAGCGGGTAGGGCGGAGCCCTTAGGCAGCGAGCGTTACCCTCTCCCCGTCATCCTGAGGTGGCCGCGAAGCGGCCCTCGAAGGATGCACGGCCCGGACTCCGCGACAATGGGGCCGTCGTCCTTCGAGGGCCGTGCTACGCACGGCCACCTCAGGATGACGGAGAAAGATTGACGCAAGCGGCAAGGCTACAACAGCTACCGCGTCCCGCCGGCATGCCCATCGAGGCCGACGCCGTTGGTCAGGTGTCCGAACAGTGCCTTCAGCCTCGCGCGATCGTCCTCCGGCAGCGGCGGCTTGTTGATCGCCGCGACGTTCTCGCGCAGGTGCTTGGCGCTGCCGGTGCCGAACAGGACGACATCGACCCCAGGCTCGTGCCGCACATAGCGATAGGCCGCCTCGGTGACGTTCGACGCGCCGGCGGCGTGCACGAGAAAGCCCAGCGGATCGTCGGACTCGCCGAGCGCCTTATCGACCAGGCCCTGCTCCGCCATCGCGCGCATCTCGCGTGCGATCCGCGGCGGGTCGGCGAAGATCGAGCGCACCGCGAACATCAAGAGCGTGCCGATACCGTTTGCCTGCGTGAGCGGAAACACGTTCGTGCGCGCGCCCTGGTGCAGCATCGAGAAGCCGACCATGACCACCTCCCACACCGGATCATGCAGCGCGCGCTTGAGCGTCGCGTTGGTGAAATCGGTGATCGGGTTCTCGGTGAGGCCGATGTGGCGGATCTTGCCCTTCTCCTTCTCGCGCACCAGCGCCGGCGCGATGACGTTGATGGCGTGGTCGTATTCCTGCGGCTCGATGCCGTGCAGGTTGAACACGTCGATCGTCTCGACGCCGAGCGCGCGCAGCGAATTATCGAGGCTCTCGACCACGCGCGCCGCCGGCGCAAAATTGCCGCCGCGGCCGATCTGCGCCTTGGTCGCGACCACGACCCTGTCGCGCGGCAGCGTCTTCAGCGCCTTGCCGACCACGCCCTCGGTGCCGTAGCTCGGCGCGGTGTCGATGAAATTGACGCCGAGATCGAAGGCTTCGTGGATCAGGGCAGCGGCCTGGTCCTCGCTGAGGCCGGTCTTGAGGCCGAGCCTCGAGAAGCCGCCGGTGCCGATCCCGGCGACGCTGACCTTGAGGCCGGTGCGGCCGAGGGTGGTGTGGTGCATCATCGAGTTTGCTGCGGCCTCGCAACTGGGCCCCGTGTGCGCGCGAGACCGTAGATTGAAATCATTGGGTTTTTACCCATTGGGTTCGTTCTGCAAAATTTGAAGATCATGCCTGATGCTTTCGGCCGCCTTCCAGGGCCGGCATCAGCTCCAGTTCAATCGCTCGAGGATGGCGCGGCCCATGACCCAGTCCTTGTCCTCCTCCGACAGGAAATCCAGCTCCTGCGTGAAGTGCGCGATGCGGTGGCGGTAGCCGCCCTCCTTGAGGGTCTGGGTGATGTCGGTCTCCCAGTAGCAGCGCCGCGGCCCGAACGCGTCGAACACGCGGCGGAACTGCACGTTCATGTTGCGGTAAGGGTAGGGCTCCGGCGCGTATTGCGCGCCCGCCTTCATCTTCACCGACACGTTGGGGAATTTCGCCAGCGCAATGGTGTCGGTGGCGGACTGCGCGATCGGAATGGTATTCGACATGCCGACGTGATCGACGATCAGCGTCAGGCCGGGATGGCGTTCGGCGATCGCCACAAAGCGCGGCAGGTTGCCGGCGCCGTGAAACATCACCGGGACGTTGGCCTTTTCGGCGGCGGCCCAGAACCAGTCCATGCGGTCCATCAGCTCGCTGCCCGGCTTGCCCTGCATGGTGGTTCGAATCCCGAGCATGCCGGGCTGTTGCTTCCAGGTCGCCAGCAGCGGCGCCGACTTTGGATCGTCGACCGGGAAACGCCCCATCACCGCAAAGCGATCGGGATAGCGCTTGGCCGCCGCGATGCCGTAGTCGTTGCGGGTGCCGGTCAGGGTCGGCGGCACGATGATGACGCGGTCGACGCCGCCCTCGTCCATCAGCGGCAGCAGCCGCTCGACGGTGAACGGCTCCGGCTGTTGCGGCTTCGCGCCCGGCACCCAAGGCAGCTCCGGCGTGTTGGCCGGCCACAAATGCACCTGCGCGTCAACGATGATGCGGCGCCGCGCGGCCGTTTGCGCCGGCGCGTGTTGCGGACGTTGCGTGGCCATGATCAAGCCTGCGCCAAGAATGCCTTTGGTGATATCGCGACGCGAAAGCATGGGCGCCCTCCCGGGTGCGATGGTGTTGTTGACGCAAGGGTAGCGAGGCGGCGGTAACGGAACAATGGGCGGGGCGGTGAACCTACCGCCTTAGCCCCGACGTGAAGGCGGCTCGCAGTCGGCTTATTTCGGGCCTTATCAAAAGGGCGCATCCCAGGATCTGGCCAGCTACGTCAGGAGCGATGGTAAGGACCCTTCCCCATCACCCCGCGGGCCTTTAAAAGCAGCCCGCCAATGACCGCACGATCGCAAAATCCGGCCGCCGCAAGTCCTCCACGGCGAAGCCACCCAAACGCCTCGAAATCGATTCGCGCTTCCTATGCCGAATCGAGAAAGCGAGAAAATCACTGCGCGCCGGGCGTGGCGTGCGGCTGGAGAATGTGAAGTAGACGATGGCCGAAGACCGCCAACAGGATCGCCAACCCGACCGCTACAACCCCCGCGTCGCCGAGCCGCGCTGGCAGAAAAAATGGGACGACGCCGGCATCTTCGCCACGTCCAATTCCGACCTCGCGCCGTCGAACGGCAAGGCCGCCAAGCCGACCTACTACGTCCTCGAGATGTTCCCCTATCCGTCTGGGCGCATCCACATGGGGCATGTGCGCAACTACACCATGGGCGACGTGGTCGCACGCTACAAGCGCGCGAAGGGCTTCACCGTGCTGCATCCGATGGGCTGGGACGCCTTCGGCATGCCGGCCGAGAACGCCGCCATGGAGCGCAAGGTGCATCCGGGCGCCTGGACGCGCCAGAACATCGCGGCGATGAAGGCGCAGCTCCAGTCGATGGGGCTCTCGCTCGACTGGGCGCGCGAGATCGCGACCTGCGACCCGTCTTATTACAAGCACCAGCAGAAGATGTTCCTCGACTTCCTCGCGGCGGGGCTGGTCGAGCGCAAGCAGTCGAAGGTGAACTGGGACCCGGTCGACATGACCGTGCTCGCCAACGAGCAGGTGATCGACGGCCGCGGCTGGCGCTCGGGCGCGCTCGTTGAGCAGCGCGAGCTGACGCAGTGGTTCCTGAAGATCAGCGATTATTCGGAGGAGCTGCTCGCGGCGCTCGACACGCTGGAGCGCTGGCCGGAAAAAGTCCGGCTGATGCAGAAGAACTGGATCGGCCGCTCTGAAGGCTTGCTGGTCCGCTTCGCGCTCGATCCGAGAACGACGCCGGCGGGCGAGGAGGAGCTCGAGATCTTCACCACGCGCGGCGACACCTTGTTCGGCGCGCGCTTCGTCGCGGTCGCGCCCGACCATCCGATCGCTCAAGCCGCGGCGAAGAAAAATCCCAAGCTCGCGGACTTCATCGCCGAATGCAAACGCATGGGCACGGCACAAGAGGCGATCGAGACCGCCGAGAAGCAGGGTTTTGACACCGGCATCCGCGCCAGCCATCCGTTCGACCCGTCGTGGCAGCTGCCGGTCTACGTCGCGAACTTCATCCTGATGGATTACGGCACCGGCGCGATCTTCGGCTGCCCGGCGCACGACCAGCGCGACCTCGACTTCGTCAACAAGTACGGGCTCGGCAACACGCCCGTGGTCTGCCCGCCCGGTCAGGCCCCGAAATCGTTCGTCATCACCGACACTGCCTATGACGGCGACGGCACGCTGATCAATTCGAAGAACGATTTCATCGACCTCGATGGAATGACGGTCCCTGAGGCGCAGGAAGCGGTCGCGCGCAAATTGGAGAGCACCTATCGGCCTGGTGGCGCCGGCGCCGCGGGGACACCTCCCCCTGAAAGGGGGAGGTCGGCTCGCGAAGCGAGCCGGGTGGGGGTCAGCGACGCGCGATCGCCTTCCGCGACGAGGCCCCCCCCCCCACCCACCCCCCAGCAGGGGGGGGGGGGGGGGGGGGGGGGGGCGGTGGGACCCGGGGGGCGGGCCCTGGCCCAGCGCCAGGTCAATTACCGCCTGCGCGACTGGGGCATCTCCCGCCAGCGCTACTGGGGCTGCCCGATCCCGATCATCCACTGCGAGGCCTGCGGCGTGGTGCCGGTGCCGGCCAGTGACCTACCCGTCAAGCTGCCGGACGACGTCACCTTCGACCGTCCCGGCAATCCGCTCGACCGGCATCCGACCTGGAAGAACGTCGAGTGCCCGCAATGCGGCAAGCCGGCCCGGCGCGAGACCGACACCATGGACACCTTCGTCGACTCGTCCTGGTACTTCGCACGCTTCACCGACCCCTGGCTCGAGACCGCGCCGACCGACCTCCAGGTGGTGAACCGCTGGCTGCCGGTCGACCAGTACATCGGCGGCATCGAGCACGCGATCCTGCACCTGCTCTACTCGCGCTTCTTCACCCGCGCGATGAAGAAGACCGGCCACATCGGCCTCGACGAGCCGTTCGCCGGCCTGTTCACCCAGGGCATGGTCGTGCACGAGACCTACAAGGGTCCCGACGGCGAGTGGATCGAGCCGGCGCAGGTCACGATCGAGAGCGAGGGTGACGTTCGACGGGCGAAGGTCACCACGACCGGCGCACCGGTCGAGATCGGGCCGATCGAGAAGATGTCGAAGTCGAAGAAGAACGTCATCGACCCCGACGACATCATCGGCAGCTACGGCGCCGACGTGGCGCGCTGGTTCATGCTGTCGGATTCGCCGCCAGAGCGCGACGTCGAGTGGACCGAGCGCGGCGTGCAGGGCGCCTGGCGATTCACGCAGCGGATCTGGCGCCTCAACGGCGAGGCGGCCGAGGTGGCGAAGAGCGCGCCAGATGCGCGGCCGGCAGCGTTCGGGGAGGGCGCCTTGGCGTTGCGCAAGGCGGCACACGGCGCGCTGTCGAAGGTCTCGAACGCGATCGAGAACCTGCACTTCAACGTCGCCGTCGCGCATCTCTACGAGTTCGCCAATGCGTTCTCGTCGTCGATCGGCGCGCAGGAGCAGGCGCCGACGCCGGACTATCAATGGGCGGTGCGCGAGGCGGCGGAGATCCTGGTGAAGCTGATCCAGCCGATGATGCCGCACCTCGCCGAGGAATGCTGGGCGGCGCTCGGGCACAAGACGTTGCTCGCAACGCAGCCGTGGCCGGAGCTCGAAGCGGAGCTCTTGGTCGAGCACGCCATCACGCTGCCGGTGCAGGTCAACGGCAAGAAGCGGGCTGACGTCACGGTGCCCCGCGACGCCTCGAATGCGGACGTCGAGAAGGCGGCCCTCGCGCTCGAAGCGGTGCAGCGCGCGCTCGAAGGCAAGGCGCCGAAGAAGGTGATCGTGGTGCCCGGGCGGATCGTCAACGTGGTGGCGTAGTTCCTGCCTCCCTCGCTCTGCGTGATTTCAGGCGATTATGCCGCGAGTCACCTCGCCCCGCTTGCGGGGAGAGGTCGGATCGCGAAGCGATCCGGGTGAGGGGGGCTTTCCGCACGACAAGCGTCTGCAATGCCCCTCACCCCCACCCTCTCCCCGTAAGAACGGGGAGAGGGAGGGGACGGCGCTCGCGGCGGCGACTGAGTTCAACTACATAGAGTTCATGACCGCGCTCAAAGCCGCCCAGGTCGATGCCTTCGTCGCCAAGCCCAACCCGGCGCAGCCGGTGGTGCTGGTCTACGGCGCCGACGCCGGGCTGGTGCGCGAGCGCGCCGAGGCGCTGGTGCACGGCGCGGTCGACGACGTCAACGATCCGTTCTCGCTGGTGCGGCTCGAAGGCGATCTGGTCGCATCGGAGCCGTCGCGGCTGGTCGAGGAGGCCAATACGATCCCGTTGTTCGGCGGCAAACGTGCGGTCTGGGTGAAGGCCGGTGCGCGCAACCTCGCGCCCGCAGTCGAGATCCTGCTCGGCGCCGCCCCGAAGGAATGCCGCGTCGTGATCGAGGCGGGGGAGCTGCGCAAAAATGCGCCACTGCGTGCACTATGCGAGAAGGCGAAAAACGCCGCCGTGCTCGCCTGCTATCCCGACAGCGAGAAGGACCTGCCGCGGCTCATCGATGCCGAGATGCAGGCCGCGGGCCTGACGATCGCGCCGGAGGCGAGGGCGGCGCTGGTGCCGCTGCTTGGCGGCGACCGGCTCGCGTCGCGCAGCGAGTTGCAGAAGCTCGCGCTCTATGCCCACGGCAAACAGCGGGTCGAGATCGAGGATGTCGCCGCGGTCGTCACCGACGCTTCGGCGCTGGCGCTCGACGCGCTGATCGACGCGACGTTTAGCGGCAAGCTCGCCGAGGTCGAGTTCCAGTACACCAAGGCACGCAACGCGGGCACCTCGGTGGGCGCGGTGCTGTTCGGCGTGGCGCGGCACGCGGGGCTGCTGCACAAGGCGCGGCTCGCGGTCGACGACGGACAGTCGGTCGATGCCGCGGTGGGCGGATTGTGGCTGCACTTCAGTCGCGTGGCGCTCGCGCAGGCGGCGCTGCGCGCTTGGTCCTCCGCCCGTCTGCAAACGGCGATCGGCCTGATCGCCGACGCAACCTTGCAGTCGCGCCTCAACGCCGATCTCTCGGAGGCGATCGTGCAGCGGCTGTTACTGTCAATGGCGATGAGCGCGCGGCGGTCGTCGTAGGCCCGTAGCGTGGGCAAAGGCGCGAAGCGCCTGCCCGCGTCCAGCAACGCGGCGGCTGTGCGCGAAGAAAGACGTGGGCACGCTTCGCTTTGCCCACCCTACGAAACCTGCAAGCGGGGCTACGACCGCTCGAGCCTGCGCAAGACCTCTTCCATCTGCTCGAGATCGCCGTAAGCAATGTGCACGACACCGCCCTTGCCGCGGTGCTCGATCGTCACGTTGAGACCAAGCGCGTCGGACACGCGGCGCTCCAGCGCCATGGTGTCGGCATCCTTGCGCGACTTGCCCTTGCCTGCTTTGGCCTGCGGCTTGCCGTCCTTCGCCTGCGTCAGCGCCTCGACCTGGCGCACATTGAGTCCGCGATTGACGATGTCGCGCGCAAGCGCGTCGGCGTTCGGCTGCCCGACCAGCGCGCGCGCATGGCCGGCGGTGAGCTGGCCGCTATTGATCAGCGCCTTCACGGAGTCCGGCAGCTGCATCAGCCGAAGGGTGTTGGCGACGTGGCTGCGGCTCTTGCCCACGAACCTGGCGACGTCGCCCTGGCTGTGCTTGTACTGGTCGATCAGCGACTGATAGCCCATCGCCTCTTCCAGCGGATTGAGGTCGGCGCGCTGCACGTTCTCGATGATCGCGAGCTCGAGCGCCTCGGCGTCGCTGACCTCGACGGTGATGATCGGCACCTCGTGCAGACCCGCGCGCTGCGCCGCGCGCCAGCGCCGCTCACCGGCGACGATCTCGAACTGGTCGCTGGTGCCCTTGATCGCGCGCACCACGATCGGCTGGATGATGCCGCGCTGCCTGATCGAGTCCGCGAGCTCGCCCAGCTCCTCGTCGGAAAAATTGCGGCGCGGGTTGCGGGGATTGGCCTTGACGAACTCGATCGGCGCCTTGCGCGCGCCACGGCCGCGCTCGACGACCTTGGTTTCGTCGCCGACGTCGCCGATGAGCGCGGCGAGGCCGCGGCCCAATCGCGAACGTCCGTCTTCGGCCATGTCATCGTCTCCTGAAAACAGTCGCAGTGGTGATTTCACGCTGTTGCGTTGCTCCGGTGCTTCTTGTGAGTGTTCTTGCTGGATCGAAACGCAAGCCCTTAGCTCGCGCGCAACTCCTTCTCGCGCTGGATCACCTCGGTCGCGAGCCGCAGATAAGCTTCGCTGCCGACGCATTTGAGATCGTAGACCAGCACCGGCTTGCCGTAGGACGGCGCTTCCGACACGCGCACATTGCGCGGGATCACGGTGTCGTAGACCTTGTGGCCCATGTGCGTGCGCACATCCTCCGCCACCTGGTTGGAGAGATTGTTGCGCGCGTCGTGCATGGTGAGCACGATGCCGTGGATGGTCAGGCCGGGATTGAGCGTCTCCTTGACCTGGTCGACGGTCTTGAGCAATTGCGACAAGCCTTCGAGCGCGAAGAACTCGCACTGCAGCGGCACCAGGATCGCGTGCGCGGCCGCCATCGCGTTCACGGTCAGAAGATTGAGCGACGGCGGGCAATCGACCAGCACATAGGTGAAGTCCGACATACCGCTGGTCGGCGCGTTGGCCGGCTGCAACGCGTTGCGCAAACGATAAGCGCGATCACGCTCCTGGCCGATCTGCAGTTCGAGGCCGGAGAGATCGAGCGTCGACGGCGCAATCGACAAGCGCGGCACCACCGTCGGCATCACCGCTTCGCGCAACGGCGCTTCACCGGTGAGCACATCGTAGGTCGAGTACTGACGCGACTTGCGATCGATGCCGAGACCGGTCGATGCGTTGCCTTGCGGATCGAGATCGACGATCAGCACGTGTTCGCCGATCGCGGCGAGCGCGGTCCCGAGATTGATCGCGGTCGTGGTCTTGCCGACGCCGCCTTTCTGATTGGCGATCGCGAGGACGCGCGCGGGACGCGACGGAGCGCGCGCAACCGCCGTGCCGATCGGCGAATTCATCGCCGAGGATTCCGATGGGGTGCTTATTGTCATGGCCCCTGGCCTCACCTTCAACCGTCGCGCCGCTGGCGATGCCCACTACCCCGCCGCGCGTCGTTCGATCCTATGGACAACGACAACACGGCCCTTCGCATCGGTGCGGCTGGGCGCGAGGTTAACCTTAATGGTCCAGTATTTGCCGGCCTCGGTCAATTCGGCATCGACATCCTGCCCCTTTGGAAACAGCCCCAGCGCCCCTTTTGTCAACAGGCTAAAGCTCTGATCTAGAAGGGTTTTTAGAGGCGCAAGGGCGCGGGCCGTCACCACGTCGGCGGGGCCCGGAAATACCTCCATGAACTGCTCAATCCGCTCGGCGTGGACGACCACGGGCGCACCGGTGAGTCGCGCCGCGTCGCGCAGAAACCTCGCTTTTTTGCCGATGCTCTCGACCAGGTGGACTTTGGCGCCAGGCGTATCGGCAAGCGCGCAAGCGATCACGAGGCCCGGGAAACCGGCGCCACTGCCAAGGTCGACCCAGACCCGCGCGGTCGGCGCCAAATCGAGTAGCTGAAGGGAGTCGGCGATGTGCCGGGTCCAGAGGTGAGGGACCGTGCTGGCCCCAATGAGATTCGTGTGCGCGCTCCAGGTCAGGAGGAACTCCACAAACGTGTCGAGGCGCTGAAGTGTTTCACGGGAAACAGGCGTTAACCGTAGCGCCGCGGCACGGTCGGCGGTGAGGTCGGGATTGGCTGCGGGGAGAGGCATCTGGCGCAATATTCAAACTATGATCCGTCACCCTGAAAGATCATTCGAGATTTACGCCGACAAGGCCGTTGGCTTCGATTTCCGCCCCCGCCGGATATGCCCTACCAATAGGGTCAGCGCCGCCGGGGTAAGGCCGTCGATACGGCCAGCCTGGCCGATGGTCCGGGGTCGGATGGCCGCGAGTTTCGCCCGCGCCTCATTCGATAGGCCTTTCACTGCGCCGTACTCGATGTCCTCCGGCAGCTCAAGACTCTCGTCACGGCGGAAGGCCGCGATGTCGGCGGCCTGGCGAGAGAGATAGACCTCGTACTTGGCGTCGATCTCAACCTGCCCAAGGTGTTTCACGTGAAACATCCCGAAGCGCGGCCAGATCCGCGTCAAGTCCGCGATCCCGATGTGCGGGAAAGAGAGGAGCTCGAACGCCGTCCGCCGCTGGCCATCCCGGTTCACGGCGAGACCGTGCCGGCCGCCCTCGGTCGGGGTCAGTGAGACCGACGTGGCGAATTCCCGGATCGCCGCCAGGGCGGCCATCTTCGCGGCATGTGCCGTCCGGCGCTCGGGCCCGACGCAGCCGATGGCGATGCCCCGGGAGGTTAGCCGCTGGTCGGCATTGTCCGCCCGCAGAGTGAGCCGATACTCGGCGCGGGATGTGAACATCCGGTAGGGCTCGGTGACTCCCTTGGTGACGAGATCGTCGATCATCACACCGAGATAGCCCTCGGCACGGTCGAACACGATTTCCCCGCCCTCACCTGCCCGCGCGGCGGCATTGAGGCCGGCCACCAAGCCCTGGGCGGCCGCCTCCTCGTAACCGGTCGTCCCGTTGATCTGGCCGGCCAGGAACAGCCCCGCCAACCGCTTGGTTTCCAGAGTGGATTTCAGCTCGCGCGGGTCCACATGGTCGTATTCGATGGCGTATCCGGGCCGCGTCACGCGGGCCTTTTCGAGCCCCGGAATGGTCGCCACCAGCGCACGCTGCACGTCCTCTGGCAGCGAGGTCGAGATGCCGTTCGGGTAGACGGTGGTGTCGTCGAGCCCTTCCGGCTCAAGGAAAATCTGGTGCCCGTCGCGCTCGCCGAAGCGCACGATCTTGTCCTCGATCGACGGACAGTAGCGTGGCCCCCGGCTGGCGATCTGGCCGGAGTACATCGGCGAGCGATGGACGTTCGCACGGATGATCCGGTGGGTGGTCTCGGTGGTCCGGGTGATGCCGCACTGGATCTGCGGGTTCTCGATCCGCTCGGTCATTACCGAGAACGGCTCGGGCGGCTCGTCGCCCGGCTGCATCTCCACGGCGGCCCAGTCGATGGTGGTGCCGTCGATCCGTGGGGGCGTCCCGGTCTTGAGCCGGCCGAGCGCAAAGCCGAGGCGCTCGAGGGTCAGCGATACACCGATCGCCGGTGCCTCCCCGACCCGGCCCGCCGGCGTCTGCTTTTCGCCGATGTGGATCAGCCCGCGCAGGAACGTCCCGGTGGTGAGCACCACCGCGCCGGCCATGAGCTCGCGGCCGTCCTTGAGCTTCAGCCCAGCAACCCGGCCGGCGACCACGATGAGATCGTCGGCCTCGCCTTCGATCACGGTCAGGTTTTGGGTCGCGGCGATCGCCGCCTGCATGGCGGCGGCATAGCGCTTTCGGTCGGCCTGAGCGCGCGGTCCGCGCACGGCCGGCCCCTTGCGGCGATTGAGCACCCGGAACTGGATTCCGCCATGGTCGGCAACGCGGCCCATCAGACCGTCGAGCGCGTCGATCTCGCGGACCAGGTGGCCCTTGCCGAGACCGCCGATCGCCGGGTTGCACGACATCGCGCCGATGGTCGCGAACTGATGGGTGACCAGCGCGGTCGATGCGCCCATGCGCGCAGCCGCGGCCGCGGCTTCACAGCCGGCATGGCCGCCGCCCACCACGATGACGTCGAACCGCGTTTGCATTTTCTGCCTCTCCGTCGCGCGTATTAGCGGTGGCTTGCGTCACGGTCAAAAACGTTTCGCGTGTTTCACGTGAAACACTCTGCACACCAAACGAACCCGCTCTCGATCCTCATGGTGAGGAGCGCCGAAGGCGCGTCTCGAACCATGCAGGCCCATGCTCGGGCCTCATCCTTCGAGACGCCGCGCTTCGCGCGGCCCTCAGGATGAGGGGCGAGGTCCAATGGCCGATCCGCCGCTGACCGATTCGATTTCGCGATTCACTTGCCGATACAGAAGTCGCGGAAGATCACGTCGAGGATGTCTTCGACGTCGACGCGGCCGGTGAGGCGGCCGAGCCCGGAAGCGGCAAGACGAAGCTTCTCGGCCACCAGTTCTTCGCCAGCGCCCTCCTCTGCCAATCTTCCGGACTCAACCAAAGATTGTACAACCTCGGTCAACACCCTACGCTGACGCTCACGGGTCACCAGCGCCGGCTCGAGCGTGAACGTGCGCTCGGCGAATTCGACGAGCGCCGCGAGCAGCGCGTCGAGCCCATCGCCGGTCGTTGCCGAAATACGATGCGCGCGCCCCATGGCCTTGAACTGCCACTCCAGCCGCGGGAGCTGCTGCGGGCTGACGAGGTCGATCTTGTTGAGCACCGTCCAGTGCGGAATGCCCGGCACCGGCGGCGGCGCCAGCGAATCGGCCTCCGTCGCCTCGACCACCCACAGCACCAGGTTGGCGCGCGCCGCCTGCTCGCGCGCGCGGCGCATGCCTTCGCGCTCGACTGGGTCATCGGACGATTCGCGGATGCCGGCAGTGTCGATAAGGTTGACCGGATAGCCGTTGAGATCGAGATGCACTTCGATCACGTCGCGGGTGGTGCCGGCGATCGGCGAGACGATCGCGGCCTCGCGGCGCGCGATGCGGTTGAGCAGCGTCGACTTGCCGGCGTTGGGCGGGCCCGCAATCACGACCCACAAACCCTCGCGCAACCGTTCGCCGCGCGCGGCGCCGGCGAGCGCCGCATTGATGTCGTCGGCCAGCGGCCGAGCGATCGCGAGCGCGCGGTCGATCAGGTCCTTCGGCACGTCGCCTTCATCGGCAAAGTCGATGGCGGCCTCGACCTGCGCCAGCGCCTCGATGGCGCGCGTCCGCCATTCCTCGGCGCGGTCGCCGAGCAGACCGCGCATCTGCCGGTACGCCTGCCGGCGCTGGGCCTCGGTCTCGGCGCCGATCAGGTCGGCGAGCGCCTCGACCTGGGTGAGGTCGAGCTGGCCGTGGTCGAAGGCGCGGCGCGTGAACTCGCCCGGCTCGGCCAGCCGCAAGCCGGGGACCCGGCCGAGGGCGGCAAGCGTGGCCGCGATCACCGCGTGGCCGCCGTGGAGCTGGAGCTCCGCCACGTCCTCGCCGGTCTCGCTGCGCGGTCCCGGAAACCAGAGCACCAGCGCCTGGTCGATCGGCTCGCCGGTGGCGGGATCGCGCACCTTCGCGAGCGCCGCCTTGCGCGGCTCCGGCACCCGGCCGATCAACGCTTCAAGCGCGGCGCGGGCGCGCGGCCCCGAAATCCGGACCACGGCGATCGCCGCCGGCGGCCGGCCGGAGGAGAGGGCGAAGATGGTGTCGTTCGCGGCAGTCACGGGCGACCTATACCAATCAAAGCCAGGGGAAGCTGCCCGCCAACATTTACGCACTAAATTTTGGCGGATTGAACTTTCGTTGCTTGAACGCCCACCGCTATCCTCACTGGCGAGTCGCAGCCCGACGCTGCGGAGCATGGGAGGCAGGCGATGAAGGTTCTCGTTCTCGCGGCGGCGATTCTTGGCGTTGCCGTGTCGGCAGTATCCGCGCAACAGGACGCGGCGGTCCCCGACCTTAAAGGCACCTGGACCGGAAAGGGCAAGGCGATCGTCCTCGGCGCCAATGCCCATCATCCCGGCAAGCAGGGCAAAGCGGCGCAGCCGCGCGTGCGCGACGTCAGCGCGACCCACATCGTGGAAGGCCAGGACGGCCGCGTCGCCTGGGGCCGCTCGTCGACCACGGTCGCCGACCAAAAGGAGCAGTTCGTCTGGGCGCTCACCAACGACAACCGCTCGATCATCGGCGCCGACCTGGACGGCTATTTCCACATCACGCTGATCACGCCGGACCGCATGGAGAAATGCTACGTCCACAACGGCACCAGCCCGAGCCGCTCGATGGTCGCGACCTGTTATTTGATGGATCGCGTGAAGAAGTAGAGCGTCCACCAAATCGACACGCACCCGCTAGTACGAGCCGCCATCAGTGGCTCGACTTTGCTGCCAGCCGTTGCTATCGCTCGTCCTAATTGGATGAGCTCCGATGCCTTCAGAAAAGAGCGTATCGTTCCGCGCGCATCTTTTGTCGAACGCAACAGATCTTCTGGCTGAAGTAGACCTTCACTGTGCCAGAACGGCCAAGCTCGTCGTCAGCATCGTTTCTCACTTGGCTGCATATACGGAGGAGGGCACGCCGCTAGCGCCGTCCGTATTCATCTGCAACTCCATTACTCAGTTGGTCAAACGCGCAGGCATCGGCGAACATGTACCGCTGTCGCAACTCGAGGATACAGAAACCGCCGCCGGCAAGGTCTTGAAAATCTGTGCCCCGCTGTGCTCGTCCAACTGGCGCATATATGTCGAACGATCAATCAACGGCGAACATTGTCATTTCGGAGTATTTTCCGGATCAACTGACCCCACGGCGCTTACCGTTGATGAAATCGTTCTGGATGGGTTTGAAGCTGGATTTCCAATCGTTAGGATATCTCAAAATGTCACGAATAAAGTCGAGGTAAGGACAAATTCTGGAAGCGCTATCGAGTTCCGGTTTAATGACGATCTTGACGTACCCGACCTGCACGATCGAACTCACGTCCGGGCGCTATCAAAGGTTATTGGGTCGACCGTCGGGACGCAGTCGGAATCGTTCTCGGGATTTGTCGAACGCATCCTCGCCGAATCCGTGCGCGACTCCCACGGGACTTTGATCGCGGTGATCTCAGACAAGGATGGAGCGCTTCCCGAAGTTCTAAAGGATGCGGTGCTCCTATCCCCGCCTCTGGACCTATTCGAAAGGTACAGACTTCACATGGATGAGGAGAGTTCAGTTGTTTCGGTTGGGCGTCTCCAAACCGCCGCGGAGCTTGTAGCAGGGATTGTGCGGAGCGACGGCGTCACTGTGTTCGATACGCTGGGAAAGGTGATAGCGTACCGCGCTTTTGTCCCGATGGAGGGTCAACAGGTCACCGCTACCGGCGGCGCTCGGACTCGAGCGTTCGTCGCTTTGCAAGCATTTATTGGATCAGGGCTAGAGGCCATCTTCTTCCGATCTCAAGATGGTCGAATGGCGTTCAAGGTCGCTCCAAAGGGACACTCCAATGGCTAACTCGGTTGTCGTCTGGACCGAACCCGGCGGAGCAATTGTTCCAAAGTCCGCCACCACCGCGGTCGACATTGCAAATGTCGCGAAAGCCCTAAGCACCCGCGATAAGCGCCAAATTGTAACCGCGTTCGAATCCGAAGCCTATGAAATGATGGCCGGGTTCATCTTGAACAAGGCCCTTTCTCAACTAAAGAGACAACTTGCATCGTTGGGAATGGAATTCGTTGGCGAGATGCTCGGCCGCCAAGATCTCAATGCAGATTCTATTCCGACGGTCGCGATTTCTAATTTTGAGGCAATCAATCTTGCCCGCGAGCTCGGTATCATCAACTCAACCGACGCCAAACGTCTGACGCAGCATTTGGAGCTATTGGCCCATTTTGACAGCCTCGATGTCCACGATGCTGAATTTGAAGAAATGTCGCGCGAGGAAGCGCTTTCATTCCTTCGTACGTGTATCAATTCAGTGCTTGGTCGTGAGGGAACGTTTGCGCCTGTCGAATTCGTTGAGTTTCGATCGGCACTCGAAAGCCGCACCTTCAAGGCGACTGATGCCGATGTCGAAACGCTAAATGCGGCGCCGTACTTCTTTAAGAAGACAACGCTCAGCATTTTGCTCTCTTCAATGAAGACGCGTTCAGGCGCTCAATTCGAGCACACGCTGGGAAATATCGTTGTCTTGGTGCCAGTGCTTTGGCCCCACCTTCGAGATTCCGAGAAATGGTCTTTAGGCCAATCCTACGCGGAAGTGGTGGCTGCAGGAAACACCGCTGCTGTACTGGCGCTGAAGAAGGCGCTAACCGCTGTCCGTGGTTTTGACTATGTGCCGGAGACGTTACGGTCGCAGACCTTTTCTGCTGCTGCTTCTGACATAATAAACGTCCACACATCCATGAATAACTTCTACAACGAACCTTCTGCCGTAGCTGCGCTTGCCAAGCTCGGCACTACCATTCCATGGCCAGCTTTCCCGATCTGTATGTCAGCGATTTTGGCGGTGTCCATAGGCAACAGCTACGGACACTCGTGGGACGCACAGCCCGAAGTCGATGCCCTACTACAACGACTCAGTAACAATCAGTGGGAGTACTATTTGAACTCCTGTTTAGCTGGCGACGAATTGATCCTTCAGAAGCTCGCTTGGTATGACAAGCCGCGTGATCGATGGATACTGCTTGTCCAGAAGTACGCGCTAAACACAAAAAGTGCGAAGTCCAGAGATGTTCGTCAGCTAATAAAGGCGTCTAGCGAAAACGATGTGACAAAGATCGGAACAATAAGCGCCAAGTTGCTCGACGCCAACTAAGCGAGGCCTAACGGTAGTCCTGTCGGGCGCCCAATTTGAATAGACGTAGGCGATTTGGCCTGCACCCGGTTTGGATGACACGCAGTTAAGCGAATCCAGCTTTCCGCTCGAACTCCATAGGGCTCAGAT
>JAIESR010000078.1 GCA_019745775.1 Xanthobacteraceae bacterium | reverse complement strand
GCCGCGGCGCCGCGCCTGGCACCGGCACCGACGCGGGCGCCGCGGCGCCCGCCGACACCGCCGGCGCGTCCGGCATCGTGACCGGCACGATCATCACCGGCGCGTCGTCGACCGTCATCACCGCGCAGGAGATCGAGCGCTCGCCCGGGACGACGCTGCAGGACGTGCTGGCGCGCGAGCCGGGCATCCAGGTGCGCAACCTGTTCGGCATGGTCAACGGCGCCTCGACCTCGGTCGACCTGCGCGGCTTCGGCGCCAACGGCACCTCGAACACGCTGGTGCTGATCAACGGCCGCCGCCTCAACGACATCGACATGGCGGGCGTCGACTTCAGCGCGATCCCGAAGAACAGCATCGAACGGATCGAGATCACGCGCGGCAATTCCGGCGCGGTGCTCTACGGCGACGGCGCGGTCGGCGGCGTCATCAATATCGTCACCAAGAACGCGGCCGACCTGCCGCCGTCGGCGCGCGTGCAGGCCGGCTTCGGCTCCTTCAACTACCTGGAAGGCAATCTGTCGGCGAATACGTCGGCCAACACGTCGGCAGGGCAGTTCGCGGCGTCGGTGAACGCCAACGCGATCCGCTCCGACGGCTATCGCGAGAACAACAAGCTGCGGCAGGAGAACGCGGTCGGCGATTTCCGCTGGAACAACGGGCAGGGCACCACCGCCTATTTCAACGTCTCCGCCGACAACCGGCATCTCGGGCTGCCGGGCGGCCGCCGCGTGACGCTGACCTCGAGCGAGCTCGTGACCAACCGGCGCGGCGCGGCGACGCCGTTCGACTTCGCCGACAGGAACGGCATCAACGGTACGCTCGGCGTCACCCACACGCTGTGGCAGGGCACCGAGCTCGTGGTCGACGGCGGCGTGCGCCACAAGAACCAGGAGTCCGGCTTCTTCAGCGCGTTCGGTGACACCGGCTTCAAGGCGGACCTGACATCGCTGTCGGCGACGCCGCGGCTGCTCAGCCAGCACATGATCGGCGGCGTGCCGGCCAAGCTGATCACCGGCGTCGACGTCTATCATTCGATCTACGAGCAGAATCGCAGCCGGCATCTCGGCGATCCGCCGATCCATCGCTACAACCTCAACCAGACCACCGCCGCGCTCTACGCCCAGGAAACGGTCAACGTCCGCCCCGACACCGACGTTGCGTTCGGCGGCCGCGTACAGCGCAACGCGACCAGTGCGCGCGACCGTTGGGATCCGAACGCACCCGGCGGCGCCTTCGCCGGTCCGCAGGGGCTGCCCTATGACGACAGCGAAGTTCAGTACGCCTGGCATGTCGGCATCGAGCATCGCCTGACGCCGCAGGTGGCGTTGTTCGGGCGGACGGCGCGCAGCTTCCGCCTGCCGACCGTGGACGAGCGGGTCGCGAGCTCGCCGTTCGGCGTGGCGACGGCGTTCGACCTCAAGACCCAGACCTCGCACGATATCGAAGGCGGCATCCGCGCCGGCGCCGGGCCGCTCACCTGGCAGATCAGCGCCTACTACATGCTGCTGAACAACGAGCTGTTCTTCAGCCCGGCGAGCTTCACCAACACCAATCTCGATCCGACCAAGCGCTACGGGGTCGAGAACATCGTGACCTGGCGGGTGGTCGAGTATCTGCGTCTGAAGGCGGGCCTCGCCTATACGCGCTCGGTGTTCCGCGAGGGGCCGTTCGCGGGCAACGACGTGCCGCTGGTGTCGCCGTGGACCGGCAGCCTCGGGGTGTCGTGGGACATCTACCGCAAGTACCTGGTGCTCGACGCGGTGGCGCGGTTCTTCAGCAACCGGCGCATGGACAACGACTCCGCGAACTTCCAGCCGTTCATCCCCGGCCGGGCGGTGCTCGACGTGCGCATCGGCGGCGAGATCGACAAGTTCTTCTGGTCGGCCTCGGTGCAGAACGTGTTCAACACGCTCTACTTCGAATACGCGGTCGCGAGCGCGTTCACGCTCGGCACCTACAACGCCTATCCGCTGCCGGGCCGCACGTTCGTGGTGCGGGCGGGGATGCAGTTTTAGAAATAGAGATCGTAGATCGTAGGGTGGGTTGGGCGTGAAGCGCCGTAACCCACCACCAAGCTCGCGTTATGCTCGATCGGTGGGTTACGCGCCTTCGGCGCTAACCCACCCTACGGATCTACGCCTCTGTGCCTAATCCTGCGCGCCGCCGCTCTTCTTGGCGCCGGGCAGCGTCTGCAGGTTCTTCGGCACGATCGCGTCCTTCACCCGCGCGATCACCTGCGGGGAGGGGCTGACGATGCGGAGGACGATCTGCTGGAGTTCTTCGCCGCCGATCGGATTGAAATAGAGATTGGCTTTCTTGGCCGCCTCCTGGAACGCAGGATCGCGCATCGTGTCGTCGAACGCCTTGCGCAGCGCGCGCACGCGCTCGGCCGGCACGTCCGGCGTGGTGAGGATCGGGCGTCCCACCGCGGCGTCGCCGGAGATCACCTCGAGGATCTGCTTCTGCTCCTCGTTCTGCGCGAGCTCGGTGAGCAGCGGCGGCTCCGGCAGGTCGGCCTCGCGCCGCGGGCCGACCTGGAACAGGATGTTGACCTTCTTCTCCCTGATCCAGTCCGGATTGTTCGATTTCAGCGATGCCCAGGAATCGCTGCCGCGGCCGTCGACCTCGCGGCGCTCCATCGCGATCATGATGTCGCCGCCGCCGGGATAGCCCGAGACGATCTTGAACTGGGTGCCGAGCAGGTTGTTGGCGACGGTCGGGTAGAGCACCGAGGGCGAGCTCGCGCCGGAGGCGCCGATCGCCAGCGGCTTCTTCCGCGCCTCGTCGATGGTGCGCACGCCGCTCTCGTGCCAGGTGATCATGATGTTGTTGACCGCCACCATGTTGCCGATCCAGTTGAAGTGGCGCACGTCGAACTGGATGCCGGGCTGGCCGAGCGCCTGGTCGGCGGGCGTGGCCTGGCCGAGCACGGCGAGCACGGTGCCGTCCTTGGGCGCGACCTTGTAGAGCCAGTTGGCGGCGCTGCGGCTGCCGGCGCCCGGCATGTTCTGCGCGATCACGGTCGGCTTGCCGGGAATGTGGTCGCCGAGATAGCGGGCGAAGAACTTGCCGTAGACGTCATAGCCGCCGCCGGCGCCGTAGCCGATGACGAGCCGGATGGTCTTGCCGCGGTAGAAGTCGGCGACGCTGTCCTGCGCGAATGCGGTCGTGGCGGTGGCGGTGAGAAGCGCCGTCGTCAGCGCGGCGAGCGTGCGGAACATCAGATCAGCCTCCGATCAGGGCGAGGGCCGGAAGCCGGCCTGGTAGTAGGACGTGAGGTCGCTCCCGAGCCATTCGGTCGGGATCGTCTTGTTGTTGGCCTGCGCCATCGCCTTCTTGTAGACGATGCCGCCGGCCGCGGCGAACTGGATCGCCAGCCCGGAATTATTCTTGAAGTAGATGACGCCATCGCCGTTGCCGCGCGGCGGCTGCGTGATCGTCACCTCGCCCGTGAGAAGATCGCCGAGTTCGTGCACCTGGTCCTGACGGATCACGCCGTCCTTGATCGGGTCGAGCAGTTCGGTCTGGTCGTTGTCGACCACGGTCTCCCAGTCGTTGACGATGACCGCGCTCGCGCGCTCATAGGTGCGGCGGTCGACCTCGGAGCGCTTGTTGGTGACGTCCGAATTGGCGATCGACACGACGAGCTGGCCGTCTTCCAGCCAGTCGCCGTCGAACACCGGCTTCATCGAGGTGGTGGCGCAGCACACGATATCGGCGCCCGCGACCGCGGCTTTCGCATCGGTGACGGCAACCACGTCGATGCCGTCACGCGCCATGTCACGCACGAACGCCGCGCGGTGCTCGGCGCTCGGGCTGTAGACATTGACCCGCTTGACCGGCCGCACGCAGGCGATCGCTTCGAGCGCGGCATGCGCCTGCTTGCCGGTGCCGAACAGGCCGAGCGTCGCGGCATCCTTGCGCGCGATCGCGTCGACCGCGGCGCCGGTGGTGGCGCCGACGCGCATGCCGGAGAGCTGGAATTCGTGCATCAGCGCGAGCGGCTCGGCGGTCTCGATGCTGTAGAGGATGACGATGCCCCAGTTGAACGCCTTCGGGTTCTCGTACAGCCGCCGGTCGACGGCGGCGCTCGGCGGCTTGATGATCTGCGAGCCGGCGCGCACGCAGGCGATGCCGTAGGAGGGCACCGCGCCGACATGGACGTTGGCGAGATATTTCCGCTCGGGATCGGGATGCTGCGCGAGGTAGCGCATGCGCGGGCGGTTGACGGCGACGCCATTGGCGAAGTCGCGGAAGGCCGTCCGCATCGCCTCGATGCAGTCCGCCATCGGCAACAGCCGCTTCACGTCGTCGTCGGTGATGATGATGGTCACGCGCTCGTTGGTTCCGTGCCTGCCCGGGATTGCTTGGTGGCGCTCCTTTGGCAATTTGCGGCAGGGTCGTCAACGCGACGGAACGTCCGTGGAACCGGTGGCAGGGCCGTTCGGCACTAATTTTGTTTCCGTGTTTGGGCACAGCCGGCATGCCAGGGCCTGCCGCATGGCTTCGTCCTGGTCGCGAATGACCCATTGACACATGCGCGGAGGCCGGTTTCGCCGAACGGAATTTCTGAATGTCTACGGTGGTACGTCAGACCGGCTTGATGTCTGCGAACTTGACCACCTTGGCCCATTTCTCGGTTTCATCGGCGATGAGCTTGCTAAAGTCGGCGGGCAAACCTGGCAGCGCAATCCCGCCTAGGTCTGCAAGACGCGTTTTGATTTTGGGATCGGCGAGGGCGGCAACGATCTCGTTATTGACCCTCTCGACGATTTCGGTCGGCGTGCTCTTGGGCGCACCGAGACCGAACCAGCCACCAGCCTCGTAGCCCGGCACAAAATTCCCAACGGTGGGAATCTCCGGCAGCGCTTCCGAAGGCGTGGCGGAGGTCACCGCCAGAGCGCGCAGCCTGCCAGCTCTGATATGTTCGATAGAGCTGGAAATGATATCGAACATCACCTGGACCTGTCCGCCGATAAGGTCAGTGATCGCAGGCGCAGCGCCCCGGTATGGGACGTGGACCATGTTCACGCCGGTCATCATCTTGAACAGCTCGCCAGCGACATGGGGCGAAGTACCGTTCCCGGCTGAAGCCATGTTGATTTTTCCGGGGTTCGCTTTTGCGTAAGAGACAAATTCCGGCACCGACTTCACCGGAATCGACGGATTCACCTCCATGACGAGCGGCACTTTCACGAGACTCGCTACCGGCGCGATATCTCGGATGAAGTTGAAATTGAGCTTCTCATAAAGCGACGCGCTGATCGCATCATTCGCACCAGCCAGCAGAAAAGTATGACCGTCGGGGGCGGCGCGCACGACGGCCTCGGTACCGATGTTTCCGCTGGCGCCCGGCCGGTTCTCGATGATGAAAGGTTGGCCCAGCCGCTCGGATAAGCGTTGACCAACCAATCGCGCAAGAATGTCGGCCACGCCGCCAGGAGGGAAGCCCACAATTATGCGCACGGGCCGCATTGGATAGGCTTGCGCCCTTGCGATGCGCGGAAGAGCCGGCAGCGCGACAGCGCCGGCGGCCAGGTGCAGAAACTGCCTGCGGTGGCAAAGTTTCATGGAGGCTTCCTGGAGTGGCCCCGATTGCTTGGACGGGTTTCCCTATACGCCTCGTTGCACCATTATTGAAATTTGATCTTGCATGAGTGACTATCCATTCCATGGATACCAAGAAGATTGACCTGAATCTGCTGGTGACGCTGGAAGCGCTTCTCGCCGAGCGCAATGTGACTCGTGCTGCCCGCAAGCTTGGCCTCAGCCAGCCGGCGGTTAGTGCCCAGCTCGCGCGCCTGCGCGGTCTGCTCGGTGACCCGCTGCTTGTCCCGTGGCAGCGGGGCATGACGCCGACGACTCGATCACTGGAGCTGCAGCAACCATTGCTCCAAGCCCTCGCTGGCGTGCGCGACGTGATTTCCGTGGGGGGATCTTTTGATCCCGCAACGGCGAAAATGACGATTGCAATCGCCGGGCCCGATCATTCCCAGTATGCGTGGCTGATGCCGTTCGCGATTGCGCTGAGAGCGAAGGCGCCGGGCCTCCGGCTTGCGTTCCGCAACGTCGTCCCGGAGACCCTCGAGAAACAGATGGAGCAGGGTGAGATCGATCTTGCCGTATACCCACGGGCATATTCATCCGGCTCCATATTGTCGAGAAAGTTTCGCCGCGAGCGTTTCGTACTTATCGCGCGGCGGCGACATCCGGTCGTAAGGCGAGGCATTGGACTGGAGAAGTTTCTCGCCCTTGAGCATGTCATCACCGAACCGAGCGGACCGAGTTTTACGGGCCCGACGGATACGGCGCTTGAAGCGCTGGGGCGTAGCCGACGTGTCGTCCTGTCGGTTTCCAGTTTTTTAGTCGCCACCGACGTCGTTGCTCAATCTGACCTGATTGGCATCGTTCCGGAAGGTGCTGCCAGGGATCGCAAAGATCGACTGCAGATACTCAAACCCCCGCTCGATCTTCCGGACGTTGAGCTTGTCCTGTTCTGGCACCAACGAACCCACAGCCACGCCGGCCACAAATGGGTCAGGGACGCGCTGGTTTCGAACATTGTGAGAGAGCCAAGACAATAGCTCCCAAGTGAGACGACCTGTTCCCCGGTCGCGCCGGAGTAGCATCCTGGCAGCAGATAACCGTCCGCGCGGGAGCCGCGACGGATACGCGGGCAGGCGGAAGCGAGCGTTGCCGTCGTTGTTGCGGCGCATGAGGCGGAGTTGGCCGTTCGCGCCATTGCGCGGCGGCGTGGCAAGTCAGTCGCTTTCGGAGCGAGCGGGCGTCAAGCTCGCCTGACCCGAGCGTCACGACTTGTGAGTAGACGCGGCGGCGCTCAGTCGCTCCGGGATCGTTCGCTGCCACGCCTTTGGCAATTTGCGGCAGGGTCGTCAACGCGACGGAACGTCCGTGGAACCGGCATTGGCGCCGATCCGAACTAATCTTGCTTCCGTTGGGGGCACAGCCGACGTGGCAGGGCCTCCCGCGGGCCCCGTCCTGTCGAACACAGACACATTATGATGCCGGATTGGTAGACAATAATCGCCTATTGCGCGTGCTTGCCGGCGCTCCAGCCGTGGCCGGCGAGAAACTTCTCGCCGACCGCCATCGGCTCATCTTCAAGCGGCGTCGCCAAGGTGTCGTTCCACCGGTTGAGGAAGCCGAACAAGGCGATGACGCCAACGATCTCGACGATCTGCTCCTCGGTCCAGTACTTCCGCAATTCGAGAAACATCGCGTCGGTTGCCGCGTTGGGAACGCCGCTCGCGGCCAGCGCAAGGTCGAGTGCGGCGCGCTCGGCGATGCTGTAGAGCGGGCTCCTCTGATAGTCCCAGACATCGGCGAGCTTGCGGTCCTCGACGCCGAAATGCAGCGCGCCCCCCGCCGTGTGCGCCATGCAATACTGGCATCCGGCCGCCCGGCTCGACACATGCGCGATGAGCCGTTTTAGGCCGCGATCAACGGTGCCTTGCGGGTCCCACACCGCCGCCGTCAACGCGGCGAATGCCTTCGCCAGCGTCGGCCGTCGCTGCATGATCAACATGCTGTTGGGAACGAAACCGAGGTTTCGCTGCATCAACTCGAACTGCTCCCTGAGTTCGGGCGTGGTGTCTTGCGGCAACGGTTTGAGGCGGGGCGAAGGCTTGGTTCTTTGGTCCACGATTGTCTCTCCTTACTCCGCGTTGGCGTGCCGACCGCAATTGGCGCGCCGGCGTCCGCTATCGTCGCTCGGGCGCGATAGCATACTCGATCAGGCCGTCAATCGACAGAGCGCCGGGGCCGCGAGTCAGCAGGAAAAGCAGGATCGAAGCCCACAGCAGATGCTCGGGCCAAGCGTGCGGATAGACGAACACTTGGATGACGAGAACCATTCCCAGCAGCGGCAGCGTGGCCAGCCGCGTCGCAAGCCCGACGATGACCAAGACGGAGAACGTCAGTTCGTTGAACGTCGCGAGCATGGCCGCCAGCCAGGGGCTGAGCAGGGGCACCTTATATTCGTCTTCGAACAGCTTGATCGCAAACTCCCACGAATTGATCTTCAGGAGCCCTGATTTGAGAAATACCGTGCCTACGGCAATACGCATTGCAAGCTGGATCGCAGCGAGGGGAAGCCGCCCCACCCAATCGCAGAGCGCCGCGTACAGCACGATGAGGCTGGATCGGCTGTTCTGTCGCAATGGACTGCCGGCGGTCATTCTTGGCGGTCCCACCCGGCAACCAGGCCCTGCGCAAACAGATTCGAGAAGGCCGTAGTAATGTCGAACGAAGCATTGGCTTCAATTGCCACCCTTGCCGCTTGCTCGACCTTCGCACCGCGAGCAAGGATGTTGCGGAATGCAAACTCGTCTGCCGTCATACGTGCGATCTCGAAAGCCCCGCGCGCACCACGAATCTCGAGCCAAACTGGTTCGGCAGTCAGCATGAACGATTTCGGCGCGGACTCCGAAAGGAATATTTGCATTAGTTCGTCCACCGGCCGGCCGGCATGGAGATAGCGCACGCCTGACTGAAACCGAAGCATGAGGCCGGCCAATTGGCCCGGATCGAACCTAGCCAGTACGCTGATTGGCACGGGCGGTTCGTCGATCGCTATCGCCGCGCGCCCGAGATGCCATTCCAGTTCGCAGAAGTCTCTCAAATAGGGAAGCTTGGCTGCGAGCGATGTCCCGGACAAGAAGTCCGGGAAGTCCCGCCCATATTGCGAGATGCAGGGCTCAGCCGGGGGACTCGCGTGCACGAAGACTCGTGCGGCCTCCATGAGATCGGCTGCGCCAACCAGCCACGCGGTAGCGGGGAATTTCTGCATCATGGCCTTGATCAGGCTTGTCTCATAGTTGCGGCGATGGATTAGGAAACGGCGGCGGGGGTCACGGCCGCCCATGAGCGGAAGATCGGCGGGCACCGTGTCGGCCCGTAGCGCCAAGCACATCTGCGACTGAAGTTCAGCCAACCGCATCACAGCGTTCCTCCTGCGCCAGGAACGCGGTCTTGATGGCATCGGCACGCCTGGCCTCGGCAATCAGCACCGGCAATGCGGGAATCTCATTGTCCCATTCGATCAGGGTTGGAATCGAGCCAAACGAGCGAACGGCATGGGTGTAGAGGGTCCATGCCGGCTCACAGACGGCCGCTGCGTGAGTATCGATCAATACTGTGCCGCCTGCATCTGCCTCGTCCGCTTCCGCGGTAAAGCCGCCGAGATGCAGTTCGCCAATGGCGTTCGCCGGCAGGGCTTCGATATAGCGCTGGGGATCGAAGGCGACGTTGTGGGCGCTGAGATAGATGTTGCTCACGTCGCAGAGCAGGCCGCACCCTGTGCGTGCAACGAGTTCGCCAAGAAACTCGACCTCGCTCATGGTCGAATGTGTGAAGGCGACGTAGCTCGATGGGTTCTCGATCAGAAATTGTCTGCCCAAGGCATCCTGGACTTCGCTGATGTGCGTGGAAAGCAAATGCAGGGATTCGTCGTCGTAAGGAAGCGGTAGGAGATCGTTGAGATACGCATCCTCATGGGTCGACCAGGCCAGGTGGCCTGAAACCAGGAAAGGCTTGACGCGGTCGACAAGCGCAACCACGCGCTTCAGGTGCGCCCGATCGATGCCGGAGGCGCTGCCGACCGATACGCCGACCGTATGCATAGATATGGGATAGTGCTCGGCCACCTCGTCGAGCAGTTCGGAGGCGTGGGGATTGCCGAGGAAATTTTCCGGATGAATCTCGAACCAAGGAACCGGTGGGCGGTCAGCCACGACCTCAGCGAGGTGTGCAAGCCGAAGTCCGACGCCTGTACTGTAGGCGCCTATCTGGGCGGAAGTCATGGCTGCCGATCCGTTCAGGCCATCAGGCCTTCGGTTTCAGGCTGCCGCCCACGATCCGTTCACAATAGCCGGCAGGGGTGTAGATCCATGCTCGCGGGTCGGAATTGACGCGCGACGTGCCTGCACATGAATTGTTGCCGGTCGAGGCACAGTCGTTCTGACTTGCCTTGGCGAGTCCGTAGCATTTCTCCGCTTTGAAGGCCGGGGCCGGCGCCGGCCCCTGGGCCATCACGGCGCTCGGGGCTACGATCGCCGCTGCGAGTGCCGACGCTATGATCGCACGATTGCTCATGTGCACATTCCTCCGCTGAATGAAGCAGGACCGGCCAGGGCCGAACCCGGCAGACCGTAAGGGTCCGCTAACGTTCCATTCTCAGGCGAAGGCAGAAAGGTTACATGCACGGCATCGCCAGACGACCTTGGGATTTCAAAACCCGCCGGCAACGAGTCGCCGGATACGCGCAGGGTCGGTGTCTCCCGTGGAGCGGCCCACTTCGCTCGTGCCCTTGAACACGATCAGCGTGCTTTGCTGCGTAACGCGGAAGCGCTTCAGCACGTCCTTTGCGGTGTCGAAATCCACTTCAAGAACCACAAGCTTAGGATTTTCTTTTTCGATGCTGCGCAGAATGGGCTGCTGCCGGCGACAGACCGGACACCACGGGGCAGTCACGTCGATCAGGATCGTCTTGCCCGCTGCTTGAGCCGCCGCAAAAGCCTTGGCGTCGAATGGGCTGGCGCCCTCTGCTGCGGCGGTGGCGATCGGAACCGCCAACAGGCACGCCAGCGCAGCGATCATGCTTCGTCGAGTCAACGTCATGCCTAGTCTCCGTGTCTTGGCGATGAGAGGCCCTTGCCGGAGACAGGTATTCTTCGCGAGCCGCCGAAAGGTTACACCGCCATCCGAAAAATCCTGCCCACGGCTGCGGCTTTCGTTCACGACTCATTGAGTTTGTCGTGACGAAGGAAGGAGCTAGGGATGGTTCCGGAGTCGGCGGTCCGACCACTGCGAGCGCGTGCGCCCCGATGTCCGTCGTGCGAAACCTTATCGATGACGCCGGCCTTGCGGAACTGATGCGGGCCGTCCAAGGCGGGGACAGCAGTGCCTATCGGCGGCTGCTTGCCGATATCGTGCCGAGACTGCGTCATCTGATCAAGAGGCGGCGACCGTTTCTCAATTCAGAAGACGTCGAGGATTTGACCCAGGACGTTCTGTTGTCGCTGCACGCGGTGATCGCCACCTACGATCCCCAGCGCCCGTTCATGCCGTGGCTGCTGGCGATCATGCACAATCGGATGGCGGATGCGGCTCGTCGCTACGTGCGCCGCAGCAGCCATGAAGTGCAGGTCGCCGAAGTTCCGGTAACCTTTTTCGACGACCCAACGAATTGGACTTCGGAGGAACATGGTGATCCGGAGGCGTTGCGACAGGCGGTGGCTGCTCTTCCCAAGGCGCAACGAGAAGCGGTGGAAATGCTTAAGCTGCGCGAATTGTCGCTGAAGGAAGCGTCGACCCAAAGCGGAGCCAGCATCGGCGCGCTCAAGGTTTCCGCGCACCGCGGCATGGCGGCGTTGCGCAAGGCCCTGGCCAGAGGGCAGTCGCGATGAAGACCGGGAAGATGATCGAGGAACTGGCGGCGGCGGTCGACGCCGTGCGCCCGCTGCCGCCGCCATCGATTCGCACGGCCGCCTGGCTTGCCCTGTCACTGCCGTTCCTTGCGCTCGTCGTCGTGGTGATGTCGCCCCGCGCCGACATGTTTGCGAGGCTCATGGACACGCGCTTTCTCGTCGAGCAGGCGGCCGCGCTGCTGGCTGGCGTTGCCGCCGCCTATGCGGCGTTCGTGTCGACCATTCCGGGCGCAAACCGGAAATTGCTTTTGCTTCCTGTTTTTCCGTTTGCAGTGTGGCTCGGCACGCTCGGACTCGGATGCCTTCAGTCGTGGCTTCGGTCAGGGCCGCACGGATTGGCTTTGCAGCCGGATTGGGTGTGCTTCCCAATGATCATGTTGGTGGGATCGTTGCCCGCGGTGGCCATCGTGACGATGCTACGGCGCGGCGCACCGTTGTCGCCATGCACAACGATTGCGCTCGGTGGTCTCGCTGCAGCGGGGTTAGGAAATTTCGGCCTTCGCCTGTTTCATCCCCAGGACGCAAGCATCATGGTCCTGGTGTGGCAGGTGGGTAGCGTGCTCGTCCTGGCTACGCTGGCCGGGTGCCTGGGCCGGCAACTGTTCAACTGGCACTTGGTGAAGGGAAATTCGTCGCCAATGCAGCGCTAGCCGGGACGTCAGTCGCCCTTGATGCCGTTGTCGCGGGCGACGCCGCCCCAGATGCGGGTCTGCTCCAGCTCGAACTTGCGCAGCGCCTCCGGCGGCGTGAGCAGGAGGCTCATCTGCTGGCTCTCGGTCAGCATGCGCGCGGCCTTGTCCTCGCGCAGGCTCTCGACCAGGGCGGTGCGGAACCGGTCGATGATCTCCTTCGGGGTCTTCGCCGGCGCGTAGACGCCCCACCAGGCATTGGCCTCGGCGCTTGGGATGCCCGCTTCACCGACGGTCTGCACGGTGGGATGGGCGGGCAGGCGTTTTGCGCCATGTTGCCACAATGGGCGCAGCCGGCCGGCGGCGATGTGCGACGTCACCAGCGCCGCGCTGCCGTTGATCAGGTCGACGTGACCCGCGAGCGCGTCATTGAGCGCCGGCGCGCCGCCGCGATAGGGGACATGGATCAGCTCGACGCCGGCCTCCTTGCTCAAGAGTACCATCGCTAGGTGCCCGATGCTGCCTGAGCCGACCGACGCGTAGCTGATCTTGCCGGGCGTCTTCTTGGCCTCGGCGATCACGTCGGCGAGGCTCTTGAACGGCTTGGCCGGATTGGTCGCGACCATGTAGGGCGCGGTGCCGACCAGCGTCACCGGCTCGAGGTCCTTCTGGTTGTCGAACGGGAAGTTCGGCAGCAGCACCGGGTTGACCGCGTGATTGTCGAAGGTGATGAGCCAGGTGCTGCCGTCGGGCGGCGCCTTGGCGACCAGCGCGCTGCCGGTCGAGCCCGAGGCGCCGGAGCGGTTCTCGATCACGATGGTGGTGCCGAGCCGCTGCTGCAGCCCGGCCTGCGCCAGCCGCGCCACCGCGTCGACCGAACCGCCGGCCGGGAACGGGACGATGATCCGGATCGGTCCCGACGGCCAGGACTGGGCGCGTGCGGCAAGCGGCGCAAGCAAGGCGCCGGCCATGCCGGTCACGATCGTTCGTCTGGTCAATGCGGCCATTTCCGTCCCCTTATTGCTTTCCCTGGAGTGTTATTGGTTGCCCGCACCATAGCGATCCTGCGACCCCAAATCCAATGACAGGGGACCGCATCCCGGGTAGGTTGCCGGCCGCCCCAATCACCCAGACAGGCCCATCATGGCGAGCGATTTCGAAGACCATTGCTGGAAGGACATCGTCACCCCCGACATCCTCGAGGTCTATGCGCACTATGAGCGCAAGATCGCGATCGGCGGCGACGCCGCGCTGCTGGCCATCGACCTCTACGAGTGCGTTTACGCCGGCGGGCCGAAGCCGCCGGCCGAGCTCGCCAAGACCTATCCCAACTCCTGCGGCGAATATGCCTATGCCGCGATCGAGCCGACCCAGCGCCTGTTCGCGGCGGCGCGTGCCGCGGGGCTGCCGATCTTCTATTCGACCGGCGATACCCGCGCGGCGAGCCGGCCGGGCTTCGTCGCCGCCACCAAGCGCAACCGGCCGCCGCTCAATCCCAACGACTATTCGATCCGCCCGGAGTTCAAGCCGCAGGCCGGCGACGTCGTCATCACCAAGCAGCGCGCCAGCGTGTTCTTCGGCACGCCGTTGAGCGCGCACCTGACGCAGCTCGGCATCCGCACGCTGATCGTGTGCGGCGAGAGCACCTCGGGCTGCGTCCGCGCGACCGCAGTCGACGCCTATTCGCACGGCTACCAGGTGGTGCTGGTGGAGGAATGCTGCTTCGACCGCAGCCTCCTGTCGCACAAGGTCAACCTGTTCGACATGCACCACAAATATGTCGACGTCGTGCATGTCGATCAGGTGCTGGCGCATCTCGACGGTCTCAAGGTGAAGAAGGCGAGCTGAAGCGTCACGCCCGGCGGGTAGGATGGGTTGAGCACAGCGAAACCCATCGTCTCTCCGCAAGGGCAGTCGATGGGTTTCGCGTTCGCTCAACCCATCCTACGAATTGCTAGAGAGTAGTGCCTTTGTAAGGAGACGATGATGAGCAGGAAGACCCGGATCACCCGCCGGACGTTCTCGACTTCGGCGCTGGCCGCGGCCGCCGCGCTCGGCATGCCGCGCGTGGCACGCGCGCAGGCCTATCCGAGCCGTCCGGTGCGCCTGATCCTGCCGTTCGGCGCCGGCGGCGTCGCCGACGCGACCTCGCGGCTTGCTGCCGACAAGCTCGGCGACCTGTTGAAGCAGCGCTTCGTGGTCGAGAACATGCCGGGTCCCGGCGGCATCGCCGCGGCGCGCGCGATGATCACCGCCGCGCCCGACGGTTACACGCTCGGCCTCATCACCAATGGCACCGCGATCAGCCAGGCGATCTACAAGCAGTACCCCTTCGACCTGGTGAAGGACCTTGCGCCGATCTCCGCACTCGGCAATTTCGAGCTGGTGTTCGCGACCGGCGCGGACTCGCCCTACAAGACGATGGCCGATCTGCTCAAGGCGGCCCGCGCGCAGCCTGGCAAACTCAACCTGGGCACCATCGCCGTCGGAAGCACCCAGCATCTCGGCGCCGAGCTGCTTCGCTCGCTCGCCAAGCTCGACATCCAGCTCGTTCCCTACAAGACCACGCCGGACGTGATCGTCGGGACCATCCGCAACGACATCCAGATGATGACCGATTTCTACGCGGCCATGAACGCGGTCCTCGCCGACAAGAAGCTGCGTCCGCTCGCCACCTCCGGCCCCAAGCGTTCGGCCTTCCTGCCGGACGTGCCGACGGTCGCCGAAGCGGGCGTCCCCGGCTACGAGGTGCTGTCCTGGAACGGTCTCGGCGCTCCCGTCGCGACCCCGCAGCCGATCATCGACACGCTCAACAAGGCGGTCCGCGAGGTGCTCGCCATGCCGGACGTGATCAAGCGCTACGCCGAGCTCGGCATCACCGCGCAGGCAAGCTCCGGCGCGGAGCTGCGCACGCGGCTGGCGAGCGAGATCAAGAAGTGGTCGGAGGTCATCGACAACGCCAAGATCCAGCGGCTGTAACCCGCCGTGTGTCCCGGACCATCTGCGCGTTTACGCGCGTCTTTCGCCGCGCTATGGCAGCACGCAGTGCCGCACCGCTGATCCGGGACCCCGGTTAGTCATCTGCCGAAAAAAGAAACCGGGATCCCGGGTCTGCAGCGCATCATTTCATGCTGCGCTGCGCCCGGGAAACGAACGAGACACCGATGCCCACATTCCTGCGTCTCTACGAGGATATCCTCGCCGGCGGGGCCGACGCGCTGGCGCTGCCGGCGCTGCCGCGCATGATCTTTGTCGTGCATGGCGCGGCAACCGTCGACGGCAAGACCCTCACCGATGGCGAGGCTTGGGCCGGGGAGGGCGCCGTCACGCTCGCAGCGGGGGAGCAGGGGCTGACCGCCTGGCGCTTCGAGGTGGCGGCGGACGGCGCCGCCGCCGGGGCCATCGGCGGGGTATCGCGGCTCAAGCTCTCCGCCTCGCTCGAGACGCTGCCGCGGGGCGATCTCCTGCTGCGCGGCGACAGCGTCGCGTTCCCGCCCGGCGGCTGCGCCTATCTGCACCGGCACCAGGGCCCGGGCATCCGCTGCCTGATCGAGGGCGGCATCCGCATCGACACCCACGGCCGTTCGACCAGCTACGGTCCCGGCGGCGCCTGGTTCGAGAGCGGGCCCGACGCGGTGTTCGCGCAGGGTGCGGCGGACCGTCCTTCTCGGTTCGTCCGTGTGATGGTGCTGCCGCGCGCGCTGCTCGGAAAGAGCTCGATCGAATACCTGAACGAAGCGGACAAGGCGAAGCCGAAGTCGCAGTCCTACAAGATATTCGCCGACATCCCGATTGCGTTCCAGGCACAGCAATAAACACCGCGCTCCGCAAGTGTTGCGAAGTTCTTCAGCAACTCGATTGTGGATTGCTCAAGCCTACAGCAATAAATCTCTTGCCCTCGGTGTTACGAGCGCGTGAGAGCAATTTTCTCTGTCACGAATACGAACGTCGACGACATATTGCGGTTCCGCGCGACGACTATGCTGTAATCCGAAAGACATCGAACGACGCTCTGCTACGCTTGTAGTCGGCGCTGACCGATTCGGCCAGCGGCGGCATGGAGGGGATCCATGGATGCGGCGATTCTTGGGGGCCTGGTGGATCAGTGGGTCTGGCGATGCCAGATGGTGGTCACCGAGTATCAGCTGGGACGGCCGATCGATTTCAAAGGCGAGGTCGAATCGATCGTTGCCCAAGCCGAGAAGCAGGCGCGGCTGTTGGATGGTGACGGGCTTGTGCTGCTGGTGAAGGTCGAGGACAGGCTGGCGACGTCGGCGCATATGGCGCGCCGCCGCGGCTTGCTGCGCCTCGACGTGGTCGACCCGACCAACCTCGTCGGTCGGGCCGATGCCTTGCATGTTGTGGCGGCGGCCTTCGGCCGGGCCGTCGACCGGCTCAAACCGGCCGCAGCGTAGCGGATTTTGGCGCGACTACGGCGGCTTGGAATGCCAGCCGCATCGGTGCGGTTAGACATTGTTTCTGCTGTTGATACGGCGCGGATCACCGCAGCGTGATCGCTTGTGAGCACTTGCGAATTGGTGGCGCCACATTGCGGGGCGATGCTGCGCGCATGGGTGGACGCCGCGCGCTTGGGCGAACGAGCCGACGGAGGGAGCCATGATGACTTTCAGTCCGGCGACTTTCAGTCCGGAGCTTGTACGGCTGATGCGGATGGTGCTCGAAGAGGTGATGGCACGCGTGCCGGTGGAGCAGGCGACGCCCGGCATCAAGGCGCATCTCGCCGAGGTCATCCTCAAGGCGGCGGCGCAGGGCGTGACGTCGTACGACGGCCTGATCGCGGCCGCCTCAAGCCAGATGCGGACGATCGTTACGATGATGAGTTGAGGGTCGGCGGCGCCCTTTCCGTGCACGACCGTGCTCGAAACTGACTCAACATTCGCAGAATCTTAAAACTGCCGATATAATCCCGATTCGCCGGAAGCAAACACGGAGAGCTCTCATGGCGAAGAAGGCAAAGAAGGCGAAGAAGGCTAAAACCCGGAAGAAGAAGTAAGCTTTTTCTTCGGGCTATGCTGCCCAGAGGCCCCGGTGCAACGCCGGGGCCTCTCTCATATGCAGCGCCCGATTCGCATAGTGCCGCTCGCTTCCACGCAGAGCCGCTGGCTTCCGTGCAAAGTTATGCACAGCACGGAGCCTCTTCATCGGCCGGTCGGTTCGTCGCTGGGCGTCCCCGGACTGGTGCGCAAGGCGGAGGCCTGTTCCCTTGTTCCCCCTTTGAGGATCGGCCCTTTTGCCGCCCCCTCGGTCGCGATAAAAGAGGGGATGGGAAAGCTCATCCTCCTCGCGGCGCTGCCGGGTCTGGCCACCGTCAGCTTAGCCCTGGCCAACGACCTGCCTAAGAACACCACGCAGCCAAAGCCGAAGGCTCCGCAGGCCACCACTAATCCCTGCGCGCAATACGGCCCTGGCTTCGTCCAAGTCCAGGGCTCGACCACCTGCGTGAAGATGAACGGCTATGTCCGGACCGACACCGTAACGACGGGGCGGGCGCGCTAACCCAGTCCCAGGCCAGGCTCATCATCGCCGCGCCAGCGCGACCCGGATAACGTCGTCAGCGGCGATCTCGACGCTGCCCTCGGATGGCTGCCAGGTCGGGGCGCCTCGAAGGTCTTCCGGGCCGATGTCCACCAGGGTGACATGGGGACCCAAGAGCGCGACCACCTCGATCGGCACCGCGACCGGACGTTGCCACCACCCGATCCAGCCGAACCATCCGCCATAACGGACGATGAACTGGATTTTTCCGTCGGGGGTGCGGACGATGCGCTGGACGTAGCCCAACGTGTTGTCGCGCCAGTCGAGCAGCGGCAGGCCGATCAGGTCGCGTACGCGCGCCGGATGGGGCCAGCGCCGGCGCATGGTTTCCTCCGGCGACAATTGTTCTTCCCTGGCCGGCTCCCTGCTCTGCGGCTGCGTCGAGGCCGCGTGCGCAGGCAAGACCGTCCCGACCGCGCCGATCACGAAAAGCGCGGCGGCCAGTAAAGCGGAAGTGACCAGACATCGTCGCATGTGCGTGACTTAATACGTCGGCCCAGCGAATAGGTTGCTGTCGTTCGTCGAAATGTTTGTGCGCAATCGGGGGCCGACTGCAAATGACGTTCGCGTGTTCGCAATGGGGAGCAACGCCATGACCGAAGTCGCCGTACACGCACCACCTGCGCGCGTACGCCGGATGCATCCGCTCGCGGTTCGCATCATGCATTGGACCAACGCATTCGCCATGGTCATCATGATCGGCAGTGGCTGGAAAATCTACAACGACGAGGTCCTGTTCGGCTGGCTGCATTTTCCCGATTGGATCACCATCGGCGGCAATGCGCAGGGCGCGCTGCAATGGCATTTCCTCGGGATGTGGATCTTCACCCTCAATCTCATCTGCTACATCGTGTATGGGCTCTTGACCGGACGCTTCTGGCGCAAATTGCTGCCGGTGTGGCCGCGCCAGGTGATCGGCGACGTCCGTGCCGCGCTGCACTTCAAGCTCGCCCACGACGACATCACCAGATACAACGCCGTCCAGCGCGTGCTCTATATCGGCATCATCCTGGTGATGATCGTGCAGATCATCTCCGGGCTGGCGATCTGGAAGCCGGTGCAATTCCAGGAGCTGACGGCGCTGTTCTACGATTTCCAGGGCGCCCGGCTCGCGCACTTCATCTGCATGGCGCTGATCGTGGCGTTTCTCTTTGTTCACGTCCTGCTGGCGTTCGCGGTGCCGAAGACGCTGGCGGCGATGATCACCGGCGGCCCCCCGGTCGACGATGCGCGCCGGCCGCCGCCGGCCGGAGAATGACCATGGCGATCAAGACCCCTTCACCGTCGATCTTCCGGCCGCAGCAGCGCATCGACCAGAGCGTGCTCGCCGAGAACCGCAAGCTGGTCGAAGAGATCGACCGCCGGAAGATTTTGCGCGGGGCAGTGAGCCTCGGCGCGTTGTCGATGCTCACCGGCTGCAGCGTCACCGACCGCAGCGCCGTGCAGAGCGTGCTGCGCGCAGTCTCGGAATGGAACGACCTGGTGCAGGGGTGGCTGTTCGATCCGAACAAGCTCGCGCCGACCTACAGCGAAGCGCAGGTGCTGAAACCGCCGCGCTACAACGCCTATTACGAGATCGAGGATGTGAAGCCGGTCGATGCCGCAAGCTGGAAGCTCGAGCTGTCCGGCCTGATCGGCGACAAGCGGCCTTGGACCGCGCAGCAGATCTTCGAGCTGCCGGAGCAGGAGCTGATCATCCGCCACATCTGCGTCGAGGGCTGGGATTATATCGGTCAATGGTCGGGCCCGAACCTCAAGCAGTTCCTCGAACGCATCGGCGCCGACCTCACCGCCAAATATGTGATGTTCCGCTGCGCCGACGACTATTCCGGCTCGATCGACATGGCGACGGCGCTGCATCCGCAGACCATCCTCGCGACCCGATACGCCAAGGAGCCGATCACCGATCCGTTCGGCTTCCCGCTGCGGCTGCGCACCGCGACCAAGCTCGGCTTCAAGAACCCGAAATGGATCACCTCCATCGAGGTGACCAACACCTATCCCGGCGGCTATTGGGAGGATCGCGGCTTCAACTGGCACAGCGGGTTGTAGCGGTCTTCGTCCCGTTCAAGCCTGCAATTCGACCAGCAGCTTGGCGAGCAGTTCCATGCCGGCGTTCCAGCCCTTGCCCATGCCGTCTATCGCAGCGGCAAAGCAGGCAATCTCGGCCTCGCTCGCCTGATGTGGCACCCAAGTCAGACGCACCTTGGTCCTGGCGCCCTCGTTTTCAAACGTGACCGTGGTCAGCAGCACCCGCGGCCAGTTGGCCATCATGGGAGAGGCAATGATGTTCCAGTCCGCATCCGAACTGGAGTGCAACCAGACCAGCCGCGCTGGCGGCGTCACTTCGGTGTACTCAACCCGTTGATAGTTGGATTTGCCGCCCCATTTCATTTCGACGAGCCACAGTCCGCCGGGCTTCAGCTCAAGGCGATGAATGATGGTCTCCACGCGCGGCCCGTACCAGCGCGGCAAGAGCGCCGGATCAGTCCAGGTTTTCCACACCAGCTCGCGCGGCGCATCAAATACCCGCTCCAGCAGATAAATCGGCAAATCACTCATTTTCGCTCCCCCTTCGGCGCCGCCTTTTTCAACTCGTGCAACAGGCCATCGAGTTGATCGAAGCTCGACGACCAGAACTGCCTGAACTCCTCGAGCCAGCTCACCGCCGCGGCCATCGGCCCCGCCTTCAGTCGCGCCGGCCGGCGCTGTTTGTCGACGTTCCGCTCGATCAGGCCCGCCCGTTCCAGCACCTTCAGATGCCGCGATACCGCCGGTTGGCTCATCCGGAACGGCGCCGCAATCTCGTTCACGGATGCTTCGCCGGCCGCCAGCCGCGACAGGATCGCCCGCCGGGTCGGATCGGCGAGGGCCGCAAATACCGCGTCCAGATCCCGCGGCGGGCTTGTATAACCAATTCTTTCCATAACATTATTGTTATATAACTCCCAAGCCTCGTCAAGGGCTTGAACCGCTGCGCGCCGCTAGCGCGCCGCCACCGAGACCGCGCCGGCGACATAGATGCGCCAGCCCTGCGAACTCGATTCGACCAGCCGCCAGTGCTCGCTGGTGGCGAAGGGGTCGCGCGCCCAGGCGCCGTCGAGCGCCGTCACCACCGCGACCTTGCAGCCGTATCTGGTGGCGAGCTCGCGCAGATCGTCGGGCCAGGCTTCGCCTGCAAACACGCGGTTGAACTGCGCGTCGATCGCCCGCAGGCGCGGGCGCGGCAGCGGCACGAAGGGCAGGGCGAGCTCGAAACCGGCATAGCAGGAGCGCCGGTTCGACAGCAGCGCCCAGGAGAGGTTGCCCGGCCACGGCGACATCGATTCCAGGAACATCGGATTGTTGGCGACCCGGTCGGCGGGGCCGGCGTGACGGCGTACCGCCGCCCACATCTCGGGCGTGGCGGCGAAGGCTTCGCCGGCAGGATCACGCGTGCCGAAAATGTAGTAGCGGAAGTGCGAGACGCCGCTCGGCAGCGCGAGCGCGATTGCGACAAAGCCGGCGATGGCGAGCCGGACATTGGTCTTGATCCATTGGGTCAGCCCCACGACGGCGAACGCCGTCAGCGCCAGGCAGGCCGGCAGGACCGCGCGCCAGCCGAGATCGTTGTTGCCGCCGATCGTGCTCACCATCAGCCACGACACCGCAAGGCTGGCGCCCGTGAGGTGGATCAGGATCGTGGCGACGCGCTGGCGCGCCGGTTCGAGCGTCCTGGTGAGGGTAAGCATGGCCCAGACGCCGGTGAGGTAGATCGCCGGCAGCTCGATCACCAGAAGGATCAGCCAGAACGCCGGCATGTCGAGCAGCTGCCGCAGCAGCGGCGGGAAGACTTCGCCGAGCACTTCGACGGTCTGGAGCGCGACCGGCGAGACGCCGCCGCGCGTCCCGATCGCTGCGACCTGGTCGTAGAGGATGGGGGCAGCCAGCACGACCGCGCCGATCGCGGCGATGGCAAACCGCCCGAGCAGCGGCAGGCGCTGCGCCGGCGCGGCTTGGGCGAGCAGCACGCCGCCGATCCAGAGAGCGGCGACGGCGAAGGTCACCCCGCCCACCCAGGTCGAGCTTTCGACCCCGGCGACCACCACCAGCACCAGCGCGGCGAGCAGGGCGAGGCTTTCGCGCTCGACCAGCTCGGACAGGAGCAGCACCGCCAGCACCACGCAGGAGGCGGAGGCGATGTGCTGCGGTACCCAGGCGGTCTGGAACAGCCAGCCCGCAAAGCCGGTGGCCGACAGGATGACGGCGTCGATGCCGGGGATAAAGGCAAGCAGCGGCCGCAGCGAACCGGTCGCGCAGATGAGGAGCACGAGCACCGCCGCAAGTCTGCGGCCGCTGAGCCAGACCGCAAGGCCGATCATCAGCATCAGCGATGCGAAGGCGCTGAACCAGGTCAGCGCCGCATCCGCCTCCCAGCCGCTGATCCCCGTGAGCAGGGCGATCCCGGCCGCGCTGAAGTGCAGGAGATAGTAGTAGACCAGGCGGGAAGGCTGGCCTTCCTCGCCGAAGAACGGATTGCCCGGCGGCAGGCCGAGGCGGATCATGTCGTCGACGATCGCGACTTTGGCGTGATCGAAGATCGGCGCGGAGAGAATGACGGCGCCATCCGCGAATTTCGGTAGGATGGCGGAGGCGGGGCCGAGCGTCAGGATCAGCGCGCCGAGCCAGGCCCAGGCCGGGACCGTGATCGCGCTCTTGCCGTCGGTGGTGGCGCTCGGCTGCCGCCGGAGCGCATAGCCGGCGGCCGCGAGCGACAGCAGCGTCACGGCGGCGACGGTGATGCGGTTGAAGCCGATGAACATGAACAGCGGCAGCGTCGCGGCGCTATGCACCGCCCAGCCGAGCGCGGGCGCGACCGGCCCCTGCAAGGTGCGCTGCGGGAACACGACGCGCGCGACCGCAAGACCGATCGCGGTCCAGAGAACCAGCGCCGCCACGGTGCCGAGAATGACGTTGATTGTCGATGCCATCAGGATCGAAGTTCAGCGGCTCGCAAACATGGGTACGCACCACAGCCGCAAAGCGCGGGGGTCATCACGAGAGAGTGATGCCACAGTAGGGCTGGTTGATAAAACATCCTGCTCAATTTCCTTTGAACCAGAGTTGATACGGAACGTCGGGGGAGTGGTGCAAACTCAGTCCATGGCTGGAACGGATCGATTCAACACGATGCGTGATGTCGGGGATAGCTGCGGTATTGCCGTGATGGCCAAGGCTTCCGTGCCGGGCCGCACCAAGACCCGCCTGACACCGCCGCTCACCGCTTCCGAAGCGGCCGCCTTCAACACCGCCTTCCTCAAGGACATCTCCGCAAATCTCCTGGCCGCCGGTCATCGCTCGGCGATCCACGGCTACATGGCCTATGGTCCGCCCGGCTCGCAGCAATTCTTCATCGACAACCTTCCGTGCGAGATCGGACTGATCGAATCCTGGCTGCCGAATTTCGGTGATTGCCTGTTCAAGGCGATCGGCGGCCTGTTCGCCGCCGGGCATGCCTCCGCGGTGGTCCTGAATTCGGACAGCCCGACCTTGCCGACCGCGCTGCTGGTCGAGACTGCCGAAATGCTGGCGCGTCCCGGCGACCGCGCCGTGCTCGGGCCTTCGACCGATGGCGGCTACTATCTGCTCGGCATCAAGCAGGCGCACCGCCGGCTGTTCGATGACATCGACTGGAGCACCGAGCGCGTGGCGCGCCAGACGCTCGAGCGCGCGCACGAGATCGGCCTCGAGGTGCATCGGTTGCCGGCCTGGTACGACGTCGACGATTCGCAGGCGTTGCGGCAATTGCACGCCGAGCTGTTCGAGAGCGGCTCGCTCGATCCTGACCTGGCGCCCTTCCAAGCGCCCAGTACCGCGGCCTTGATGAGCGAGCTCTTGGCGACCGCCGATCTCGGCACGCGTCTCGGGCTGTCGCGTTCTCCGTCGGAGAGGCTGGCGTCATGACCGCGACCCAAGCCGAGCCGGCGGTCGATCCGCGGCGCTATTTCGAGAGCGTCGACGCCAGGCGCACGCGAAAATCTGGGCGGCTGCCGGTCTGCGTGTATTTCGAGACCACCAATCGCTGCAATCTCCTGTGCACGACTTGTCCGCGCACCTATGCCGAGCTCGAGCCGCCGGCCGACATGAGCTGGTCGCTGTTCACGTCGATCGTCGACCAGATCCCGCATCTCGAGCGTGCGGTGATGCATGGCGTCGGCGAGCCGATGCTGGTGAAGAACCTGCCGAAGATGGTGCGCTACCTGAAGGCGCGCGGCACCTATGTGCTGTTCAACACCAACGGCACCGTGCTCAACGACAGGAACGGCCGCGCGCTGATCGACGCCGGGCTCGACGAGCTGCGCGTCTCGCTCGACGCTTCCAACGCCGAGGCGTTTCTCGCCATCCGCGGCGCCGATTTCTTCAACCGCATCCTGCGCAATGTCCGCCGCTTCCGCGAGCTGCAGGTGCGCGAAGGGCACGAGCGGCCGCGCGTCTCGGCCTGGCTGACCGGCCTCAAGGAGACGATCGCCGACCTGCCGGCGTTCGTGCGCGTCGCCGCCGACATCGGCGTCAAGGAGGTCTATCTTCAGCGGCTCGTCTATTTCGAGAACGATGCGATCGGCAATGCACGCCCGGATCAGGCGCTGTTCGAGCAGATGACCGCCGACGAGGCGGTTTACCTGGAAGAGGCGGCGGCGCTCGCGCAATCCTATGGCATGACTTTCAGCGCCTCCGGCGCTGCCTCCGAACCGGGCATGAGCCTCTCCAAGTCGAGTGACGGCTCGCCATGGTCGCTGTGCCGGCGGCCATGGTCGGTGATGTATTTCACGGCCAATGGTCGCGCGCTACCCTGCTGCATCGCGCCGTTCTCCCAGCGCGGCTACGAGAACTACACGCTTGGCGATGCCACCCAGCAGACGCTGCGCGAGATCTGGAACGGCGCGGGCTATGCGTCGTTTCGCGAGGCGCTGTTGTCCGATGCGCCGCCCACGGCCTGCGCCAGTTGCGGCCTGCGCTGGAGCCTGTGAGCCATGCGCGTAGCCGTTGCCATACCGGTTCTGAACGAGGCCGACTCGATCGGCACGGTCGTGCGCGCCATTCCGCGCGAGATCGTGAGCGATGTCATCGTCGCCGATGGCGGAAGCCGGGATGCGACCCGGGAAGAAGCGCGCGGCGCCGGCGCCTGGGTGATTGACGCCGGCCGCGGCTACGGCCGCGCCTGCTATATGGCGACGGTCGCGGCGACAGACGCCGACATCATGGTGTTCATGGACGGCGACGGCGCCGACGATCCGCAATGCATTGCGTCCCTCCTCGCGCCGATCCGGGCAGGCGAGGCCGATTTTGTCATCGGCTCGCGCGTGCGCGGGCCACGCGAGCCCGGCAGTATCGCCTGGCACCAAATTGGCGCCGGTCTGGCCGCCGGCTACGGCATGCGTCTCGTGTGCGGCGTTCGCTACACCGATATGTGTGCGTTCCGCGCCATCCGCCGCGAGGCGCTGATCGCGCTCGGGATGCGCGAGATGACCTACGGCTGGAATATCGAGATGCAGATGCGCGCCGCCCGGGCCGGCCTGCGCATTCTAGAGCATTCCCCGGTTGCGATGAATCGATTGTGATCGGGCTGGGGATTCCCGGCTGATTTTGATTGTGAATCCA
>JAIESR010000032.1 GCA_019745775.1 Xanthobacteraceae bacterium | reverse complement strand
ATGACTCCGATCCCCTTCCAAAAACGAATCAGGATCGTATTGTCAGCTCGGAAAATTAATGAGTTTTGACCCTAGCAACTCCGCTTTCCAGATGGATTACCTGCTCCCAGCCGGAGATCGCTAGGTCAGCGAGCACATCTTGCGTCGCTGCTCGCTCGGACTCCGACACGACAATTAGGAGCGGCTCGATCATGACAAGGTTCGCAATAAAATCTCATCGAAGAAGCGCGCGTTTTTCAGAACGACGATTTTTTTAGTAGAAGGGCGGCATCAATGATTGCGCCGAGTGGCAGAGTAATCTGCCGTATTTCGGTCAGCGACATATTCTTGATCGCAGCAATCGCGACGGCTCTCGCGTTTTCAACGTCCGCTGGTTCAGGCTTGGACACCTGTACGGGCAAAGATGATCCTTGTGCAGGCGGTGACTCAGGCGGGGCCATGTACTGGCGGATGGCCTGAGCGCGTTCTTGGTATGCCGCTTGTTGCTGTGAGCCCAAGAGTTCGACGGCCTTATCAACTTCTTCGACAGGTACTTTGGCTTCCACCAAGCGGTTCCGAAGCAGGTCCACAATTCGTTTGACCCTAAAGAGTCCCCACCTGTGATATACGGCCGTATCCCTGACCTTTAGAAAGGAAATCCAGGACAGATAAAAACGATCGCCCAATCCAAGGATTTTTTGCAGCTGTTCCTGCATATCCGTTGGTGCGGACTGAATGAATTCTTGAGCGATGGCATGAAACTCTTCGTTTGAAGGCGCCGCGAGCCGAACCTGAGACTGGAGCAACGTCGCTCCCTTAACCTGGGTGGTCAAAGATTTCTGGTCGCGGTCATAGACCACCTCATGCCCCAGTGCAGGACTTGCAAAAGCTGTCCAAAGACTTACAGGCCGGGGAGCGGCGGCGGCTTGAACCGGATTGGGATCAGCGCCTCCAATAAGGAAAATATTGTCTCCTCCTGCCTTTCCGACTAGGTGCACAATGTCGTTGTAGTGCCTCTTGAGAAGTGTAGTGAGCGCGCCGACATTGGTTCCCGCTGCCGTTTTGACGTCAAAGCCTGGGCATGTGGCGTCAACCAGCTGGCGTAGTTGCGAGCCGGTAACCCGCGAACCGGAGAGCCTCAGTAAGGCAGAACGGATCGAGTTAAGTTCTTCGACGAAGATGTTGGTTGACACGTTCATGGCGACTCCCTGCGATTTGCGAGCAGTGCCCGACATCTTCGATGCCGGGCACGCTCTTGAATCGTTTTTATCGGGATTGTCGCCGAGTAACGGCCCGAATCTACCGTTATCAGCGGCCTGAGTCCGTAGGGTGACCGATCAGACCACGAGCTTCAAACTACCCTGAACCAAGACAATCAGTATTTGCGTTTGATAGTATGAGTCTTGGTGCTCCACCAACAATATAGTTGATATTCCAGCTTTATTCAAGCTCATGGGAGCGTAAGGTGGATTGGCAATGTCCCCGTGACATATCGCACATAAGGCTTGCCCCCTAGGCCATTGCGAAAGCTTAGGAACGTTTACCCTTCCAAGCTGATGACGAGGGTTCGATTCCCTTCACCCGCTCCAAATTTTCCGATTCAAGGCGCCGACGAAATAAAGCTCACTGGCTCTCTGGGCTGATCGGCCTGGGCCATGGCGAGCTTGCGCCAGAACGCTTCCATCCGCTTCCAGATGATCCGCGCCTGCAAGTTCGGCGCCGTTTCCGCCTGCCTGGCGCACGCCAACACACGCTGCTGATAATCGACCTGACGCATCACGCCCCCACCATTCCGATGGGGATCGTAGCGGCCGCGCGCCGTTGTTCAATCGATTGTCTGTGGCCCTGTGGACAGCGACAAATTCGACGAGCGCCGCTAGCCCGCCATCCCGCCGCTGTCCACCGACCGGCGGATCACGCGGCGCACTTCGGCGTTCGACAGGAACAGGTCGTGGTTGATGATGCCCCAGCCGAGGCCGGAGGCGTCGACCACGCGCACGCCGAGCCGTTCGAGCGCGTCCTTCTCCGCCGCGCCGACGCGGGTGACGCCGCCGGCGACGCGCGCCGACAAGGCGAGCGCGCGGTCGTTGATGGCGGTGATGACGGTGATCTTCTGCGCGAGTGCACCGATGCGCTGGACCGAGGACTCGAACACGTCGCGGTCGATGTCGGGCGAGGCGAACACCACCGCGCCGATCCGGCTGGCGGCGTTGTCGCCGTAGCGGCTGTAGAGCTGCCGCAGCCCTTCGAGCGCCAGCATGGTGCCCATGCTGTGTGCGACCACGTGCACGCGCCCGGTGGTCGGGTTGCTCATCAGCGAGGCCAGCACGCGCTCGAACGCGTCGCGCGACCACACCGCACTCTCGCGGTCGTAGGCGTAATCGAAGAACCCGGCCTTGGACGGCCAGGAGAAGACGAGCGTCTCGCCGCGGAAACGGATGCTGTCGGACAGCCGCGCGGCGTCGAGTGCTGACTCTTCGAACGTGTTGCGGAAGCCGTGCACATAGATCAGCACGTCGGCGCCGCCTGAGGTGAAGGAAAGCACGTCGCGGATCTGGCCCGGCACCGGCTCGATCCCGTCGAGCTTCCAATCGGACAGGCCGACCGCCGCGAACGAGAAGCGGCCCGAGTCCGGCGGCGTCAGCCTCGCGCGCGCGAGGCTGAGCGTCGACGAGCGCTCCGGCCCGAAATACGGGCTGGCGCGTCCCCCGTTCACCGGCTTGCGGGTGGTCGCGACATAGAGCGTCGGATTGTTCGCGAGCGCCGAGATGTCGGGGCGCGTGGCGCTCTCGGCCATGCCGGCGCAGCCGCCGAGCGCCAGCGCGCCGCCCGAGCAGAGCAGCGCGCTCAAGAAGGCACGACGCGAACGATCGGCTTCATCTGGCAGCAAACGCCGGACAGTCACGGGAATCTTCGGGTTGAGCGGGTGCAGGGCCGTTGAATGAGCCGCATGATGGCGGCGACAAGAGGGCCATGGAGGGGTCGGCGTGCGGCAGGCGACGGAACCTGCTACCGCGATACCTGAGAAAGAGATCACGCAGGCGCAGGTTCCGGCTCCGGCTCCGCGACCTTGATCGCCACCAGCGCCTCTTCATAGGCCATGTTGAGCTTCTTGGTTTCGGCTTCGGCGAGCGCATGGAACGCCGGCGCCAGGCCGTGCACGCGGTCCGGATGGTTCAGCCTGACCTTGGCCCGGTAGGCTTCCTTGATCTCGTCTTCGGTGGCCGCCGGCGACAGCCCGAGGATGACGAAGCAGTTGTCGCTGCCATTCGCGTCGGCGTGCAGCGGATCGATGAGCTGCGTGGTGACCGGCCCATTGAGCTGGTCCGGGTCGGCGACGGCGAAGTCGCGCAACGCCCTCGTCTGCAGCCGGTGGTCGCTGTAAAGCTTCACGCGGCGCGTGACGTAAAGCAGCGGCGCCAGGATCAGCACGGATGCCGCGGTGATGGCGTTGACGTAAAGCAGCCGCTCGTCGACCGGCTTCCAGATGAAGGCGGCCTCGAGCGTGTTCACGATCTCCTGCGCCCAGAGCGGCTGCTCGGAGAAATAGATGAACACCGTGGCCGGCACGAGGATCGTGAGATAGGAGGCGAGCGAGCCGCCGAACGCGAAGCGGCTCGAGATCACGTGCACCCAGGAGCGCAGCCGCTTGATCGGCCGCTGCCGGAACAGGATGATCGACTCGCGCAGGTGCCGTGCATTGGCGCGCAGGTCCTCGTACTCGCTCCGATATTGCCGCCGGATGTCGATGCGGTGCCGCCACCGCTTCCAGAGCGAGCCGGTCCCGCTCCTGGCGAGCCGGTCGATCTCGCTCATGCGCTGGCAGACCTTGCGGTACTGCGCCTCGGCGCGGTCAAGCTCGAAGGCTTCCAGACGTCGCAGGGAGAAGTCCGCGGAAACACGCCGGGTGGCCTGCCGCACATAGCCGACCAGCAACGCAGGCAGAACCGCCGTCAACGCGATCAGCGCCGCGTTGACCGCCGCAAAAAGATTGGTTTCGATGAATGCCGCCCCCAGCATCTCACGCACGCCACTCACTGTACTGGTACTTACACGCGCACAGTGCCACCGATTTCATCCGCCGGTGAGTAGCGCAAAGCATTCTGACAGAATCCGGGCAATACCAGCGGTGAAAAAGGCAATATTTGGGCAAGCCAATATCGGCTTACCGTCGCGCGCGGTCTTGGTAGGCCAGACATCGAACTGGGGGCATCGCGTCACGCGCGTGTCAGCGCGACGCCGCGCTACGCGCCCTGGATGGCCGTCGTGATCCTGGTTGCGAGGATCGGCCGTCGCGGCGTCTCCGCGACGATGTCGCTGGTCAGCGCGCCGCAGCGGCAAACGAAGACTCGCTGCAGCATATTCGCGAACTTTGGGTGCTGTTCGGACCGCGCCAACGACGTCTGGCCGCCGCAGGCGTCGCAACTCGGGTTCTTTGGTGTGTTCGTGCGCATCGGGGACCTGCTTGCCAACGCGCACCCCCCGGTTTCGTTCCGGTGGAACTAAAAGTCGTTATGGACCAGGACCGGCGGTAATTTGCGGGTTCGCCTGGTGGTGCACTATCCGCATACGATCGTTGGTTGCGTAACGCGAGGCTTCAATCGACGTGCTTCGCCAGAAATTCAAGCGTGCGCTCGCGCGCGAGCTTGTGGGCGGCCGGGTGATAGCGCGCGATGCGGTCTCGTTGTCGAAGCCGTGCGGCGCGCCTTCATACATGTAGATCGGGATTGACGGCTGCGCCGCGCGAAAGATCGCGACGCGCGCCGGCGGCAGCGACGTATCCTTGTCGCCGATGTGGCAGATGACGGGGCAGCGCGCTTGTGCGTGCGCGAGGTCCGGGATCATCGAGCCGTAATAGGAGACGGCGCCGGCATAGTCGCGACGGCAGGCGGAGAGCCACGCGAGCGAGCCGCCCCAGCAGAAGCCGAGGACGGCGATCTTGCCGGCGTCGGCGACGGCGCCGCGCGCGGCATCGAGATCGGCGAGGGCGTCGTCGAGATTCCAGGCGGTGTAGGTCTTCTGGGCGCGGTCGTGATCGTCCTTCGTGTAGGTATAGGTGAGGCCGCGCTGCTGTCGGTCGTAGAGCGCGGGCGCGATCGCGGCATAGCCGTGGCCGGCATAGAAATCACAGACCGACCGCAGGTAGGCGTTCACGCCATACATCTCCTGCGCAACGACGAGGCCGCCACGCACGCGTGACGACGGCCGCGCGACGTAGGCGTCGAGCGCATGGCCATCGTGGGCGCGCAGCCGGATCATTCGATGGTCACGGTCTGGTCCGAGTAGTTCACGCGGATGCCGTAGCTGCCTTCGTTCACCGTCCACCTGGTCAGCGTGTAGGTGCGCAGACCATGCTTGTGATACGGGTCCGCGTCCGCGATCGCGCGCGCCGCCGCGAACGACTCCGCGCGGATGATGACCATGCCGCCGATGCGCGCGCCGTCTTCGGTGGCGAGCGGCCCGGCGCCGAACATGATGCCCTGCTTCTCGAGCTTGATCTGATGCGCCAGATGCTCCGGCAGCATCTTGTCGAGCGCTTCGCGCGCGACCACCGGCGTGGTGACGATCACGTAGAGCTCCTTGCCCAGGAAATTCTTGGTCAGCTCATGATGCTGCTGGTCGGAATTGGCCATCGATGCACCCCGCGGGTTTGTCCAAGCGTCGCCACGACTATGGCACAGGACCGGGCGCCCGTCCCCCGCGCGGGGGCTGTGCGGATTTGTCCGTTGCGCGCATTTGTCTGCTGCGAACACTGGCGCGTTCCTTGCTAGGTTGAGTTCGACATCTTTGTTGAACGGGAGCTCTCCTGACATGCACGGCAATCGGGTCAATCGGCGTCGCTTCCTGGGCGCGGCGGCAGGGTTTGCGGCGGCGCCGATCATGGCGCCGATCCTGCTCGCGCCAGGCCGGTCGTTCGGACAGGCGTATCCGAGCCGCCCGATCCGGGTGATCGTGCCGTTCGCGGCCGGCGGCCCGAGCGACATCATCGCGCGCATCGTCGCCGACGCGATGGGGCCCAGGCTCGGCCAGACGATGGTGATCGACAACCGCGCCGGCGGCGGCGCCAATATCGGCATCGGGCAGGCGGCGCGCGCCGAGCCGGACGGCTACACGGTGCTGATCACCACCAGCGCGATCGTGATCAATCCGTCGCTGTACAAGAAAATCCCGTTCGACCCGGTCAAGGACTTTGCGCCGATCTGCGATCTCGCGATCTCGCCGCAGATGCTCTCGGTGCTGCCGGGCTATGTGAACACGCTCGCGGAGTTCATCGCCAAGGCGAAGGAAGCCAAGGGCAAGCTCAACTATGCGAGCCCGGGCCTCGGGACGCAGGCGCAGCTCACCGTCGAGCTGTTGAAGCTGCGCGCCGGTATCGACATCACCCACGTGCCGTTCACCGGCGGTCCGCCGGCGGTGCAGGCGCTGCTGTCAAAGTCGGTCGAGCTCGTCACCAACGCGGTGCCGACCAGCGAGAAGCTCGTGCACGCCGGCACCATCCATGCGCTGGCGGTGAGCGGCAAGGACCGCTGGTTCTCGCTGCCGAACGTGCCGACGCTGGTCGAGTCGGGCTTCCCCGGCTTCATCACCGACACTTTCGTGGGCCTGTTTGCGCCGACGGGGACGCCGAAGGAGGTCGTCGACCGGCTTGCGTCCGAGGCGCAGGCCGCGCTCAAGACTCCGGAGGTGATCGCCCGCGCGCGCGGCGCCGGCTTCCAGGTGATCGGCGGCGGGCCCGACGTACTCGCCGCGCGCGTCGTGCGCGAGGTCGCGCTCAACCGCGAGATCGTGCAGAAGGCGGGGATTGAGGCACGGTGAGGAATCTGCGAGCTGCCGTAGGGTGGGCAAAGCGAAGCGTGCCCACCTCAGAAGCCGAGCTCTCTATGGCAATAGCCCCGGTGGGCACGGCGCGAAGCCGCGCCTTTGCCCACCCTACGAGATCGTCAATCCGCAAAACCCGGATCGAGCCGCTCCGCCAGCCGGCAATGGTAGTCCCACTCGACCTGCGCGTATTTCGGCGACTTGCGCTTCTCGACGATCTGCGCACGGGTGACGTCGAGCACGTCCTTCGGGATGTGCCGGATCTCGGTGCCCATCGACATCAGCTGGATCTGCAATTCGCAGGCGTCGACCAGCCGGCGCATATAGAGAAATGTCTCGGCGATGGTGCGGCCGACGGTGAGCAGGCCGTGGTTCCACATCAACAGGCAATGCTTGTCGCCGAGGTCGCGCAGGATGCGCGGCACCTCGTCCTCGCCTTCCGCGAAGCCCTCGAAGTCGTGGGTGCCGACCTCGCCATAGAGATGCATGCTCGACTGGTCGACGATGATCAGGCCCTGCCTGGTCGCGGCGACCGCGACGCCGGGACGCGCGTGCACGTGCATGGTGCAGTTGATGTCAGGCCGCGCAGCTAGGATGCCGGAGTGGAAGTTCAGGCCCGCCGGGCCGAGCGTGACGCCGTCGTGGCTGACGATCTCGCGCTTGTCGCCGTCCATCTTGATCGTTGCGAGGTTGGAGGCGGTGATCTCATCCCAGCCGAGCCCGTACGGGTTCATCAGGAAGTGGTCGGGACGATCCGGGATGCGGATGCAGATGTGATTGTTGATCTGGAGGTTCCAGCGATAGTGGTGCGCCAGGCGGAATGCGGCGGCGGCCTCGATACGGATCTTGCGCTCGGCCTCGGTCATGTCGTAGCGGCGCACGCCGGTCTTGAACTGCGCCTGGGCAATCACATTCATGGAATTCTCCTGTCTTGTTGCGCGGAGCATAGTTGCCCGGGGCACGGTTGGCAAAGCCGGGAGGCCGATAACCCTGCGTCACAGCGATGCAAATGCGCATTTGCGCGGCGGTGGCGCCTGACTAGAATGGCGGCAAGGAAGCGTTCGGAGAGGCCATGCAAGGCCCGATGCGATTCGGCAGTTTAGCTATTGCGGCGGCACTCGGCGTCGCGCTCGCGACCGGCGCGCAGGCGCAGGAACCGTTCTACAAGGGCAAGCAGGTCAAGCTGATCATCAGCGCAGGCGTTGCCGGCGGCTATGCGACCTATGCCCGGCTCCTGGTCCAGCACATGCCCAACCATCTTCCGGGCAAGCCCGACATGCTGTTTCAGAGCATGCCGGGCGCCGGCGGCCTGTTGGCGACCAATTATCTGTACGCGCAGGCGCCGCAGGACGGCACCGTGATCGGGCTTATCCACTCGACCGTGCCGCTTGGACCGCTGCTCGGCATGCAGGGCGCGCGCTTCGATGCGCTCAAGCTCAACTGGCTCGGCAGCATGGATCGTTCTGACGGGCCCTGCACGGTCTGGCACACTGCGCCGATCAAGACCTGGCAGGACATGCTGGACAAGGAGTTCATCGTCGGCTCGTCCGGCGTCGGCTCGCAGATGGACGTCTATCCGGCGGCGATGAACAAGCTGTTTGGCACCAAGATCCGCGTAATCGGCGGCTACAAGGACGGCGCGCTCATCTTCCAGGCGATGGAGCGCGGCGAGATTCATGGGCGCTGCGGGCCGCAGCTCACCTCGATCGGCGCGTTGCGTCCGCAATGGTTGAGCGAGCATAGGATCAATGTGCCGATCATGGTCAGCGAGCAGCGCTCGCCGCTGTTCCCGAATGCGCCGACCCTGATCGAGCTGGCCAAGGACGAGCCGACCCGGCAGCAGATCAGGCTCCTGATCGTGTCGCAGGACCTCGACCGGCCGGTGCTGGCGCCGCCCGGTCTGCCGCCAGAGCGGGTGAAGCTCTTGCGCGACGCCTTCAACGCCACCATGAAGGACCCGGCCTTCCTCGCCGATATCAAGAAGCTGCGGCTGACGCTCGACTGGGTAAGCGGCGAGGAGGTTCACAAGCTGCTTGCGAACGCTTACAGCGCGCCGCCCGACGTGGTTTCAGCCGCCAAGGAGCTGATGGGCGGAAAGTAATTGGGCCGCGCCGCCGCCGGCGTGTCGATGGAAGAGGAGAGGGCATGTTCGCCAAGATCAACCACGTGGCCATCGTGAGCGAGAAATACGCGCTCATCACCAAATTCTACGAAGCCGCATTCGGGATGTACCAGTCGAAGACCTCGCCGAAGTCCGCGCTGACGGTCGGCGACGGCTATGTCGGGCTCAACATCAATCCGCGCAAGGCGGGACGGCCGGCCGGGCTCGATCACTTCGGCATCCAGGTCGAAGACGTCGAGACCGCCTTCGACCGCATGCGCACCAAATATCCGGAAGCCGACTGGGTGCAGCGGCCGTCGACGCGGCCGTTCGCCGGCATCACCGCCAACGATCCCGACGGCAACGTGTTCGACATCTCGCAAAAGGACATGAAGAACCGTCACGCCGCCTATGTGCAGAACACCGGCGAGCAGCAGCCGCGCTGCATCACGCACGTTGCGATGCGCACGATGCGTCCCGACGCGATGGCGCGCTTCTATGTCGACGTGTTCGAGTTCGCCGAGCAGAACGCCGGGCCCGGCGATCCCAATCACTATCTCTCCGACGGCAAGGTCACGCTGGTGATCATGCCCTGGCGGATCAAGAACTATCTCGGCCAGTCGATCCTGCCGACCGGCATGGACCACATCGGCTTCACGGTCGAGGACATGCAGGCGTTCAAGAACGACGTCGAGGAGCTGATCGACCGCAACCCGGTGATGAACCCGCCGCCGGTCGGACGCGGCGCCGAGGGCGCGGCGCGGCTGGACCTCTTGAAGAAGCAGTGCCCGATCGCGGAGCACTTCCTCTCCGATCCCGATTATACGATGCTGGCGGTCAGGGAGCGCCACTGAGCCGATAAGCAATCCAATAAGAAATCACGGAGGACACCGGCAATGTCGAAAGAAGAGAACCTGGCGGAGCTGCACCGCGCCGCCGAGGCGGAGTGGACGACGTTCAAGTATGAAAAGCCCGAGGGGGTCAGCTCCGGCAAGGGCTTCATCAGCCTCGGCCGCAAGGACATCGTGCGCGGCGTCGTGCAGGTGGTGAAGAAGCACGGCGGCGAGAACAACCTGCACTACCACACCGGCATCGCGAGCTTCTGGATGGTGCTGAAGGGCCGCGTGCGCTTCTACGGTCCCGACGACGTGGTGATCGGCGAGTTCGGCCCGATGGAGGGCACCATCACGCCGCGGTTCTCGCGCTACTGGTTCGAGAACGTCGGCGAGGAGGACCTCGAGATCCTGCAAGTCGCGGCGTTCGGCTCCGAGAAGCTCGAGAAGAGCGGCCGCACCGACGTGTCGGCGCAGAAATTCGATCCCGCATCCGCGCAGCGCTTCGAGGCCAAGGCGGCTTCAACCGCCAAGGCCTAGCGCGATGCTGCGCGCCGGGCTGCTCGTCGGCGTCCTCCTGACGGCGTGGTCGGGCGTGTCGTCCGCACAGGACGCGCCGTTCTACAAGGGCAAAACCATCCGCATCGTGATCTCGACCGGCGTGGCCGGCGGCTATGCGGAGTATGCGCGCGTCATCGCCGAGCACATGGGCCGGCATATTGCCGGTGCCCCGGCCTTTATCGTGCAGAGCATGCCGGGCGCCGGCGGGCTCACCGCCACCAACTATCTCTACACGCAGGCGCCGCAGGACGGCACCACCATCGGGATCGTGCACTCGACCGTTCCGCTGGCCCCGCTGTGGGGCGGAAAGGGCGTGCGGTTCGAGACGCTGAAGTTCAATTGGCTCGGTGCCCTCGATCGCGCCGACGGCATGTGCATCACCTGGCGCAGCTCGCCGGTGAGAACCTGGGACGATCTCTTGAAGAAGGAATCGACCGTCGGCTCCTCCGGCGTCGGCTCGCAGATGGACACCTATCCCGCGATGCTCAACAAGCTGTTCGGCACCCGGATGCGGGTGATCGGCGGCTACAAGTCCGGCACCGACATCTACCTCGCGATGGAGCGCGGCGAGCTCGATGGCCGCTGCGGCGGGCAGCTCACCGTGATCAAGGCGACGCGGCCGGACTGGCTCACCGAGCGCAAGATCCATGTGCCGATCCTGATTGCGGAAAAACGCAGCCCGCTGTTTCCCGACACGCCGACCGTCCTCGAATTCGTGCGCGACGAGGCGACGCGCCGGCAACTCGAACTGCTGATGGTGTCGCAGACCATGGACCGCCCGGTGCTGGCGCCGCCCGGCGTGCCGGCCGAACGGGTCAAGGCGCTGCGCGATGCGCTTGCCGCCGTGATGCGCGACGACGCCTTCCGCGCCGAGGTCGAGCGCCGCAACCTCCACGTCGATCCGGTCGGGGGCGGGGACATGACGCGCATGCTGCAGCGCGCGTTCGCCGCGCCGGCGGAGGTCATCGCGGCTGCCCGCGAGACCATGGGCGGGCGGTAGCAGAAATTGAGTCGAGTTGCGTCAGCACGGCAGGACGGGCCCCCTCTCCCCAACGGGGAGAGGGAGCAGACCGAGTGCGCGGCTTCGTCATTTCCCACTCTCAAAGTGCGAGACACCGTGACGCCTTGCCCGCGAACCAGGGCTCGACGACAACAAGCGCGGGGAGGCGAGGGGAATGCGCGTCAAACGGTTTGCCGGCCTTGTTGGTCTCCTGCTCGCGCTCCCTGTCGCGAGCCCGGGCCAGGCGCAGGAGCCGTTCTACAAAGGCAAGACCGTCCGCCTCATCATCAGCGTCGGCGTCGCCGGCGGCTTCGGCGAATATGCGCGCACGCTCGCCGAGCACTACGGCCGCCACATCCCCGGCCATCCCAACATCATCGTGCAGAGCATGCCCGGCGCCGGCGGGCTGATCGCGACCAATCATCTCTATGTGCAGGCGCCGCAGGACGGCACCGTCATCGCTATGGTGAATGCGACCGCGCCACTGGCCCCCTTGTGGGGTAGTCGCGGTGCGCGCTTCGATCCGCTGAAGCTCCATGCGATCGGCGCGCTCGACCGCGCGGACGGCACCTGCGCGTTCTGGCACACCGCGCCGGCCAAGACCTGGGCCGATCTCCTCAAGAACGAGGTGACCGTCGGCTCGATCGGGGCGGGCTCCCCGATGGAAGTCTATGCGGTGATGCTCAACCGGCTGTTCGGCACCAAGATCAAGGTCGTCGGCGGCTACAAGGCCGGCAGCGACATCGACCTCGCGATGCAGCGCCAGGAAGTCGACGGCCGCTGCGGCACCCATTTGAAATCGATCCCGGCGCTGCACCCGGACTGGATCAGGGACAAGCGGATCGTGGTTCCGATCGTGGTCGCCGAGCAGCGCAACAAGGACTATCCGGACACGCCGGCGCTGATGGAGTTCGTGAAGGACAGGGCCACGCGTCAGACGCTCGACCTGCTCACGGTCACCCAGAAGCTCGACCGGCCGATCCTGGCGCCGCCCAACACGCCATCTGAGCGATTGAACGAGCTTCGCAGCGCGCTCGCCGCCACCGCGCGCGATCCCGCGTTCCTGGCCGAGATCAGGAAGAAGAACCTCACCATCGAGCACACCGGCGCCGAGGAGATGAGCCGGATCTATGCCGAGGCGTTCGCCTCGCCGCCGGAGGTGATCGAGGCGGTCAAAGCGATTTTGGGTGCCAAATAGGGGCGCGGTCGGCTCGGTCTCCAGGTGACGGCGGCGGTCAGGCCCGCTATATACGCGACCGCGTAGGAGTGTAGCTCAATGGCTAGAGCACCGGTCTCCAAAACCGGGGGGTGGGGGTTCGAGTCCCTCCACTCCTGCCAGCGGAATCAAAGGCTTGGCTGGTGGGCTCTGACCGCCCGCTGGCGCCCCGCAATGCCTTGCAAGCCCGTCGATCGCGCCTCTTGAGAGGCTTCGGCTTCAAGACGCCCGCGTTTGGTCTGGCGCGGCCATCACTTTCTGCAATCGATCCAGCGGGGCGAAGACCGAACCGAGCCGGAGTCCTCCCTTGGAGTTGCTGCCGCCGCGCCTCTCTGATCCTGCCCTGTTCGCGCTGATTGCGGAAATCATCGCTACGCGGCCCGTGACCAACGCCGGCTACCTTCGGCTGCGGCTGCTTAGGGCCGGTTCCTGGCAGCCTCTGTTCGATCTTGCCGAGGAGCAGGGCCTGACGGCACCGCTGATCTGGGCGCTCGATCGCCGGGCGTTACTGCTGCCGCCTCAATCGGCGCCGCGGCCGCCGGGCGCGGCACATCCGACCGCGCAAATTCGGGCGGTGTATCGGGACTACTTGCAGCGGCGGGCCAGGCAACGCGAGCAAGTCGTTGAGCTGATTGCGGCCCTCAACTCGGTCGACATCGTTCCGTTCCTGCTCAAGGGAGCGCGCTATCTGGTGGCGCCCGCCGGCCCCTGGTGCGAGGCGCGCACCATGCGCGATCTCGACATCATGGTCCGCAAGGCCGACGCGCTGCGGGCCATCGCGGCGCTGTCGGCACAGGGCTATGTGGCCGATACTCAATCCATTCCGACCGAGCACCATCTGCCGGAGATGTGGCGGGCAGGGTTTCCGAGCGCGCTCGAAATTCATACCGATGCGCTGGCGTTTTCGGCGGAGGCCCTGCTTGCCACGGACGAGGTCTGGCGCCACGGCGTGCAGATGTCGACGGAAGCCGGATCCTGCGTCGTCCTGCCTTGGGAATGGCACCTGCTGCATGGGCTGCTGCACCATCAGGTTTCGGATCGCGGCCATCGCCGGAAGGTGCTGGCCGCCGGCCCGCTCTGGGAGTTCGCCTGGCTGGGCAGCGAACTCCCGGACCAGGCGTGGCGATCGATTGCCGCCACCATGGCGGAACGCGGTGCGGGCGACGTCCTCGGCAGCTGGATCGCGCTGGCGGAAACGCTCTACAGATTCGAACTTCCCGGCGCGGTGGCGGTATCGCCGGCGGCACGCGCTCATGCCGAAGCGACGCTTGCCTGGTCGCGTGCGGCCGACTGGCGGCGGCGTGGGCGCTTCCTCGCGGACCAGCTCCGGTTCGCCTTCTCGCCGAAAACGCTGTCGGTGCGCTACCGCGACCAGACGTCATCGCCGTCCCGGGCGCTGCGGCACATGCATTTCCTGGCGGATCGCTATCGTGGCCGCGTGTTCAGCCGCCTGTTCGGGCGCGCCCGGCGCTGAGCTGGGAGGGGGCCTGCGCTTTCGCCCGCCGCTCGGCCAGCAGTGCCTTCAACGCGCAGGCCTGCCGATCCGGTGAATGCACCGCCGCAAGCCGGTACAGCCGCGCGGCTTCGGCATAGTCGCCGGCACGAAAATGACAAAGCGCCAGCGCTTCCTTGGCGAGCCAGCGGAAGATCGCTTTCTGATATGAGATCCGCGGGTCGTAGAAGGAATCGGCATCGATGCTGGCCAGCGTCTGCAGCACCGGACGCGCTGCGCCGAGGTCGCCGGCCACAAGCGCGATCGTCGCTTCGATCCATTGCAGCGACAGGTGGTCCGGATAGCGTTCGCGGGCGGCCCGCAGCAGCTCGCTCGCGTCCTGGCCGCGGCTGATGCGAAGCCGGATCAGCGATGTCACCGACTGCGCATCGCTGAGCTTGCGCGCGCTGTCCGGCAACGCACGGGCGCGGTCTGCGCCTTCCGACCACGCCGCATCGGCGGCGTCCTCGTCGCCGCCGAGGCAAAGGCACTCGCCAAGATGCCACCAGGAATAGAGATGGTCGGGTTCCTGCTTCAGCCGGGCGCGCAGCAGCGGGATGTTGCGCGCATTCTTGTAAGCCTGATCGCTTTCATAGCCGACGTGCTGCAGGACCAGATCGCAATCGCCGATCTCCTTGCCATCCGCTTGGCGCACGATCTCGATGCCCCCAAGCATAGTTTCGTGGATCGCACCCCGGAAGCGGATGCGCGGATCGTTGCGGAACAGGCGAATCTCGGCGTACGGCGTCCAATCGACGCGCGGGTGAAAGCGCACGTTCCACGCGACCTTGCTGTCGTCGGCGGTTATCTTCGCAAGATTGTCGGCCCCCGGCGCCGCCAGACGCTCGTCCGCATCGATGTAAAGAATCCAGTCGCCGCGGGCATGATCGATGGCGAAATTGCGCGCGGCCGAGAAATCATCGCACCAGTCGAAGCGATGTAAGTTGACGGGGAAGCGCTTTATCTTCGCGACGGTGTCGTCGCGGGAGCCGGTGTCGACGACGACGATCTCGTCGACCTGTCCGGTCAGGGATTGCAGGCAGCCCTCGATGGTGCCGGACTCGTTGCGGACGATAAGGGCCGCTGTTACCCGGCCCATGGGCCGCTCCCATGCGGCAGGGAGATGGTGGCCGCCGTCAGTGAACGGTCTCGGGGATCATCGCCATGCCGAGGGCATCGTAGTTGACACCCAGGAAGCCGCCGGGACCGGTGCACACGGCCTCGGGCATCTTCTCCTGCACCTCCTGCGCGATGACACCGATGTAGCGCGTCTCGCTCCACAGATACCTGAAGCGATAGATCCCGAACCCGCCCGGATGCGTCCCGATGCGGTCAATATCGCGCTTGAGGCGCCGGTCCGATGGAGGCGGCCCGATGGGGCCGGGGCCAGTCATGTTGGAACTCGATCCTGGTTGGGCGTGCGCCGGCTGGATCGATATGCCCTGCATGGCAAACGAAGCGACCACGGGTGCCACAAACGCGCTGCCGCGGATCAGGCGGGTCAGCGTCTCGCGCTTGTGCGCATCGAGCCCCTCAAGAGCTTGCTGCAACTTAGGCTCTTGCTCCGACATGCGTGATCTCCTCTGCTGCCCACCAAAACTCTCGGCAATCCACAAAACACTGTCAAGGCCGCCAAGTGAAGGCCGCCAAGTGAAGGCCGCCAAGTGATGGCCGCCACGTGATGTCCACAGCGCCCGGGGCTGGAAGCATCTTCTGCGAGGCCAACAGGTCAGGATTTGATGGCTAGGTCGACGCAGCGGATAGCGCTGGCATGTTCGCCCAGGGACAGGTCGAACGCCTTGGCGCGGCCGGCGAGCGCGGCCAGATTTGCAACCGAAAGGCCGCGGCCGGTATTCCGCCACCCCGTCTCCGACATCAGGAATTGGACCAGGCTCGAAGGCCTCATCGGCCGAATGGAAGAATAGCCTCCGTGGTTCGGATGGAGCGCGACGACCGCGTCGACCGGCCCTTGTTCGATCCGCCAAGGCGCCCCCAGCGCGCGGGGGTCAACGTTGAAGATCCGCTCGGCGCCGAAGCTCGAAAAGTATGGTGCCTGGGAGATCGCGTCGGCCATCTCGGCCAGGTGCGGAAGCGATGCCTCGCGAATGCGGCAGGCGCGGGGGCGCGCGATCACCGTGGCGCCGTCGACGAATACATGCTCGTCGCCCTCGATTTCGTACCCGGCATGGACCAGACGGAGCGCCAGCGTCGACTTGCCGGTACCCTTGGATCCCGTCAGCAGCAGCCGACGCCCATCGCGTCGCAGGCACGCGGCGTGCAGCACAGATGCAGCCGGCCGGTCTTCGATCGAGGAGGTGAACAGATGGACATGCAGGAAGTCCAGCGCCTCGCCGGCATCGATGACGTCTTTGATCGGCAGCCCGCCGGAAAAAATGCGGAACCGCCCATCGAACGGCTCGATTGAGACAGTGACGTCGGATTGCGACAACCCCGCAATCTCGGGGCGGCAGTCGAGATACCGGAGCCGGTCGAAGACGCATGGATCGGGCGTCCGGAAGCGGAAGCGGCGAGTCAGGGTCAGGGCAGTGACTTCGAACTCGCCTGAACCAGTCCCTCCTTGATCAGCGACTCCAGGCACGCTCTGATCTCCTGGTCTGAGGATTGGCCAAGGTCGAAGATCTTGGATACGCGCTCGACAATATCGTCAGCCGGAAGATTGCCATCGCAGAACTCAAAGATGATCGCGGCGGTCTTGTTGAGGTAGCTCACATTGTCGCGCGCCGAATGATAAACGATGTAGCCGTCCGGCACCTCGTGTATCTCCAGGCCGCTGGCCCGTGTCATGAATTCCGGCATCGTCGTCGCGATCTCCATCGAGCACTCGGTATCGCGCGCTCAGTATCGCGCACTCAGTCACATTGGCCTGCCAGCCGCGACAGGCGTGCCGCCAGCCATGCGCTCCATGCCTTCGCGTCGTAATCCTGCGAGACGCGCCGGCGCGCACGCGCTGCAAGGGCTGCTGCCAAGCGAGGACGTGTCAGAATTCGCAGGCAGGCGCGAGCAAACTGCTCCTCCTGGTCGGCTACTAGCAGGTCCCGCCCGTTGCGAAAAGTCGTCCCTGCCGCGCCAAACGTGGTGGAGACAATCGGGACCCCGCAGGCGGCAGCCTCCAGCAGCTTGATGCGAGTGCCACCGCCGGCGCGCACCGGGATCAATGCCACGTCGGCGCGACGATAGAATTCGCCGATATCGTCCACGGCGCCGGTTACGACAATGTTGCGCTGCCGCCCAAGCCGATCCAGCGCCGAGCCCGGATTGCTGCCGACGATCATGAGGCGCGCGGGCGATTTCAAGCCGCCGCGAATGCGCGGCCAGATGCGGGTGATCAGCCAGCGCGCGGCGTCGTGGTTCGGGGCGTATCCCATGGTCCCGACAAAGAGCAGCATCTTGCTCCGATGCCGTCGCCTGCGTATCGGCCTCGCGGCTTGCGGCGCGACATTGGGGAGCAAGGTCAGGGCGGTTGAGTGCCGCCGCAGCGATGCGGCGTCGCCGGCCGATGCCGCGAATGCCAGATCGAATTGCGGCAGGGCGCTGCTGGCGAGCGTGGCAAACGCTTTGGCTTCGCAGTCAGCCCAATCCGCGTCGACTGACGCTCCCGCGCGGCGCACGATCCGCGCCAGCTGCCGGTAGGCAGCGGCGTCGTCCTCGTCACAATCGATCACGAAGCGCGGCCGTGCGCCGGCGTTCGGCCAGGCATCGATAAGCGGGGCAAGATAAAGGCGCGACACATGGACCACGTCATACGTGCATCCCTCGATCCAGCCCATCAGCATCTGCCGGGTCGCCGCGCCGGTGAAGCTTGCCAGCGATGGCCGTTGATAGCGGCGAAAGGCCGCCAGGCGTTCAGCGGGATCGCGGACGGCGGCGATCAGGGAAAAATGGGCGTCGGGAACCGGCCGTGGGAAGATCTGCATCCGCCAGGCCCGCGACCGGGCGAATGCCTCGGATTTGGCTCCCGCCGAAGCGATCGGAATAACGGCGAGGTCAACACGATATTCGCGGGCATACGCATCCAGGAAAAAGCCGACACGCATGGCCAGGCCATTGCCGCGGTCGGCTGGCAGGACTGGCGCGAGAAACAAGGCGCCGCCACGCCTGGGCGTTTTCGTCATCGCGCGATCCGCTTATGGAATTCGCTCGTAGCCGTCCCAGTTGATGGCGTTGGCGCGCGCCGAGCGCGTTGCGAGCGCCCGACGCCGGTCCCTGCGAGCCGCAAGGTCGCGGCCGAAACCGGACAGGGCGCTGCGCCATGGCTCCGGCACCGGGCCGGCCAGGCGCCGCTCCATTTCCTCCGGGACATCGTCGTAGCGGTCGTTGATCAGCGACAGCGCGGCGCGCAATTCCGACAGCTGCTGCTCACTGAAGCCGGATGCATAGAGCGAAGGATCGATCAGCGACGACAGCAGCCGTGCCGAGGAACGTGCTACGTGGTCGGTGCCTTCGTGCGGCCAGGTCTGCCGGCTCGCCGTGTCGATCAGCCGGACATCGAAGCCCGCGGCCGTCACGCATCGCCCGCGCCACGAGCCATCGCCGTCCTGCGTGAGCTCCACCGTCAGGCGGGTGCTGGAATAGAACTGCAGGACCAGCGTTCCCGCACGATCGATCACCGCCCAGTGCTGCTCGAATACGCCGCGGCCCTCGCCGATCCGGCCGCCAGCCAGCAATTCCATGGTGCGCGCTCCCGAACCCGCCGGCTCATACCTGAAACAGCGAAACGCCATCAAGCGCGCCTCTTCATCGCGGGCACGCGCTGAACGGGTCGGCGGATTGAACACGACGCCGCTCCAGCGCCGGCGCAGGTCTTCAATGGCCCGTTGGCAATCGGCCATCAATTCCTTGTCAACGAGCGGACGGTTGTTGTCGCCCAAAGTCCATTTGGAGCCGGTGCGGTGCTGCAGGAACGGCGCGCCGCCGGGATCGCGCTGCACCAGGTCCTGGTCGGACACGAACGGCCGGTGCGGCATCAGGGCCGGCGTGTCGCCGAGCAGGAGGGCGGCGACCAGGAAGGTATCCTTGTCACCATAGAGCGCGCTGTAGATTTCCTCGACGTGCTCGTTCAGGAGAACTGCGAGATCGAGCAGTCGCCACGCCCGCTGCTTGTCGAACAGCAGCGCGCAGGCTTCCACGCTGGTGTGGTCCCGCGGCACCAGTCCGAGCCTCGCCCAGATCGGATTGCTGGCTTTCAAATTCACGATATCAGGCCACATCAGGGCGCCGCTGTCGCCATACAGCGGCCAGTCAAAAGCCCGCAGCGGATCGACCAGCGGCACCGTGTCCGCATCGAGATAAAGCACTTCGCGAAACCGGCTGTGCTGGATGGCGTAGGGCTTGAGCGGCCAGCCGCCGGCGATACGTGCGGGATGCTGTGCGATGATGGTCTCGGCGTTCACCACTTCGACGTCGTTTTCCTCGAGGAGCATCTGCATCTCCTCGCTCATCTCGCACCGCCCCAGATGCCAGACCTGGATCGGCAGCGCGACGCGGTGGACGCGTCTCAGCATCCAGATCAGGACCCATGCGCAGGTGAAATAGCGCGGACCTCCCGCGCAAACGACGATGCCCCGACCCGCAAATCGGTCGGCTGGATAAATGGCCGGTCTCCGAAGGCGGGCTTCGAGTGCCTGATGAAAAGCCGATGTCATTGGCGCGATCCTACAAGGCCGTCCCGGTCGAAACCAGCAAGCCGGCAATGGCGCATGGCGGCGCCCGCCGGGCTGGCGCAGGATTTGCGCGCGGCATTGTGTGCAACGCCGCTGGAGAGATACGGTCGTCTCGATGCACAGCGGGTGCCTGCGATGTCCCAGCCTGAAGCCAATGTCCTGATCCTGACGCCGATGAAGTCGGCGAGCCGCTATCTCGATCGGTATTTCGCGGGGCTGAGAAAGCTGACCTATCCGCGACCAAGCTTGTCCCTCGGCATCCTGGAAGGCGACAGCACCGACAACACCTTTGGCGAAGTCGAGCGGGCCCTGGCGACCGCGAGTTTTCGCCGGGTCGCACTCCTCAAGAAGGACTTTGGGTTCCGGATGCCGGACAACACGGCGCGCTTTTCAGCGGTTTATCAGCCGGCGCGGCGGGCCGTGCTGGCGCGGGCGCGCAACCACCTTCTGTTCGGGGCGCTTCGCGACGAGCAATGGGTGCTGTGGCTCGACGTCGACGTGGTCGACTACCCGGCCGATATCGTCGAGAGACTGGTGTCGCTCGATCGCGATGTGGTGCATCCGCATTGCGTCGTCGAGGCCGGCGGCGCGACCTTCGATCTCAATGCCTGGTGCGATGGCGGGCGCCGCCGCATGAGCGACCTGCGCGGCGCTGGTCTCGTGCGGCTTGATGCGGTTGGCGGCACCATGCTGCTGGTGCGCGCCGACCGGCACCGCGACGGACTGGTGTTCCCCCCCTACTTCTATGGCGGGCGGAGCCGCTGGATTCGCGATCCGCACCCGCTGGGTCACCACATCGTCGGCGAGATTGAGACCGAGGGCCTTGGCATCATGGCCAAGGACATGGGGGTGGAATGCTGGGGGCTCCCTGATCTCGAGATACGCCACGCCAGCGACTGAGCCGGGATGGACGCCACGGGCATTCCCCCTATAGCCTCGGCGAGCGCAAGATGACCTGGAAATCCGACGCCCATTTGCTGCGCTTCGGCTGGAACTACCGCTGGGGCGCCGGCCCGGTGACGGCCCGCTATTGAGGCTCCACGGCCGCAACGTCGCTTTCCCGGTCTTGACCGCCCCGGGCCGAGACCGTATCTCACCCTCCAGAGCGCACCCGCCGGGACCTGTGCGACCCAGGCGAGACGATTGCACCATAACCCGTACGCTCCCTGCCGTCGGTCGATTCCGAGCGGCGGGGGTGTATTGCCGTTTGACCGGCGACCGTTTGCAAGGCCCCCATGGCGAGAACCAGCCCGATCAAGTTCCTCCAGGAAGTGCGTGCCGAGGGCCAGAAGGTCACCTGGCCGACCCGCCGCGAGACCGCGATCACCACGCTGATGGTGTTCATCATGACCGCCGCGGCGTCGATCTTCTTCCTGTTCTCCGACATGATCATACGCTGGGTGATTACCTTCATTATCGGCTGGTCCGGGACGCCCACCGGCTGACGGAATGGAAGCTTCAATAATGACCAAGCGCTGGTACATCGTGCAGGCCTACTCGAACTTCGAGCAGAAGGTCGCCGAGTCGATCCGCGAACAGGCCAAGCAGCGGCATCTCGAGCATTGCTTCGACGAAGTGCTGGTGCCGAAGGAAAAGGTCGTCGAGGTGCGCCGCGGCCGCAAGGTCGACGCCGAGCGCAAATTCTTCCCCGGCTACGTGCTGGTGAAGATGGACCTCACCGACGAGGCCTATCACCTCATCAAGAATACGCCCAAGGTCACCGGCTTCCTCGGCACCGACAACAAGCCAATGCCGATCTCGGAGACCGAGGCGCAGCACATCCTCCAGCAGGTGCAGGAGGGTATCGACCGGCCCAAGCCCTCGATCTCGTTCGAGATCGGCGAGCAGGTCCGGGTGTCCGACGGTCCGTTCGCGTCGTTCAACGGCACCGTCGAGGAAGTCGACGACGGCCGCTCGCGGCTCAAGGTGGCGGTCTCGATCTTCGGCCGCGCAACGCCGGTCGAACTCGAGTTCGGACAGGTGGAGAAGTTGTAGTTTGATCTGAGCAGGCGTGGGAGGTGAGGCGATCGGCCAGATCGCCAAGATCCGCACCACTAACAGGAGTTGCCGATGGCAAAGAAAATCACTGGATTTCTGAAACTGCAGGTGCCGGCCGGGGCGGCCAATCCGTCGCCGCCGATCGGTCCCGCGCTCGGCCAGCGCGGTCTGGCGATCATGGACTTCTGCAAGCAGTTCAACGCGCAGACCCAGAAGATCGAAAAAGGCACGCCGATCCCGGTCGTCATCACGACCTATGCGGATCGCTCGTTCACCTTCGAGATGAAGACACCGCCGGTGTCCTACTTCATCAAGAAGGCCGCCAAGCTCGAAAGCGGCTCCAAGGCGCCCGGACGCGACAAGGTCGGCGCCGTGACCAAGGCGCAGGTCAAGGAGATCGCCGAGCAGAAGATGAAGGACTTGAACTGTTCGACGATCGAGGCGGCCATGAAGATGATCGAAGGCTCCGCCCGCTCGATGGGCATCGAGGTTCGGGAGTAATCGCCATGGCAAATCTCGGAAAACGTTCGAAGAAGGCCCGTGAGGGCGTTGATCGCGAACATCTTTACAGCCTCGAGGAAGCGGTGAAGATGGTCAAGGATCGGGCCAAGGCGAAGTTCGACGAAACCATCGAGATCGCGATGAATCTCGGGGTCGATCCCAAGCATGCCGACCAGATGGTGCGCGGCGTGGTCAGCCTGCCGAACGGCACCGGCCGCTCGGTGCGCGTCGGCGTGTTCGCGCGCGGTCCCAAGGCCGACGAGGCGCGGGCCGCCGGTGCCGACGTGGTCGGCGCGGAGGACCTGGTCGAGAAGGTGCAGGGCGGTGCGATCGATTTCGACCGCTGCATCGCCACCCCCGATCTGATGCCGCTGGTCGGCCGGCTCGGCAAGGTGCTCGGCCCGCGCGGCATGATGCCGAACCCGAAGGTCGGGACCGTCACCATGGACGTGACCGGCGCGGTCAAGGGCGCCAAGGGCGGCTCGGTCGAGTTCCGGGTGGAGAAGGCCGGGATCGTCCAGGCCGGCGTGGGCAAGGCCTCGTTCTCGGAGGACAAGCTCGTGGCGAACATCAAGGCTTTCGCCGATGCCGTTCAAAAGGCACGACCTCAGGGCGCCAAGGGTACCTATATCAACCGCGTGGCGGTGTCCTCGACGATGGGGCCGGGCGTCAAGGTCGAGCCGCACTCGCTGTTTGGTGAGCAGCAGGCCGAAAAGGCCTGATTCCGGTACCAAAATCCGGTTGACGGGCCCTGAATCAGGGCTTGGCAAGCGTCCGCAAACCCATTAGATAAGCGCCGTCGGGCGTGCCGGGCCAGTTCCGGCACGTCTTTGCGCGTCCTACAAAAATCATGGTGACTAGGAACTCCATCCTTTTGGATATCCTGCGGGATCGATCTGAAAGGCGGAGACGGTTTCAGTGACTTTGTAGCGTGCGGTCGTCCGGGTTTCCGGACGAGAGAGTCCTGTCCGAGACTGCAGGTGCTTCCGGCTCCGGCCGCTTGCTTAATCTCCTGCATAGACGGGTCGAGACCGATTTTGAGCCGTCCGTTTTGGCGTGCTCGCGACCGGTTCGAACCTCGGAACATCCGAGGCGGCGGCGCCGCTTCGGAGGGCAGGGCAAGAACGCCGTCCGCTCATGTTGAGTTGGACGGCAGGTCGCAACCCGGCGGTTCCGAATGAGCGGGCCGCCAAAACCGGAAAGAGCCTAGCTAGTGGATCGAGCGGCAAAGAAGGAGCAGGTTACGGCGCTCAACGGTGTCTTCAAGGACGCCAGCGTGGTGGTCGTTGCTCACTATTCGGGCCTCACGGTCGCCCAGATGCAGACTCTGCGCAGGCAGATGAAGCAGGCGGGCGCCGCCGTGAAGGTCGCGAAGAACCGTCTCGCCAAGATCGCTCTCGAAGGCACTGACGTGGCTTCCATCGCGCCCCTGATGAAGGGGCCGACCCTGATCGCGTTCTCGAGCGATCCGGTGGCCGCGCCAAAGGTCGCCAACGACTTCGCCAAGGCGCACGAGAAATTCGTGATCCTCGGCGGAGCGATGGGAAAGACCGCGCTCGACCTGAACGGCGTGAAGCAGCTCGCTTCGCTGCCGTCGCTGGACGAGCTCAGGGCAAAGATCGTCGGCCTCGTTCAGGCGCCGGCGACCAAGATCGCCCAGGTCGTCAATGCTCCCGCGGCGAAACTCGCCCGCGTGGTGCAGGCCTATGCCTCCAAGGGCGAAGCGGCGTAAGGCCCTTCGCAAAGTCTCGACTGGTTCGAACCAACAGGACATGAATCAAAATGGCTGATCTGCAGAAAATCGTGAACGACCTTTCCAGCCTCACCGTGCTCGAGGCGGCTGACCTCGCGAAGATGCTGGAAGAGAAGTGGGGCGTCTCGGCGGCTGCCGCGGTTGCGGTCGCGGCGGGCCCCGCCGGTGCTGCCGCTCCGGCGGCTGAAGAGAAGACCGAGTTCAACGTGATCCTGGCCGCGGCCGGCGACAAGAAGATCGAGGTCATCAAGGAAGTGCGTGCTCTGACCGGTCTCGGTCTGAAAGAGGCCAAGGACCTGGTCGAAGGCGCGCCCAAGCCGGTCAAGGAAGGCGTGAACAAGGAAGAGGCGGACAAGATCAAGGCGACGCTCGAGAAGGTCGGCGCCAAGGTTGAGCTGAAGTGATCGGAGCGACGTAAGCTCGCGACGGTCATCCCGGGCGAGCGCAGCGAGACCCGGGATCGACCCGAGTTCAAGACGTAGATGGCCGGGGGCATAAGGGCGTTGACGCCCGTCTTCGACGGGCTATGCCCGGCCATGACGGCCCGAGAGATCGGGTAAGGGAACACAAGGTGGTGATTTCGGGCGGATTTCCCCCGAAATCACCCTATATCCGCCGGTCGGCGGAACGGTGTAGCGGTCCGGCCGCGGGGTCGAATCGCATAGAAACAACGGGGCTCGACGCCTGTCCTGACGGTCGCGATGGATTGCGGCCTTCCGGAGAGTCGTCCCGGACCCGACGGTACGACGGAGCGAGAGAGAGAATGGCAGCGCAGACGTTCACAGGTCGCAAGCGCGTTCGCAAATTTTTCGGGAAAATCCAAGAAGTCGCAGAGATGCCGAACCTCATCGAGGTTCAGAAGGCGTCCTATGACCAGTTTTTGCTGGTGCAGGAACCGCACGGCGGGCGGCCCGACGAGGGCCTGCAGGCCGTGTTCAAATCGGTGTTCCCGATTTCGGATTTTTCCAACACGTCGATGCTCGAATTCGTCAAGTACGAGTTCGAAGCGCCGAAATACGACGTCGACGAGTGCCGCCAGCGCGGCATGACCTATGCTGCGCCACTGAAGGTGACGCTGCGCCTCATCGTGTTCGATGTCGACGAAGAGACCGGTGCGAAGTCGGTCAAGGACATCAAAGAGCAAGATGTCTACATGGGCGACATTCCGCTCATGACCAACAACGGCACGTTCATCGTGAACGGCACCGAGCGCGTCATCGTCTCGCAGATGCACCGCTCGCCGGGCGTGTTCTTCGACCACGACAAGGGCAAGA
>JAIESR010000145.1 GCA_019745775.1 Xanthobacteraceae bacterium | reverse complement strand
ATATCTGAGCCCTATGGAGTTCGAGCGGAAAGCTGGATTCGCTTAACTGCGTGTCATCCAAACCGGGTGCAGGCCAGGGAGACTTTTTGGGATGAGTCTCTTTCATGCCTTGCCCCGAAGGTCCTGCTTGCGCTCCCAATCGGCCACTATACCAAACTCAGTACAATGGGCGCGATTCGCCTACTAAGTCTAGCGAGATGCAGGGGTTGCTAACAAAAAGGGCAGTCTTTTTGACTGCCTTTTGTGTATCTCGGGGCCGATGGGGAGAGAGTCAGCCGTCGCCCTAATGTTTAGTCGTTGTCGAGGCTGGTTACTCTTAGCCCCCGTTGCTGCGCGCTCTTCAAGAATTCCACCACGCCTGCGGGCAAGGGCCTCTTGATGCCATCCTTGCGCCGCTTCATCCGCTCCAACTCTTGAAAGCGGAGGCGGGCAGCGCTGATGCTAATGTCGAACCGCTTGGCGAGCTCTTCGGGGCTCATGGTGCGCCTCTCAGGCCAAGTGCGCAGGTGCGAGGAACGCGGCAGCAAACCGCTCTGCGTCGCGTTCGTGCCAACGGACTTTTGATGGAATTCTCTTCGCGGCGTCACTCGACTTTCCGCGGAAGTGAAGACCCTCATGCTTGAGCGCCACGTGGCCTATCTCATGGGCGATTGTGAATCGCGCATGCTGACGCTCAGCATCAGTATGCGCATGCGAGTACAATGCGTTTGCGGCGCAGAACGTGCTCTCCCGGATGTAGAGCAGCTTGTCATCCGAATCGTAACAAGCTTTATCGTCCGGCATCTGCTCGTCCGGCACGCGCACGTAGTTTTTGATGATTCCGTGTTCCTTCAACTTGACGATCACGGTCATCATGTCGGGACGAAGCTGATCATCGATCCCGAGCTTTATCCGGAGCTGCCGAGCAATCCGCTCAATACCCTCGTCGTCCAAACGCAACATGACGCTCTCCCAATATCAGGGGTGCAGCGTCAGCTGCACCCCGTCGTGCTTCCACACGTATCGCACTTCAGGCACGTGCCATTCCGCACCAGCGTGAAGTTCAGGCACTCGCCGCACATCTCGCCTTCGTAGCCCTTGGCCTTGGCTTCGGCGCGGCGCGCGGCCGCCGTCGCCTTGGCGTCGGGCTTGGCGAAGGGGAGCTGCACTTCGAGCTGCTCGGCGGGCGAGAGCTTCTGCTCGGGCTCGGTCTTGAGCGCGGTGGCGCCTTGGGCTTCCGCGCGCGAGGCGAGGGCGGTCACACGAGAGGACGAAACCCCCTCGCCCCATCCCTCTCCCCCACGCGGCGAGGGAGCCGCAGCCGTCGTGCTGCTCGCGCCGCCGGCGATCACGCCGAGCTTGTCGGTGCGCGAGCGGGTGAGGCCGCGCGACACATACGGGTTGTTGCCGGACGGCTTGCCTTCCTCGACGCCCTTGCCGAGCGCGTCGAAGCCGCCCTCGGAGGGATCGACATGCGCGAGGTCGAACCGCTCCATGTAGCTCACCGCCAGCTCGCGGAAGACATAGTCGAGGATCGAGGTCGCGAACTTGATCGAGTCGTTGCCCTGCACCGGGCCCGCGGGTTCGAAGCGCGTGAAGGTGAAGGCGTCGACGTACTCGTCGAGCGGAACGCCATACTGCAGGCCGAGCGACACCGCGATCGCGAAGTTGTTGATGAAGGAGCGCAGCGCCGCGCCTTCCTTGTGCATGTCGATGAAGATCTCGCCGAGCCGGCCGTCGTCGTATTCGCCGGTGCGCAGATAGACCTTGTGGCCGCCGACGACCGCCTTCTGGGTGTAGCCCTTGCGGCGGTCGGGCATGCGCTCGCGCTCGCGGATCACCGTGACCCGCTCGACGATCTTCTCGACCACCTTCTCGGACAGCGCCGCGACCCGCGCCGCCGGCGACTTCTCCATGAACATCTCGATGGTGTCGTCCTCGTCGTCCTCGTCCTCGATCAGCTGGCTCTGCAGCGGCTGCGAGAGTTTCGAGCCGTCGCGGTAGAGCGCGTTGGCCTTGAGGCCGAGCTTCCACGACAGCATGTAGGCCGCCTTGCAGTCGTCCACCGTGGCGTCGTTCGGCATGTTGATGGTCTTCGAGATCGCGCCCGAGATGAACGGCTGCGCCGCCGCCAGCATCCGGATGTGGCTCTCGACCGAGAGATAGCGCTTGCCGGTGCGGCCGCACGGATTGGCGCAGTCGAACACCGCGTAGTGCTCGGCCTTCAGGTGCGGGGCACCCTCGACCGTCATCGCGCCGCAGACATGGACGTTGGCGGCCTCGATCTCGCGTTTGGTGAAGCCGACCGTGGCGAGAAGGTCGAACTTCGGATCGGCGAGCGCCGCCGGATCGATGCCGAGGTCCTTCACCAGCAGGTCTTCGCCCAGCGTCCACTTGTTGAACGCGAACTTGATGTCGAACGCCGTGGGCAGCGCCTTCTCGACCGTGGCAATGGCCTCGTCCGAGAAGCCCTTGGCCTTCAGCGTCGAATGGTTGATGCCGGGCGCCTGGCCGAGCGAGCCGTGACCGACGGCATAGGCCTCGATCTCGGCGATCTGCGCGGGCGTATAGCCGAGCACGCGCAGCGCTTCCGGCACGGCGCGGTTGATGATCTTGAAGTAGCCGCCGCCGGCGAGCTTCTTGAACTTCACCAGCGCGAAGTCGGGCTCGATGCCGGTGGTGTCGCAATCCATCACCAGGCCGATGGTGCCGGTCGGCGCCACCACCGAGACCTGCGCATTGCGGAAGCCGTAGCGGGTGCCGTGCTCGACCGCGCGGTCCCAGGCGCGTTTGGCGTGCTCCACCAAGTTCGCTTGAGGACAGGCCTTGTGGTCGAGCGGGACCGGCGGCGTCGCCACCTGCTCGTAGCCGGTGCGCTCGCCATAGGCGGCGCGGCGGTGGTTGCGCATCACGCGCAGCATCGCCTCGCGGTTCTTCTTGTAGAGCGGGAAGGGGCCGAGCTCCTTAGCCATCTCCGCCGACGTCGCATAACTGACGCCGGTCATGATCGCGGTGAGCGTGCCGCAGATCTGGCGGCCGGCGTCCGAGTCGTACGGAATGCCGGCGGACATCAGCAGGCCGCCGACATTGGCGTAGCCGAGGCCGAGCGTGCGGAATTCGTAGCTGCGCTGCGCGATCTGCTTCGACGGGAACTGCGCCATCAGCACCGCGATCTCGAGCACCACGGTCCACAGCCGCACCGCGTGCTCGTAGCCGTCGACGTCGAAGATGCGCGGCTCGCCCTGGCCGAGGTCCTTGGCGAGGAAGGCGAGCAGGTTCATCGACGCGAGATTGCAGGCGGTGTCGTCGAGGAACATGTATTCGGAGCACGGGTTCGACGCGATGATCGGACCCGAGGCCGGGCAGGTGTGCCAGTCGTTGATGGTCGAGTGGAACTGCAGGCCTGGATCGGCCGAAGCCCAGGCGGCGTAGCCGATCTTCTCCCAGAGGTCGCGTGCCTTCAGCGTCTTCGCGATCTTGCCGGGCTTGGTGCGCCAGGTCAGGTCCCAGTTCTTGTCGGCCTCGACGGCTTTGAGGAACTCGTCGGTGACGCGCACCGTGTTGTTCGAGTTCTGGCCGGAGACGGTGAGGTAGGCCTCCGAATCCCAGTCGGTGTCGTAGATCGGGAAGTCGATGTCCTTGTAGCCCTGCTTGGCGAACTGGATCACGCGCTTGATGTAGTTGTCGGGCACGTGATTGCGGCGCGCGGCCTTGATCTCGCGGCGCAGCACCGGGTTCTTCTCCGGATCGAAGCAGTCGTCGCCGGAGCCTTCGCAGTTCACGCAGGCCTTGAGCACCGCGCGCAGGTGCTTCTGGTTGATCTTGGAGCCGGTGACCAGCGAAGCGACCTTCTGCTCCTCCTTCACCTTCCAGTCGATGAACTCCTCGATGTCGGGGTGATCGGTGTCGACGATCACCATCTTGGCCGCGCGGCGCGTGGTGCCGCCGGACTTGATTGCGCCCGCCGCGCGGTCGCCGATCTTCAGGAACGACATCAGGCCCGACGACTTGCCGCCGCCGGCGAGCCGCTCGTTCTCCGCGCGCAGCGAGGAGAAGTTCGATCCGGTGCCCGAGCCGTATTTGAACAGGCGCGCCTCGCGCACCCACAGATCCATGATCCCGCCCTCGTTCACGAGGTCGTCGGCGATCGACTGGATGAAGCAGGCGTGCGGCTGCGGATGCTCGTAGGCCGATTTCGATTTCGTCAGCTTGCCGGTGAACGGATCGACGTAGTGGTGGCCCTGGCCGGGGCCGTCGATGCCGTAGGCCCAGTGCAGGCCGGTGTTGAACCATTGCGGCGAGTTCGGCGCCGCCATCTGCGCGGCGAGCATGTAGACGAGCTCGTCGAAGAACGCGCGCGCGTCTGCCTCCGAATCGAAATGCTTGCCCTTCCAGCCCCAGTAGGTCCAGGTGCCGGCGAGGCGCTCGAACACCTGCTTGGACGAGCGCTCGCCGATGAAGCGCTCTTTCTCCGGCAGCGTCTTGAGCGCCTCTTCGTCGGGCACCGAGCGCCACAGCCAGGACGGGACGGTCTCTTCCTCGACCTTCTTCAGGCGCGCGGGCACGCCGGCCTTGCGGAAATATTTCTGGGCGATGACGTCGGCGGCGACCTGCGACCACGCCGTCGGCACTTCCACGTCGTCGGCGCGGAACACGACGGAACCGTCCGGATTGCGGATCTCACTGACGGTCAGCCGGAACTCGATGCCTGCGTAAGCCGACTGACCTTCCTTGGTGTAACGACGCTCGATCCGCATTTTTCTCTTGCCCCTTTTTGCGGGCCGGCGGTTCTGGCGGAAGTCCCGCCACTATAGCCGCCGACTCCTGTTCTGTGCGCGGTCCCGTCCCGATCCGCGCTTCCACCCGGTTTGACCCGGCTCTTCTCTGACTAACGCCTGTCCTGTTTGTTCGGGCCTCGCGGCCCCTATCGTTGCGGCACCGGTCCCGTCGGGACCTCCTGAGGACGCAAAAACGCCCTCTCCGGTGCCGTTGCAGCAGCGCGGAGTGGTTTACGCGGAACCCTGTCAGGAGAGCCCGGCGGGTACGAGAAACCACTGGCGCCGAACGGACAGAGGCTAGGACTTCTCTGCCGCTGCCGTCAAGACCTAGCGGATGAGTCTGAATCAACCACTAAGGCTTGTACGAATCTGTGAATTGTGGGGAGAGAATCAAGGGCAGGCCGGAAGTATCGAATTTCCGCGGCGGATTCGAAAGAGGGCTGTCCACAGGGGTGTCACGCGACGGTCACGGGGCCGAAGTCAAGCGGAAAAATAGGTGCTTTGATACCGTCTTGGCGCGCCTCCAGACCGGGCAAATGCGGTGACGGGCAACCTCAGGGCGCGCCCGGCGGGCCCAGGTGGGAGACTCACCCTATGGGTAGGCGGTATTTCCGCCGCGGAATCGGCGGAATCGCTGGCCGGGATGAGAATCGCCGGCAACGCGGCAGGGCCGCTGCCGATTCTTCCCCGCTTTTCTTTGCGGGGTGCGGGCAGGGCGCATGCCTATTCCGGCTTGTGGCCGGCCAGCGCCATCAGCTTTGCGGTATCGCGGACGTCGGCGTGGAAATACGCCTCGAACTCCGCGGGGGTCATCGACAGCGGCTCCTGGCCGACCTTGGCCAGCCGCTCCTTTACCGACGCGACCGACAGCGCCTTGGTGGTTTCGGCGTGCAGCCGGCCCACGATCTCGGCCGGGGTCTTGGCCGGCAAGAACAGCCCGTTCCAGAACACGTAGGCCGCGTCCTTCAGGCCGGCTTCGGCGGTGGTCGGCACATTCGGCAGCGCCGCCGCGCGCTTCGACGTGCTCACCGCCAGCGCGCGGATCTTGCCGTCGTTGATCAGGTTGAGCGCGGGCGCGACCGGCAGGAAGTAGAAGTCGATGCGGCCGGTCATCACTTCGGTGAGCGCCTCGACCGGACCTTTGAACGGAACGTGCACCGCCTGGAAGCCGGCGGCGATGCGGAAGCGCTCGGCGGCGAGATGCGACGCCGCGCCGGCGCCGGCGGAGGCGAAATTGAGCGCGCCGGGCTTGGCCTTGGCTTCGGCGACGAGCTCGCCCAGGGTCTTCCACGGCTTCGACGTCGCGACCACCAGCACGGTCGGCTGGAAGCCGAGCGGCACCACCGCGGCGAAATCCTTGAACGTGTCGTAGGGAAGCTGCTTGTGCAGCGAGTAGGACGCGCTGAACGACGACGAATGCACCAGCATGGTGTAGCCGTCGGGCGTCGCGCGCGCCGCGGCCGCCACGCCGGTGATGCCGCCGGCGCCGGGCCGGTTCTCGAGCACGATCGGCTGCCCGACCTGCTTCGACACCTGGTCGAGCACGATGCGCGCGACGATGTCGTTGGCGTTGCCGGCGGCGAACGGAACGATCGCGCTGACGGTGCGGCTCGGCCAGGCTTGGGCATGGGCTTGATGAGTTGCGACGGCTGACAGTATGGCGCCACCGAATACAAATGCCGCAGCGCGATGACGCAGCGATAAAGACGCGTACACCATGTGTCTCTCCCTTTAGTCTTCGTTGTCAGCAAAGTCAGCGCCACGAACTCGGTGCGTTCCCTCTCCCCAGCAGGGAGAGGGTTAGGGTGAGGGGGGTCGAACCTATCGATCGAGCGACCTAGACCCCCTCACCCCACCCCTCTCCCCAAAGGGGAGAGGGAGCAGAGCGAGTCCGCCGCGCCGACATTGCTCAACCTCAAGATCAAAACTTACTGCGTGCCGGCGAGCCCGAGCGTACGCACCAGGTTGCCCCACTTCTCGCGCTCCGACGCGATGTATTTCTGCGTGTCGGCGATCGACGGCGGCGTCACCGGCAGCAGCCCGATATCGGCGGCGCGCTTCTGCATGTCGGGGTCCGACATGATCTTGGTCATCTCGCGGTGCAGCCGCTCGACCACGTCCTTGGGCGTCGCCGCCGGCGCGAACAGGATGTGCCACGACACCGCTTCGAAGTCCGGCGCATTGGCGGCGGCCGCGAACGGCTGCACCTCGGGCAGCGTCGGCAGCGCCGTCGTCGACGACACCGCGAGCGCGCGCAATTTGCCGCCGCGGATCAGCGGCAGCGTGGCGCCGGCTTCGGCGAAGCCGAAATTGACGTGGCCGGCGGCGATGTCGGTGACCGACTGCGGCGTGCTCTTGTAGGGCACGTGGGTGAACTTGAGCCCGAAACGCTGCGCCATGAACTCGGTCGACAGGTGCTGGAACGCGCCGGCGCCCGGCGTGCTGTAGGTCAACGGCGTGCTGCTCGACTTGGCGTATTTGATGAGGTCGCCAACCGACTTGATCGGCAGGTTCGGATCGACCACCAGCACCAGCGGCGATTTCACGTACAGCGAAACCGGCACGAAATCCTTCTGCGGATCGTAGGCGATCTTCTTGTAGAGCACCGGGCCGATCGCCATCGGGCCGGAGGTGAGGACGCCGATGGTGTGGCCGTCGGGCGCCGCGGTCGCGATCGCCGCCGCGCCGATCGCGAGCGCGGCGCCGGGCTTGTTCTCGACCACCACCGGACGGCCGAGCGCCGCCTGAAGCTTCTCGCCGTAGAGCCGCGCCAGCGTGTCCATGCCGGAGCCGGCCGCGAGCGGCACGACGATCGTCACCGGCTTGGTGGGATAGCTTTGCGCGCCGGCCGGCGCTGCGGACAAGAGCGCTGTCAGCACGAGCGCGGCCGACGACGTGAGCTTGCGGATCATCCTGACGTCCTCCTCCGTGGCGCGTAGCGCCTGTGTTTGCGGGCAGCATAGGGCAGGGGGTTCCGGCTCCGCAATCCAGATCACCGTGGCGGAGTGTCCCTGTCCCTTTCCACGTCTCTGTCCTGGGCCGGTCGCGTTAACATCTGCTGGCGCTGGCGCGGCAGCGCCTGCGGCAGTTCGGACTGCAGAAAGCCGATCAGCTTCTCGCGGATCTCGCAGCGCAGCTCGAAGGCGTCGCCGGAGGAGCGCGCGCTCGCGATGACGCGCAGTTGCATGCTCTGCGCATCGGACTCGGTGACATGGAGCTTGACCAGATTGCCGTCCCAGAGCGGCGAGGCCCTGACGATCTCCTCGGCCTCCCGGCGTACGCGATCGACCGGTGTGGTATAGTCGACATTGATGTGCAGTGCGCTGATCTGGTTGGCGGATTCCCTCGTCCAGTTTTGGAACGGCCTCTCGATGAAATAGGTGAGCGGCACGATCATGCGTCGCATGTCCCAGAGCCGGACCACCACGTAGGTCGACGTGATCTCCTCGATGCGGCCGGTCTCGTTCTCGATCACGACCGCGTCCTCGATGCGGATCGGCTGCGTGACCGCGAGCTGGATGCCGGCGATGAGGTTGGAGAGCACCGGACGGGCGGCCAGGCCGACGACCAGGCCGGCAACGCCGGCGGAGGCGAACAGGCTGACGCCGTAGTGGCGGACCGACTCGAACGTCATCAGCGCGGACGCGACCGTCACGATGATCAGCAGCGTGACGACGACGCGCTGCAGGACGCGCACCTGCGTGACATGCTTGCGGGCGAGCAGGTTGTCGGCGACGTCGAGCGCAAAGCGTTGCAGGTAGAGCTCGGCGACGATGTGCGACGCGGTGATTGCGATCCAGCCGATCAGGACGATCCCCAAGACCAGCAACAGGTGCGCGAGCCCGGAAGCGACGCCGGCATCGAAAGGCGCTACGGGCAGCGCCACGAACAGCGCGACGATCAGGAACGCGAGGCGGGTGAGCTTCCGGGTGCCGGTCAGGACGCCGGCGAGGTATGGATGCCGGACGTCGACGATGCGGTGAAGAATCCGCGCCACCGCGCCGTGCACCATCAGCGCGATGACGGCCGCCAAGACCAGGATGATGGCGCCGACGACGTTGTCCGGCGCCCAATGCAGAAAATTGCGCAACCGCGTCAGGGCGCTCTGGATCGTCTCGATCATGCCGCAGGTCCGCGATCCGCCGTTTCCCGAAGTCCATAGGCGGCGACGCTGCTGTGCGCCCGCCGTGCTGGACATCCCGCGCCCATAATGGCATCAACCCGGAACCAATGAAGACCTTTCTCCTTCGCTTTTTCACCTGGTGGAACGGCCAGACCTTCGGGACCCAGGTCTGGACGTGGCTCTATGGCGAATTCGTCGGCAACGACGAGTTCGGCAACCGCTACTACCGCAGCAAAGGCGGCAAGATCGACAAGTCGCTCGGCTTCGAGCGGCGCTGGGTGATCTACAACGGCTACGCCGAGGCCTCGACGATCCCCCCGGCCTGGCACGGCTGGATGCACCACATGGTCGACGTGCCGCCGACGCAGGAGCATGTCGAGCCGCGGCCGTGGTGGAAGCCGCACCGTCCGAATCTCACCGGCACGCCCGGCGCGCAGCGCCCGACCGGCTCGACGCTCGCGCAGGGACGCCGTCCGCGCGCCACCGGCGACTACAAGCCTTGGGTGCCGGGACGCTGAGAGCTCCGAGTCCTCAACTCAAGGGTGAGGACGCGTCCGTAACCGCCCTTTCCCTGCCGTATTCCCCGTGTTAACGGGATTCCAGGTAGCTTGGCGCAATTGCGGCGCGGAAAGTCCATGGCCCAATCGATTTTCGCCCAGTCGACCCTGAGAGCCGTCCTGGTCACGGGGGTGGTGACCTTCGGCGCCAGCGCCGCGCTGGCGCAATTCGGCTTCATTTTCGGCGACCCGCCGCCGCGGCCGCCGGGCGAGGTCCCGGGCGGCAATGTCGGCCCGGGCGGTCGGGGGGGCGCGCCGCAGCCGCCGCGCCAGTATCCGCCGCCGCCGCAGCAGACACCGCAGAACTATCCGTCGCCCGGGGGTGGTGCGCAGACGCGTCCTCCACTGCTGGATCCGAACCTGCCGCGCGGCGGTGCGCCGCCGAAAGGTCCGCCCGCCACCGCGACACCGGCCGCGCCGCCGCCGCCCGACGACGAGATCATCGGGCCGCCGACGAAGCGCATCGTTCACCCGACCGCGCAGTTCTCCGGCCTCGACAAGATCACCGGCCGCATCATCAACTTCCCGGTGGACGTCGGCGAGACGGTGCAGTTCGGCGCGCTCCAGCTCACCACGCGCGCCTGCTACACGCGTCCGGCGGAGGAGGCGGCCAACACCGACGCCTTCGTCGAGGTCGACGAGGTGACCTTGCAGGGCGAAGTGAAGCGCATCTTCACCGGCTGGATGTTCGCCTCCAGTCCCGGCCTGCATGCGGTCGAGCATCCGATCTACGATCTGTGGCTGACCGATTGCAAAGGCGGCAGCCAGGTGGTGCCCGCCGGCGGGACGCCGGAGCCGCCGGCCGCGCAGCCGCAGCCGAAGGCGCAGCCCAAGCAGAAGCAGATCCAGCAGCAGCCGAAGCGGCCGCCGCCACAGCAGATGCCGCCGCCGCCGGGCCCTCCGCCATCCTTCCGCTAATTGATCTTTCCGCTAGTTGACCGCCGCAAGCTGCGCGAGCACGTCGCCGCCGGTCCTGGCGCGCTTGTCGAGCGCCAGGAAGTCGCCTTCGCCCGACAACGACGCTTCCAAGAGCTTGTGATATTGCCGGCGCGGCACTTCGATCGCGCCGAACGTCTTCAGATGGTCGGTGACGAACTGGGTGTCGAGCAGCGAGAAGCCGCCGGCGCGCAGCCGCGCGACCAGATGCACCAGCGCGACCTTCGACGCATCGCGCGTGCGGTGGAACATGCTCTCGCCGAAGAACGCGCGGCCGAGCGCGACGCCGTAGAGCCCGCCCACCAGCTCGCCGTCGAGATAGACCTCGAGGCTGTGGCAGTGCCGGCGCTCGTGCAGCTTCTTGTAGAGTGAGCGGATGCGCTCGTTGATCCAGGTGCGCTGCCGTCCCGGCTGCGGCTCGGCGCAGCCGTCGATCACGCCGTCGAAGTCGCGATTGACCGTAACCTTGAACTGATCCGAGCGGACCGTGCGGGCGAGCCGCGACGAAACATAGAAGCGGTCGAGCGGGATGATGCCGCGCAGGTCCGGCTCGATCCAGTGCAAGGAAGGGTCCTCGGCGCTCTCCGCCATGGGGAAGATGCCGCAGGCGTAAGCCTTCAGCAGCACTTCCGGCGTGATCTCGATATGGGCGGATTCGCGATTAGCCATAGTCTCCGGGACCATGTCGGAGCGGTTGGTGCGATGCGGCGCGGCGCGTTGGTTGCCTGCATATACTATGCTAGTGTCACAGGCGAGAGGCCCTGGTGCACGAATTCATCGCAGCCCTGCGTCAATTGCAGCGCCCGCTGGTATCGCTGGCGGCGGCGATTCTCATCGTGCAGACGCTGGTGGCGGGGCTCGCAAGCGGCACAACCGCCGCGCGGATCGCCACCTTTGGCATGAACGCCGTCATCTGCCACGGCACCGGCGAGGATGGCCGGGGCGGTTCCACACCGGCGGGAGCCGCCGCGACGCACGCGTGTTGCACGTTCTGCACCAACGCCGGCCCGGTGGCGCTCGCCGCCGGCGCCGTTGTCCTCGATCATCTGAGGCCCGCGTATCGCATGACGCGGGCCGACCATCCCGCCGCCGTCCACCTCACCGGGCGGGCGATCCGCGCCGGCCCGTCGCAAGCACCTCCGACTGGCGCCTGAACTGCCCTGATCTGAACGGGCACGGCCGCGCGCCGGCCCATGTTTCATATCCCGTGGTTCACGTGCGACGCCTGGAGATCTATGAATGGTCCGCAAGTTTGTCATCGGCGCCGTCGGCGCCTTCGCCTGCCTGTCGGCGGCGTCCGCTCACGTCACCCTCGAACGCGAGGAAGCGCCGGTCGGCGCATCCTACAAGGCCGTGCTGCGCGTGCCGCACGGCTGCGCCGGCTCGCCCACCACCGCCATCCGCACGCGGGTGCCGGCCGGCATCATCGGCGTGAAGCCGATGCCGAAGCCGGGCTGGCAGCTCAATACCGTCACCGGGAAATATCAGAAGCCCTACACGCTGCGCGGCGCGCCGGTGAGCGAGGGCGTGACTGAGATTTCCTGGTCAGGCGGCAAGCTTCTCGATGCCCATTACGACGAGTTCGTGTTCATCGGCGTGATCGCGGAACAGCTCGCCGGCACGCCGGTGCTCTACTTCCCGGTGGTGCAGGAATGCGAGAAGGGCGTGCATCGCTGGATCGAGATTCCGACCGGGAAGCCTTCCGAGGGGCACGGCACGGGCAGCGCCGAGCCGGCGGCGGCCTTGCGCCTGTTGCCGAAGAAGTAAGCGAGCATGCGCGCGATCGGATTCTTGATCGCGCTCATCGCCGCGCTCGCGCAAGCGGGCGCGGCCTTCGCGCATGCGTCGCTGCTGCGGGCGGAGCCGGCCGAGGGCGCGCTGCTGGCCGAGCCGCCGGCGGTGTTGCGGCTCATGTTCAACGAGCCGGTGACGCCGCTGGTGATCCGGCTGGTTGCGCCGGATGGGTCAATCACCACGGTTGAAGCGACGTCGGAAAACACGACCGTCACGGTCAGGCCGAAGGCGCTCAAGCACGGCACCCATGTGCTGAGCTGGCGCGTTACGTCGGCCGACGGGCATCCGGTCGGCGGCTCTTTGACGTTCTCGGTCGGCGAGGCGAGCGCCACGCCGCGGGCGGGAACGCTGCCGGCCGGCGATCCGGCGGTGCGCGGCGCGTTGTGGGCGGCGAAGCTAGCACTCTATCTGGCGCTGCTCGCGGGGATGGGCGGTGCTTTCGTCAGGATTTGGCTGACTGGGGGCAATCTCTCCGCTCATTCCCGCGCAAGCGGGAATCCAGTCTCTGCTGCTGCGGGTCCCCGCTTGCGCGGGGACGAGCGGATTCCCGCTCGGCTCGACCGTGCCCTGGTCGCGCTGATTGTCGCCGGCTTTGTGCTCACGCCGCTATCGGTGGGGCTGCAAGGCCTCGACGCGCTCGATGTGCGGTTTGCCGGGCTTGCGCAGAAGCTCACCTGGGAGACCGGCCTCGAAACGAGCTATGGGCTGACCGCGATCGCGATCATGTATGCGCTGTTCGCGGCGCTGTTTGCTTTCGAAGCGGCGTGGCGCGATGCGCACCGCCTTGCGCGTCTGCTGTCGCTCGCCGCCTTGCTCGGCGGCGGCTTCGCGCTGGCGCTGAGCGGCCATGCCAGCAACGCCGCGCCGCAATGGTTGACGCGGCCGTCGGTGTTCGTGCACGTCGTGTGCGCGACATTCTGGGTCGGCGCGCTGCTGCCGCTGATCGCGGCGGTGCAGGCCGGGAAGGGCGACGCGCTGACGCGGTTCTCGCGCGTCATCCCCATGCCGCTCGCCGCGCTGGTGATCAGCGGCGTCATCCTGGCGGTGGTGCAGCTCGACCGCCTCGATGCGCTCTGGTCGACGAGCTACGGCATCGTGCTGTCGTCAAAGCTCGCCTTGGTGGCCGTGCTGCTCGCGGTCGGCGCCGCCAACCGCTACGTCTTCGTGCCGCGCTATGCGGGTGGTGAGGCAACGGCGTCCCGGCCGCTGGCGCGCACGATGACGGTCGAACTCCTGATCGTCGCCGTGATCCTCGCGCTGGTGGCGACCTGGCGGTTCACGCCGCCGCCGCGCTCGCTCGCCGCGTCCGAGCCGGTCGAGGTCCATCTGCACGGCGAGCGCGCCATGGCGCAGCTGTCGATGACGCCGGTGCGCGCCCGCGACCCGCGCGTCAACATCGAGGTGCTCGACCACGACTTCAATGCGCTGAAGGTCAAGGAAGTGACGATCACGCTCGCCAATCCCGCCGCCGGCATCGAGGCGGTGCGGCGCGCCGCGACGCATCGCAGCGACGGCCACTGGCGGGTCGAGAACCTGCGTATTCCCGTCGCCGGGCAATGGATCGTGCGCGTCGACCTGTTGATCGACGACTTCGAGAAGATCGTGCTGGAGGATCAGGTCGACTTGCCGCGGCTGCCGTGACGCGGGCCGTAGCTCAGGTGTTTTCCATCCCGCCCTTGGCCAAGTATTCCTCCAGCCAATGGATGTGATAGTCGCCGTCGATGATGTCCTTGTTGCGCACCAGCGTGCGGAACAAAGGCAGCGTGGTCTCGACGCCGTCGACCACGAACTCGTCGAGCGCGCGCTTGAGCCGCATCAGGCATTCGGCCCGGGTCTTGCCGTGCACGATGAGCTTGCCGACGAGCGAATCGTAGAACGGCGGGATCGAGTAGCCGTGGTAGACGGCGGAATCGACCCGTACGCCGAGCCCGCCGGGCGGGTGATAAGCGAGAATCTTGCCGGGCGAGGGGCGGAACGTCTGCGGGTTCTCCGCATTGATGCGGCACTCGATGGCGTGGCCGATGAACTTCACGTCGTTCTGCGTGAGCTCGAGGTCGCCGCCGGCGGCAACGCGGATCTGCTCGACCACCAGATCGATGTCGGTGATCGCCTCGGTCACCGGATGCTCGACCTGGATGCGCGTGTTCATCTCGATGAAATAGAACTCGCCGTCCTCGTAGAGGAATTCGACGGTGCCGACGCCGAGATATTCGAGCTCGCGCATCGCCTTTGCCACCGTCTCGCCGATCGCGTTGCGGGCGGCGATATTGAGCGCGGGCGAAGGGCCTTCCTCCCAGATCTTCTGGTGGCGGCGCTGCAGCGAGCAGTCGCGCTCGCCGAGGTGGATGGCGCGGCCCTGGCCGTCGCCGAGCACCTGGATTTCGATGTGGCGCGGCCGCCCGAGGTATTTCTCGAGGTAGACCGCGTCATCGCCGAAGGCAGACGCCGCCTCGGCGCGCGCAGTGGCGAGCGCGTTCGAAAGCTCGTCGGCGGTCTGCGCGACCTTCATGCCGCGCCCACCGCCGCCGGCGGCGGCCTTGACCAGCACCGGGAAACCGATCGACGTCGCGATCGCCATCGCTTCCGCATCGGAGGTGACGCCGCCGTCGGAGCCCGGCACCACCGGGATGCCGAGGCGCTGCGCGGTGCGCTTGGCCTCGATCTTGTCGCCCATCAGCCGGATATGGCTGGGCTTCGGCCCGATGAAATGGATATTGTGCTCTTCCAGGATCTCGGCAAAGCGCGCGTTCTCCGAGAGGAAGCCGTAGCCTGGATGGACGGCGTCGGCGCCGGTGATCTCGCAGGCCGCGAGCAGCGCCGGCACGTTCAGGTAGCTGTCGCGCGCGGCCGGCGGCCCGATGCAGACGCTCTCGTCGGCAAGCCGCACATGCATGGCGTCTGCGTCGGCGGTCGAATGCACGGCGACGGTCGCGATGCCGAGCTCCTTGCACGCGCGCAGCACGCGCAACGCGATCTCACCCCGGTTGGCTATGAGGATTTTCTCAAACATGGGAATGCGGGCAAGCGAATGGCGAGTAGCGAATAGCGAATAGAAAGCAAGTCTTCGGGACCGGAACGTCGCTCACTTTTCGCCACTCACTATTCGCTATTTACGTTTTCTCACTCGATGATCATCAGCGGCTCGCCGAATTCGACCGGCTGCGCATCCTCGACCAGGATCTGCACGACGCGGCCCGCGCGCGGCGACGGAATCTGGTTCATGGTCTTCATCGCCTCGACGATCAGCAAGGTCTGCCCGGCGCGCACCTGGCTGCCGACCTCGACATAGGGGCGCGCCCCGGGCTCGGGGCCGAGATAAGCGGTGCCGACCATCGGCGAGGGCACCGCGCCGGGATGCTTGGAGAGATCGCCGGCGGGAATGTCGGCGGCGGAAGCGCCCGCCGGCGCGGCCACCGCACGCGGCCCCGCCACCGCGGCGACCACAGGCTGACCTTGGCGCGCAACACGCACGCGCACGCCGCCGCGCTCGAACTCGATCTCGGTGAGGCCGGTCTCGTCGAGGAGCTTGGCAAGCTCCCGGATCACGTCATGATCGACGGCACCGTCTTCGGGCTTATCGGTGTCTTTCGGCGCCTTTGCCACGCTTATTTCCTCCGCGCCGGCGCGTTGAGGGCGGCGAGACCGTCGATCGCCAGCGCATAGCCGGTGACCCCGAATCCGCTCAACGTCGCCTTGGCCACCGGCGCGATATGCGAGAAGTGGCGAAAATCCTCACGCGCGAAAATGTTGCTGATGTGCACTTCGATCACCGGGATATCGACCGCCGCCACCGCATCGCGGAGCGCAACGGATGAATGGGTATAGCCGCCGGGGTTGATCACCACACCGGTCGCTTTCCTGGCGCCGGCCTCGTGGATCCAGTCGATCAACTCGCCCTCGTGGTTGGACTGATGGAAGGCGATCTCGATTTTGTGGCGCTTGCCGGCGTCGCGGCACAGCTTCTCCAGGTCCTTGAGCGTGGCGCGCCCGTAGGTCTTGGGCTCGCGCGTGCCGAGGAGATTGAGATTGGGGCCGTTGAGAACGTAGATCGTCTTCGCCATAGGTGCCGCCGCGACGGGGAGGCCCGTTATAGGCACCTGATGCCAAAAGGGGAAGCCGGAGCGGGGCGTTAGGCCCCGATCCGTGGCATATCACAAGCAGGGCCGGTTACGAGCAGGCGGCCTTCCCGCAACGCGCGGTGTTGATCGCTTCGCGCAGCTTCTCCACGCCGACCGCCCCGACCACGACCTGTCCGTTGAGCACATAGGTCGGCGTGCCGTTGATCCCGAGCGCCTCGGCGAGCCTGAAGGCTTCCTCGAGCGACAGCCGCACCTCGTCGCCGCCGATGTCCCTTTCGACGCGGGCGACGTCGAAGCCGATCTCGCGCACGACCGCCAGAGCGCGGGCCTTGTCGATCTGGCCGCGGGTCGCGAACATCTTCTGGTGAAACTCGAGGTATTTCTTGCCGCCGGTCTTGTCCTGCATGCGCACCGCCACGGCGACCTGCGCCGCCTGCGTCGAGCCCTCGCCGAGCACCGGGAACTCCTTGAGCACGAGGCGGAGCTTCGGGTCGGTCTTCATCAGCTCGAGCTTGTCGGCGAGCGCCTTGCGGCAGAAGCCGCAATTGTAGTCGAAGAACTCGACCATGGTGACGTCGCCCTGCGGATTGCCAAGGACGACCTGGCGCTTCGAATTGAAGATCGCCTCCGCATGCTGCTTGATCGCTTCCTTGTACTTCTCGGCGTCGGCCTGGGCCTGGCGACGCTCCATCTCCTGGATCACCTCCTGCAGCACCTCCGGGTTCTTGAGCAGGTAGTCACGGATGATCTTTTCGATTTCGCCGCGCTGATCGGGCGAGAACAGTTGCGCGGCGGCGAAGGTCGGAACGGCGGCAGCCAGCGCGACGAGTGCGACAGCCAGCGGCCGGAGATAGCGTTTCATCGGTGAGGGTCCTCTTCGGGATGAAATCAAAATCAATTGCGCGGGTTGGTTCGCGGCTTGTAGGTCGCGATGTCGTCGGCCTTGACCCAGCCCGGCGAGCCGACCGGGAAACGCGACTTGGCGCGGCCGGCGAGCGCGCGCGCCGTTATGAGGTCGCCGCGGGTGAACGAGGCCTGCGCGGATGCCAGGTCGGCGCGGGCGAGGTCGCCCTTGCGGCCATAGGCGAGTGCCATCTGATCGTACGCTTCCGCGGATTCCTGCTCGCGCCGCACCGCGGTCTCGAGCAGCGTAACGGCCTCGTCGCCATAGGCCTTGTTGTTCGACGCGAGCAACGCCTGCGCCAGCATGATCTGGATCAGCGCCGGGTTGGGCGCGAGCTGCGCCGCGCGGCGCAACGGCGCGATCGCGTCGGCAGCGCGCCCGGCCTCGAGCAGCGCCTGACCCTTGAGCTCGTGGAAGTAGGGGTTCTGAGGCTGCGCCTGGATCAAGGCATCGATCTGCTGGAGCGCGCTCTGCATATTGCCGAAGCGATACGACGCAATGGCGCGCGCATATTTTGCCGCGATGCCTTGGTCGCTGATCGGATAGCGCCGCCCGACGCCGTCGCGGGGATCGAGGAAGCCGTAGAGCTTGGCGCGCGCGAGATCGTGCCGGGCTTGCAGCGCCGGCGGATCCTTGGCGTCCCAGTACGGGCTCTGCCTGGCCATGCCTTCCAGCGCACGCACGCGTTCGGCGGGCATCGGATGCGATTGCATGTAAGGGTCGGTGCCCTGCGATGCGTAGAGAATCTGGTCGGCGAGCCGCTTGAAGGTCTCCGACATGCCTTTGGAGGACTGGCCGGTCGCGTTGAGGAAGCGCACGCCGGCGCGGTCGGCGGCGTCTTCCTGCGAGCGGACGTAGGCCAGGAGCGAATTCTGGACGATCTGCTGCGGCGCCGTGAGCGCCGCCATGCCGGCGCTGCTGCTGCTGCCGCTGCCGGAGCGCGAGGCGGCGACCATGGCGCCGGCGCCGAGCAGCAGCCCGATGATCGAGGCCGTCGTGGCCACGCGCAACTCCTCGCGCAGGCGGGAGAGGTGGCCGCCGGCGATGTGGCCGGTTTCGTGCGCCAATACACCGATCACCTGGTTCGGCGTCTCCGCCTCCATCACCGTGCCGGCGTTGATGAAGATGCGCCGACCGTCGGCGACGAACGCGTTGAACGAACGCGAGTTGATGATCACCACCTGGATGTTCTGCCGGCCCAGCCCGGCGGCCTTCAGCAGCGGCTGGGTGTATTCGCGCAGCAATTGCTCGATCTCGGCGTCGCGCACGATCGGCGGCCCGGAGGGCCGGCGCGGCTGCGCCTGCGCCGGCCCGACCACGACATGGCTTGCCGCGAAGGCGACCGCGGCGGCGACGGCGGTCATCCGCGAGGGCAGGCTGCGAATCGCGATTGCTGGTCTGGCCAAGGTCATGCTTCGCTGACGTTCCAGGCTTTCAGGAGCCGGTTCCGGCCGCCTTCTCCGGGTTCGTAACGGCTACCGATAACACGTTGGTTTGCCACGCGCATCCCACGCGGGATTGGCCCATTGCGCTGGGCCGGGCAAGTTGATACCGCGCAGTCGCCCCCCGCATCGGCGAAAGCCGACGGAAGCCGCCGAATGCGGCAACAGCGGGGCGGTTGCTCCTTGGTAACAGAGGGTTGAATCGATGCTCGACGCCGCCAAACGGCTGATGGTGCCTTCGGCGCGCAGCGATGTTCCGCCCTTCATGGTGATGGACGTCATCGCAGCGGCTGCACGCGTGGAAGCGGCCGGCGGACGGGTGATCCACATGGAGGTCGGCCAGCCGGCGGCGTCCGCGCCGTCGACGGCGCTCGAGGCCGCGCGCGCGGCGCTCAACGGCCGGCTCGCCTACACCGAAGCGCTCGGCATCCCCGCGCTGCGCGTTCGCATCGCGCGCCACTACATGGAAGCCTACGGGCTCGCGGTCGAGCCGTCGCGGGTGATCGCCACGACCGGATCGTCGGCGGGTTTCATCCTTGCGTTTCTCGCGATGTTCGAGCCCGGCGACCGCGTCGCGGTGGCGGTGCCGGGCTATCCGCCCTATCGTCATATCCTCAAGGCGCTCGGCTGCGAGCCGGTGCTGATCGAAACCACGGCGGCGACGCGCTGGGCGATCACGCCGGACATGCTGCTCGACGCACACCGCCGCACGCCGCTCAAGGGCGTGCTGGTCGGCAGTCCCGCCAATCCGACCGGCACCATGATGACGCAGGATGCTCTGCGCGCATTGATCGCCGCCGCGGAAGGCGAAGCCATCCGCTTCATCTCCGACGAGATCTATCACGGGCTCGATTATGCGTTCCCGGCGGTGACGGCGGCGGGCTTGTCCGGCAATGTCGTCGTCATCAACTCGTTCTCGAAATATTTCTGCATGACCGGCTGGCGCGTCGGCTGGATGGTGGTGCCGGAGCCGCTGGTGCGGCCGATCGATCGGCTGCAGGGCAATCTCGCGATCTCGGTGCCGACGCTGTCGCAGATCGCCGCCACGGCGGCGTTCGACGGGCGCGCCGAGATGGACGCGGTCAAGCACGGCTACGAGGAGAACCGGCGCATCCTGGTCGACGAACTGCCGAAGGCGGGGCTCGACACCTTCCTGCCGGTCGACGGCGCCTTCTACCTCTATGCCGACGTGTCGCGGTTCTCGAACGACAGCTTTGATTTCGCCAAGCGCATGCTCGAGGAGACCCATGTGGCGGCGACGCCCGGGGTCGACTTCGACCCGCTGCACGGCACCTCGTTCCTGCGCTTCTGCTACGCCGGCGCGGCCGCCGAGATGCACGAGGCGGTGGAGCGGATCGGCGAGTGGCTGCGCAAAGGCTGATCCGCGCCTGCATTGCGGACGCGGCTGGCGATGGCTACGCTCGCCGCTGCACGACAAGAAGGTCGGGGAGGAAGCGATGGCGTTGTCATGTGGTTTGCGCGCTCGGCTGCTTGCGGCTTTCGCTGCCATCAGCGCGGCGTTGATGTTGCCGGCCGATGCGCTCGCGCAGGGCAGCTTCCCCGACCGGCCGATCCGCCTGGTCGTCCCGCAGGCGCCCGGCAGCGCGACCGATCTCCTGGCGCGTTCGGTGGCGGCGGAGGTCGAGATCTTCCTGAATCAGAAGATCATCGTCGAGAACAAGCCGGGCGCCGCCTTCACCATCGGGCTCGACATCGTGGCCAAGGCCGCGCCCGACGGCTACACGCTCGGGATGGGGCCGGTCGGCGCACTCGCGATCAGCCCGAACATGGTCGCGAAGATGCCCTACGACGTGCTGCGCGACTTCCAGCCGGTCGCGCAGCTGACGCGCGGGCACTTGCTGCTCGCGGTGTCGCCGAAATCCGACATCCGCTCGGTGAAGGAATTGATCGCGGAGGCGAAGAAAAATCCCGGCAAGCTCACCAACGCGTCGTCGGCGAACGGCTCCCCGGGGCATGTCGGCGGCGAGCTGTTCAAGGTGATGACCGAAACCAACATCGTGCACGTGCCGTATCGCGGCGGCGCGGCGGCGATGAACGACCTGATCGCCGGACATGTGCAGTTGATGTTCGAGAGCCTGAATTCGATCGCGCCGCACGCGGCGACCGGCGCGGTGCGCGGTCTCGCGGTCAGCGGCGCGCGCCGCTCGCCGATGTTCAAGGACCTGCCGACGATCGCCGAAGCCGGCGTGCCAGGCTACGACGCGCCGACCTGGAGCGGCATCGTCGGCCCGGCCAAGATGCCGCGCGCGGTGGTGATGCGGCTCAACGAGGCGATCAACAAGGCGCTGGCGTCGCAAGCCTTCATCGATCGCTTCGGCAAGATCGGCGACGAGCCCGCCGGCGGCCTGCCGGAGGATTTTGCCGAAACGATCCGCATCGAGCTCGCCAAATGGGCGGACGTGATCAGGCGCTCCGGCGCGAAGCTGGAGTAGGGCGTGATCGGAGCCGCATGTAATTTGACTATTATGACCACTATGACTATATTGCTGCAAGGAGTACGATAACGAGGCGCTTGTCATGGCCGACCAACGTTGGACCGTCGCGGAAGCCAAGGCTCGATTCAGCGAGTTGATCGACCGTGCCAATGCGAAAGGGCCGCAGACGATCACCCGCAACGGCCGGACCGCAGCGGTCATCGTTTCCGCCGAGGAATGGGAGCGAAAGAGCAGGCGAAAAGGCAACTTGGCCGAGTTTTTCGCCGCGTCGCCGCTGCGCGGATCGGGCCTGGTCGTCGAACGTGCGAAGGACCGGCCGCGCAAAGTCGATCTATGACGTTCCTGCTCGACACCAATGTCGTTTCCGAGTGGGTCAGGCCGCGGCCGGACGCAGGCGTCATCAACTGGCTCGCGGATACCGACGAGGATCGGATCTTTCTGAGCGTCGTTTCGCTGGCCGAGCTTCGCAGCGGCATTGCCGTTCTGCCGGCGGGCCGGCGCCGGGAGCGGCTCGATACGTGGCTCTCGGTCGAATTGCCCGACCGATTCGAGGCCCGGGTGCTGGCGATCGATGCCGCTGTTGCCGATCAATGGGGCAAGATGACAGCGGCGGGAAAGACCGCGGGTCGCCCGATCGGCGCGATGGACGCATTTCTGGCAGCCACCGCGACCGTCCATGATCTGACGATCGTAACGCGCAACGTCGCGGATTTTGCGAATGTCGAAGTTGCGACCCTGTCTCCCTGGTTGACGGACTGATTTGCTCAGCGTCATCTTGGATTCTTCGTCCGGCGTCACCGCAGAGCCGCCGCGATGTTGCCGCCGTCCACCGTCGTCACGTCCGCGGTGGTCTTGAGCGCCAGCGCCTGCGCCAGGAACGCCTGCGCGACGTCGTCGGCGCCGACCTCGCGCTGCAAGAGGTTGCCGCTCATGTAGTCCTTCTCGGACACGCCGCGGGCCTTTGAGCGCTCGGCCAGGAATTCGTCGGTCAGCAGCCCGGAGCGGATGCGGTCGGCATTCACCGCATTGGCGCGGATGCCGTCGGCGCCGTAGTCGAGCGCGTATTGGCGCATGAGGAACAGCGTCGCCGCCTTCGGCAGGCCGTACGGCCCGAAATTCGGCCCCGGGTTCACCGCCTGCTTCGACACGTTGAACAAGAGGCAGCCGCCGGTGCCTTGCGCCAGCATGATCTTCACCGCCGCCTGCGCGACGCGCTGGTGGCCGTAGAAATTCAAGTCGAAGCTCTGCCGCAGCGTCGCCTCGTCGACCTCGCCGATGCGGCCCTGCCACGCCGCGCCGGCGTTTGACACTGCGATGTCGACGCCGCCGAAGGTCTCGGCGATCACGTCGAAGGCGGCGACGACCGACGTCGGATTGGTGACGTCGCAGCCGACCGCGAGCGCCGCGCCGCCGATCGCCTTGGCTTTGGCGGCCGCGCCTGCCGCGTCGACGTCGAGCAGCGCGACCTCGGCGCCGGCGGTGGCGAACGCTCTTGCCGTCGCGAAGCCGATGGTGCCGGCGGCGCCGGTGATCGCCGCGACCTGTCCGGCCAGCGGCAGCTCTTTCGCGGCGCCGAGCTTGGCCTGCTCCAGCGACCAGTACTCCATGTCGAACATGTCGGCTTCGGAGATCGACTCGAACCGGCCGATCGCCTCGGCGTCGGTGATGGTCTCGATCGCGCATTCCGCGAGGTCGGCGGCGACGCGCGCCTCCTTCTTGGAACGCCCGAGCCCGAACAGGCCAAGCCCCGGCACCAGCGCGACCCGCGGCAGCGGATCGAGCGGCTTCTTGATGCCGCCGACGCGGACGTTGTTGATGTGGAAATAGTTCATGTAGTTCCTGGTGAACGCCGCGACGGCGTCGTGCGCGGCGCGCCGGAATTCGGCAAGCCTGCCGTCGGCGGGAGCCGGGAGGAGGAGCGGCCAGTTCTTGGTGCGGATGGTGTGATCGGGCGTGACCACGCCGGCCTGGCTGTAGCGCGCAAGCTCGGCGCCGTTGACGAAATCGAGCACCCGCCGCGTGGCGCGGAAATCGAGGATCAGGCGGCGCCATGCGCCCTCGATCTTCGGATCCTGGAGGCTCGCGGCGCCGCGAACGAGCGGCGCGACGGCGGCGCGCGGCGCGATCGCCTGCGGCAGCTGCGCGGTGACGAACACCGCCTTGCGATGGCGCGCCAGCCGCTCCTCGGCGCGCGTCACCAGCGCGATCATGCGCTCGTAGGCCTCGCGCGCGCTCGCGCCGAACGTGAAGATGCCGTGCTTGTGCAGGATCAGGCCTTCGACATCGGGCGCGCGCTCGAACACCTCGGCGGCGAGCTTCGCGAGCGCAAAGCCCGGCATGATGTACGGCACGACGCTCGCGCTGTCGCCGTAGACCTCCGCGCAGATCGCTTCGCCGTCGGGCTGATCGACGAGGCTCAGCACCGCGGTCGAATGGGTGTGGTCGACGAATTTGTGCGGCAGGAACGCGTGCAGCAGCGTCTCGACCGACGGATTGGGCGCCGCCGGATCGATGAGGTTCTCGCGCTGCACGCGGACCATGTCCTCGTCGGTCAGCGTTTCGCGCGCGCGCAGCCTGCGCAGGCGATCGAGGCGGACCGCCGGCAAGCCGGCGGGCTCGATGTCGGCCATGTCGGCGCCCGAGCCCTTGATGCAGATGACGTCGGTCGCCTCGCCGAGCAGGTCGGGGATCGTGGTCTTGACCGAGGTGTTGCCGCCGCCGTGCAGGACGAGACGCGGATCGCGCCCGAGCAGCCGCGTGGTGTAGACGCGCAACGCGAGGTCTGCGCCGACGCCGTCGCGGGCGTAGCGCTCGACCATCGCCTGCGCGTCAGCGTCGATCCAGGCGCTCTTCATGGCGTGCTCGCGTTGCGCTCCAGGCGGCGTCCGCCAAACGTGCATTCTTACACATCGGGGAGGGCGCCTGTAAGATCGGGAATCGGTCGATTCTGATTTTGGATCAATATGTTACTCCTCCAATCTTACATTCTTACACCACTTACCACTATTCTGCACTTCGGCTCCGCAGAGGCGTCGGTCGGCCACGACGTGCACAGGCCGGGACGCTCAAACACCGCTGACCCCGCGGCCTACGGCGCGAACCTGAATGTATTCCGAGGAATATAAGCGTAAATCGGTTGTCTGACAAGGGGTGGCGAAGATTTTGCCCCCTGGCCATATGCCGCTGCCGGACCTTTTGCCTGGTCGTTCCGGGCTGCGGGCGTCCGATGGGTCGCGCCGCTATCGCTTGCGCCACCAGCCGGAACGGCGCGGCTGCTCGGGCGCTTCGCCCTCGGCGCTGCCGGTGACCACCGGCTGCGGCAGTTCGACCGGCTGCGGCGGAGC
>JAIESR010000059.1 GCA_019745775.1 Xanthobacteraceae bacterium | reverse complement strand
CATGCGCCGATCGACATGGGCGACCGCCGAGAACGGCGGGTTCATCAGCACGATGCTCGGGACGATGCCGGCATCGAGATGATCATCGATCTGCGCGGCGTCGAAGCGTGTCGCGGAGGCGGCGGGAAAGAGCCGTTCAAGAATGCCGGCGCGGGTGTCGGCAAGCTCGTTGAGAACGAGTGAGGCGCCCGACAGTTCGGCGAGGATGGCGAGCAGGCCCGTGCCTGCCGAGGGCTCCAGCACGATGTCGGTGGGCGTGATCGCAGCGGCGACGCTGGCGACGAATCCCAGCGCGATCGGCGTCGAGAACTGCTGAAGCGCCTCGCTCTCTTCGGAGCGGCGGGTGTGCGTGGGAAGGAGACTTGCGATCTTGGCCAGCATCGGCAGCATGGCCGCGTTCGAACCGGCCTTTGCCCGCATCGCCGGTCCGAACTTGCGCACGAACAGGACGGTCGCCGCCTCGCAAGCGTCATAAGCCGTCTTCCAGTCCCATGCGCCGTCGGCGTCGGAGGCGCCGAATGCGCTTTCCATCGCGGCCCGCAAGATCGGCGCGTCGATGCGGCGCCCGCGTTCGAGGTGAGGAAGGAGAAGGCACGTGGCCGCCACGACGGCGGACGCTGGATCGGCGGCGGCACGGACCGGCGCAGCCGCGATGACGGCTGCGGAAGCGGAAGGATGGGACATGGAGGGAGCCTCGGGAGAGCGGGGTCGGATCGGCCGCTCGGACGCTCTCTCGGCCCGGCGGCTCAAACCCGTCCCGGCCCGTCTCTCCCTCTGAGCTGTGCATGCACGAAGGGCCCGGCGCGGACGCGCCGGACCCTTCGAATGAGACAGCCGATTTCGATCCGGATCAGGCTGGATCGATCAGGCGGTAGCGGTGCTTCTTGACGTTGGAGATGCGGTAGAACCCGCCAATGTCTGCCGCGCGGAACAGCACAGTGCGATGACTGCGCGGATTGGCCACCACCTCGAAGCGATCGAGCGTGCGACCATTGGAGAACGACAGCGGCCGGTCGAATACGATGGTCTGACCGGGACGCGGCGACGGCTTGTTTGCCAGAGCACGGCGCGCTGCCGCGTTCTCCCGACAGCGTGCGCGCCATTCAATTGCATAGCGGCTGTCCGTCGGCGTCAGGAGATCGAGGATGGGCGTGGGGCACTCGGATTCGCACGTCCCATCGATTCATCCATGTCTTTGTAGCCGAAGATGTAGCCCTCGCGGTCACGCGGGTTGTATCGGACGAGACAGACGGCGGCGAAGATTGTGCGCTCATCCGTGGTGTGACGAACATGCTCGACAGCCGCGTAATAGACGCGCATGGCGACGAGCGCGGAGCGCAGCACCTTGGACGTGAGCTCAGGTCGCGTGTGGGTGAACTGAGCGTCGAGATATTGACGCGGGCCGAAATGGCCGTTGAGCGATTGCATGTAGAGCCATCCCATGATGGGCCTCCATTCGATTAGACGGATGAATGCGAAAAGCCCGGCGCGATGGCCGGGCTCGTGTCGAAGGGCGATCGACCGGCTGATCAGGTTGCGGGGTCGCGCCCGTCCTCGAGCGGTACGAACCTGATGCCTTCGTCGGCGGCGTAGTCCTTGGCGAGACCGATCGCCCAGCGCCGGGCCTCCCACAGTTCATCGTTGTAGGATTCCCACTTGTCGCCGACGCGGGCGCATCCGTCCGCGATCAGGCGCGACAAATCGGGATGATCGGCGAGGTCTTCGCGCGCCTGTTCGAGCGTGTCTTCGACGCTGAGAACCAGGAGCGGATGCCAGCCTGCCGGATCGCGGCAATCGAGCATGATGCGCTGGGCCTCGTCGGCCGAGAGGCGATTCGTGGCGTAGCGCCAGGCCCGCCGCCATTGTGCGAGGCGGGTGCGAAAGCGGTAGCAGCGATCGCGTAACCACGCGTGGATGATGCCACCTGTGCGGCGAATGATGTCAAACATGGCACCGCTCCCGAATCCGACGCGCGAGTTCTTCGGGCCTGTTGAGGAGGTCGAGCGGCGCGAAGTTGTTCGGGCCGCCGATATAGTCCTTCCGTCCCTTGCAGGTTCGGAACAGGATGCCGTTGTCGTGGCCCATGACCGATTGGGCGGCCTGCACGTACAGGCGCTCGCTGTGCAGCGTGATTTCGCTGGAGACGGCGATGCCGCCCTGGTTGGAGCGGAGATCATAGGAACCGGGCTGAAGGCCCAGCGCCGTTGCGAGCCGGCGGAGTTGGGATCGTGCGCGGCTGTGGAAGATACGTTTTGCTCGGTCGTCGTAGGTGACCGACGTGCGAAAGTCGAAAGCGTTGGACGTTCTGGACATGAGTAAGACTCCGAGAGCGGGCCGAACCATCCCGGCGGCTCGCTCTCGCCGCGCGCCGGGCTCGCCTGCGTCCCGGCCATCCTCTTCCTCTCAGGCCGCGACCTTGACCGCGCGCCACCACGCGATGCGCTCGTCGCGCGTTGCGTTGGCGAGTCGCCGCAAAAGATCGCCGTGGCATGCGAGCGGTGCGCAGAAGCACACGAGATCGCATCCGCGCAGCTCGTCGAGCGCACGCAGCAGATGATGCTGGTCGGCCAGCCATCGCTCGTACTTCGTGATGACGGCGGCGCGGTCGCCGTCGCGGCCGATGCGGAACGGATTGCCCCATTTGCTGCCGCGGCCGATATAGACGGCGCCTGCCGGAATGCCCGCGTGATGCTTGTTGAGAACCCTGCACATCGCCTGTCGCCTCCTGACTTTTGCGTTGCGGCGGACTGGCGAGAGGGCGTGGCTCAGCATCGGCGGTCACGCGAGGCCCTTGGGCCGATGCGGGAACGGCTTGCCCGTTGACGGCCGATGCGCCGCGCCCAGACAGGACGCGCCGCAACGCTGTTCAGGGGGGACGGGTGCGGGGCTTCGCGCAGCGTCATGCGGCTACATCCCGGCAATGCGGTACATCCGGACGGTGGAGTTGGGTGGTGACCCGCGAGCGATCCGACACCAGGCGATTCAACGGCGGACGCGCCGGGACCGAGCCATCGCCTCACGGCGCGACTTGCTCGATGAACTCCTCGAGAAGATCGCTGGTGGACTTGCCCATGATCTCGTTGGCCGAGATCAGGACGACGGCGCCCCCGAAGCCGTCCGGGCGCATCCGCGAGCAAGTGAAGGAGGATACGGCCGAGACGTAGTCGAGTGTCGGCGATCGCTTCACGATGTCCTGCATGATGAACTCCCAGGACGTCGTGTTGAGGTCGAGATCGAGATGCGACGGCAGCGGGTCGCCGCATTGCGGCTCAGGCAGATGTACCTTGACGAACGTATTCGCAGCGCTTTTGCCGGTGCTCTGGGACGCGGCGAGCGCAGCTTCGAGTGCGGCGCGCTCGACATAGAGCATGTCGGCCGGTCCTTGCTCGGAGAAGAAGTACCAGCCGTCGCCGTCGCGTTCGGCATCAAAGATGTGAGTGAGAAGCAAACGCTCCAGCGGCGTCATGTCTGCATCGGGGATCGACTGCTGAAGCACGGTCGGCGTGTAGTAGTCAGCCATTGGGGTTCTCCTGAAAGCGATAAGCCCGGCGCTCCTGCGACGGAGGCCGGGCCGAGGTGGGATGGGATGGATGTGAGAGCGCGCGGCGGATTGCGCGTCAGAGCCGCCAGGTCGTCACGATCTCCTGCGCCTGGCGGTGATAATCGAGCATCTGGCGGTAGAACGCTTTGCGCGCCGCGCGATGCTTGGGATCACGCAGCGTCCGTCGCGTAAGCTTGCGGGACGCTGCGCGGACGACAGCCTGCCAACCGTCATGCACGGTGATATCGGGCCGCAGATAGGTGCCGTACATCTCAAGCGGCCTCCGTGTTCGCGGTTTGGGCAAGTGGCGGCTCGACCTCGCGCTCGATGCGCCGCGAGCGGCCCATCCAGGGTTCAGGCCGGATGCACTTCACCCAGTCGGCAAACGACGGGATGAAGCCGAGATCCTCAATGACGTGCTGCTCGCCGACCCAGCGCGTGGGAATGACAAGTCCCGACGACAAGGTGATGGTTGGGCCGAAGAGGGTCTCGGCCATGAAGATGCCTTCGGCGTGGTGTCGCAGCGCGCGGTGCCGAAAATCCGCGGTGATCCGTTTGCTGGCGTCGAACCAGCTATGGATCGCCAGATAGTCATCGACGGTGCCGCCCCACTTGCGTACGGAGGACAGCGAATGGTGATACGGATGTGCCATCGCCGCCTCCCTAGAACACATGCTGGGTATATTCGGAGGTTTCGATCCGCTCGTTGTAGTCGAGCGTGATCGTGCGATCGTTGACCTCGAAGTGGAAATCGCCGTAGGCGCCCTCGTTGTTCTCCCACCCCGCATGGGTTTCCCGGAGGAAGTCGTAGGTGATCTGCTCGATGGCGTCTTTCATCGAGTGGGTTACGCGGACGATGTCCGGGCTGCCCCATTCGGCATGCGCGATCTCCAGGCTGACCGCAGGCAGAGCGATATCTTTGCCGCCTGCCTTGGCGGTGATGTCCTCGATCTGGCCGCTATCGCCATAGCCATCGAACGTGACTTCGACGGACGTGATGCCGGCCTGGGCGAGCGCGTCGAACAGGGCCGCCTTGTTCTCGGGACGGATGGATTCGCAGAGCTTCGCGAATTCCTGTTCGCGCGCCAGCCACGAGGTGGCGTCGAACGTCGGCACGGAGGCTGAAGTGTCGTCAATCATGATGCTTCTCCTGAACGATGAAGCCCGGCGCGAGGGCCGGCTGAGCGATGGATGTTGCTGATGGAAGGAAGCGGGACGGCCGAAGCCGCCCCGCTCGTGGAGTCATTCGGCGGCGATGATGTGCGGCTGTTCGTCCTCGCCGGCCTCGCCCGCTTCATCCTCGTCATCGGCGAGGAATTCGGGGAGCGGCTCGCCGGTGCTATCGGAGCCGTCCGACGCTGACGTGGTCTCGCCGAGACGCAGCGGCTCGGGAAGCCAGCCGGTGCCGTCGAGGAGACGCTCGGCCTCCTTCGCCATCTCGCTCTTCTTGAGATGGTCGATAAGCTGCGCGGACGACTCGCCCTTGACCTCGCGCACCGCTTCGAGGATGCGGCTCTTGGTGACGCGGCCGAGATAGTTCTCGACCGTCGGCCGCCAGCCGGCCTCGACCATGTCGAGATTGACGGCGCGCGCCAGGCGATCGGCCTGCTCGATCCGCCGGCGCATGCCGTGCGGCGATACGCCATTGCCGCCGTAGCGATCGACCTTCTCGAACAGCGCGTTCACGCCGAACGACACGCAATGCGCCAGCAGCGCTGAACGGCTGGCATCGTCGAGCGCGGCGAGCCAGTCCCACAATGCCGCCTCGTCCGCCGGCATGTCGGCGGCCCAGGCCTTGTTCCGGTCGTCGATGGCCTTCGCCGACGCGGAGTCTTTCAGGTCGGACGCCTGCGCGGAGAAATGGACTTCCCGCACCGACGCCTGGAGGCAGCCGCAAAGCATCTCGCGCTGGAAGGTGTCGAGACAGAGCTTGTGCAGTAGCGCCGTTATGGCGACATGGGGATTGCTCGCCACGGCATCGCGCAGTGCGAGCGTACGATGCGCCGTCAGTTCCATGACGAGTCGGTCGGCCAGCGGCCTGATGCCGTCATCCTCTTCATCTTCTGCCTCGGGCCGGCCGCCGACCGTGATGACCGTCCGCCGTACCGACGACCCGTCGGGACCAGTTACCCCCGCGGCGGAAGAGTCGGCGTCTCCATCTGCGCCAGGCTCCTCCATAGGCGTCTCATCTTCTGGCCGCACGAAGCCGCGATCGACCAGCAGGCGACCGTCACCGTCGATGCTGACGAAGGCGCCGGCACGCGCGATCTCGACGGAATCGAAGATATGCGGCCGGTTGTCGAAGGCGGACAGCGCCTCCTCGATTTCGCCGAGGCGGGCGTCGACCTCGTCCGGCAATTCGTCGGCATCCTGATACTCGGCCTCGATCTTTGCCTGTTCAGCCTGGAGTGCGTCGATCGTCGCCTGCTCGTCGGCCGTGATGTCAGCGGGCGCACCATCGAGTTGTCGCAGGCCCTCATCATGGCCGTACGGGAAGCTGACGGCGACTTCGATCCACTTCCAGCCCTCGGCCGCAATCGTCTCGGCCTCGACCTTCAGCTTCTCGGTGACGAGATGATCGAGCAGCGGTACGTCTTGCAACCAACCGCCATCGTCCTGCTCGAACAGGTCGCGCAAGGTGCCGCCGCCAGCAGCTTCATACGCCGCGATGCCAACGAACTGCGCGCGCTTGTCGGAAGCGCGGACCGTGCTTTCCGTCAGCATGCGCCGGATCTGGTACGGCTCGTCATAACCGGACTTGCTGACACTCTCCCAGACCTGCTCCTGCCGCGCGTGATCGTCGGTCACAGAGAAGGCCATCAGCTGTTCGAGCGTCATGCCGTCCTCGGCGTAGACCTCGAGCAGCGTCGGCGTCACCGACGCCAGGCGCAGGCGCTGTTTGACAACCGCCGGCGTCACGAAATGTCGCGCGGCGATGTCTTCCTCGTTCATGCCGAGATTGCGCAGGGTCTGGAAGGCACGAAACTGGTCGATCGGATGTAGCCCGACGCGTTCGTCGTTCTCGGCGATGGAGTCGTCCTCGGCGATACCGCCTTCGCGGACCACGCAGGGGACGGGCTGCGTTTTCGCCATGCGCTTCTGCTTCACCAGCAGTTCGAGGGCGCGGTAACGGCGGCCGCCGGCCGGCACCTCGAACATGCCGGTCTCGTTGCCCTCGGCGTCGACGACGGCGCGGACGTTGAGGCTTTGCAGCAAGGTGCGCTGCGCAATGCTCTCGGCGAGTTGCTCGATCGAGAGGCCGGCCTTCACCCGGCGGACGTTGGATTGGCTCAAGACGAGCTTGTCGAAGGGAATGTCGCGCGAGGACGACAACGTAATCTTCTGAACGGCCTTTGCCATGTCAGTTCTCCACGACGGGCGACTGAGAGCCTCTCTCTCGGCCTCCAACCCGTCGCGGATCCCTGGCCCGCCTCTCACTCTTTTTTGGCCACAACGGTCGCGCATCACGCGGCTGCAGAGACGCCAACGGCCGAATCCGTCGATGGACGCAGGTCAGTTGTCGGCAAAACGCTAAGGAGATAATCGGTTGCCTTGCTTGCCTGCGACGCCGCGCGCACGATGGCCCGGTTATCCTCGCGCAGCACCTCGAGCCACGAGCCGATATAATCCGCATGCCGCACCGTCGGCACGATGCCTAGCGACGCGCATGAGAACGCCGCGCAGAGTTCGGCAATCAGTTCCTCGAAGGCGTACTTCTTCGAGCCGTGCGAGCCAGAGAGATCGCGATTGAGGCGCGAGTGATGACCGCTAGCGTGACCCAACTCGTGCAGCGCCGTGCGGTGCCAGTTGATCGGCTCGAAATACGCCGCCGGCGGCGGCACCTGCACATAGTCTTCCGACGGAATATAGAAGGCACGATTGCCGCCAATGCGGAAGTCGATGCCGGTGGCCTTGATCAGCGCTTCCACCCGCGGCTCGATGAGCCTGGGTAATGGCGGCGGCACGGTGGTCGCGATCTCTGCCGGCAGGTCATTGCACTGATCGGTGTTGAAGACGGTGAAGCGCTTCAGGAATGGAATGGCGTGCGCATCCTCGCCGGTTTCAGCGGCCCGCTTCTTCTCATCATCCGGGGTGAAGCGGTCGGCATAAACGACAGTGGTTCCCCGTTCGCCTTTACGGACGTGGCCTCCCATCGACAGTGCCTGGCGGAAGGTGAGCCAGCTCTGGCCGGTGAAGCCGTGCTCGATCACGGAGCCCCAGAGTATCAGGATGTTTACGCCGCTGTATTGCCGTGCAGTGGAAGCGTTCTGGGGCATGGCGAGTGGAGCCTTTGCCGTCGCCGTCCCCCAGGGCTGAACCCACGGCACCCGGCCGGTCTCCAGCTCGGCGATGATCTTGTCGGTGATTTCTTCATAGAGGTTCGCCCGGCTCTGGCCGGCGCGCGCCCGAAAAGCATGTCTGGACATCGCGGGTCTCCGCGACGGGTGCCGCGAGCCTCTCTCGCGATCTCCAACCCGTCACGGCCAACCCGACCGGCACTCTCACTCTCTTGATGCGCACTCCCAGCGGACGCAGATCTTCCTGACGATTCCAAGCGGCACCGCGAGGATCGCGTCAGGGATGGAAGCCCGAAGGGTGAAGACCCGGCGCAGCCGGGGCTTAAGCGAAGCCGACAGCCCGGTCCCGCAGGGAGACGCCCGCCCCCGCTTTCGCAAGAATCAGACGACAACGTAACGCCACTCACCCAGCTCCCGGCCGTTGCCATGGTTTCTGGCGCACCGGAAGTAACTGCTTCGCAGCTACTTCCACAAACCAAGCCATTGAATCTGCCGATGTTTCGCCATTTCGGTCCTTTGCGATCCACAGGCTGATGTAAAAAGGGGCATAAAACTTGACGCAGGACTGAAAAAGGGGCGATACCCTTGACGGGAGTCAGGGCAGAGGAAAACCCAGCACCATGAAGACCAAGACTTTTCAGCAACGTCTGGATAGCGCGTTCCCCTACGACTCCTACGCAAACACCCTCCGGGCCCTGCGCGAGGGCATCGCCGCCGGCGACGACGTGATCAAAGGCACCCTGATGTTCTCGTCAGCGGTCGGCGACGACTTGCGCGGCCTGATCCGCCGGGCCGGCATCCTGATGCGCTTTGAGGAGATGTGCAAAGCCGGCGACCTCCCCTTCAAGTGCGCGCTGACGCCCATGCCTCGCGGCACTTGGCATTGGCTCGACATCTATAGCGGTGACTGCCACGGGCACGTCGTCCGCACCGAGGATCCGACTAGGTTTCCGGAGGACACGCCGAACCGCCAGGACGCGCGCGCGTCGAACATGCCGGACCTGTTCGAGACCGAGGAGGAGCGGATCGTCCGGCTGGCGCCGCCGAAGCTCTACACCTGGCTGACCTATCGCGCAGCGCCGGACGGCCGGCTCGCGCACGCGCTCTGGCAGGCACCATCGGCGAACGCTGACGAGTGGCTCGCCCGCATCAACCTGATGGCCGTCGTGGTGCAGAAGAAGTCGGAGGACGCGAAACGACCGGCCAAGGTCGATCCCAAGTCCAAGATGAAGCTCAAGGACAATGTGGTCTCGATGATCGAGAAGAAGAAAAAGAACGACGATACCAAGCGTTAAGGACGCGCCCATGTCTGTGAGGATCATTCCCGAGAGGATTCGGGAGGCGCGCGAATCCGTCGGCATGACCGACGAACAGTTCGCCGACGCGATCGGCGTAACCCGTCAGTCGGTCGGCACCTATGAGACCGGTGCCTTCGCCCCACGTGGTGACGTGTTCAGCAAGATCATTGCCGTCACCCGGCAGCCGCCGGGGTTTTTCACAACGCCGCGCAAGCACACCGCCGAGCGCTTCCTGACGCCGACGTGGCGCAGCCTGAAGCGCATGCAGCGGCCCGACCGCCTACGGGTCGGCCGCCGGCTGGAGTGGGCGTTCTACATCGCGGAATCTCTGGCCGAATACGTCGAACTGCCGCCGGTGCACCTGCCCGGCATCGAGTTCGACTACGAACGCGAGGGCAACGAGCGCATCGAGGAAATCGCTGATCAGCTCCGCGAGTTCTGGAATGTCGGCTTCGGTCCGGTCACGGATTTGGCTCCACTGCTCGAATATCACGGCATTATCGTGATCGAGGAGCCGGTACGCTGTGAGGATATGGATGCCGTCTCCCGCTGGCAGGGCGGACGACCATACATGCTCTACGCCGCCGACCAGGAGAGCAATTCGCGCAAGCTCTTCAACTTGGCGCATGAACTTGGCCATCTCGCCCTGCACAACGGCGTCGAGGTGAACAGCCGCAACCTGGATCGGCTTGAGAAGCAGGCTAACCGATTCGCCGGCGCCTTCCTCTTGCCGCGCCGGACGTTCGCGCGTGAGATCGCGAATACCACTGTCGACTACTTCCTATCACTCAAGGGCCGGTGGCGCGTGGCGGTGGCGGCGATGATTTATCGGAGCAAGGAACTGGGGATCCTAAACGCCGATCAGGTCAAGTACATGTGGAAGCAGATGAACGCCCGCGGAATCCGCAAGCGAGAGCCGCTCGACAACGCGTTCGCGCTGTCAAAGCCAACCGTGCTCGGCTCCGCCGTGCAGATGCTGATCGACAACAAAGTCAAGCTGCCCGCCGAAATTGCCGAGGACGTGCTCCTCAATGCGAGCGACGTGGAGTCGCTCTGCTCGATGCCTGCGGGTAGCTTACAGAACAAGGTGGTATCATTTCCAACATTACGCCAAGTCTAACCCGTCCGATCGCTAACCAGATCTCGCTGGCAACAGTCTCGGCAGGTTTTAGTCTCCGGCACCAGACCTCGCATCCGCTCTCCATCATCTGTCCTCGCGATCCAGATATCTTGGTAGATTGCGTCACGAATACAAAAATCTTGTCGGGATTAGATACGTGATTTCTGGAAATCTCTTCACTCGCGATTACCTGCTGGATGGCATCGATCGCACCGCCCAATGGAAAGGCCTTACCGACAAATCGGTGAGTGACTTCCGCAACCGGCTCAAGGCGATTGCCGGCAAGTTTCTCAAGATCGCTAAGCCAAATGAGGCCGAGACCGAGAAGGAATTCATTTACCCGGTCATCGAGGCGCTCGGGTGGTCTGACTATCAGGTTCAGCAAATTCTCTCGCAGAAGGGCCGCAAGCAGGTGCCCGATGCGCTACTCTTCGCCGACGATGCGGCGAAGTCACTGGCCGTCGCCGAGGCCCAGCAGTGGAAGCGCTTTCAGCATGGCCTCGCGGTGCTCGAAGCCAAGCGCTGGAATCGCGCCCTCGATCGTGCCGACAAACGCGATCCGAGCGAAGAGGGGGTGCCTTCCACGCAGATGCTTCAGTACTTGAGCCGCGTCGATGTTCAGACCAACAACAAAGTACGGCTCGGCATCCTGACGAACGGCAACGTCTGGCGCTTGTACTTCCAGGGCGCCCTTTCGGTTTCCGAGGACTTCTTGGAAATCGATCTCGCTCAAGCGTTGGAGCTACCCGGCCGCCAGATCAATCTTCTCGACCACGCCGACGCGCGCCTGACATCCGATCGGGTATTGCGGTTATTCATTCTATTTTTTGGCAAGGCCGCCTTCCTTCCAATAGAAGGGCCTCGCACCTTCCACGATCTCTCGCGCGAGGCCGGCAAGACCTGGGAGGAGAAGTCACCAAGGACCTGTCGCGACTGGTCTTCGGCGAATTATTTCCCAAACTCGTCACGGCGCTTGCGAAACACGACCCAGCGCGCAGCGCGCAGGTCGATAATGCCTATCTCGACGACGTCCGCCAAGCCGCGCTCATCCTGCTCTATCGTCTCTTGTTTGTGGTCTATGCCGAGGACCGCGATCTGCTGCCCGATCAACGCGAGCCGTATAAGTCTTATTCGCTCACCACCATGCGTCTCGACATCGCTGAGCGGATGCACCGCAAGCAAGTCTTTTCGTCATCGGCAGCCACCTATTGGCCGAAGTTGCGCGCGGTGTTCAAAGCGATCTCGGAGGGTGACGATGATCTCGGCATCCCGCCGTATAACGGCGGCTTATTCTCCCCCGATAGCGCTCGAATGCTTGGCCGTGTTGAACTGCCGGACAGCATCGTTGCGGCGCTGATCTTCGGCCTCTCGCACCGCGAAGAAGAGGGACGTGCCCGCTACATCAACTACCGCGATCTTTCGGTCCAGCAGCTTGGCACCATCTACGAGCGCACTCTTGAGTACGGCCTGAAATACGAAGACGGTGCGGTCACGGTCAGTGCGGACGACGCGGCGCGGCACGAGTCGGGCAGCTATTACACGCCCGACAGCTTGGTCTCATTGATCATCGAAAAGGCCGTAGGCCCCTTCATCGAAGAGAGGCTCGCGGCGTTCCGCGAACGCTCTGCCGCTTTGGCGAAGGACAAACGCCGTCCGGAAATCCGGCTCGCCGAACTGCAGGGCCTTGATCCGGCCAGCCACATCCTGGAGCTGCGCATTTGCGATCCGGCCATGGGATCGGGACATTTTCTGGTCAGCTTGGTCGATTGGCTCGCCGATCACGCGCTTGCCGCGATTGCCGAAGCTGAATCTGTCGTTGACTGGTCCGATACTCCGTATCGATCACCTCCTCAACAGCATCGAAGCCACGCGCCAGGACATTATCAAGCAGGCCACGCAGCATCGCTGGCCATTTACAATCGAGCATCTCGACGACCGCCATATCGTTCGGCGCACCATTCTTAAGCGCTGCATCTATGGTGTTGATCTCAATCCCATGGCCGTGGAGCTCGCCAAGGTCGCCCTTTGGCTGCATACCTTCACAGTCGGTGCACCTCTCTCGTTTCTTGACCACCACCTGCGTTGCGGCAACTCTTTGTTCGGCTCCTGGATTTCGGGTGCGATGGACCGCCTAACCAAGTGGGGCGGTCAGCTTTTGATCAATGAGCCAATGCAAAAGGCAATGGCTCAAGCCACGGCCATGCAGAAGCTGGAGCGTGTCACCGATGCTGACATTGCGGAGGTCGTTGAATCTAAGACACTCTTCAACGGCATCGAGCAGGAAACACGGCCATTTAACACCTTTCTGAAAGTCCTCTACGCGCTCGACTGGCTTGATTTGAAGCGCGAGGACGAGGCGTCGATTCGGGCGTGGTTGGATGGCCAGTTTGGCGATCCGTTTGATATTGCCCGTGGCAAGCTCCTGCTTGGCCCCGATGATGCTGGGCTAGGCCACGCGGAAGCGAGAGATATCCTTGGACGCATCCCCGAAGATCTAAGAGCCCCCGCCCGGCGCTTCGCCGCGCTTCTCAATCGTACGCGCGATTTTGACAAAGCGCTGCGTTTCCAGAACTGGCAGGTCTCATTTCCGGGTGTGTGGAAACAATGGGAGAGCCGCGAACTGCAAGGTGGGTTTCACGCCGTTATCGGCAATCCACCTTATGTGCGCCATGAACTCCTTGGTACGACCAAACCAGCTCTTAAGAGAGCCTTTTCGGCTTATGATGGTTATGCCGACCTCTACATCTATTTCTATGAGCAGGGGCTCAAGTTATTAGCACCGGGAGGGCGGCTGTCTTATGTGGTGACGAACAAGTGGCTTCGCGCCGGCTATGCCGAGCAATTGCGCGATCTGTTCGCCTCAAAGTCATGGGTCGAGTTTGTCGCCGATTTCGGTCATGCGAAGAAATTCTTCCCGGATGCCGACGTGTTTCCGTCCGTCATCGTAGTGCGCAAGCCCGCGATCGGCATGAGCGAGCCTGCGCAAACCACTGTCTGCGCCATCCCACGCGATGACGTACCGGAAAAGCATCTCGACGAAGCCGTTGCGCATGCGAGCTATCCGCTGCCCCGCGGTCACTTCACGAAAGACAACTGGATCATCGAGCCGCCTGCCGTGGTCGCGCTATTCAATAAAATCAGAGGGACTGGCATTCCGCTTGCGGAGAAGGTTGGCACAGCGCCAATGTACGGCGTGAAAACCGGCTTCAATCAGGCTTTCCTGATCGACACGCCAACACGCAATCGTTTGGTTACCGAGCACAGCGCCGCAGACGAGATCATCAAACCATACTTGCGTGGACAAGACGTCGCGCGCTGGCAGTGCGTCGATAATGGGCTATGGATGATTTTCGCGCGCCGCGGCATCGACATCGATGCATATCCAAGCGTCAAGCGGCACCTCGAAGGCCACAAGGCACGGCTTCAACCGCGCCCGGACGACTGGAAACCGAGCCGGCCTGGCGAAAAATGGCCTGGGCGTAAGAAAGGAACATACGCGTGGTATGAGCTTCAGGACGCTGTCGATTATTGGCAAGAGTTCAGCAAGCCCAAGATCATCTACAAGGTGATTCAGTTCTATGCATCCTATGCGTTCGACACCGAAGGACGCCTCGGCAACGACAAAACCTTCATCATTCCGACCGAAGACCTCTCGTTGCTCGCCATTTTGAATTCCCCCCTCATGTGGTGGTTCAACTGGCGGCATCTCACCCATCTCAAGGATGAGGCCCTGTCTCCGATGGGCTACAAGATGGAAAGATTGCCCATCGCGCAATTCACAGGCACCGCTCGACAACGCGCCACCAGGCTGGTTCAGCAATTAATCGAAGAGACCAGAACCGTCAGCGCGGCCACCGTATCGATTTCCGACTGGGTAAGGCATACGTCCGACATAGCAAAGCCTAGCCGGGCACTGTTGAACTTCGATGCGTTGACGCCGAATGCGTTCGTCACCGTCCTTCAGGCCGCGCTGCCGCGCCGCCGTAAGCTGACTGCCGGCGACATCGCCGATCTGAAGAGAGAACATGGCGCGACCATTGAACCCGCCCGAGCGGCGCGCCGGACTATGTTTGCACTCGAACAGCAGCTTTCCGAACTCGTTAATTCGGCCTACGGACTGACGGCCGACGAAGTAGCGCTCATGTGGGATACGGCACCCCCGCGCATGCCCTTCACACCCCATGGGCTTTCTACCGAAGAAGCCAGCACAGATGCCGAAGATGACGACGAATAACCGTATTCGCCGTTAGCGGCGACGCCCGGCTGCTCTGTAGCCGGGCTTTTCCAACGGTCTCGGCCGTGCCGGGCATCCGAAGCAGATCGTATTTTATAAACTTCCACTAGATATTGTGGATATCGGTGATCTATTGACTATTGCGTTCTCTTTATGTTCGATTCCAGGTAGGTTGTGCAAAATTTTCTGGCCGGCCTTTCCGGGTGCCCCCTTCGGATTTCGATCACCGGATAGGGACGAGCCAGTGGCGCGGAAGCCGCCACGACACGGGTGATCGGCCACTTCGTTCGATCGGGAGGAAATTGTCTTGCAGTCATTTCGCTTCATCCATACCGGCGACATCCATCTCGACAGCCCGTTGAAGGGACTGGCCGGACAGCAAGGCGCCGCGGCCGAACGGATTCGCACCGCCACGCGCACCGCGTTCGAGAACCTTATCGGTCAGGCGATCGAGGACGAGGTCGATTTCGTCGTCATCGCCGGGGACCTCTATGACGGCGATTGGCGCGACTACCAGACCGGACTCTTCTTCGTGAAGCAGATGGGCCGGTTGGCGCAGGCCAAAATCCCCGTCTTTCTGCTTCACGGCAATCACGACGCCGAAAGCCAGATCACCCGCAAGCTCACACTGCCGACCAATATCAGCGTGTTTCCGGCGCGCAAGGCCGAGACCTTCCGGCTGCCACATCTCAACGTCGCCCTGCATGGCCAGAGCTTCCGGCAGCGCGACATCACGGACAACCTGGTCCCGGCTTATCCGTCACCCATTGCGGGCTGCTTCAACATCGGCGTCTTGCACACCGGCTTGGGCGGCATGCCGGGACACGCGAACTACGCGCCATGCGCCATCGAAGACCTGACCAACAAGGGCTACGACTATTGGGCGCTCGCGCATGTGCACCAAGCCGCCATCCTCCACGAGCGGCCGCATGTCGTGTTCTGCGGCAATCTGCAGGGCCGCCACATCCGCGAAAGCGGCCCGAAAGGCGCTTCGCTGGTTATGGTCGAGGACGGCCAGGTCGCGGAGATTTCGCCGCTCCATGTTGATTGCGTGCGCTGGATCCATTTGCCGGTTCCGGTGAATCAGTGCAGCGCTGTCGCCGACGCCGTCGATCGCGTTCGGCAGGCCATCGAAGAAGCCGTCGAGCGCGACGCGCAGGGACGTCTGCTCGCCTGCAGAATCGAACTGACCGGGCAAACCGGACTGCACGGCGAACTGCTCGCGTCGGCAGACCATCTCCTTGCCGAGGCGAAGGCCGCGGCTCTGGGCTTGGGCGAGGAGGTCGCGTGGATCGAGCGTCTCGTCGTTGGGACCGCGAGCCCCGAAGCCTCAGCCGCACGCAAGGACGCGTTGGGCGACCTTCAGCGCATCATCGAGAGCGCTGGCAGCGATGCCGAGCTGCAGACGCGGCTCGCGACGGATCTTGGTGATCTCGTCCGCAAGCTGCCTCACGACATCCGCACGGATGCGGACGACGCCGTGCTCAATGCCGCCATCGACAGCAACATCGCTAGCTTGATCGCCCATGGCGGTGCGTATCTCAGCGCACGTCTCACAGCGGAGAAGGTGTAATCATGCGTATCCGTCAGCTCGAGTTGCTTCGGTACGGTCACTTCACGGACGCCATTATCGCTCTGCCGGCCGGCAAGCCGGATTTTCAGATGCTGCTTGGCGAGAATGAAGCCGGAAAGTCAACGGCGATGAACGGCGTCGAAGACCTGCTCTTCGGCATCCCAGCCAACTCGTCCCGCAACTTCTTGCACGAGTACAACGCCATGCGGGTGGGCGCGCTCTTGGAGAAGGGAAGCGATACGCTCAAGCTGCGCCGCCGCAAGGGCAACAAGGACACGTTACTGGGCGAAAATGACACGCCCATCCCTTCGGGCGAGGTGGCGCTCGCCCCGTTTCTTGCCGGTGCCGATCGCCGATTTTACACGCGGATGTTCAGCCTCGATCATGAGCGCCTGCGCCAAGGCGGCAAGGAAATCCTGCAGGCGCAGGATGATGTCGGCCAGATGCTGTTCTCGGCAAGCGCCGGGATCATGGGCCTGCGCGAGACGCTCAAGACCATGGAAGCGGAAGCCGATGCGCTCTGGGCGTCCCGCCGTGCGGCACATCGAAAGTATTTCCAGGCAGAGGAACGTCTGAAGGCTGCCGAAGCCTCGATGCGCGACGATGTCGTGACGACGACCAAGTGGCAGGCACTCAAGAGCGCCTTCGAGACGGCCAACGAAGCTTACGGCGTCATCGAAAGCGAAATCGAGCTCAAATCGGCGGAATTGCGCAAGCTGGGCCGCATCCGCCGGGTCTGCCGTGACGTGCGCAAGCGTGCGGAGACTCAAAGCGCAATCGACCCGCTCCGCGAGGTCATCTCGTTTGATGCCGACGCTTCCAAGATTCTGGAGAAGGCGGCAAAAGACGAAGCAGCCGCCACGGCGCGCATCGCGACCCTGAGCGAGCAAATCGCGGCGCTTGAGGCGGGATGCGCGGCCTTGATCTTCGACGAAGCCTTGCTGGCACGCGCCGAAGATATCGCGCAGCTCCGTGATCGCCGCATTCAGGTCCGCGCCGGGAAGGCCGATCTCCCCAAGCGGCGTGCGGAATTGGCCGCGGCAGAAGCGACCCTCAAGCGCCTTGCCGGCGAGCTTGAATGGAGCGGCGATATCGATCAGTTGATCGCGCGCATCCCTGCCAAAGCCAAGGTTGCGGTCCTTCGCGCTTTGCTCAACCGCCGCGGGGCGCAATCCGGCGCGATAGAGAATGCGAAGAACGCCGTGACCGAAGCCGAGGAGAAGCTCGGCGAGATCGCTGTGGAAATCGAAGCCCATGGGCCGGTGACAGATGTCTCGAAGCTCGCGACAGTCATCAAGGCCATGCGCGAACTTGGCGACATCGCCGGCCAGATCGCCAATTCGAAGCGCGAGGAGCAGGAGGTGCGGACTGCAATTGCACGCTTGCTGAAGACCCTGCGGCCGGCAGTCGCCGATGCTGCCGACCTGGAATCGGCGCCGGTTCCCCCGCGGGCTTCGGTGGAGGCCCATCGAGACGCTTGCCGAAGCCTGGAGCAGCGGCAGCGGACCTGCCGTGAACGGATCCGCAATGCCGAGCAGGAGCGCGTCCGACACCAGAAGGCCCATGAGCGCATCATCGCCGACGAACACGTCGTGGCAGCCAACAGCTTGAACGCTTGCGCGGCCGGCGTGACAGCGGCTGGTCAATCATCCGCCGCCGCCATGTAGAAGGTGTTGCGGTTTCTGAAGACGAGATGGCGGCCTTCGGTCCGCCCGACGCGCTGGCGCAGGAGTTCGAGGCCGCAATGCGCGATGCGGATGTGGCAGCGGATCGGCGCTTCGAGCATGCCGACGCTGCCGCGCAACTTGCCGTCATTGGCCGCCAGATCGGCGAGCAGAACGACCTGCTGGACTCCTTGGGCCTGGAAGAACAAGCGTTGGCGCAAGAGCGCACAACCCTGGATGCCGCCTGGACCGCGCTTTGGTCGGGCAGCGCCATAACGCCGCAAGATCCAGACGTGATGATCGAGTGGCTGCGCGCGCGGTCCGAGATCCTCGGCCTGAATGCGCGGCTCTCGGCGGCTGAGCAGCATACGGGCGGATGGCAACAGCGCGAAGACGAGGGCAAGCGTCTGGTCATGACCGAACTTGAGGCGTTGGGGGTTCCCACAACGTCTCTGGCTGCTCAGCCGCTCCATCTCGTCATCGAGGCCGCGGCGGCACAGGAGCGCCGGCACGAAAACACCGCCAAGACGGCTCGCGATCTCAATGAGGCGAACCGCAAGGCGACGAGCGTGGTTGCGCGCAAACGCAAGGATTTGGAAAGGGCCGAGGCGGACTGGACGGAGTGGACGAGCGCGTGGCAAGCCGCCCTGAAGGCGCTGCAACTCGCCGCCACGGCGACGCCTGAGACGGCCGAAGCGCAGATCAACGCCATCGACGACATGCGCGAGGCGGCAGTCCGGATCAACGAACTGCGGCATGAGCGTATCGAAAAGATCGAGCGTGATGTGAAAGCGTTCGAGACCGACGTAGCGGCCTTGGTGCAAGCCATCGCACCGCGCCTGAATGGCACGGATCCCGAGGAAGCAGTCTTGGAGCTCGATCGCCAGGCTGCAGACGCAGCACGCGTGCGGGACCTGAGGGCCGCGAAGGATTCCGACATCGCCGGCTTGCAGGAGAAGATCGATGAGTGCCGTGAATCGAGCCGCGAAGCGCGCGAAACCATCACGCAGCTCCAGCAGAAGGCCGGTGTCGTATCGACCGACGAATTGCGGATCGCAATTCAGCGCTCCGACGAGATGCGCAAGTTCAGCGCCGAGCTTGATCGGCTCACGACCGCGCTGACGCAGGATGGAGATGGCCTTTCGGTTGTTGAGCTCGCAACCGAGTGCTCGGGCATCGACCTCGACGCCATCGCGGCCAAGGACCAGACGGTCACCGAAGAAGTGCAGGAATTGCGCAATCGCCTGATGGAGGCGCGCGAGACCCGCAACACCGCGCGCCAGGCCTTCGAAGCCATCGGCGGTGACGACCGGGCGGCGAGGGACGCCGCGGATCGGCAGGCGGCGCTTGCCGAGATGACCGTGATCGCCGAGCAGTATGTGCGCCTTCGCTCTGCGGTCGTATTGCTGCAATGGGCGATCGATCGCTATAGGCGGGAGAAGCAGGCGCCGATGCTCAAGCGCGCGGGCGAGCTGTTCGCTATCCTCACTTGCGGGTCTTTCCAAACGCTGCAGCTCGAATTCGACGAACACGACAACATGCAGCTGGCCGGCCTGCGCCACGACGGCCGGCAGGTCCCGGTTGGCGGCATGAGCACCGGCACCGCGGACCAGCTCTACCTCGCGCTCCGGATCGCCGCGATCGAGGATTACCTCGACCATGCCGAGCCCATGCCGTTCGTCGCGGACGACCTGTTCATCAACTTCGACGACAAGCGCGCCGCGGCCGGCTTCCGCGTCTTGGGCGAGCTCGCCAAGAAGACGCAAGTCTTGTTCTTCACCCACCACGAGCACCTGCTGGAGGTCGCGCGAAAAGCCTTGGGTGCCCCGATCAGCGGCGTTACGCTGCCGGTCGTCGCAAGCCCGCCGCCGCCACGTTCCCAGGCCGCATAACGGCCCGGGATCTCCGGTTATTTCCCGTAATTCATGTTATCCCTCCGACCAACATATTGATATTATTTGATAAAATTAGAGTTCAAAAATTTTCAGGTTCGGCTTTCCGGGTGCCCCCTCTGTTTTTCGATCACCTAGTGAAGGGTGGGCCGAACGAACTGGACGCCCGGTAAAACCCGCTGCTGAAAGGGGGCGATATGGCACGTCCGTTGTTGAATAAGAACCTGGCCCGCCCGCCGGGTATCGAACGGAAGATCGACATCGCGCTGCCCCAGGATTGGGCCACCCTTTCCCGGCGCGCGCGCGAGACGAATCCGCAGTCCGGCGACTTCCTGCCGTCGGAATGTCTCGTCCATCTTCTCCGGGATGCCATCCGCCGCGGCGAGGACCGTATCGCGAGGGTGCTGATGCCGCAGCTCCTCAAACGCGCCGAGGCCAATCTCGAGCGCACGGTACCGGACAGCCGGATGCGCGACGCCGAGTCGGTCCGGCACGATATTCTCAGCAATCTCGCGATGATGTTCACGCAAGACGGTATGGAAGGGCACGAGGACGAACTGGACTTCTATGAATGCAAGTTTCTACGGGCGTTGAGATTCCTTCGGATCGATCATGTCCGCAAGGCGCTGTCCGAGCGCAAGGCGCTGTCCGATTTGCCGGAAAGCGGCGACGGCCAGGATGAGCCGGCCCTTGATGACGAAATGCTGGCCCGGCTGTCCCGGATGGCGAGCATCGGTCCGTCGCAGGAAGACCATCTGTACCTGCCCGAGGTGATCAAGGCGCTCGACAAGCTGCCGCCGGATCAAAAGCGCGCCGTCGTGCTCCGCCGTATCATCGGGCACACCGAGGAACAGACCGCAAAGATTTGCAAGGTGGACAAGCGGACGATTCGCTACCGCCTCGCTGCAGCCGACAAGCAGCTCAAGACTATGAAGGAGGACCTATGATCATGACCGCCACCCAAACGTCCCTGCGAGACGCCATGTACGCCATGTCGCTGGCAAAGGCTGTCCCGGACGCCGAACTGCTCGACGAATTCGCGCGCCTCTACCCGAAGTATGCCGACGCGCTCACCGAATTCGCCATTGAACTTGCGATTGACTCGCTCATGCACCGGAGTGACGAGGAAGATGTCCCCGCCGATGCCGACGCGATCAGCGACGTGGTGTCGCGCGTCATGAGCCAGTTTGAAAACCAGCTCTTCGAACGCCGGCAGGCGCGTGCGGCGACCCCGCCCGCGCGCGCCGCGACGGCTTCCGTGGAAAATCCCTTCGCCGCGCTCGACCGGCAAGGATTTCGTGCGCTCGTATCACAGCTTGATGTTAACAGCGCCTTCCTTTCGAAGCTGCGGGATAGGACGATAGAACCTATTTCGATTCCAAAAGCATATTGTCGGCATCTCGCGCAGGAGATGGATGAAGACGCAGAAGCAATGGTTGCGCACCTCTATGCGCCCCAAGAGTCCGTCGCGGCCGGCCGCCAACTTTACAAAGCGGAGGGAAAGCCCGCCGCAACGGCAAGACAAAGCTTCGAGGAGGCGGTGAGGACGTCTGGATTAAGCGAAGAGCAGCAACGCCGATTGCTGTCGTTTCGGGACTAGAGAATGGATTCGTTCGAACCCATCCGGAAGGCTGCGGAAGACCTGCACCATCAGGTGGCGGGCGACGGGACGCCCAAGAAGCCTATGGAGCTGGTCAATGCTGCAATCAAGCATCTCAAGCTTGAATTGACTTGGCTTCCGACGGGCGATCCCGCACTCAAGGGTGCACGCGCCGTCTTCGACGATCAAAGCGGAACGGTATTCGCCGAAGACATTGGCAATGAATCGCAGCGCGCGCTCGTTGTAGCGCACGAGATCGGACACGAATGCATCCACGCCGGGTCCGCCACCTGCAGCGCCGAGGACGTGGATCCATCGCGTTCAATGGAAGCCGCGCCGGTCGGCCTGCAACGTGTCGAGGACTACGGCGCGCATGAGCGCCGGGAGCTGCAAGCCAATGTGTTTGCGCGGGCGTTTCTATTCCCCCGATCACTCGCAAGGCGGATGTTCGTCGACCAAGCCTTGAGCGCGTCCGACATCGCGAAGCAACTCGATTTGCCGGTGCCGCTCGTCCGTCAGCAAATTCTGGATGTGATCCTTTTGCCGCCTCCTCCCACGGATGAAGACTCGGACAGCCCACTCGCCCGTCCGTCCCGGCCGGACCCGGCGCAGGATCGTGCGGCTGCGCATCGCGGCACGCCGTTTCAGCTCCAGGCCGGTCCGGGAACGGGCAAAACGAAGACGCTAGTCAAGCGCATCCTTTCCTTGCTTGAGGAAGGTATCGATCCCGCGTCCATCCTTGTTCTGACCTTCTCAAACCGGGCCGCCGGTGAGTTGGCCGAACGGGTTGCTGCTGCTGCGCCAGACAAGGCTCCGAAGATTTGGATCGGCACATTCCATGCTTTCGGGCTCGATCTGGTGCGCCGACATTATGAGGAGTTCAAGCTTCCGCCGGACCCGGCTCTGTTCGATCGCAGCGACGCGATTGCGGTGCTGGAAGAAATCCTGCCGACCTTGCCGCTGGTCCATTATCGCAATCTTTGGGATCCCGCTCTGATCTTGAAAGAGATTTTGAGCGCGATCTCTCGCGCCAAGGACGAGCTATACGACGACAAAGGCTATCTCGCCCTCGCTAAGAAGATGGAAGAAGACGCAGGCGATGACGAGGAGAAGCAGATCGCCGCGAAGAAATGTCTTGAGATCGCCGCTGTCTACGAACGTTATGAGCGCGCCAAGGCCAATCATAAGGCCGTGGATTTCGGCGACTTGATCATGGGGCCGACACGGCTCCTGGAAAACAACAAGGCGATCCAAGCGGCGGTTCAGTTACGCCACCGCCATGTCCTAGTCGATGAGTATCAGGACGTGAACCGCGCGAGTGTGCGCTTGGTGAAAGCCATTGCTGGCGACGGCAAGCGATTGTGGGTCGTGGGCGACGCACGGCAGTCGATCTACCGTTTTCGCGGTGCTTCTTCCGTCAACATGGCGAATTTTAAGTCCGAGCTATTTCCAACAGCCGACATCGATCAGCTCGGGATCAGCTACCGCTCGACCCAACAGGTCATCGATGCGTTCACGGCTTTCGCGAAGGACATGGGCGCGTCCAAAGACATGCTGGCCCTCGCGTTGACCCCCGATCGCGGCGTGGGCCCGGAAGGGCTCGATCTGCGCAAGTTCGATCGCGATGAAGATGAAGAAGAAGGCATTGCCGCCGCGATCCGAGAATTGGAAGCGAAGGGCGTGCGGCTGCGGGACCAAGCGGTTCTTTGCCGTTCCAACCGGCGCCTGAATGAAATCGCCGCCGCGCTTGAGGCACGCAACATTCCCGTTCTGCATTTGGGAAGCCTGTTCGAGCGCGACGAAATCCGCGATCTCCTTGCGCTGATGAGTCTCGCCGTGGATCCCTTTGGCGACGCGCTCGTTCGCGTGGGCGCCTCGCCGCGTTACGGCATCCCGCTTCAGGACAATCACGCGGCTCTTACTCACCTGCGCGACGAGCGAAAGCGCTCGGTAGAGCGGATCGACGAGCTCGCCGCACTGCCCGGCCTGTCCAAAGAGGCCGCCGATGGGTTCCGGCGGTTCGCCGCTGACCTGAAGGGACTCGCCCCACAAAGCCAGCCATGGGATTTCCTTACGACCTATCTGCTCGATCGCACAGATATCGGCCGCACCATGGCGGGCGCCGCCACGGTTCCGGCGCGGATGCGTAATGTTGCGGTCTGGCAATTCCTGAATTTCCTGCGCGACCACAGCCCGGTTGGGTTCGGTCTTCCGATTCAGCGCGCCCTCGATCGTGTCCGCCAGCTTGTGCTGCTCGCGGAAGAGCGCGATCTGCGCCAAGTTCCCGCCCCTGCCCTCCACATGGATGCGGTCCGGCTGATGACCGTGCACGGCAGCAAAGGCCTTGAGTTCCAGGCGGTGCACGTGCCTGGCCTTGCGACGCGAAGCTTCCCGACCTCTTACACGGGTCAACGCTGCCCGCCTCCGGTCGGGCTCATCGCAGGCGCGCAAGGCAGCGTTTCGGATGAAGCCAAGCGGTCGCACGCCATGGAGGAAGAGTGTCTTTTCTTCGTAGCGATGTCGCGCGCGCGCACTTACCTGCGACTCTATCAGCCGCGCTTTTACGCAAATGGCGACAAGCGCTCTTCATCCAAGCTTCTGACAAAGCCGTTGTTGCGGCTGGTTCACGAGACGGCATCTCCGCCGACCGTGCCCTTGCCGCCCGACGCCCCGCGGCCGCAGCCCATCGAAATCACCTTCGGATCGGATTGGATCCTCTCCGATCGGCGGCTTGAGCTTTACCAGAAATGCCCGCGCCGCTTCTTCTACACGCACGTCCTGGGGCTGGGCGGCGCTCGTAAGGCGACCGCCTTCGCGCGCACGCATGACTGCCTCTATGAGCTGATCCGTTGGATGTCGCAGGCGCGCTTGGAGGGCGACCCCGCCGAGGCCGACGCGGAGGCCGCCTTCGAATCGATCTGGCAGGATCGCGGTCCCAAGGATCACGCTTTTGC
>JAIESR010000054.1 GCA_019745775.1 Xanthobacteraceae bacterium | reverse complement strand
GCCTTTACGTCAGACGAATGCGCTAACTACCTCGCCCATGCAGGATATGCTTCGTCCTAACTGGGAAATGCTCTAGCCGGCTTTGTGTCGGCCTTGGCCTCGCCCCGCGCCGTTGCCGGCAATTGCAGCACCGTTGCGGTTTGGTTGGGACGCAGCCGCGTCACCAGCACGACTTGCCCGTCGGGAAATTCGAGCGCGTCGTGATGCACGCTCGGTTGGTTGACATCGACTTGCCGGAAGCGCGCCAGGCGTTGGCCGATCTTCCTCGGCCTGAACAGCCGAAACGCCGATTGGCACTCGACGTCGTTGTCGAAGGCGATCTCGGTGCCCGGGAGCAGGCAGACCGCGACGCCGGGTTCTCCGACTGCCACGAAGCCGCGCGTGATGGAATTTGGAAACGTGGCCGTGATCAGCCGATCTTGGACCTTAGCCGCCCGTGAGGCGACGTGTTGCAGACTGTAGTCGCACATCGAAGGTACTCCTCTTGCTGTGCTCTCGCCGCGAGGTCCCCTCCTTGTCCACCATGCCAACAAGCGATGGTGTCAATCGTTTGTCGCCGGTGCGCTCCTGCATGATTGGACGTGGCAGCCATGCGCCGTGCATCGACAGGCGGGGGGTGCCGTGGCGGGATACCGCCGATGCCGCCGAAGTTACCGACAGCAGGTGCCGTCCCCTTGATCTCGCCCCAAGACGCAAGAAACCCCCGGCGCGGCCGAGGGTCTCTTGCGTTCGATTGAACCGAAGTCGAGCTATTGTTTCGCGGGAGGCGTCGGCGGCGTCGATGCGGGGTTCATCGATGGAGCGTCGGCAGTCCCGGCTGGTGGCGCCGGTGGTAGCGTGCGCTGGCCGGTCGTCGCCGGCGGACGCGTCGTATCCTTGGCGGTCTGATCTCCATCACCGCCCATGCCGAAGGCGAAGATCAGGATCAGCACCACCACCGAAATACCGGCAATCCCGCCCCAAGTCGCCGGGGACCAAAGGTTCGGGTCAGCCGGGGCAACCGGCTCCCGATGACCCGGGCGATTCGGGTTGCGGTAGTTGGGGTCGCGATAGTCTGTCATGGTGTTCTCCAGGTGGAACTTGAATAGATAACCGGTCAACGCAAGCCCGGGTTCCCTGTCGAATAGCGTTCCTCGCTGCGGTGCAATCACAGCCCCACTGCACTTTCATGTGGGTGTGTGGCTTTCGCGACATTGTGACGGGTCAGGCATGCACCTATGATGACCGCGTCGGGAGGACCACGCATGCTCCATAAGATCGCTATCGTGCTTGCCGCTGTCATTGTCACGACTTCGACCGTTGCGCTTGCTCAGTTGCCGATCCCACTGCCACTGCCGTCGGGCACGCCGGAGGACCGCGCCGCCTGCGAGCCGGACGTCCAGCGCCATTGCCGCGCTGCGATACCGGACCAGTTGCGCGTGCTGGCCTGTTTGCAGGATAATCGCAGCCGGATCAGCCGGGCGTGCCAGGGGGTGCTGGTCAGGTACGGTCAATAGCCGCCTGGCGCTAATGTTCGTATGGTGACATGGCGACTGATCGCCGATCGTTCCTGACGCTCGCGGCCGCGCTTGCGGCGGCGGAAGTCGTGCCAGGGAGCGCACGTGCGCAAGCGCCGGCCATGAGCCGCGTCACTGCCTACGCCTTCTCCTTCGCCGGGCTCAAGGGCGACAACATCCGGCTTGCCGATTACGCCGGCAAGCCGATCCTGATCGTCAACACCGCCTCGCAATGCGGATACACGCCGCAGTTCACCGGCCTGCAGCAGCTCTGGTCACGTTTCCGCGACCGCGGGCTTCTGATCGTCGGCGTGCCATCGAACGATTTCGGCGGCCAGGAGCCTGGCGGCGTCAGCGAGATCTCGCACACCGCCGAACACGAATATGGCGTAAGCTTCCCGATGGCGGCGAAGGTCGACGTCCGCGGCGCCAATCCGCATCCGTTCTACCGCTGGGCCGCCATCGAGCGCCCGCTCGACCTTCCGCGCTGGAATTTCCACAAATACCTGATCGGCCGTGACGGCCAGATCGCGGCGGTGTTCGCAACCAATGTCGAACCCATGGACGCGCGCGTCGTCAACGCCGTCGCCAAGGAACTGCCCCGCTAAACGGCGAGCAATGTCGGAGAAGATCGTATGCGAAGCGTGCGCGCGGTTGCGACGGCCGCTCTGGTCCTGATCTTGTCGCCTGGAATCTCTGCCGCCGCCGACATCCGCGTGCTGAGCGTCGGCTCGGTACAGATCGCCACGAAGATCATTGCCGCCGAATTCGAGAAATCGACCGGCCACAAAGTGCTGTTCACCATCGTCTCGCCCGATCGGATCGCCGGGCAGCTCGCGAATGCGCCCTTCGACATGTTGATCGCCTCGGTGCCGGTGATCGAGGCACTTGATAAGACGGGCGGCATTCGTGCCGGGACAAGAACGCCACTCGCACGCGCCGGCATCGGCGTCATGGTGCGCGATGGCGCACCGGTACCGGACGTGGCGACTCCCGCCGCCTTCACGAAGACGCTGCTGGCGGCCCGCTCCATTGTCCACGGCGATCCAATGTTGCCGAACCAGAGTGGCGTGGTGACGATGCGCATCCTTGCCAAAGCCGGCATTCTGGACGCGGTCCGGCCGAAGGCTCGCGCCGCCGGCCTTGCCGAAGGACTGGCGATGGTCGCCAAAGGCGAGGTCGAGCTCGCGCTGTTCAACCAGGTCGAGCTTCCGGCCGGCGTTCGCTTGGCAGGTGCCGTTCCGGTGCCGCTGCAGGATTACACATTCTACGAGGTCGCACTGCTCGCGAACGGCGCCGTCCCTGACGAAGCGCGGCACTTTATCGGACGTATGACCAGCCCGACGGCGCGCAAGACCTGGGAAGCAGCGCTGCTTGACGCCTATCCATACCGATGAGCCGGCGCCCCCGGAACCGGCACGTCGTCTTGGCGTTCATTCGTGTGGCGACCCCACCCCAATGGCATCACAGCTGAAATCAGCTACAGTGGGGCAAGCTCAAAATCGACAGGCCGCAGTTTCGCACTTTCAGCTCTTTAAGGATCACATCGATGTCCCTGCTAATCAGCGTACTCATTACGTTTCTGGTCATCATTCTCGTCCTCTACCTGATCAATCTGCTTCCGATCGATGGACGCGCCAAGCAGATCGTCCGCGTCATCGTGATCGTCATCGGCATCCTCTATCTGCTGCGCGCTCTTGGAGCGCTGACACTGTTCTAAGGGCGACTTGCGTTACTCATGCCGGGCCCGACCCGTATCGAAGGCTTCGCCATCGTGTCTGACGACGGCATGCTGGCGGATGCCGAGCGACGCATCCCGGCTGCCCTCGTGGTCGAGGCTGACCAGAAATTCTTTCACGGCAGCCTGGAGCATGCCGCCGTCGTGGTGCACGGGCGCCATTCCCATGAAGGTGGGCCGCGCGCCGATACGCGTCATCGCCTGGTGGTGACGCGCAGCGTCCCCGCGCTCGCGCCGCATCCGACGCTGCCTAAGGCGTTGCTGTGGAATCCACAAGGCGCCACGCTGGAAGGAGCTTGGGCGAAGCTCGGCGCACCCGACGGCATGCTGGCGGTTATCGGTAACGGCGACGTCAACCAGATCTTGCTCGATCGCGGCTTCGATGCGTTCCATCTTTCGCGGGTTGCCGGCATCCGCCTGCCCGGTGGCCGTCCCGTGTTCCCCGGCATCGGCCCCAACCGCACGCCGGAAGATATTCTGGCCGAGCACGGGCTCAAGCCATCGGCGCCACGCGTGCTCGATGCGGCCGCCGGTGCGACGCTGGTGACGTGGCAACGCTGACTTCGCAACGCTACTCTCAGCACCAACAACAATCACGGTCGCCGTTGGGGGAGATATGTGCCGAACGTCCATCACCACCACCGCTATCGCCTGCCTGTTACTGACAGCGGCCCATGACGCCCGCGGCCAGTCGGCCGAGACGGTGACCGAGATCATGACGGCGCCACCGGCTATCGCTGAAAAGATGCAGCAGATGATGCAGGCGCGATGACGGCCCGTGGCCTAGAGCCGTAGCGATCGCAGCAACAGGTAGATCACGCCCATTCCGCCGGTCGCGACCGCAATCCAAACGGGATTGTGACACAGGTCGCGTGACAGCGAGCAGACGTCACGCGCCCAGGGCGTGCCGCCGCCATAGACGCCCGCGACGTAGAACGCGGCGGTCGCCACCGCGAGCATTGCCGTGAGGGCAAGCGCCACCATCGCCATTGCGACAACCTCCGGGCGGAAGGCCAAGGCGCGAATCGACGGCAATATTGTAGCGTTAACCAATGCCTTCCGAGGCCCGGACGACCCCCGCCCCCCCGCTTGGCTGAACGGCATTCTAATACAGTTGACGAATCAGCGGCTTGATGTGATCTGGTCGCGATTCTGACACCCGCGGGCCGGTGGCGTCGGGGGCCGACCCGTCACAAGTTCCTCCCCGCGTGGCGTGATTAACTGGGCGGCCCAATTGGCCGCCCTTTCTGTCGCCGGCTCCGCGGGCACAGCCACAGAAATCGTTTCTTCACGACTGTTGGCCATTCTGGCCTCGAAGCTGCGTGCCGAAACGCTCCACGGGAGATGGCTGAGCCGCCCGAACGCATCCGCGAGACGACGCGGGGCGCGTTCCGGGCGCAGAGCCGTTCCCGCTGCGGCTCGGCCCAGTCACAACGCGCCAGAAGGCCATGACGACCCAGGCATCCCTGATCGATGAGCTCGAGCGTGCGTTGAGCAACGGCAATGATGCCCAGCGCAACGAGATGCTGGCGCGCATCACCGACCTCTTCCTGGCCGGCGCCAGCCGCTATTCCGTCGATCAGATCGGCCTGTTCGATGAGGTGATCTCGAAGCTCGCGACGGCGATTGAGGTCAAAGCGCGCGCCAAGCTCTCGATCCGGCTCGCCGACGTAGCCACGGCGCCGGCTGGCGTGGTGAGGATGCTGGCGTTCGACGACGACATCGAGGTGGCGCGCCCGGTGCTCAAGGATTCCGAACGCCTCGCCGACCCCGACTTGGTTGCTAACGCGAGCAGCAAGAGCCAGCAGCACCTTGCCGCCATTTCTGAGCGCAAGTCGCTGAGCGAAGCCGTCACCGACGTCCTCGTATCGCGCGGCAATCGCGACGTCGTCCATTCGGTGGTCCGCAATGCCGGCGCGCGGTTCTCGGATGCGGCCTTCCGGATGCTGGTGAAGCGCTCGTCGGGCGACGACACCCTGGCTATGCATGTCGGCGCCCGACCCGACCTCCCGCGACAACACTTCCTGGGGCTGCTCGAACAGGCGTCGGCCACGGTTCGCAGCCGGCTCGCCACCGAGAACCCGGCGGCCGCGGCCGCTGTCGAAGGTGTGCTCAGCGAGGTCGTGGGCGGCATCCGCACCGAGACCCGCAGGATCTCGTCGCAATACGCAACTGCGGCGGCCGAAGTCGGCAAACTCAAGCAGGACGGCCTTCTGGGCGAAGCCGAGGTCTACAAATTCGCGCGCGAGAACCGCTTCGAGGAGGCTACCGTCTCGCTCTCGATGATGTGCGGGGTCGAACTGGATGCGGTGGAGCGCGCACTGCAAGACCGCGGCCACGAGATTGCGCTGATCCTGGCCAAGCTCGCCGGCTTTTCGTCGACCACGGCGAAAGCGATCCTGCTGCTCAAGACCGCCGATCGCGGCATCTCGGCGCAAGACCTCGACAATGCGCTGCGGACCTACGAGAAGCTGCAGATCGAGACCGCCCGGCGGGTGCTCGGCTTCTATCGCACGCGCCTGAAGACCCAGGGTCGCGGCGCCAATCCGGCGCTGGCAGCGGTCGGCTAGCCTAGAAGAACGGCCAATACGGGGATTTGGGACGGGGCCAAACGTCCAGCCGCTTGTCGTACCAAGGGTTGCGCGAGCACTGGTTGCTGACGCCCGACGCGGCCGCCATGCATTGCTGCAGCGAGTGGTAGGCGCAATCGTACGTCCCGCCCTGCGGGAAAGTCGCACACCAGGGCGCACGGCCGTTGATCGGCTGCGCCGCCGCCATGCCGCCAGCCATCGCCACCCCGGCGAGCAGCGCGGCGGCGAACAGCGCACAAAGCAGGGCTCGAACGGACATCATGAACACCTCTCGCGGCGGGCCGCCGCGAAATGAGCGCCTAAATCCGGCACCTTTTGGGCCGTCAGCAGTACCGCGGATGAATCTGGTACCAGTTGCCGTACCGATCCTGGGCGTAGCAGCCGCCGCGCCACCAGTAGTAGCCGCTGCGGCGGCGTTGCGCCTCGCTGGCGAGGATGGCGCCGGTCGCGGCGCCTACCAGGGCACCGGCGGCGGCACCGCCGCCACGGCCGGTGATCGCGCCGCCGAGAATCGCGCCGGCTGCGCCGCCAAGAATCGCGCCCCCGAGCGGATCCTGCGCCTTGACCTCCTGAACGGGCATGACCGTAGCGAGCGCAAGCAGCGCCGCAGCTGCGAAGGTTTTCATGGTGTCTCCCTCCTATGGCCGTTGTCCCATCACCCCGGTACGCGAAGTTTCGCAGCCTTTCAACATCCCGGTACGTGATCTCAACATATTCGGTCCCTATGCCGCGGCACCGCGCGGAACTCCGGGTACCGGTAACACCCCTTCCCCCGTCAACACTGCCCGCGGCGCCTTCTGGCCCACCGGGTCGATGGCCTCGATCAACTGGATGAAGGCCGTCGCCGGCAAAGGCGGCGAAAATACGAAGCCCTGGGCCGAGGTGATCCCGTGGTCGCGCAGATAGACCACCTGCTCAAAGGTCTCTACGCCTTCGGCGACGATCTGCATGCGCAGATTGCGTGCAAGGTCGACGAGCGTGTCGACGATTGCCCGCGAATGCGCTTCGGTGCCGATCGCATCCACGAACATCTTGTCGATCTTGATGATGTCGACCCCGAGCTTAAGGATATAGGACAAGCCGTTGTGACCGGTGCCGACGTCGTCGATGGCGACGCGGCAGCCGAGCCCCTGCAACTCGGCGATCAGGCTGCGCGTCGCGGCGAGGTCTTCGATCTCGTAGCGCTCGGTCAACTCGAGCACGATCTGCGAGGTCGAGATCGGGCCGCCAACGAAGGCGGCGGCGATGTCGTCGATCAACGTATCGCCCATGAAATGGCGCGGCGCAATGTTAAACGCGACGTACATGTTAGCGCGGTACTCCAGCAAAGCCCCGACCTCCTCGCCGACCTGCCGCATAATGGACCGCGTCATGTCGAGGATGAGATCGGTTGGTTCGAGCAGCGGAACGAAGGTACTCGGCAGCACCAACGAGCCGTCGCGCTTGCGCCACCGCACCAGCACCTCGGCGCCGACGATGGCACCGGACTTGAGGTCGACAATCGGCTGGTAATAGGGCACGAGCTCGCCGGCGCCGATCGCGCGCTCGATATCGTAGAACGGATGCCGTTCGCGCCGCGGCAGCAGCAGCGCACCAACCAGGATGATCAACGCCAGGAGCCCGGTCACGACCACGCCGACACGGCGCACGTCGTGGTAGGTCGCAAGCGTGCTATCGCGTGCGGTCGCGGTGGTGACCACGAGGCCGTAACGATCCGATCGCGCGCGGCTGGCCATCAGGCCATCGCGCAGTGCAGCATCTATGTCCGATCCCAAACCACCGACGACGGTATCGTCGGGGAGCGCAATACGCGCGTAGCCCGCGAAACGCGAGCCGCCAGGCGTCACCAGAGGCAACAGAAGCTCGGCGGGCAAAAGCGCCGCGAGCGAAACGCGTGACGACGGCATCACCCGGCGCACGCGCAGCATCCGCTCGTCGCCGGCATCGAGCCGCACGACATCCAGAAGGATGCGGGGGTCTGCCGTCGGCGCCGACGAGATCACCTCGCGGCTGGCGATGGCGTCACCACGGTCGGTGCATAGCGTCCGACCTTGCGGGCTGACGACCGACAGCTCCTTCACCGGACCGGCGGTGAGCATGGCCCGGCGCAGCAGCTCGAGCTGCGCGTCGCCACAGCCGTTGATGCGCCGCTCGGCCAGCGTCTCGAGCACCGACACGGCGCGACCGATCTGGACGTCGACATTGCCGACCGTCCAGCTCGCGGCGACCGAAACTTCGGCCTCACCCTGCTTGTGCAGCCATGTGTAGAACCAAAGCACCGGTCCCGTGGTGACCAGAACGCCCAGCACAGCCGCGAGCAACCTATAGTCCTTGAAGCGCCCCACCTGCCCCTTCCCCTTCCGAAGTTGAAGCTGCCGGAGCGCCGTAAAGGTGGGCTTAAGCATATGGAAAACGACGATCGCCGGCGGTCCTCCGCTACCGCGATGGTTAGCGAAGGATGAAGCAGCGCCTCCCGGCCGGTCAGCCCATGGCCCGGTCGACCGATCCAATGACGAAGCGCGGCGCGCATGCCGTCTTGCGATGGGGGCGCTGCTCACGAGCCGTGGGCCGTTCGATAAGAGCTTCGATCGGGAGATTCGGATCAGGCGGCGCACAGCAAACCATCTTCCGGCCCACAACCCAAGCGACCTGCACCGAGGCAGCGCGTGCGCAGAGCGGCAGGTCAATGGCAGCCGCGTCGGCATGCCGCTGCATTTTTGCAAAGCAACGACGGCACGGGCCTTGACCGCCGCGAGGGCTGCATCGACCATTGCCGCCGTCAAATACGTGCCAGGGAGAGACGGCCAATGACAATGACCTATAAGCGCAAGACCCTGCTGTGCGGCTGCGCCGGTTGCGGGCCGATGGGCGGCTTTGCGAGCGCCGCGGTGAGCCGGCGCAGCTTCCTCGCCGGCAGCGCCGCGGTCGGGCTCGGCATGACCGGGCTTGGAACGGCGGGCCTCGGCACGGCGACGGCACAGCCGTCCGGAAAGCCCCACCGGGTCGACGTCCATCACCACATTGTACCGCCGGCCCAGCGTCAGATGAACATCGAGCGCCAGGGCGGCAAAGGCGGTCCGGCCTGGTCGGTGCAGATGTCGCTCGACGACATGGACAAAGCCGGCGTCGCCTATTCGATCACCTCGATCCTCAACCCGGGGCCCTGGTACGGCAAGATCGAAGAGTCGTCGCGGCGGCTTGCACGCGAATGCAACGACTATGCCGCCAAGCTCCGCAGCGACCATCCGAACCGCTTCGGCATCTTCGCGGCGATCGCGCCGGTCGACGTTGAAGGCAGCCTGAAGGAGATCGAATACGCCTACGGCACGCTGAAGGCCGACGGCATCGCACTCTGGACCAGCTACAACGGCATGTATCTCGGTAACGAGACATTCGTGCCGGTGCTGGAGGAGCTCAACCGCCGCAAGGCGGTGGTCTATGTCCATCCGACCACGGCCGAGTGTTGCGGCAAAGTGGTCGGCGCGGTGCCGCCGAGCGCCATCGAATACGCCACCGACACGACGCGCACGGTCGCGAGCCTGATCTTCGAGAAGCCACGCTCGGCGGTGAAATTCCCCGACATCCGCTGGATCTGGTCGCACTCGGGCGGCACCATCCCGTTCCTCACCAGCCGCTTCACGCGGCTCGCCTGGGAACGCAAGATGGATGACCCGGTGCCGATCATGCAGAAGCATTTCTACGAGATCGCGCAGGGCAACACGCCCGGCCAGCTGGCCGCGCTGATGAAGCTCGTCTCGATCTCGCAGGTGATGTTCGGGTCGGACTATCCGTTCCGCGAGGCCAAGGAGGCGCTCGACGGCATGCTCGCGTACAAGTTCTCGGCCGCCGAACAGACGGCGATCGACAACGGCAACGCGCTGAAGATGTTCCCGCACATCAAGATTTGATGTTGGCGAGGCGCGCCACCCCTGCGGTGGCGCGTCAGCCCTTGTTGTCCGGCAGCGCCAGCCGGATGTGCAGTTCGCGCAACTGCTTCGGCGTCACCTCCGACGGCGCGCCCATCATCAGGTCTTCCGCACGCTGGTTCATCGGGAACAGCACCACCTCGCGCAGGTTCTCCTCGCCGCAAAGAAGCATCACGATGCGGTCGATACCGGGCGCAATGCCGCCGTGCGGCGGCGCGCCGAGCGAGAGCGCGCGCAGCATGCCGCCGAACTTCTGCTCCAGCACCTCCTCGCCGTAACCGGCGATCGCGAACGCCTTGCGCATCACGTCGGGGCGATGGTTGCGAATTGCACCTGAAGATAGCTCGATGCCGTTGCAGACGATGTCGTACTGGAACGCCTTCAACTCCAGAATCGTCTCCGAGTCCTTGGGATCGAGCTTGAGGAACTGCTCGACCTCCATGTTCGGCATCGAGAACGGGTTGTGGGAGAAGTCGATCCTCTTCTCCTCCTCGTTCCACTCGAACATCGGGAAGTCGACGATCCAGCAGAATTCGAAGCGGTCCTTGTCGATGAGACCGAGCTCCTCGCCGACCTTGGTGCGCGCGGGCCCGGCAAACTTGACGAACTGCTCGGGCTTGCCGGCGATGAAGAACGCCGCGTCGCCGACCCCAAGGCCGAGCTGATCCGCGATCTGCTTGGTGCGCTCCGGCCCGATGTTGCGCGACAGCGGGCCGGCGCCGCTTTCCTCACCTTCGCGCCAGAAGATATAGCCGAGGCCGGGCTGGCCCTCGCCTTGCGCCCATGAATTCATGCGGTCGCAGAACGCGCGGTTGCCGCCGCCCTTGGCGGGGATCGCCCACACCTCCGCCTTCGAATCGCCGGCGAGGATGTTGGCGAAAACCTTGAAGCCCGAGCCGCGGAACGCTTCGCTGACGTTCTGCATCACGATCGGATTGCGCAGGTCCGGCTTGTCGGAGCCGTATTTGCGCATCGCCTCCGCGTACGGGATCATCGGAAACTTCGGCGTCACCGGCTTGCCGTTCGCGAACTCCTCGAACACGCCGCGCATGACCGGCTCGACCGCGTCGAACACGTCCTGCTGGGTGACAAAGCTCATCTCGAGGTCGAGCTGGTAGAACTCGCCCGGCGAACGATCGGCGCGCGCGTCCTCGTCGCGGAAGCACGGCGCGATCTGGAAGTAGCGATCGAAGCCCGCGACCATGATGAGCTGCTTGAACTGCTGCGGCGCCTGCGGCAGCGCGTAGAATTTTCCGGCGTGCAGCCGCGACGGCACGAGATAGTCGCGCGCGCCTTCCGGCGACGACGCCGTCAGGATCGGCGTCTGGAATTCGAAGAAGCCCGCTTCCTTCATGCGGCGGCGGATCGAATCGATCACCTGGCCGCGCACCATGATGTTGTGGTGCAGCTTGTCGCGCCGCAGATCGAGGAAGCGATACTTGAGCCGGATTTCTTCCGGATACTCCTGGTCGCCGAACACCGGCATCGGCAATTCACCGGCCGGACCGAGCACCTCGATCTCGCGGATATAGACCTCGACCGCGCCGGTCGGCAGCTCCGGGTTCAAGGTGCCTTCCGGGCGCCTGCGCACCTTGCCGTCGATGCGCACGACCCATTCCGCGCGCAGCGTCTCGGCGGTCTTGAAGGCCGCGGAGTCCGGGTCGGCCACCACCTGGGCGATGCCGTAGTGATCGCGCAGGTCGATGAACAGGACACCGCCGTGGTCGCGGATGCGATGGCACCAGCCGGAGAGCCGCACCTCTTGGCCGATGTCGGCTTCGCGGAGCGCGCCGCAGGTCTTGGTGCGGTAGCGATGCATGCCTTAAATCCCGGGGAATCTCGTCGCGGCTCGTCGCCGAAGGGCCGGAAAAGCACACGCAGACCGGGCTTTGTCAAGCTGACGCCGCCTGGGACGGCCCGATTCCGTTGGGCTAAGAAGGCCGGCGGAACGGCAGCACGGGGCGGGCGCGACATGCAGCATATGACGACGGCGGAAGCCACGGTCGAGGGCCTGATCGCGCACGGTCTCGACACCGTCTATGCGCTGCCCGGGGTCCACAACGACCATCTGTTCGATGCGCTGTTCAAAGCCAAGGACCGCATCCGCACCGTGCACACGCGGCACGAACAGGGCGCGGGCTATATGGCGCTCGGCGCCGCGCTCGCGACCGGCAGGCCGCAGGCCTATGCGGTGGTGCCGGGGCCGGGCCTGCTCAACTCCGCGACCGCGCTCCTCACCGCGCACGGCACCAACGCGCCGGTGCTGGCGCTGGTCGGCCAGATTCCGCAGAGCGACATCGGGCGCGGTTACGGACACCTGCACGAGATCCGCGATCACACCGGCATCATCTCGCGCATCGTCGACCATGCGGCACGGATCAAGTCGCCGGCCGAAGCCCCTGCCCAAGTCGCCGAGGCGTTCCGCGCGATGCGCACCGGCCGCCCGGGGCCGGCGGCGCTCGAATGCGCGATGGACGTCTGGGGCCAAGGAGGCATGGTCGTGCCGCCGTCCATCCCCTCGCCACCGGAGCAGCCGGCGATCGACGACGACGCGATCGCTGCGGCGGCCGGGCACCTCGCGCGCGCCGGCCGCATCCTGATCGTCACCGGCGGCGGCGCGCAGGACGCCGGCCCCGAGGTCACCGAACTGTCGCGCCGTCTCCAGGCGCCGGTGTTTGCGTTCAGGCGGGGCCGCGGCGTGCTCGATGGCAGGAGCCCGTTCGCGGTGACGATGCCATTGGCACACGAATTGTGGGCCGAGGCCGATCTCGTGCTCGGCATCGGGACGCGGTTGTTCTACGGCTTCCATCAATGGGGCGTGGACGACAAGCTCGAGATCGTCCGCATCGACGCCGATCCGGAGGAGCCGGATCGCGTCCGCAAAGCCACGGTCGCGCTCATCGGCGACGCCGCGCCGATCCTGCGCCGCCTCGTCGATGCGCTCGAAGGCCACAAGCGCGCCGCGCGGCACGACGAGATGGTCACGCGGCAGGCCAGGTGGCGCAAGCAGATGGCCAAGCTCGCGCCGCAGATCGCTTACCTCGATGCGATCCGCGACGCGCTCGGCGAGGACGGAATCCTGGTCGAGGACATCACGCAGATGGCGTTCGCGGCCCGCGTCACCTATCCGGTCTACAAACCGCGCACTTTCATCTCGCCGGGATTCCAGGACCCGCTGGGCTGGGGCTACGCCACCGCGCTGGGCGTGCAGGACGCGCGCCGCGACGTGCCCGTCGTCGCGATCTGCGGCGACGGCGGCTTCATGTTTACCGCGACCGAGCTTGCGACCGCCGTGCAGCACCGCATCCCGCTCACGGCGATCGTGTTCAACGACGCCGCATTCGGCAACGTTCGGCGCATCCAGGAGGAGCGTTACGGCAACCGGCTGATCGCCAGCGATCTCGTCAATCCCGACTTCGTGCGCTTCGCCGACAGCTTCGGCGCCGCCGCCGAGCGCGCGCGCAATCCGCAGGAGCTGCGCGCCGCGCTCGAGCGTTCGCTCAAGCGGCGCGACCGGCCGTCGGTGATCGAGGTGCCGGTCGGGCCGCTCCCCTCGCCGTGGGAATTCATCCACCGCCCGAAAGTGCGCGGCTGAGCTACTCGATCTCAATGCCGGCGTCCTTGGCGAGCCTGCTCCAGGTCGCGAACTGGCTTGCCACGAGGTCGCGCATTTCATCGGCCGAGGTGCCGCCCCGCGGATCGCCGCCCATCGCCTCGAGCCTCGCCTTCACCTCGGGCACGGCGACCGTGCGGCGAAGCTCGGCGTTGAGCCGCGCGACCACCGCGCCCGGCAGCTTGGCCGGCCCCGCCAGTCCCGTCCACGAGATCACCTCGAAGCCAGGTACCCCCTGCTCGGCGACCGTCGGCACGTCGCCGAGATCGCGCCAGCGGGCCGTGCTGGTGACGCCCAGCGCGCGGAACTCGCCGCCACGGATGCGCGTGGTGATCGGCCCCGTGGTGACCGCGACGATGTCAACCTCGCCCTGCAACAACCCGGTGATGGCCGGCACCTCGCCGCGATAGGGCACGTGCAGGAATTTGGTATTGGTGCGGTTCGCCAACAGCTCGACGGTGGTATGCAGGATCGAGCCGACGCCGCCCGACCCGTATTTCAGGGCGCCGGGATTCTTGCGCGCTTCGTCGATCAGGTCGGTCAACGTGCGGAAACGCGAGTCCGCCCGCACGCAGATCAGGAACGGATAGAAGCTCGCGACCGAGATCCACTGGAAATCGTCAACCACGCGATAGCGCAACTTCTTCGCCAACCCGCCGTGCGCCGGATGCGCGCTGGGGACGACCAGCAGCGTGTAGCCATCGGGATCGCTGCGCGCCACGAACTCGGCGGCAAGGCTGCCGGCGACCCCGGGCTTGGCCTCGATCACGACCGGCTGGCCAAGCCCCTTCGACATTTCCGCTCCGAGCAGCCGCGCGATGATGTCGACATTGCCGCCGGGCGGGAACCCATGGATGAAGCGGATCGGCCGGCTTGGATAGTCCTGCGCCAGCGCCACGCCGGTAAGCGCGGCCAGCGCGAGCAATGCGCCCAGTATCCTCAGTTTCATCGAGCGTCTCCTTGCATGCGGCAGAGACAAACCATCGTTGCGTCGTTCATTCGCGCTGCCGGACATATTCCTTGGTCGGCGGCGGCCCCCACAGGTCGGTCGGCATCGACCAGACCTTCGGCTTTTGCGGATGGTCGCGATGCCAGGGCCGCGGATCGAAATGGCCGAGCGATTCATCGAGCATCTTGTCGAGCTCGGTGAACATTTCGACGATCTGATCGTCCGGGTTGCGATGATAGGTGTAAATGTTGTGGCCGGGTCCGTGCCGGCCGGGTCCCCAGATGATGGGAATCTTGTTCAGCCCCAGGAAATCACAGGCGGCCTGGATGTGCGCCCAGTCCTTCAGCTCGAAGGCGACGTGATGCATCTGCGTGCGCTTGCCGCGCACGAAGTTGATGGTGTGATGGTCGCGGCCGCAGCGCAAGAACGCGAACCAGTCCTCGATCCAGTCCGACACGCGGAAGCCGAGCACGCGACAGTAGAAGTCGGCATACTTTTTCGGGTCGTCGACGACGAACGCCAGGTGACCGAGCTTGATCGGACCGATGCCGGGCACCTGCTGCTTCTTGGCGATCGCGGTCTGGGTGGTGAAGACTTCGCAGACCGTTCCCTTGGGGTCCTCGAAGGCGAGCATCCGGGGAATGCCCGGGCTCGGATCGTTGCGGACCTCGCAGCGCAGCCCCTCGGCCTCGACGCCACGGCGCAGCGCGTCGAAATCCGCGTCGGGCGCCGCCTGGAACGCCAGCCGCACGCACCGCGCGTGGGCGCCTTTCTCCAGCTGGACCACGAGATCGCCGACCTTGGTCGCGAGAAAGGCGCGACCGTTGTCCCGCTCCGCCAGCACCAGCCCGGCGATCTGCGTGAAATAGTCGATCTGCCGATCGATATCCGGCGTCTCCAAGGTGGCGTGGCCAAAGCGTCTGACGTCGATCATCGCGCGTGTCCCAATTCCCAATGCGTCCCCATGCGGACGTCCGAACCGCCCGCACTTCGTTTTACTGCATCGGCAAATTCGGCACGATCATCTCGTGCCCTCCGCCCCATTGATCGGCGCGGCCTTTCGCATCTTGCATTTCTTGCATTGCCACCCGTTCCTTACACCCTCCGCGCGACCGCGTAAGTTTCGGAATCGCCGAATTCTGCTTGAGTTTCAACCCCTTGATGCTGAAACTTTCATTCTTACACCACTTACCACACATTGGCGTGCGCCGCGCCGGAGGCACGAGCGGGCATGCGCAAGGATTGAGATCAAAGGAATATAAGCTCAAAGAGGCTGCGGCACAAGCCCCGGCCCAAAAAAATAGGGACATCATCCTATCCCCTTGCAGCGGCTGCGGTTATGGCTCCAGCAGCGTGGCGAGCCGGCTCCTGTCGACTTTTCCCATCGGGTTGCGCGGCAAGCGCTCCGCCCAGACGAACTTTACCGGCGCGAACAGCCCCAGCTTCTCTGCGCAGTGCGACCGCACCAGCAGCTCGTCGACAGGGCCATTCGCGACCACGACCGCCATAACCTCTTTGTTGCCGAGACCGTTCGGAGACGCGAACGCCGCGCACTCGGAGACACCGCCGAACGACGCAATCACCGACTCGATTGCTTCCGGACTGATCTTGCCCCCTCCCAGGTTCAGGAGCCCGTCCTGGCGGCCGGCAAGTCTCAACAAGCCACCCTGTGCGAGCGTACCCAAGTCGCCCGGATAGAACCAACCGTCGCGGAAGACGAGCCCCGAGGCAGCGGGATCCTCGAAATATCGGTCGACTGCGAAGGCACTCTGCACCCGTAATAAGCCTTGCTGGCCGGCCGGCATGACAGCCTCATTTTCATCCACGACCTCGACCAGCGACCCCACAGTCACGAAGCCGACGGCCCCCGGGACGTCCTCGACCAATTGCACAGGCGCCGTCGCGGTGATGCTCGCTTCGGTCGAGCCATAGGCATTCATCACGTGCGGACAGATCCGCGAACGCACGCGATCGACAAGCGGCTTCGGCAGCGCGTCACCCGCGCTGACGATGACGTCAATTTCGCTCTGGAGAGTCGGGTACCGTTCAAACCATTTCAGGAACAGCTCGAGCCCGGCGGGCGAGCTCAGGCAGCAGCGGACGTCGAACTCGTCAAGCGCGTCAACGGTGTCATCAAAGGATTTCCCGGGAAGGACAAAAAGCCCGCCGCGCCACAACGTGAAGAGCAGGAACTGGAAAGCGAGCGACATCGCAACCGGCATGTCGCAGAACATGCGCACGTTGCCCACGACCTTCGGCCCGAAGGCGCCGATATGGCGCGCGATCCGGGCGCTCAGCAGGGCATGGGAAACGGCGACCGCCTTTGGCAAGCCCGTTGTTCCGGAAGTCAGAATGATGCGGCAAAGATCGTCGGGATGTGTCTGGGCCGGGCATTGCGGCGGCAACGTCTCGTGCTCGCCTCTGGTCCAAGAGAGATCAACCAGGATCAGCTTTCCGGTCCCGGTCGTGGATGGATGCGCATCCGCCACAACGTAGTCGGTACGTAAGGTATCGGTAACCCGCGCGTTGAAGCCGGACACCGTGACGGCGCACATCCGGGTGAGGGCCAGCAGGACTGCGATTTCGAAAATCGGATCGTCGATCGACACGGCGACGATGTTTCCTGGGCCTACGCCGTTTTCGCTGAGCCGATGCGCGATGTTGCGAATCATTTGCGCGAGCCGGCCATAGCTCACCAAGCCGATGCCAGTGCCCGGAGCAGACAGCGCCGGCGCCTTCGGCTGCGTGGCGCATTGGAATAGGATGTGATCAACAATATTCATGGCGACTTTGGATCACGTTGAACTTTGCCGTGCCTGGCCGAGGTCGAGCACGGCCCGGCGGTCGATCTTGCCCTGCGCGTTGCGTGGAATTGTGTCGACCCTTGTAAAGGTGACTGGAACCAGCGCCTCGCGCAATTGCGCGACGCAATGGGAGCGCAAAGCCTGCTCATCAATGCCACCACTCCCAACAATCAAGGCATGGATTTTGGATATGCCCATGACATCGTCGAGATTGAACGCAGCCGCCTGCGCGATCCCAGGAAACTTACACAGGACCTCTTCGATGATTTCCGGATCGATGGTGTCCCCACTTACGCTCAATGCGGTCTTGGTGCGACCCGTCACGATCAACATACGCTCCGCATTGATGCGACCGATGTCACCAGGATAGAAGGCGCCATCCCGAAACAAGCGCGCCGTCGTTTCGGAATCGCCGACGTAACCGGTCGCGATATGGGGCGTGCGGATGCGTATATGGCCTTCACGCCCTGGCGAAAGCGGCTTGCTCTCATCGTCGACAATGTCGATCGTCACGCCCGGACAGATATATCCGACTGCGCCGGGAACACGGGCAAGGCTGTGCGAGGGCCCGCACGCGACCGTCGATGTTTCTGTAGCCCCATAGGAAGTGTACAGGTTGGGGCACAAACGCGCGCGCGCTACATCGGCGAGGCCTTTCGACAGCCGCGCACCCTGGCAGACAATGACTTTAAAGGGAGAGTTCAGCTCCGGATCGGCTTCGAAGTCCATCAGATAGGCGCGCAGATCGTGCGGCGAGATCACGAGGGATTCGACATTGTAGGCTGCGAGGTATTGCAGAACGTCTGTGGGCTCGGGCCCCGCGAAGTAGATCGTTTGCCCCCTGGTGAGGGTGTACATCATGTCACGGAAGCCGACCAAGGTGGAAACGTTCATGCTACTGAAATGCCTGGAGATCTTCGCGATCAATGGGCCCTTGGCGTAGGCATTGAACACTACTCGTTCGCTCAGCATGCGATGGCTCAGCGCGACCCCCTTCTGGCGTCCGGTCGAACCAGAGGTCAGCATGATGGAGCAGGGGTCGTCGGGCTTGCAGCGATAGATGCGCTCGTACTCCGGGGCTCTGCCATCGCCTTGCAGCCAAGAGGCGTCGATTGCCACGAGTTTGTCTGAGTTCGCAAACGCCTGCCGGTTATTCGTCAGGATCGCGGTGATCGGAATTTGCTCCGGCAGCCTCGTACCTGTCAGCGACATGGTGACGACCCCGACCTGGGCGAGCCCAAGTAATAGCGCCGCGTGAAAGATCGAATCGGCGACATAGATCGCCACGACATCTCCGGGAGCGAGGCCCGCCTTGATGCCGGCACGCGCGACGTTGTGAATCAAGGATTCCAGCTGCCCGTATTTGACCGCGCCCAGGCCCGAGCCTGGTGTGGCAATGGCGGTGCCGAAGGGATTGACCCTGCACTGATATAGGACGGGTTCGACGATGTTCATGGACAGCGCCGATCGCGCCGAAGCGTCTCATTGCTGAAGGCAGACGACGGGTACAACAGCGCACCTCCCGCGTTACTGCGAGCCATCGAGATTGGCATCTTTGACGAGGCGCTGCCAACGCACCAGGTCATCGGCGTATACCTTGGCAATCTCCTGGGGGCCGGCGGTATCGGTGACCTGAACACCACGCTTGTAGAAGCGCGCGTGCACGGCAGCTTCGGATGTCGCGGCCCGGATTTGAGAATTCAACCGAGCGACGATCTCAGCCGGAGTCTGGGCGGGCGCGACGAGCGCCATGCGGATGTCGAAATCGAAGCCACGCAACCCCGTCTCGGCAAAGGTCGGCAAATTTTGAAGACGTTCAGCCGAGGTGCGATTGGTCACGGCAATCGGACGGACCTTCCCGGCCTCCGTGAGCGGCAGGGCGTTCATGACGTCTATCAACATGAACGCGACATGCCCGCCTGCCACGGCAGTGACCGCCGCAGGCGGCCCGCCAAACGGCACGTGAGTCGCATCGATGCGGAGCTGGCGCTTGAGGGATTCGCTGCTCAGATGAATGGCGCTGCCGGCACCGATCGACGCATAGGACAAGCCACCTGGCGTGGCGGCTGCGAGCTTCGCAAGATCAGCGAGCGATTTCACCGGCAATTCGGAATGAACGACCAGGACCATGGGCGCGCTCGCCACGAACGCTACCGGCACCAAATCCACAGCCGGATCGTAGGGCGGCTTCTTGTAGATCGAACCGGCGATGGCAAAGACCGACACAGAATTTATCAGCAAGGCGTGACCGTCGGGCTTTGACTTCACGACCGACATGGTGCCCGGAATCGTGTTCCCCCCAGGTCGCGCCTCAACGACGACCGACATGTCATACAATTTCTTCAGGCGGTCGCCGATCGTTTGCGCCAGCTCGTACCCGAGGCCGCCAGCCGCATACGGATTCACAATCGTGACGTGGCGACCGTGCGACGAGTTTTCCTGGGCTGCCCCCGCCTGCATGCCAGCAAGCGAGAATTGCACTCCCAGGGTCGTTACAAAAGCACACCGAGCCGCTCCGCGAACGAATGAATGGAAGGACATCAACTCAAACTCCTGAGCACATGACACAATCGACGAGCGGTCATAACCCGCTCCTGTTCGAAAGCAGGGCCTGTTTGATCCTGAATCGCTCGAGCTTGCCAAGATCGTTGCGCGGGATTTCATCGACCTCGACCAGGTTGAACTGCGCCTGAGCAAACTCGGCCTTGCCGGAAAGCGCCTCTCTGACTTCGCCGACGTTGGCGTGGTGATCGAGGACAACCGCTACCCAGAGCTCTTCGATACCAGAGGGACCGGCCACGCCGCAAACGCCGGCGTCCTTGACCCCGGCGACTGATTGGGCCGCCTCATCGAGCAGCGTTCCGGCCACTTTCGCTCCGCCGATATTGACGACGTCGTCCGATCGGCCCAGCACGCAGAGCATGCCATCCTGCGTGAGCAGCCCGTTGTCTCCCGGATACCACCAGATGTTTTCGACGTCGTCGCGGGCCTCGGGGTGCGCGGCGATGTAAGCGGTAGCAAAATAGTTGGTGCGGCAGCGGATGCGGCCCGGGGTGTCCGGTGGCAGCAATCTCCCCTGCTCGTCGACAATCTCAACCTTCACGCCCGGCGCCGGATAGCCGACGGCATTGGGAACGTTGCCGATCAGGGAATAATTGCCGGACGCGACCAGCCCGGCTTCCGTCGCCCCGTAGTTGTAGATCACGTTGCGGCACAGGCGCATCTGCACGCGCCGGAACAGCTCCGGAGACGCGAAGGCGCCTCCCATGACCACCTGCTGAAGTGCGGAGGGCTGCAGCGAAGGGTTGCTCTCGGCCGCTTCGGCCAGCGCGAGAATATGCTGAGGCGATCCAATGACAGTTCCGATGTCGAACAGATCGATCAGGCGCAGCGTGTTGGTGACATCACCCGCCACACAAACGGTGCGGCCGGCGTGCATGAGTTGGGCGGCGCGGGAGAATCCGAACCACGAACTCGGGGGCGGAACAATAAGCGTCCTGTCCGTGACCGCCTCCGCGGTATGCCCGAGCAGTTCAACCCGCTCCAGGAGCGCGGCGCCCGGGACCACGACTTTTTTTGGAACGCCGGTGGTGCCTGAGGTGAAAAAGATCAGGCTCGTATCGGCCGCGCGGCTTGTCCGGGCCGGATTCCACGCATCGACCGAGCTGCCTGCACTCTTGAGCCAGGATTCCTCGAACCGAATGTTGCGACCACCTGAGATGACCTGTCCGTGACCAGTGTAGATCGTGTTCGGGATCCGGTTCGCCGGCATCAGCGCCAGCATCGAATGCCTGACGGGCGCCGCCGGAATGCCAAGCCGAAGCAGTGCGAAGCAGACGGCCAGGCACCTGCCCGGCTCTTCGATCGCCACCGCGACGGGGTCCTCATTCGACAGGTTCAGCGCGTCGACACGCTGTGCAGCCCCGCTCACGGCCTGCGCCAACTCCCGATATGTCAGGCTCGCTTTCGGCTGCAGCAGCGCAGTCACGTGCGGGCAAATCTGCGCCCAGAAGAAGATCATGTCTGCGGGATGCATGTCAGGATCGGTCCGCGGGCATGCTGCTCGCCTCCGCATGGTTGCGACTGCGAGCGCCGACGAGCAGCGCCTTCAATTCATGGCGTCGGATCTTGCCGAGATCGCCGCGTGGGACTTTTTCAATTCGAACGACCGAGCCTATCCGCAGCTGAAAGTTCTGGCGCTGCTCGACGAATTGCCTGAGCGCGACAAGATCGATATCGGTGTCCGAGGTGACGCCGATCCAAACGACATCGATATCGGCGTCGCCACGGACGCTGCAGACGCCGCCATCGCGTACTCCGGGAAAGCTTTTGATCAGCTCATCGAGCACGACCGCCGACACCTTGACGCCGCCGCAATTGATGATGTCGTCCGTCCTGCCGCTGATGCAAAGGAACCCGTGTTCGGTGAGACGGCCGATATCGCCGGGGAACCACCAGGCCTCCGTCCCGTCGGCGGCGCCATTATCATTGTTGGCTTGGTAGATCGCCGTGATGAATTGCGACCGTCCCCGAATATATCCCTCCTCGCCGATCGGCACCGGCTGATTGTTGTCATCGACGATTTCGATGTGCATCCCCGGCACGACGATTCCGACCGCTCCCGGAACGTTGCGAACCGTTTCGTAGGGCGCCAGCGCGACTAGTCCGGCCTCTGTCGCTCCATATTCGGTCACGATCGAGCGACACAGCAGCGCCTGAACCCGTCTGGCAAGGTCGGGCGAAAGCGCTCCGCCGCCGATGCTGATTTCCTTCACCGAATCGAGACGATGGCCGGGCGAAGCCTCGATCATCTCCACCAGCGCGAGCGCCTGTTGCGGAGACGCAACGATGGCGTCGATCTGGAACGTTTCGATCAGGCGTAGCGGATAGGAAACGTCCGCGGCAAACACAATCGTCTTTCCGGACTCGAGCAGAATACAGATTCGCACGAACCCGAAGTTCGACGTGACCCCCGGCGCAACTAGGACCTTCTTGAATCGCGTCTGACCGGTTAGGTTATTAAGTCCCATCCTGGCGACGAGAGCGACGGTCGGCAACACGACCTTCTTCGGAACGCCCGTGGTACCGGAAGTGAAGAAGATCACGTTCGCGGGCGGAAGTCTGCCGTTCATCGATGAGGCGGGGAGATCGTCCGCCTGCAGCCACGAATCATCGAACGCGATGTTCTTGCCCTCCGTGAGCACTGGGCTGCCGGGGGAATGAATCAGGCAATTGATACCGCTCGACGGCAGGGTGGGCACGCTGGCTTGCGCGACGGGGGCACAGCTTACACCGCTTCGCAGAAGCGCCAGGCAGACCACGAGTAGCTTGGCCGGGTCCGAAACCGCGACGCCCACCGGCTCGCCAGGGCTGAAACCGCAGGCGCGGATGCGTTCGGAACAGGCGACGACGGCCTGTGCCAATGCTTGATAGCTGATCACCATATTGGACTGGATGAGCGCCGGCCGCTCCGGACTGATCCGTGCCCAGTACAACAGCATCTCGACCGGGTGCATGCTACAAACTCAACACACGATGTTCGCGCACCGGCAGGCAGAGCCCGGACCCGAAAAAGCTAGCCGGATGTCCCGTCGTTCGCAACACGCTGAAACGGCTGCGGCCCTGGGCACATGCCCAAGGCCGCATTAAGATGTAGCCAGCCCGAAACGTCCGTGACCCGTCAGAACTTATAGTTCAGCTTCGCACGACCGATGACTGCTGAGTTGGAAACCCTGAGTGACTTTATACCGCCAAGCGGGCTGGATGTGGTGAGGGTGTTGCTGCCGAAATCCACCATCAAGACCTCGGCTCCTACTATCCAGTTGCGGGTCAGCATGTGCTCGACGCCGCCGCCAAACACCCAGCCGACTACGTTCTTTTTGAAATGGATCTGCACGGGGCCGCAACAATCGGTATCGGTTGCCTTTATCTGGGTAAAGGCGGCACCGCCGGTGGCGTAGATGTGCCAGTTTCCGAGCGCTATGCCTGCCCGGACGCGTGCCGTTGCGAGCCACGAGAAGTGCGTCCCGTAGGTAAACGAACCGTCCGTGAAATTGCGCTTTCCGGAAATCCAGGACCCGTCCACCTCAACGCCGTAGACGAAGTTTCCAGCCTGGAAGTTGTAGCCGATCTGACCGCCGCCGACAAAAGAGGCACGGTGGTAGCTGTCATCCCAGATAAATTCCCTGGTCGAGGCGCCCCCGGCATGGGCACCGATGTAGAGACCCGCCCAGGATACCGCAACGGGTGCTGCAGCGGGATATGACTTTACGGGCAGATCGGCAGCTTGCGCGCCGGGCATAGAGGCGACGCCCGCAGCAGATGCCAACAGAATTCCCTTGATCTTCATTGTATCTCCCCCGATTGCCAAGGATTGTTTACCCCACTTCTTCCATTTCGCCTGTAGCTTCTGTGCAACACCTCTCAAAAATCGCCCGTCTGCGAGGGCCGGGCGATTTTCGCCGACAATCAAACGGTTGACCCAGGTCTCGCAGAAAGCACGTTGCCCTGCACTGTTGATAAATGCCCGCCGGACTCCCCACTCAACATGCGACTTGCCGCCGGCAGCTGTGCGCAGCCGCGGGGCCGCACATACCGGATTTCCCGATGTCGAACGCGCCGAGGACTGCAAGTCGGAGTTCCAGCAGGCCGCACACGCCTTCAAAGTCCTGATCCGTCCGCATATCGACGAGGCGCTGGCGAAACAGGCGTTCGGCAAGCCGTGGATGCCCGACGCGGACATGCTGCCGCCGCGTCTGCCGACCCCGCAGACAGCGTCGCCCGACGGCACGACGTCTTCCATCAACTAGAGCGGTTCCCACCTGAAACAGGTCTTTCCCCGCTCATTCCCGCGCAAGCGGGAAGGTGGATTCACAGTCGAAGTGCAACACTTTAGAGAACGCCTCG
>JAIESR010000138.1 GCA_019745775.1 Xanthobacteraceae bacterium | reverse complement strand
TGACTCCGATCCCCTTCCAAAAACGAATCAGGATCGTATTGTCAGCTCGGAAAATTAATGAGTTTTGACCCTAGTCAGAGCTCCATCGTCGCGGTGACCGGCACGTGGTCGGACGGACGCGCGGTGCCGCGATAGCTCCTGGCGATCGCGATGTCGGAGACGCGATCGGCGAGGGCGGGTGACGTCCAGACGTGGTCCAGGCGCCGGCCGCGATCGGCCGCCTCCCAATCGAGCGCGCGGTAGCTCCACCAGGTATAGAGTTTTGCCGGTTCCGGCACGCGCACGCGCATCACGTCGATCCAGTTGCCGGTCGTCTGCGCGGCGGTGAGTTTCTCGCATTCGATCGGCGTATGGGAGACCACGCGCAGCATCTGCTTGTGGCTCCAGACGTCGTGCTCGAGCGGCGCGACATTGAGATCGCCGACCAGGATCGCGCGATCCGAGCCGTTGCAGCGCAAATCAACGCACTCGCGCATCTCGTCGAGGAACGAGAGCTTGTGCGCGAATTTCGGATTGACCGCGGGGTCGGGGATGTCGCCGCCGGCCGGCACATAGAAATTGTGCAGTGAGATCGGATCACGCAGGCCGGCGCGCTCGCCGAGCGTCACCGACACATGCCGGCAGTCGGCCTTGCCGCAGAAATCCTGCCGGGCCGTGGTCTCGAACGGCAGCCGCGAGACCACGACCACGCCGTGATAGCCCTTCTGGCCGTTGAGGGCGACGTGCTCGTAGCCAAGCCGCCGGAAGCGCTTGAGCGGGAACTTGTCGTCCGGGCACTTGGTCTCCTGCAGGCAGAGCACGTCCGGCCGTACCGCCTTGATGAATTTGGCGACGAGGTCGATGCGCAGCCGCACCGAATTGATGTTCCAGGTGGTGACAGTGAGACGCATGGGCTTCCGCAACGGGCCAATCCGGCCCTCTGCAATACCAATACGAATGAGCCCGCGACAAGCGCGGGCCCATGATAGATATCATTGCAGATATCAAGCTGTGACTATCTTTCAACCCGCCTCGATCTAGCGGTCGCGCCGGTAGTCGGTGTAGTCGATCCGGAACAGCGCGGGGTCGGGCCGCCGGTTGCTGTCGAGATTGGAGACCGCGATGGTGGTGTCGTAGCCCTGCGGATCGGTGACGACCCACTGCCGCAGCTCGAGGCTCTTGGCATCGAACATCATCATCAGCCGGCTAGTGCCGATCAGCGCCTGCTTCTCCTCGACCACGATCGAGATGAACAGCTCGTCGGCGGTGACCGACGTGACGTGGGTGTCGCGCAGCAGATCGATCTTGTCGGCCAGGAGGAACCGCAACGGCGTCTGCGACAGCGGATAGACGTCCTGCGTCGCGAGGCGGCGGTCGCGCACCACCACCGACGAACCGTCGGCGATGATGTCGATCGGGCTCGGCGCATCGTATTCGAAGCGGACCTTGCCCGGCTTCTGGACATAGAAGTTGCCGCTGGTGCGGCGGCCATCGGCGCCAATCTGCGCGAACGCGCCGGACATCACATGCACCCGGGACAGATAGCTGCTGACCTTGTCGACCAGCGCGCGCTGCTGGGCGCTGAAGTTGACGGTGGTACGGGGGGCCTGCGGCGGCGCCGAGGGCGTACCTCCAAGGATCGAAGGCAACCAGGAGCGAACGCCACCCGCCGGTTGATCCTGTGCGCCCGGCCTGGCGCTCGGGACCGACGCCGGCGGTGGCGGCACCTGACCGCTGCGCGGCTGCGGACCCGGAGTCGGCAGTGGGACCTGCTGCGCCGCGGCGGGGATCGCCACGACCATCAGTCCTGCAAGCACGGTTGAAATGAGCGCGGTCTGGCGATTGCCAGTCATTCTGTCCCTCTCCGCCTTACGCCTAGCCCCGTCAACACCGATGCCCCGTTGATTCCGTTAGCCGCCGCCTGTGGCGAGATCGCGGCTGTTCAGACCAATTCTAACCGATTCCTCAGACCAATTCTAACCGATTCCGGGACCCGTTGTGGAACGAATATCGACCCTTCTTGCGGTATCCGGCGCACGATTCGCCGAAAGCCCGTCGAATATCCCTATTCGTGCTCGTTGCCCATCAAGATTTCGCGTTTGCCGGCGTGGTTGGCCTGTCCGACCACGCCTTCGTTCTCCATCCGCTCCATGAGCGAAGCGGCGCGGTTATAACCGATTTGCAGGCGGCGTTGGATGTAGCTGGTCGAGGCTTTTTTGTCGCGCAGCACGATCTGCACCGCCTGCTGGTAGAGGTCGGTGGCGTCGCCGGTCGCGCCCATGCTGGTGGCGTCGAAGATCGGGTTGCCGTCTTCGTCGACTTCCTCGTCAGGCGTGGTGACCGCTTCGAGGTATTGCGGCGTGCCCTGTGACTTCAGGTGCCGAACGATCTTCTCGACCTCTTCGTCGGAGCAGAACGGCCCGTGCACGCGGCTGATGCGACCGCCGCCGGCCATGTAGAGCATGTCGCCCTGGCCGAGCAGCTGCTCGGCGCCCTGCTCGCCCAGGATGGTGCGGCTGTCGATCTTGGACGTGACCTGGAACGAGATGCGGGTGGGGAAATTCGCCTTGATGGTGCCGGTGATGACGTCGACCGACGGGCGCTGGGTGGCGAGGATCACGTGCAGGCCGGCGGCGCGTGCCATCTGTGCAAGCCGCTGCACGGCGCCTTCGATATCCTTGCCGGCGACCATCATCAGGTCGGCCATCTCGTCCACGATGATGACGATGTAGGGCAAGGGCTCGAGATCGAGCTCCTCGGCCTCGTAGATCGCCTCGCCCGATTCCTTGTCGTAGCCGGTATGCACGGTACGGGAGAGCTTCTCGCCCTTGCCCTTGGCTTCGACCACCCGCGCGTTGTAGCCGTCGATGTTGCGCACGCCGAGCTTCGACATCTTCTTGTAGCGCTCTTCCATCTCGCGCACGGCCCATTTGAGCGCGACCACCGCCTTCTTCGGATCGGTCACGACGGGCGTCAGCAGATGCGGGATCGCATCGTAGACGGAGAGTTCGAGCATCTTCGGGTCGACCATGATCAGCCGGCACTGATCCGGCGAGAGCCGGTAGAGCAGGCTCAAGATCATGGTGTTGATGGCGACCGACTTGCCGGAGCCGGTGGTGCCCGCGATCAGGAGATGCGGCATGCGCGCGAGATCGACGATGACCGGCTCGCCGCCGATGGTCTTGCCGAGGCAGAGCGGCAGCTTGGCGGTGGTCTCGTTGTAGTCGTCGACCGAAAGCAGCTCGCGGAGATACACCTTCTCGCGCTGCGGGTTGGGCAGCTCGATGCCGATGGCGTTTCGGCCGGAGACGACCGCGACGCGGGCGGACAGCGCGCTCATGGAGCGGGCGATGTCGTCGGCCAGTCCGATCACGCGGGACGACTTGATGCCGGGCGCCGGCTCGAGTTCGTAGAGCGTGACCACCGGACCGGGCCGCGCATTGATGATCTCGCCGCGCACGCCGAAGTCGCCGAGCACGCCTTCGAGCGCCTGGGCGTTGGCCTGGATCAAATCGTTCGAGAGCGTGGTGCGCTCGCCACGCTTCGGGGCGGCCAACAGGTCGAGCGACGGCAGCTGATAGCGGCCCCGGCGCTGCGGTTTCGGCGCGGCAGCCTTGGGCTTGCGGGCCCGGGGGGTCTCGTCGTCCTGTTCCTCGTCGTCGGTCTCCGGCGCGTCCACCATTTCGAGCTCGCGCAGCGCGGTCTGATAGTCGCCGAAGCGCGGCTCGACGCGTCCGCCCGCGCGCTCCGGTGATGCTTCGCGGAACGTGATGCGCTTGGTGGTGCGGCGCTCATGCCAGCGCGCCAGCCGCGCCTTGAGGCTGAGGAATCCATGGGTGAAGGAGCCGAGCGAGATCCAGCGGCGGCGGCGCGGCTCGTCCTCCTCCTGGGCGTCTTCTCCGGCGGCTTCCGCTTCGTCGTTCACCACCTTGCGGCGGCTCTTGCGCGGCGCTTCCTCTTCGACAGGCTGCCAGCCGAAGCCAAGCGTCAACGCGAGCGCGAGCGATGCGCCCATGCCCGCCGCGGCGCCTACGATCAGGCGGGCGAGACCGAGCACGTCATTGCCGGCGGCCCATACCGCGACGCGCAGCAGCGCATCGCCGGTGACGCCGCCGAGACCGGCCGGCAGCGGCCAGGCCGCGGTGCGCGGAAGGCAGGCGGCAAAGCTCGCGCTCAAGACGATAGCGGCGATCCAGGCGACCAACCGCAGCCGCTCGCGATGCAGCACGCGGTGGGTGGCAAAGCGCCAGCCCCAGACCGCGATCGGAAGCACCAGCGCGATCGATGCGACGCCGAACAGCTGCATCATCAGGTCGGCGGCGATGGCGCCGGGAAAGCCGAGCAGATTGCGCACTGGCGCATTGGTGGCGTGGCTGAGGGAGGGATCCTGCGTCGACCAGGAGCCGAGCGCGGCGATCAGCAGCATCGCGATGACGATCAGCGTGACGCCGGAAATCTCTCTCGCGCGCCGCCGCAACGCCTCACGCAGGCTGTCGGAGAGCGTGATTTCGAAACCGCGGTCGATGGCCGACATATGCGATCCTCAACCCAGTGTCGCGACCAGCCGATGCAGTGCCTCGGCCGTGGTATCGCGATCCTGCACCATCGCAACACGGATATATCCCGCACCCGGGTTAAAGCCGTCTTCCTGTTCGCGCGCGAGATAGCTGCCGGGGATGACCCGAAGCCCCGCCTCGGTCCATAGCCGCAGCGTGACCGCCTCATCGCCGCCATGCGCGGAAACGTCGAGCCACAGCAGGAAGCCGCCGGCCGGCCGCTTGTAGCCATAGCGACCGCCGAGGATCTGGTCGGCGAGGTCGAATTTCTGCACGTAGAGGGCGCGGCTTTCCTCGACATGCGCCTCGTCCGCGTAGGCGGCGATCGCGACGCGCTGGGCCGGGATCGGTACCTGCGGCGACGATACGTTGCGCAGCTCGAGGAAGCGGGCGAGGAATTTCCGGTCGCCGGCGACGAATCCGACGCGCAGGCCGGGCAGGTTCGAGCGCTTCGACAGCGACTGGAACACCACCACGTTCTCGAAATCGCGCCCGGAATGCTCGAGCATGCTGGGGGGCGGTGCCTGGGTATAGATTTCCGAATAGCACTCGTCGCTGAACACGGTGAATCCGTGCTTGCGGGCAAGCGCCGCGAGCCGGGCGAAATAGTCGGCACTCGCGACCGAGCCCTGCGGGTTGGCCGGGGAGGCGAGGTAGAAAGCGACCGTTCGTGCCAGGAGCTCGTCGGTCAGCGAATCGAGATCGGGCAGGAACCCGGTCTCGGCCGTGGCCGGCAGAAACACCGGCTCGGCATGGGCGGCAACCGCCCCGGCTTCATAGGCTCCGTAGAACGGATTGGGCATCAGGATGGCCGGACGGCCGGGTCGGCCTTTGGCCCAGCGCTCGGCGGCGATCCCGGCCAGGAATAGGCCTTCGCGGGAGCCGTTGAGGATCAGCACCTCGGTCGCCGGATCGACCGGGCGGGGCAGGGCAAAGCGTCGCCCGAGCCAGGCCGCGGCAGCCTCGCAGAACGCGTCGAGCCCCTTGTTCATGGGGTACTTGCCGAACTCGTCGAGCGAGGCGGCCAGGACGGGGCCAACGAACGACGGCACCCCGTGCTGGGGCTCGCCTACGGCCAGGCTGATGGCGGGCTGGCCCGGCGGTGTGTCAGCCAGGAGTTCACGCAAGCGCACGAATGGCGAGCGCATGGCGAGGGCCCGGTTGGGCGAGGGCGGTGACTGACGTTCGGCGGCCGGCATGAACATGGGTTACGCGGCGCACGCGCCGCCGCACAAGGGGATTTTCCTACCATAGGAGCGAGCGGGTTAAGGCGCGATTAACCAATGGCTGGCGGCCCGATCCCGTCAGTGGCTGAACACCGTCACCGGGCGGCGCGGGCCGAGATCGGCGCGGAACCAGGCGGTCCGGCGCCAGGCCTGCATAGCCAAGACGCCGGCGCACGCGATCGCCGAGATGCCGATCGGGCCGAAGTGGAAAATTACGGCCTCAGCGCCGGCCGCGGAATGGACCGCGTACCAGACGCCAAGCCAGACCGCGTCATGGAGGAGGGCCACGATGCAGACGGCGGTCGCGGCCGCGCTCGCCCACCGCGCCGCCAGCATGAGCAGGATGCCGGCGACGACAATTAGCAAGCCGCCGGCAAGCATGTCGCCGGTCAACAGGTACGAGGTCAGCTGCCAATCCCGGTTGCGGGTCACGAATGCGACAAATATCGACGACAGGCCCAGCCGCGCGAGCCCCATCAGCAGGATAGTCACTGCAAGCCACAACGGCGCGACGCGCGCGGCCTTGGCCTTTGCGGGAGTTGCGGGAATGGCGGGCGGGAGAGTAGGTCCGGTGACCGGCTGCGCGGGTTCGTGCGTGCCGGGTTGGGGTGCCGCCGTGGCTGAAGGCGTCGGCACGATTCTTTTGATGCGATCGCAGAGCGTCTCGATCTCGCTTTCCCAATCGTTGAACAGATTGATCCACTGCCGCGTCGCCAGCTCATAGGCCAGCGCGGCCGCCGGCACGACGTCTTCCACGCGGGCGGGAATGACGGCGACCTTGTTCTGGCTCGCCAGCGCCAGCTCTTTCTTGATCTCGGTCGAGTTGTTGGCGTTGTCGGAGAACACCAGCACCATCACCTTGGCAGTGCGGATGGCGGTGACGATCGCTTCCTGGAAATTGTCGCCGGCGCCGACATCGCGACCGGCGATCCAGCATTTGAGGCCGCGGCTTTCCAACGCGGCGCAGATCGTTTGCGCGACCGCAAGGTCCTTGGACGAATGGCTGATGAAGATCGTGCTCATGGTCTCGCTCCCTGACCACGACGCTAGCGTGTGGGAGAAGAGAAGGATGTGACCGCCGTCACATTGATGGGCGTTTTCGGGATCGTCGGGGCGCGCGGGCCGTGCCCAGGATTTCGAACGCTCGCGCGTCCTGCTCGGTGTCGGACAGTTGCCGTGTGTCGTCAAAGGCCTGTTCAAGATGCCGGTCATGGGGCCACTATACTGTCGTGCGCAGACGAAAAGTGGCGGCGCCAATGGCCCGGCTTGTGGCTCTGAGGCGTAGGGAAGATTGAGATTGGTTTAGCGAAACGAGCAGGGCCGAGACTTGCATGCCTGAGCACCGACCCATTCCATCGATCCGGGCGCCCGCCGCCGCAGCCGAAACAGCCGACCCGTTGCGGGACGCGGCCACGCAAGTCCACCTCGCCGAAGAGCTGCGCCAGCAGAAGAAATTCGACCGCGCACGCAAGCTGTGCGAGACCTTGCTGGCGCGTTATCCAGGCTACTACGCCGCACAATTCACCCTCGGCTTGATCTTCATCGACCGGCAGCAGTACTCGCTGGCGCTTGATGCACTGGTGCGCGCCCTGATGTTCGAGCCGCAAAGCTGGCAGGCGCTCAACGCGCTTGGTGCGGTCTACATGAAACTCGGTGCGCATGAGATGGCGGCGCAGACGCTGGAACGCGCCGCGCGCATAAAGCCGGACGAGCCGACCGTCCTCATCGCGCTGGGCGAAGTCTATCGGGACGAGCTTGACTTCGAACGCGCCCGCGAGGCGTTCCGCAAGGCCTATGCCTTGGATGACAGTATCGCCGTTGCGGGCCTGGGATTGGGCCGGTGCTGCGCGGCGCTTGGGTTCTACGAGGAGGCGGCGCAGGTTCTCGAACGGCTCATGGAGCGGGGAATGGGTTCCATATCGGTGCTTGGCGAGCTGGCCGAATTGCCACGGCAGGTCGTTTCAGTCGACGTCGAGGCCGCGCTGGCTCGCATTCCCAGACCCGCCGGCGAAAACCAAGCAAGCTTTGCGAGCATCGCGGCGTTCGTGCGCGCGGCCGCGCTCGATCGCAGAGGGCGCCACCGCGAAGCGTGGGAGCAGCTCGTGGAGGCCAACCGCGGCGAGCGCGACGCAAGGCAGCAGGAAGCCGCGGCCATGGCCCATATGGAACAGCAGAATCTTGCGCAGCTCCGGCCGCGGCGGCTCACCGTCGCCGGCGATGCAAGCGGCCCGAAGTCGCTCTTTATTCTCGGCGCGTCCCGTTCCGGGAAGACAACCGTCGAAGCACTGGTCTCGACGCTTCCCGGGATCAAACCCGGCTACGAGAACCCGATCGTGGAGAACGCAGTGCGGCGGACGTTTCTGGCCGCCGGTCTGCCGCCGGCCCGGCGCTTCGAAATGCTGCCGTTGCCGCTCGACGAGCAGTGCCGCGCATTTTACCGGCAAGATCTTGCGCGGCGGGCCGGCCCGGCGCGCGTGTTCACCAATACCAGCCCCGCGCTGATTCATGACGTGGCCCGCATCGCGGCGGCATTTCCGGGCGCACGGTTCCTGTTCATCAAGCGCGACGTCGACGACACGATGTTTCGGATCTTCTCGCGGCTTTATCTGGCCGGGAACGCCTATTCCTACGACCTGCGCGCCATCCGCAAACACGTCGCCTGGTATCACGAGATGATCGACATGTTCGCCGGCAAGCTTCCCGAAGTCGCGCGCGTGGTCGCGTACGAGGATGTCGTCTCCGATCCTGCGGCTGTCGTGTCGCAGGCCGCGGCGTTATGCGGGCTGCCGGTGCCGTCCGAACCGCCTCCGCATGTTGCGGACGACCGCGGTTGCTCGCACCCCTATCGGCAATGGATCGCCGCCGCGCTTGGGTAAGCCGGATCGCCAGCGGATTCAAGAAACCAAGAGGCCATGGCGGGAGCCATGGCCTCCGCATTGGCACGATGGATGGCGGGGCTCAGTAGCGGGCCACCAGCGGTCCATCCCCTCCCGTGAAGCGATAGTTGATGCCGACCTTCACAAGGTGGATGTGTTGCTTGAGTTCGAAATCCACGCAGGTTCCCGGGCCCGGCACAGGGCAAAGCGGGTCGGCGTCTCTTCCGAGGTGAAGATAGTTGTACTCGATCTTGCCGGACCAGCGGCCGCTGAAGGCATATTCCCAGCCACCTCCGACCATCCAGCCCCAGCGCAGGTATTTGTCGGTGCTTGCAACGATCACCGCGGGGCCGGCGCCTTGCGCAGCCGTCAGCCAATGCTTCTCGTGCGCGAACGCAAGCCCGCCTTTGACGAACAGCAAAGAGCGATCGAAAGCGATGCCGAGACGCGCCGCGATCGTGCCGAGGATATCGGCCTTGGTGAAGAAGCCGTTCGTAATTGGTGCCGAGGTCAATAGTCCTGAAGTGAAGGTGGTGTTGCCCTTCACGTCGGCCCAGCTTGCCTGGCCTTCGATGCCGAACACCCAACGATCGTGCTGGAGGTTGCAGCCGACCTGGCCGCCAAAGAGCGGTCCGTCAACATCGTGGGCCGCGAAGGGCTCCAGAACCCCGGCTTCGGTCCAGTCCTTCTTGCGGCCCCAGGCGTAGCCGCCATGCATACCGACATAGCAGCCGGTCCAGGTGAACACCGGAGCGACCACGGGGGGCGGCGCCTTCACCGGCATCCGTGCCGGCAAATCGGCCGCAAGCGCTTGTGCTGCCGACAACGCGATTGCCGCGGCACTGGCCAAGAGAGTGAATTTCATGACAATACCCCCTGATACCCTTGTAAATTTACCGGCTTTTCCCACGCCAACTAGTGCGCAATTGCAACACTCCCGGTAAATCGACCAGGGGGTGTAAAAAAGAGCCTGAGCGCCGGGAGGGGCATCAGCGGCACGCAAATGTCCGATCAATCAATACCTTGATAGGTCATCCCAGGGCTCGGGACAGCTGCTGGGGGCAGCGCTCTGACAAACAGTGAGGGGCCCTGGATTGCGCCAGGGCCCCTCGACGGCAAGGGCGGTGCCGGGTATCCGCCCTAACCGTATCCCGTGTTGGTGCATTACATCGTATAGGCGCGCTCGCCGTGATCGGTGAGATCGAGGCCTTCGCGCTCCTGCTCGACCGAGACCCGCAGGCCGACCAGGATGTCCACCACCTTGAAGAGGATGAACGAACCGACGCCGGACCAGACCAGTGTCAGCAGCACGGCCTTGATCTGATTCCACAGCTGCGTCGCGAGCTCGTAGTCGGCGACCTTGGGGCCGCCGGCGGCGGCGTAGTCGATGATGCCGACGCCACCGAGCGCAGGGTTCACCACGATGCCGGTGATGATCGCGCCGACGATGCCGCCGATGCAGTGGATGCCGAACACGTCGAGCGCGTCGTCGTAGCCGAGCATGTTCTTGATCGTGGTGCAGAAGAACAGGCACACCACGCCGGCGATCAGGCCGAGCACGAGCGCACCCATCGGACCCGCGAAGCCCGCCGCCGGCGTCACGGCGACGAGGCCGGCGATGCAGCCCGACAGCGCGCCGAGCAGCGAGGCCTTGCCCTTGATCAGCCATTCCACGAACATCCACGACATGGCCGCGGCGGCGGTGGCGACGAAGGTGTTGATCATCGCAACGCCTGCGCCTGCGCCGGTCGCCTCGAGCGCGGAACCCGCGTTGAAGCCGAACCAGCCGACCCAGAGCAGGGACGCGCCGATCATGGTCATGACCAGCGAGTGGGGCGGCATCAGCTCCTTGCCGTAGCCGGTGCGCTTGCCGACCATGATCGCCCCGACGAGACCGGCGATGCCGGCATTGATGTGCACCACGGTGCCGCCCGCGAAGTCGATGGCGCCCCAGGAGAAGATCAGGCCGGAGTCGGCATTGACCGCATCGAGCTTCGCCTGCAGCTCGGCCTTGTTGGCGTCGGTTGCGGCGGCCAGCGCCTTGGCGGCGTCGACGATCGCGTCCGGGCCGGCCCAGTACCAGACCATGTGCGCGATCGGGAAGTAGACGAAGGTCACCCACAGCGGGACGAACAGCGCCACCGCCGAGAACTTCATCCGCTCCGCAAACGCGCCGACGATCAGCGCCGGCGTGATCGCCGCGAAGGTCATCTGGAAGCAGATGTAGATGATCTCCGACAGCGGGACGCCGGCCGAGAAGGTCGCCGCCGGCGATTCGCCGGTGACGCCCCTGAGGAACAGCTTGTCGAAGCCGCCGATGATCGACGTGCCGCCGGTGAAGGTGAGGCTGTAGCCGTAGATCACCCAGATCAGCATCACGATGCAGACCGTGTAGAAGACGTGGGTCAGCACCGACAGCGCGTTCTTCGGACGCACGAGGCCGGCATAGAACAGCGCGAGGCCCGGGATCGTCATCATCAGGACGAGCACGGTCGCGGTCATCATCCACGCCGCGTCACCCTTGTTGAAATTGGGCGTCGGCGGTGTCGCGGGCGCCGCGCCTTCCGCGAAGCCCGGAACCGTGTACAGGAACGCGGCGCCGGTCAGGGCAAGTGCCGCCAGTCCCGCGCGAGTGAGTGTCTTTTGCATCGTGGTCAACTCCTTGATCTTGGATGCGCGGGTTAGAGGGCGGCGACGTCGCTCTCGCCGGTGCGGATGCGCACCGCGGCTTCGAGCGGCAGGATGAAGATCTTGCCGTCGCCGATCTGGCCGGTTTTGGCAGAACCGGTGATCGCCTCGACGGTCTTGTCGACCTGATCGGATGCGACCGCGACCTCGATCTTGATCTTGGGGAGGAAGCTCACGGCGTACTCGGCGCCGCGATAGATCTCGGTGTGACCTTTTTGACGCCCGTACCCCTTCACTTCGGTCACGGTCATCCCGTGAACGCCGATCGCGGTCAGAGCGTCGCGGACCTCATCGAGCTTGAAAGGCTTGATAATGGCCATGACGATTTTCATGGATGCAATCCCCGCTTGGGCCCGGCCCTGCGGAACGCAGGGTGTGGGCGGCTCACCATCGCCTCGCCGCACGAAAGTGACCCCCCGCGGGCAATGCGGGTTGTGCGAATCAAGCCCCGTGCCAGTTCGGAGGAATGAGGCTAAGTTGTTGGCAAACCGAACGGTTCTCGTGCCCGGGGAGGGCAATTGTGGTGTAGGCATGACGTGCCGCACAATCGACGCCAAATCTGCCTCGTTTTTAGGCAGCCTCTAACCGATGCTCAGAGCGTGCGCATCCGCAGGCAGCCAACGCAGGCGTAGTCGGAGGGGGCGGATCGCCGCCCGACCGGCAAAGCGACAATTCGTGATGGCCATCACAGAGCGCGGCCGCCGGTCGCCGTAGCTATCCCGCGACAGCCCGTTGGCGGGCTCAAAAAATGTGGGAGCACTTGTGTGATGGCCACTGTTACGAAGTCGCTTATCGGGCTCGATATCGTTTCGGTCGATATCGGCCTCTATATCGAAGGTACCAACCTCAACGACACCCTGTTCGGAACGGGCGGTGCAGACGAAATCCATGGCCGGTTCGGCAACGATTTTCTCTCCGGCGGCGGCGGCAATGATCGGCTGTTCGGCGAAGAAGGCAACGACTCGCTCTCCGGCGGCTCTGGCAACGACCTTCTCGATGGCGGTAGCGGCAACGATACGCTCACTGGCGGCGCCGGCGCCGATACGCTGATCGGTGGCGACGGTTTCGACACCGTCAGCTACGCCTCGGCCACGACCGCCGTGCACGTCCCGCTCGCTGGCGTTGGCGCCATCGGCGATGCCCAAGGCGACACCTACAGCGGGATCGACAGAATCGTCGGCTCGCAATTCGGCGATACGCTGATCGCGGACGACAGCGGCATCGTGATTGATGCCGGCGGCGGGAACGACGACCTCTGGGGCGGCGCCGGCCTCGACGTGCTCAACGGTGGCAGCGGTGACGATTGGCTCGAAGGCGGCCTTGGCCTCGACATCCTGACCGGCGGCGGTGGTGCCGACTATTTCGTGTTTAACCGCGGCGACGGCCCCGACCTCGTCACCGACTTCCAGGCGGGCTTCGATAAGATCGTTCTTCGCACCGACAGCTTCGGATCTCTTCCCTTCGGTCTCGACGGTGAACTCTGGACCGGAACCGAAGTGCCGACTCACAGGAATGCACGTGACGTGCTGTTCTACGACACCGACGATCATCAGCTCTATTATTTAAGCCCGTCTTGGAACAATCCCCGTGAGGTTGAGGCGACCTTGTTGGCGACTTTCAGCAACGGTGCCCAATTGCAGGCGAGCGACTTCATCCTGGGATAGAGGGACGAATTTCCGGCAACGACGAACAAAAAAATCCCCGGCCGCAAGGCCGGGGATCGTGCCTTGATCGAGCTTCGCGCGTGCGCCGGTTATTGCAGCGCTTCACCGTGCTGGGTGACGTCGAGCCCTTCGATCTCGGTCTGCTGCGACACCCGCAGCGGCACCATGAGTTCGATCACCTTCAGGATGATGAAGGTCGCGACGCCGGACCACACCGCGGTGACGGCGATGCCGTAGAGCTGGATCAGAACCTGGCCGCCGTTGCCTTCGAGCAGGCCGGCGGTGCCGGGCGTGCCTGGCGCATCCGACAGCGCGGCGACCGCGAACACGCCGCACAGCAAGGTGCCGAGCGCGCCGCCGACGCCGTGGATGCCGAACACGTCCAGCGAGTCGTCGTAGTTGAGCTTCTGTTTGAGCCAGGTGCAGGCCCAGTAGCAGATCGAGCCTGCCAGCAGGCCGATGATCAGCGCATGCCACGGCAGGACGAAGCCCGATGCCGGGGTGATCGTGCCAAGGCCCGCGACGGCGCCCGAGATCATGCCGAGCACCGACGGCTTGCCGCGGGTCCACCATTCGATCGCCATCCAGGTCAGCGCACCGACCGCGGCGGCGAGGTGCGTCGCGACGATCGCGAACACCGCACGCGATCCGGCGCCAAGCGCGGAGCCGCCGTTGAAGCCGAACCAGCCGACCCAGAGCAGGCCTGTACCGATCACGGCCAGCGACAGATTGTAGGGCGAGAAGTTGTCGTTGCCGTATCCGTAGCGGTTGCCGACCACATAGGCCGCGACGAGACCGGCGACGCCGGCGTTGAGATGCACCACCGTGCCGCCCGCGAAGTCGAGCACGCCGGCGGTCATCAGGAAGCCTCCGCCCCACACCCAGTGAGCGATCGGCACGTACACGATCAGCATCCAGAAGATCGCAAACCAGACGAAGGCGGAGAACCGCATGCGGTCGGCGACCGAGCCGGCGACCAGCGCGACCGTGATGATCGCGAAGGTCATCTGGTACATCATGAACAGCATCTCCGGGATCGTCTTGGCGGCCGAATGGATCGTCTCCATCTCGATGCCACGCAGGAACAGCCGGTCGAGATTGCCGATGACCGTTCCCTCGCTGCCGAACGCGAGCGTGTAGCCGACGACCATCCAGAGCACCGAGCACAGCGCGGCGCAGAGCAGGCTCTGCGCCATGGTCGCAAGCACGTTCTTCTTGCGGACCATGCCGCAATAGAACAGCGCAAGGCCCGGGATGGTCATCATCAGCACCAGTGCGGTGGCGGAGATCATCCAGGCGGTGTCGGCCGCGTCGATCTTCGGCGGCGGTGCCGTCTCGGCGAGCGCCGGCCCGCAGCCGATCGCAATGGAAAAAACAGCCAGGCCGCAAAGCGCGCGGACAGGTGACGCCTTCGTCGTCATCGATTCCCCCCTTGGTAGGACGCCTTCGTTGGCGTTGCAGCGCAGGCCCCCGCCCGCGCCGTCGTCTCAACTTGCGGTCTCGCTAGAGCGCGTTCCGCTGACTTTGAATCGCGCTCCCTCAGTCCGCTCGTCCCCGCGAAAGCGGGGACCCAGGAGCGACAAAGGAAGATTCTGGATTCCCGCTTGCGCGGGAATGTGCGGCGGAGAGGTCTGTGTCGAGCGAAACATGATTTAAAGCGCGTCGGTATCGGTCTCGCCGGTGCGGATTCGCACCGCCCGCTCGATCCCATGCACGAAAATCTTGCCGTCGCCGATCTGGCCGGTCTTGGCCGAATTGGAGATTGCGTCCACGACCTTGTCGACCTGATTGTCGTCGATCGCGACGTCGAGGCGGACCTTGGGCAGGAAGTTCACGGCGTATTCGGCGCCGCGGTAGATTTCCTTGTGCCCCTTCTGCCGGCCGTAGCCTTTGACCTCGGCGACCGTCATGCCCTGCACCCCGATGGCGGTAAGGGCGTCGCGAACGTCTTCGAGCTTGAATGGTTTGATGATGGCGATGACCAGTTTCATGGATCGTCCCGCGCTGAGGCGGCCCGGCTGAGCCGCGGACTGACACACAGACCTCGGTGCCGGCGGCGCAGGTAGCTGCCGCCCGGCACGGTGACCACGATATCGGCAACGCGGATAAAGATTAAGCGGGTCGGCGCCGATTTAATCGGCTGTGCGCAACTTAACTCTGCGGATTAGGTCAATAATGCTGACAATTATCGCGCGGCGCCGGGTTGCTGAGCATTCCCGGTCGCGAAGACCCGCTGGATGCCTTCCCGGGTGTGCAGACGCCCGCCTAGACCGGCGTACATCTTTGCGATTCTGTCGCGCGTCAGATGCGGGTGTGTTCGCTGCACCTGCTCGAGCTTGAGCCGAGCCTCATTCATTCGTCCCGCCATCGCGAGCGCAGCGACCAGCGTAAGCGCCGTGCGGGGCTGCGTGGGATTGGTGGCATGGGCGCGGGCGAGGTGGTCGATGGCGTCGTCATAGCGGCCGAGTTCGAGATAGGCGTAGCCCGCGAACGCCAGCCAATACCCGAGCACGGGGTCGCGCGGGCTGAGTTGCATGGCGTAACGGATGTGTTCGAGCCCCGCCTGCGCGCGCCCGAGGCTGACCAGCGCGCGCCCGAGTTGGGCATGGGAAGGCGCGTCGCTGGGGTTCAGCTCGATCGCGCGCTCGAATGTCTGCGCGGCCTTGTCCATATCGCCGCGGGCGACATGAACCAGTCCCATCGGCTGGTAGCTCTCACTCAGATTTGGATAGCGATTGATCACCTGTTGCAGGATCGCTTCCGCCCTCGCCAGGTGCGGTGCGGGGTCGGGCGCAAACAACTGCACCGCCATGTGGGCGTGGAACGTGCCGAGCCCGATCTGCGCACGGATCGCGTCGGGATCGCGCTCGAGCGCCTTCTGGAAATGGCCTTCGGCCGGGCGCAGTGCCTCGGCGCCATGCAGCCGCGCTTCCTGGATCGACGCAAAGCCCCTGAAGATCAGCTCATGGACGTCCGGGTCGCTGGAGGTGCGTCCGTTCTCGAATGCGATGGCTGAAACCTGCAGTTCGCGCGCCAGGCTGGTGACGATCTCCCGCTGCATCGAGGGACGATCCTGACCCGTGCGTTCGAAGCGACCGGACCAGATTTGCAACCGGGTGATCGCGTCAACCAGGGCGACATTCACGGTCAGCAGGCCTTCGCGCGTCGAAACGTTGCCCTCGACCAGATAGTCGACACCGAGCTCGGCACCGATCGCCGCAACGTCGATGTTCCGGCCGCGATAGCTGGCTGCGGTCTGACTTGAGATCACTCGGAAAACCGAGATGCGGGACAAGAGGTAGGTCAGGTCGTCTGTCATCATATCGGCGATGACGGTCGTGTCGTCGCCGTTCTCGCCATAGGAGCGGAATGGCAACACGCCGACCGCTATGAGACCACGGCCGCGCGCAATCGAATGATCTGCAGCCTTCGACGGCAGCGCGGGCGATTGCCAGGTTTTCTTCGTCGTGACGGCGTCGGTCCCCAAGGCCAGGCGCAAGCCTTCCTGTAGTCGCGGCGACTGCGAGCTGAGTCGCGCGAAGCGTTGATACAGTTGCTGCGCGGTCAGGTTCGGCGATGACTTGCGAAGCTCGTCCACCGAGCGGCGCGACGCCTCGAGATCGCCGGCGAGCGCGTATGCCGCGACCAACCCGGCCCAGGAACGCGGATACCCCGGGGTCAGAGCGATCGATCGCTGGAAATAGTCGATGGCTTGTTGATCGCGGTTGAGTTCAAGCTCTGCACTGCCCGCAAACTGCAGCCAGAACGCCAGAGACGGGTCCTTGGGGCCGAGCCGCAGAGCGTATCGAATGTGCTCGATACCTTCTTGCGGCCTTCCGACCAGACCCAACGTAAAGCCGAGCCAGGCATAGGCGCCGGCGTTGCTGGCGTCGAGTTCCAGCGCGCGTTCGAAAGCTTGGACTGCCTCCGCGTGCTTGCCGTCTGCATTCAGAGCGATTCCGAGTTGGAAATGCGCCGGGCCGATTGTCGGGTGATCGCGGATGACCGCCGCGAGGATTTCCATCGCCTGGTCGATGTGAAAGCGGCGATCTTGAACAAGGCCGGCCCCCGCGAGGTTGACGTGGTACGAGGCCATTCCAATGCGGGCGGCGACGTTCTGGGGATCGCGCTGGAGCGCTTCAACGAACAGAGCCTGTGCCTTGTTGTAAGCCTCAAGGCCGATGTTCGCGAATGCGACGTGCAAGGCGGCCATTCCTCGGTAGGCCAAAGCGTCGGCATCCGGGTCATTCGCGAGCCGCGCGCTTTCGAACGGATACGACTCGATCCGCAACTCGCGGACTAGGCGCGCAATGATCTCGTCTTGTGCCGCCCGCCGGTCCGCCTCTTCACGCTCGATCCGTCCGGACCAGACCACGCTGCGGCTTTCCGCATTGATGAGCTCGACGCTGACGCGCAGCTTGTTGTCGAGCACCCGAATGCTGCCTTCGAGCGCGTACCGAACGCCGAGCTCTTTTCCCACGTCGGCGACGTCGATTTGTCGCATCTGGTACGAGCGCGCAGTCTGGCGCGAGATCACACGGAAATTGCGCCCGCGTGACAGCATGTTGGTGAGATCGTCCGTCATCATTTCCGCAAGCATGCGAACCGATTCGGCGTCCTGATAAGTCTTGAAGGGGAGGACGACGATCGGAATGATGCCCTTCCGGTCAACCCCGAGCAGGCCCCCCGATGGCAGCGGGGGCGACCGCCACGGATCGGCGGTCGACGAGGCGACTGCCGGCTGGCCGTTGCCGCCGCCTGCTGGTGGCCGCCCGTACAGCGTCCAAAGCAGTCCGGCGGCGATCAATGCAATAATCGCGAACAACCCCACGCCGGGCCGCCCCAGGAGAGCCTGGCGTGACAACCACGGCACCGGAACGGCGCGCTGAGGCTCCACTTGGCCGATGGCGGCGGCGGACGGGGCTGGAAGATCCGTGCGGTCGCGCGTCTCCGGAGGGAGGGCGAGGCGCGGCGGGGATGCGAGCCTGCGTTTGATGTCGTCGATGACGGCGCGCGTCGCGGCTTCTGGTTCGGCGTCCACTTCGCGCTTCAATCGCGCGACGAGTTCCTTCGCCCGCGCAAGCGCCGCGTCAGGACCTCGATAGCGTGCCTCCAACGCCAGGAGCCGGCGATGCCGCTCTTCGTCGACCGAATCGATCGCGACCAGTCGCTCCATCGCCAGGATGGCGCGCTCGCCATCGCCGGCCTGGTCAAATTGCTTGACGAGGTCCGAGGAGACGCGGGTGGCGATTGCGTCAAGGCGATGACGTTCCGCCACGACCCATTCATCGAAGGCCTCCGCACCGATCGAGAAGCCGTCCAGGAACGAACCCCACGAGAGCTCGAGACAGCGCGCCCTGACGGCGGGGTCCGAGTTCTTTGCCCACGCTTCGAACTGCACCGCGTCAACGGTGGCGATTTCGGCCGTGAGCGAAATGGACTGATCGTCGGCTTGAAGCAGGGCCACATGGCGGGGGCCGAGATCGCGCCGCAGGGTCAGGATCAATTGACGGAGGTTTTGCCGGGCCTGGGCCTCGGCCCGGTCGCTCCAGAGCAGGTCGGCCAGGATCGCCCGGTTGACCGAAGCCCCTTGGCGCATTGCCAGATAGGCGAGAAGCGCGAGCCCTTTTTGCGCGGAGATGCGAACCGGATCCCGGTCGCCGCTGGCAATCGCCGGCTGACCAAGCAACTTGAACAGAAGCCTGCCTGGCGCACCGATGTCGAGCATTGCAATCGCGTCCCGGTTTAGGTGGGAAGCCCCCGGCCAAGCGTCCCTGGCTTGATGATATTTTGGTCGGATCGCTGCCGTAAAGGGTACAAAGGCACCAGTTCCCCGCTCATAGCACATTGATCCAATGTGGTTTTCTCCGCCCATAATCAGTTTAAATGACCGATATTCGCCGCGAGGGTCACCCTTTGACGGTGTGATCACGCCGGTCTGACGGAGCCCGAGCGAAAACTGCGCCCAGTCGAATCGCCGTCGTCAAACCGGGACGCAGGCAGTTTTCATGGGCAGCATGTCATGGGCGCGGCTCGCATCGGCCTGTTCGATGCGGCCATCCGTTGCAGCCCGGCGCGATGTTGGCGCCGGCGCCCAACCTCACCTCAAGACGGTCGATCGAGCAGACCATCGCGCGGGAGCCGTCCTTGCAGGACGAGGATGAACCGATGCTCCACCTGTTCGGTGATCTGCGGCCCGGCGGCGATCTTCCAGTTCGCGTCGGAATGGCACCGACCCAGCAGATCGCCGATGCATTGTCCGTGGCGGGGCATCCGATCGCGCTGCTCGGTCGTGACGGCGCCGTCATTCATATGAACGCGCGTTTCGAACGACTGGTCGGTGATGGCTTATGCATGCGCGCCGGCCGGCTTGGTTCGTGGCAACCGGATGCAGACCAGGCCCTGGCAACTGCGATTGGCAACGCCGTCCGTGTCGAGGTGGCCAGCAGGTCACGCGCGACGACCGTGCTGCCGCGACGGAACGGACTGCGGCCGTTGGTGGCAGAAGTCGTGTCGCTGGTCGGACCGTGGAACGATGGGCTGAAGGCGATCGCCGCCATCGTAACATTGACCGATCTCGAATCCGTTGGGTCAAGCCCCTCTCAGGCTCTGCTGGAACAGGCGTTTGGCCTCACGCCGGCCGAGGCGCGGCTCGCTTCGCAGATCGCTGCGGGAAAAACGCTTGCGGACATCGCAGCGGACGAGGGCAACGCGCGCGAAACCCTGCGTAGCCGGCTCAAGTCGGTGTTCCACAAGACCGGCACAGGGCGGCAGGCCGAGTTAACGCTGCTGCTGTCAAGGTTAGCGCGGTTCTGAAGTACCAATACCCCCATTTGGGTGTTGTGACGTTTTCAGCGCCGCCTGAAAGATCGCTACGGGATCACATCAAAAAATACTCCAGAAGGGGACGTCATGACGACCATTACCGGAAGCGACGGCAGCAATATCATTGTCGGAACCAGCGCCGGCGATGTGATCAACGCCAACGGCGGCAACGACATCGTCCTCGGCGGCAAGGGCAACGACACGATCGATGGTGGTTCCGGCAACGACCTGCTGTCGGGCGGCAGCGGGAACGACACGCTTGATGGCGGCTCCGGCAGCGACCTTCTGCTGGGTGGGTCCGGCAACGACACGCTGGTCTACCGGACTTCCGAGAACCAGTTTACCTACGACATCTATGATGGTGGCAAAGGCCAGGACACGCTGCGGCTCATCGTCAGCGCGACGGTCTGGGCGTCGGCCGCGTTCCAGGCCGACCTGGCTGAGTTGCAGGCGAAGCTCGCGAAAGGCAGCGCGACCGACTACCTTGAGAGCATCAACCTCCAGGTCATTTCTATCGAGCAGCTCGAGGTCATTGTTGAAGGAGGCAACGTCAATCAGGCTCCGACCGACATTGTGCTGAATGGCAACACGGTCGCGGAAAATGCGGCCGGCGCGGTTGTGGGCACGTTGTCAACCTTGGACCCCAACGCGGCCGATACCCACAGCTACACGGTCAGCGACAATCGCTTCGAGGTCGTCGGCGGTCAGTTGAAGCTTAAAGCCGGCAACGCCCTCGATTTCGAAGCGGGCTCCACCGTCAGTGTGAGCGTGACGTCGACGGATGGCGGCGGTCTCTCCATCACGGAATCATTCGTAATCGCCGTCACTGATATCAACGAAGCGCCGACGGCGGTGTCGTTTGCCAATGCGACCACCGCGATCGACGAGAACGCCGTGGTCGGGACCGGCATCAAGGTGGCCGACATCGTGGTCGCCGACGATGCGCTGGGGGCGGAAACGCTGACGCTGAGCGGCGCGGACGCCGGCTCGTTCCAGATTGTCGGCGACGCCCTCTACTTCGTCGGCTCCTCGCCGAACTTCGAGACGAAGTCGTCGTACGACGTGACCGTCAATGCCAACGACGAGGCGCTTGGCGCGCCCGGCTCGATCGAGGCGTCGCAGAACTTCACGCTCACGATCAATGATGTCAACGAAGCGCCGACGGCGGTGTCGTTTGCCAATGCGACCACCGCGATCGACGAGAACGCCGTGGTCGGGACCGGCATCAAGGTGGCCGACATCGTGGTCGCCGACGATGCGCTGGGGGCGGAAACGCTGACGCTGAGCGGCGCGGACGCCGGCTCGTTCCAGATTGTCGGCGACGCCCTCTACTTCGTCGGCTCCTCGCCGAACTTCGAGACGAAGTCGTCGTACGACGTGACCGTCAATGCCAACGACGAGGCGCTTGGCGCGCCCGGCTCGATCGAGGCGTCGCAGAACTTCACGCTCACGATCAATGATGTCAACGAAGCGCCGACCGACATTGCGCTCGGCAGCAACTCGGTTGCGGAGAACGCGGCCGGCGCCACGATCGGAACCTTGTCGACCGTCGATACCGATGCCGGCGACAGCCACAGCTATTCGGTGAGCGACGGCCGGTTCGAGGTCGTCGGCGACACACTGAAGCTGAAGGCGGCGGAATCGCTCGATTTCGAGAATGCGCCGTCCATCAATGTCGACGTGACCTCGACCGACGCCGGTGGGCTGTCGCGCACCGAGACGTTCACGATCCAGGTCACGGACGAGAACGACGCGCCGACGGCCATCTCTTTGGAAATCAATTCCGTCAATGAAAACACCCCGGGTGCCTTGGTCGGCGCGTTGTTCGGGACCGATCCCGACAGCGGCGATGTTCTCACTTTCTCGATTGAGGACGCGGGTTCGCCGTTCGAGGTGGTCGGCAATCTCTTGAAACTCAAGGATGGGGTGACGCTCGACTTCGAGGACGCATCGTCGGTGCTCGTCACGATAACCGCCACGGACATCTCCGGCGCGACGTTCAACCAGGGCTACGCCATCAGCGTCAACGACGGATTCGAGGCCCTGGCCGTCGACGGCTACATCGCAGGCGCCACCGTGTTTGCCGACGCCGATGGCGACGGCAATCTCGACCCCGACGAGGTGTCGGCCGTCACCGACGCATACGGCAACTTCACGCTGTTCGGCGGCAGCGGTCCCCTGGTCATGTTCGGCGGCACCGACATTTCCACCAACAAGCCGTTCGAAGGCGTCATGCGCGCCCCGGAGGGATCGACCGTCGTCACACCGCTGACGACGCTGGTCGTCGCTATCGCGGAGGCCACCAACACCGACATCGCGACGGCGACCAGCAATTTGCTGGTCGGCCTCGGGCTGCCGGCGACCATCGACCTGGCGACCTTCGATCCGGTCGCGGCCACGATGTCGAGCGATGTGGGATTGCAGCAACAGGGTGCAGCCGCGATCGCCGCCGCGGTGCAGGTTCAGAACACCATCGTGCAGGCGGCCTCGCTGATCGAGGGCGCCGGCGCGTCGTCGTTCGCGGAAGCGGCCGCGTCGGTCGTCGCCGAGCTTGCCGTCGCGATCAACACCCAGGCGACGGCTCCGATCCCAGCGGCGATCGATCTCTCCAGCGGAGCGGCCATTCAGGCGATCATCGAGGACGCGGCCCAGGCGATCATCGACAATGCACCGCCGAACACGGTCACCGTCGATCCGGCGGCCATCGCGGCGACCGCCGAAGCCGCCGCCAACGTGATTTCGTCCGGCAACGCCGTGATCGAGACGGCGAGCGGGCAGACCGGCGTCGAACTCCTGACCACGCTGGCGCAGGTGTCGATTGTCGCCAGCGATGCAGCCGCGGGGCTGTCCGCAGCGGGTGCCGCCCCCGAGACGATCGCGACCGTCGAAGCGAGCTACACCGGCACCAATCTGACGGCGGCCGTTACGGCTGCCGAGAGCCAGGTCGGCGACGTGGTCGGCGCCAATGCCGACGACATCGTTGATGGAACCGAGAACGCCGATCTCCTGCAAGGCTTCGGCGGGAACGATACGCTGAACGGACTCGGCGGCAACGATGTCCTCGACGGCGGCGATGGCAACGACGTCCTCAATGGCGGCGCAGGCCGTGATCGCGCGACCTATGCGGCCGCGACCGGTGGGATCGCAGTGGATCTCGCCGCCGGCGCCGTGACCGGGTCCGGCATCGGAAGCGACACGCTGTATTCGATCGAGCAGATTCGCGGCAGCAATTTCGCCGACTCTTTCGTCGCGACCGGCTTCGGCGCCGGCAGCGCCAATGCCAGCAGCGCGGGCGCCAACAACGTGTTCGAGGGCATGGGCGGCGATGACGTCGTCACCGGCAACGGCAGCACCCAGGTGTCCTACCAGAGCGCCACCGCCGCGGTGACCGTCAACCTGGCCAACCCGGGAGC
>JAIESR010000092.1 GCA_019745775.1 Xanthobacteraceae bacterium | reverse complement strand
CCGCTCGGCGGCGTGCAGCGCGCGCAGCGCCGCGGCGCCAAGCTGCGCATTGCCATGGCGGAAGCGGATCTGCGACAGCCGCGAGCCCTCGCGCACCAGCACCGGAAAGGTCTTTGGGCTGATCTCGGCATAGAGCGGGCCGTGATAGCCGGGCGTGATGCGGTCGAAGCCGCGGGTTTCGTCGGCGATCACGCGGGTGAACACGTCGAGGCGGCCGGTCGAGCTCTTCGGATTGGCAGACGCGGCGATGTTGTCGGGGAGCGCCAGGCTTTCGATCAGCGGCACGATGTAGACGCAGCCGGTCTCCAGCACCGCGCCGTCGGTGAGCGTGATCTCGTGCAGCTTCAATTCCTCGATGCGCTCGGCGACCGTGGTCGCCGGCCCCGGCAGGAAGCTCGCGCGCACGCGGTACGCCGTCGCACCGAGCCGCAGGTCGAGGCTCGCGGGCTGCACCTGGTCCTGCACGAACTCGTATTCGGCGAGGATCGCGCCGTCGCGGATCAGCGCGCCGATCATCGCGTCGGGCAGGATGCCCCGTTGATCCACTGCAAGGGCGAGCGGCACTGGTACGCTTCCTCCAGGAAAATCCCGGCAGGCAGCGATAGCCGATGACCGTCTTGACGGGAAGGCGCCGAGCGCGCTAGACGATGATTATCCCGTGGTCATTTGAGCCGGCCGGCTTGCAGCCACGTTAAACAAGTAGCTAAAAGGCCGGGGACGCGTTGGACCCGGCGGACAATATTTCCGGCCGGGTTTTTTGTCGTCTGAAGGAGACCGTGATGCTCGCGCCCGTACCCAAGAAATACCGTCCCGAAACCCGCCTGGTGCACGGCGGCACGCTGCGCTCGCAGTTCGCCGAGACCTCCGAGGCGCTCTACCTGACGCAGGGCTACGTCTACGAGAACTCGCTGCAGGCCGAGCGGCGCTTCAAGAACGAGGAGCCGGGCTACCAGTATTCGCGGTTCTCGAATCCGACCGTCACCATGTTCGAGCAGCGCATGGCATTGCTCGAAGGCGCCGAGGCGGCTCGTGCCACGGCAACAGGCATGGCCGCGGTCAACACCGCGCTGATGGGCCAGGTGCGCGCCGGCGACCACGTGGTCGCGTCCAAGCAATTGTTCGGCTCCTGCCGCTACATCGTCGAAGAGCATCTGCCGCGCTACGGCGTCAGCTCGACGCTGGTCGACGGCACCGACCTCGACCAATGGAAGAAGGCGGTGACAAAGAACACCAAGACGTTCTTCCTGGAGAGCCCGACCAATCCCAACCTCGAAGTGCTCGACATCGAGGCGATCGCCAGGATCGCCCACGATGCCGGCGCGACGCTGGTGGTCGACAACGTGTTCTCGACGCCGCTGTTCCAGCAGCCGCTCGAGCTCGGCGCCGACTGCGTGGTCTATTCGGCCACCAAGCACATCGACGGCCAGGGCCGCTGCCTCGGCGGCGTGATCCTGAGCACCGAGAAATTCATCATGGACCATGTGCAGACGCTGATCCGGCAGACCGGGCCGTCGCTGTCGCCGTTCAACGCCTGGGTGCTGCTCAAGGGCCTGGAGACGCTCCCCGTGCGGGTGCAGCGGCAGACCGCCAACGCCGCGGCCGTGGCGGACGCGCTCGCCAGGCATCCGAAGGTGACGCGGCTGATCTATCCCGGCCGGGCCGACCACCCGCAGGCCGAGATCATCAAGCGGCAGATGAAGGGCGGCTCGAACCTCATCGCTTTCGAGGTCGCCGGCGGCAAGGCCGGCGCGTTCAGATTCCAGGACGCGCTCACGCTGGTGCGCATCTCCAACAATCTCGGCGACGCCAAGAGCCTGATCACCCATCCGGCGACCACCACGCACCAGAGGCTGACGGGCGAGGCGCGCGCCGAGCTCGGCATCACCGACGGGATGGTGCGGCTGTCCTGCGGGCTCGAGCACGCCGACGATCTGATCGAGGATGTCACCGACGCGCTGAAGGTGGTTTAGGCCTACGCGCGCGGCCAACCTCACCCCGTCATCCTGAGGTGCGAAGGCGCCATCAGCGCGTTTACGCGCGTCTTCGACGCACTATGGCGCCGAGCCTCGAAGGACGACGGCCCGGGTGTCGCCACATCGTGGCCGTGCATCCTTCGAGGGCCGCTAACGCGGCCACCTCAGGATGACGGATCGAGGTTTGAGCGAGCTGGAAAAGCTCAGTTCCTCGCCTTGCCGGCCGGCGCGGTGGCCGACAGCACCGGGCGGGTCAACGCTTCCGCGATCGCCCCGCCGAGCGCGCGGGCGATGCAGCCGTAGCTGAAGTCGTTCAAATGGAGTTCATCGGGGGAGAGGAAAGCCTCGAACGCCATGCGCTCGACTTCATGCCAGTGCCGCATCAGGGCGAAGCGCTGGAACAGATTGACCGCTTCGACGCGCGCGGTCTGCTTGAGCAGATCGAGCATCTGATCGTGGTTCGGACGCGCCAGCACGCGCGGCGCATATTGCGGATCGATCAGCACGACGTCTGCGTTGATCGCCTTCAGCCGCAGGATGCCGCCGTGCAGCAGCGAACGGTGCGGCGCGATCGGATCGCCGCGCAACAGCGAGTTGGTGCCGACCTGCCAGAGCACGAGGTCGGGCTTCTCGGCGATCACGCCCCGCTCGAAGCGCGCGAGCATATCGACGGCGGTGTCGCCATTGACGCCGCGATTGATCACCTTGATGTCATGATCGACGAACTCGCGCGACAGCTCGGCGGCGAGCCGGCTCGGATAGCTGTTATACGGCTTGCTGGCGCCGGCACCGAAGGTCGACGAGGAGCCGATCGCGACGATCTTCATCGGCTGGCCGGCGAGGAGGCGGCGCTGGGTCCGGGGCAGCGGACGATCGAAACGCGCGAAGTCCGGCGGGATCACGCAGTTCGGCGTGGCGGGTGTCGCAGGCGCAGCCGGCGGCCGCGCCGCCGGCGCCATGACAACGGCCGGCGATCCGGGCGCAGCGATCTGCGCGTCAGTGGGATGAGATGTCAGGAAAGCCGCTACCGCGACGGCGCAGGCCAACGCCGCGCGGCGAAACCAAGCAATACGATCCATGATATTGCCGAACTCCTGTCCGCCTTCCTGGCAACCTATCCGGTCGCCCGTCCTTCCCGTCGCTGCAACCGACCAGCCTCCAAAAATCAGCTCCGCGATGGCGCGTCCGATGCAATCAGGACGCGGTGGGCGAGCACATCGTCCTTGCCGGCCGCGTACAAGTCGAAAGCGCCTTTGTCGGATTCAGTACCGCATGATCCCCAAACGGTCAAACAACGGCACGTTTCGCTGCTGTGCAACAACGCGCTGTGTTGCAGGTTCATTAGTATTAAGGCGGCCCCGCCTCTTGAAGGCGCCCCCACCCCCTGATCCACGGCCAGCTCGAATTCCTCCTGATCGATCCGGCGGATAGGTTCAATTGTTCCGATCTGCCGGATCACCAGGTCCGGTTTCTCATCCCCGCCGCCCGTATGGCGGGCGCGGGTGCGGGCGGTCAGCGCCGCCGCCACCCGGCGCAGCCGGACTCGCTGTCAATTTCGGGAACCTCCAGGCGGGCGGTGAGCGCGGAGCGTGCGCGCTTCGGCGTGAGCCAGATTGTCGCAGCGAGAACCACAATGCAGGTCCCGCCCTGCCGGTCTCGTGCTTCGCCTCGCGCGCAAATGCCGGTCACGATGTGCATCCCGCGCGCGATCAAGGACGATCGCGAGGCCCAGAAATCTGCGAAGTTCGTGTCTTGGGGGATGCCGCGATGTATCACGAGCTTCGGAAAGCGGGGCACCGGCCTATAATTTGGTATTCTGAGAATCACGTCATCGCGACGATCGCGCGGCGCCGGCCTGCAACCCGGCCGGTGACCGTCCGGGCAGTAAGGGCCACCAGACCGTCATGTACCGCGCCGTCACCCGCCGCATCGAAGTTCAGGTCGCGCCGCGCTACCTGCCCGATCGCTCGTCGCCCGAGAACGGCTATTTCTTCTGGGCCTATACGATCACCCTCACCAACCGGGGTGGCGAGACCGTCCAGCTCAAGACCCGGCACTGGCGGATCACCGACGCCAACGGCAAGCTCCAGGAGGTGCGCGGCGCCGGCGTGGTCGGCGAGCAGCCCGTGCTCAAGCCCGGCGGCAATTACGAGTACACCAGCGGCGTTCCGTTGCCGACGCCGTCCGGCTTCATGACCGGCAGCTACGGGATGGTGACGGAAGCCGGCGAGCCGTTCGACATCGACATCCCCGCCTTCTCGCTCGACATCCCGCAAGGCGGGCGCACCATCAATTGAGCGGCTTGTTCACAGGTGGGTCGCCGGCGGCATTTCGGACCTATCGGTAGCACCGATGCCACTGGCGGGCATATTCCCAAACCTCGAAGTTTGAGTGGGTCACGCTCCTTTGCCAGCCTATCCGACGCGCTTCGCCCATTGTCACCGAATTTTCCATGACTGGTTGCAATCGCGTCGGACGCCCGTGCTAACCTGCGCAAGATAAGAAACCGAGAGGGGGGCTTATGAAACGCATTACCGTGCTTGCGCTGGTCCTGTTGTCGCTGTCGTGCAGCCAGGTCACCGCGCAAAATGCATATCCCGAGAAGCCCATTCGCATCATCACGAATGCGGCCGGGTCCCTGCCCGATGTCGTCACGCGCGTCGTGCAGCCGCAGCTCGAAAAGATGCTCGGAAAACCCATCGTTATCGAAAACATCGGCGGCGCCGGCGGGAGCGTTGCCGCCGAGCGCGCGGCGCGGGCAACGCCTGACGGCTATACTTTGCTGATGACCGGCGATGCGGCGCTCACGACCAACGTCACCATGATCGAGAAGCTCGGCTACGAGCCTCTCAAGCATTTCGTGCCGGTATCGATGCTGATCGATTCCGTGAACATCCTGGCGGTGAATCCGTCGTTCCCGGCCAAGACCGTGGGTGAACTGGTCCAGGCCGCGAAACAGCAGCCGGGCAAGCTGACCTTTGCTTCGGCCGGGCTCGGGACCTCCCAGCACCTCGGCGGAGAGCTGCTGAAGAGGATGGCCGGCATCGACATCGTCCATGTCACCTACAAGAGCATTGCCCAGTCGACGCCCGATCTCCTGGGTGGTCGTCTCACGATGCAGTTCGGCAACATTTCGGCCTTTCTGCCTCAGGTCCGCGAAGGGCGCCTCCGAGGATTGGCCGTGAGTTCGCTCAAGCGCGTGCCGCAAGTCCCGGAACTGCCCACCATGGCGGAAGCCGGGTTTCCCGGCTTTGAAGCCACGGCCTGGACGGGACTCGCCGTGCCGGCAGGCACCCCGCGCGATATCGTCGCCAGGCTGGAGGAACTCTCCATCCGTGTGGTGAACATTCCCGAAGTCCGGCAGAAGCTGGAGGACATCGGATTTGTCGTGATGGGCATGCCGGGAAAGCAATTCGCCGAGCAAATCAAGGCTGAAATCGAAACCAAAGGAAGGCTGGTGCGGGATACTCGAGCGAATTAAGGGGCGTGGTTCAAACGCCCGAACCGCGAGCCGGCGGCTCCAGCTTGTCCGGCTCGAACACATAGGTCGAGTTGCAGAACTCGCAGGTCACGGTGATCAGGCCGTTCTCGACCATGTGGTCGCGGTCGTCCTGCGAAAAGCTGTTCAGCATGTTGGCGACGTTCTCGCGCGAGCACGAGCACTCCGCCGACACCGCGGCGTCGCGGAAGACGCGCACGCCGCGCTCGTGGAACAGGCGATAGACCAGCCGCTCGGTCGAGAGCGCCGGATCGATCAGCTCGACGTCCTCGACCGTCTCCGCCAGCGCACGGCCTTCGACCCAGGCGTCGTCCTCGGGCACGACATGTGAACTCAAGCCTTGCGCAACGCGACCGGCCGGCGCATCGCCGGGGTCGAGGTCGGGCTGGCGCGCACGCTCCGGCGCTTTCGGCAGGAACTGCACCAGCAACCCGCCGGCGCGCCAGCGATGTTGCGCGCCGCCGGCCGCGGCGCTGAGCTCTTCACCGACGGCGAGGCGGATACGGGTCGGGATCTGTTCCGAGCGCAGGAAGTATTCGTGCGCGGCATCCTCAAACGACTTGCCGTCGAGCGCCACCAGGCCCTGGTAGCGGCTCATGTCCGGCCCCTGGTCGATCGTCAGCGCAAGATGGCCGCGACCGAGCAGCCCGCCGGTATCGGTCTTGCCGGCGGCAATGGCGGCGGCAACGCGATCGGCGTCGAAGCGCGCGCAGGCGCGGATCTTGCCGGGGGTGGTGTAGTCGACCACCAGCATGCGGACCGGGCCGTCGCCCTGGGTCTGCAGGATGAAGCGGCCCTCGAACTTCAGCGAAGTTCCGAGCAGCACCGCCAGCACCACCGCCTCGCCGAGGAGCTTCGCCACCGGCGCCGGGTAGTCGTGGGCGCGCAGGATGGTGTCGAGCGCCGGTCCAAGCCGCACCACGCGGCCGCGCAGGTCGAGCGCCTTCACCTCGAACGGAAGGACGGTGTCGTCCGCCGACGTCGCGGAGGGTTGCCGGCTGGGAATGGTCGTCTGGCGTTGCATCCTGACCTATATGGCGTCGCGGGCTCGAATTTTCGACCCCGACCAACGGATCGATCAACGCTGCCGCGTCAGCGGGAATTGGCGTGGAGGCACCACGTCAGAATGCCCTTCTGGGCATGCAGGCGGTTTTCGGCCTCGTCGAACACCACCGACTGCGGCCCATCGATCACCTCGTCGGTGACCTCCTCGCCGCGGTGGGCGGGCAGGCAATGCATGAAGATCGCGTCGGGCTTGGCCTTCGCCATCAGCCGGGCATTGACCTGATAGCGCTTGAGCAGGTTGTGGCGGCGCTGGCCGTTCTTGTCGCCCATCGAGACCCAGGTGTCGGTGACGACGCAGTCGGCGCCCTTCACCGCGGCTTCCGGATCGGTGACGATCGCGATGTCGGCTTTGGTCGACTTCGCCCAGTCCGTCAGCCATTTCTTCGGCTTGAGCTCCGCCGGGCTCGCCACCCGCAGCCGGAACTCGAACCGCTCGGCCGCGTGCATCCACGACCCCAGCACGTTGTTGGCGTCGCCAGACCAGGCCACGGTCTTGCCGCGGATCGGTCCGCGATGCTCCTCGAAGGTCATGACGTCGGCCAGCACCTGGCACGGATGCGAGCGCCGCGTCAGGCCGTTGATGACTGGGATGGTGGCGAATTTCGCCAGTTCCGCGACCGCGTCGTGATCGAGAGTGCGGATCATGATGGCGTCGACATAGCGCGAGAGCACGCGCGCGGTGTCGGCGACGGTCTCGCCGCGGCCGAGCTGCATCTCGTCCGCGGTCAGCATGATGGCGTCGCCGCCGAGCTGGCGCATCGCGACCTCGAAGGAGACGCGGGTGCGGGTCGACGGCCGCTCGAAGATCATGGCCAGCGTCTTGCCGGCGAGCGGCCGGCCGGTGTCGCCGCCGTTCTTGCACCTCGCCTTGATGGCGCGGCCCTCCGTGATCATGCCCCGCAATTCATCGCTGGGAATGTCGATCAGGTCGAGGAAATGCCGCACACCGTTGGCGCTCATCCGGCAGCTCCCTGCGCGGCCGCCTGCGGATGCGTCTTGGCCAGGCGCTCGCAGGCGCGCTCGATGCGCTGCACCGCGTCCGCGATCTCCGTCTCGGTCACGATCAGCGGCGGCAGCAGGCGCACGACATTGTCGCCGGCGGCGACCACCAGCAGGTTCTGGGCGCGCAACGCGTCGACCAGTTCGCCGCTCGGCACCACCGCGCGCATCCCGATCAGCAGCCCCTCGCCGCGGATCTCGGCGATCACGCCCGGGAAACGATCCTTGATGCCGGCGAGCTTCTGCTTGAGGATGAGCGACATCCGCTTGACGTGGTCGAAGAAGCCGTCGGCCAGCATGACGTCGAGCACGGCGTTGCCCGCCGCCATCGCCAGCGGGTTGCCGCCGAAGGTCGAACCATGGGTGCCCGCGGTCATGCCCTTGGCGGCCTCGGCGGTGGCGAGCACCGCGCCCATCGGGAAGCCGCCGCCCAGCGCCTTGGCGAGCGCCATGATGTCGGGGGTGACACCGGTGCGCTGATAGGCGAACAGCTCGCCGGAGCGGCCCATGCCGGTCTGCACCTCGTCGAACATCAATAGCAGCCCGTGCTGGTCGCACAGTTGGCGCAGGCCTTTCAGGAACTCGGGCGCGACCACGCGCACGCCGCCCTCGCCCATGATCGGCTCGATCAGGATCGCACCGGTGGCCGGACCAATCGCCTTGCGGACCAGATCGAGGTCGAGGGATTGGACCTGGTCGAAGCCGTCGACCGGGGGACCGAAGCCGTCGAGATACTTCTTCTGTCCACCGGCGGCGAGCGTCGCCAGTGTGCGGCCATGGAACGCGCCCTCGAATGTGACAATGCGGAACTTTTCCGGCTTGCCGCTCGCCGCCTGATACTTGCGCGCGACCTTGATCGCGCCCTCCATCGCCTCGGCGCCGGAGTTGGCGAAGAACACGAAGTCGGCAAAGCTCGCCTCGCACAGCCGGTCCGCCAGCCGCTCCGCCTCGGGGATGCGATAGAGGTTGGAGACGTGCGTAAGCTTCTGCACCTGCTCGCCGATCGCCTCGATCAGGTGCGGGTGCGCGTGCCCCAACGCGTTGACCGCCACGCCCGACGTGAAGTCGAGGTAGCGCTGGCCATTGGTCGCCGTCAGCCAGGCGCCCTCGCCCCGCTCGAAAGCGAGGTCGACCCGCGCAAAAACCGGCAACAAATGCGACGTACCCTGCTCGCTCATCGGCCCTGCAACGACGATTGGGAAATGAATGTGCCGCCTCTCCGGGCGGCACATTCGGGTATTTTAGGGCCGCGCCAACCGCTGTCAACACGCCCAAACAGCCTGTACGACGGGCCTTTGGTGTCGCTCGCAAGGCACAACACTGCGAAAAGTGTGGATGCTTTGAGAGTCAGGAAGTGTAAGATGTGGACGTTAGTGCTTCGGACGTTGCGCCAGACTCCAGCCATATTGTAGCGTTTCGATCATCAGATACGACATTTCGTGCGGCGGACTGTCACTGAGTAAATCGTTAGTGGGCGTACGCGTCGGGCCAGCTTGATGGCTGCCCGGACCGAAGGTTGGATTCTGTCTCGACTGATCCGTTGCGCGAACTCGCCAAGGAATGAGCGGCATGAGCTGGACCGACGAACGCGTGGAGATGCTGAAGAAGCTGTGGTCCGACGGACTGTCAGCCTCACAGATTGCCGCCGAGCTCGGCGGCATCACGCGCAATGCCGTCATCGGCAAGGTGCATCGGCTCGGGCTCTCGGGCCGCGCCAAGTCGCCGTCATCCGCGGCGCCGCGGCCGCGCAAGCCGCGCACCCACACGCACATGCTGCGGGTCTCGCGCCCGTCGATGCGCGGCAACACGGCGCTGGCGCACGCGTTCGACTATGAGATCGCGGAAGAGCCGGAGTTCCTCGACAACGTCATCCCGATCGGGCAGCGCCGCACGATCCTCGAGCTGACGGAAGATACCTGCCGCTGGCCGATCGGCGATCCCGGCAGTTCGGACTTCTTCTTCTGCGGCGGTCAGTCGTTGACCGGCCTGCCCTACTGCGCCCATCACTCGCGCGTCGCCTATCAGCCGGCGAACACGCGGCGCGATCGCCGGCCGCCGTTCCGCGGCTAGGAGACGAGCCGTAACCCGGATTGAGCGTCAGCGAAATCCGGGGCTGTCGGTCCCGGATGTCGCTTCCGCTCCATCCGGGCTACGAACTGTGTCAGCCCCTATCATCTCGTCCTACGCAACGCTTGAGGCGCGGCCGAACTTGTCGTCGAGGGCGTAACCGGCGCCGCGCACCGTCCTGATCGGATCGTCGGCGTGGCCGCGGTTGAGCGCCTTGCGCAGCCGGCCGACATGGACGTCGACCGTGCGCTCGTCGATATAGACGTCACGCCCCCACACGCCGTCGAGCAGCTGCTCGCGCGAGAACACGCGGCCGGGGCGCTCCATCAGGAACTCGAGCAGGCGGAACTCGGTCGGGCCGAGATCGATGGCGCGGCCGTTGCGCGAGACCCGCTTCTTCTCGCGGTCAAGTTCGAGCTCGCCAAACGAAAGGATGTCGGCGATCCGCTCCGGCGAGGATCGCCGCAGCAGCGCCGAGACCCGCGCCAACAGCTCCGGCACCGAGAACGGCTTCACGATGTAGTCGTCGGCGCCGGTCGACAGGCCGCGCACGCGCTCGCTCTCCTCGCCGCGGGCGGTCAGCATGATGATCGGGAGCTGGCGGGTGTCGGGGCGGGCCCGCAGCCGCCGGCAGATCTCGATGCCGGAGAGGCCGGGAAGCATCCAGTCGAGGATCACGAGATCGGGCGGGCGTTCCCTGAAACGGACGTCGGCCTCGTCGCCGCGGGCGACGGTATCAACGTCATAGCCTGCCGCTTCGAGGTTGTATCGAAGCAGCAGCGTGAGGGCCTCTTCGTCTTCGACGATCAGAATGCGCGGGCTTGTTCCGCTCATGTGCCTTTCGCTCAATGCTCGGCGGCCAGCGCCGCCAGGGTGTCGCCTTTCGGTCGTTCGTCGGTGATCGGACGACCCTGAACCATGAAATACACGGTCTCGGCGATATTGGTCGCATGGTCGCCCATACGCTCGATGTTCTTGGCCGAGAACATCAGGTGGATACAAAACGTAATATGGCGAGGATCTTCCATCATGTAAGTGAGCAGCTCGCGGAACAGCGAGGTGCAGATGGCGTCGACTTCCTCGTCGCCATTCCAGACCGCCATCGCCTTTTCGACGTCGTGGCTGGCGTAGCTGTCCAGTACCTGCTTGAGCTGCGCCAGCACCAGCGCCGACATATGCTCGACGCCGCGGATCAGCTTCTGCGGATGGAACTCGGTGGTGATCGGCAGCACGCGCTTGGCGATGTTCTTGGCGAGATCGCCGATCCGTTCGAGATCGTTGGCGATGCGTAATGCGCTCACGATCTGGCGCAGGTCGACCGCCATGGGCTGGCGGCGGGCAATCGTCAGCACCGACCGGTCCTCGATCTCGCGCTGCAGATTGTCGATTGCGAGGTCCGCGGCGATGACGCGCTCGGCGCGCACCGAGTCGCGCTTCGTCAGCGCGTCGATGGAATCCGCGATCTGCTTTTCGGCCAGGCCGCCCATCTCGGCGACCATGCGGGACAAGTCCTGGAGGTCGGCGTCGAAAGCCTTGGCGGTGTGTTCTTGCATGACCATCATCGTCGTTCCTAAGGAGCTGCTCACGTCAGCCGAAGCGGCCGGTGATGTAGTCCTGGGTCTTCTTGTCGCTCGGATTGGTGAATATCTTTTCGGTCGGACCGGTCTCCACCAGGATTCCCAGGTGGAAGAACGCCGTTCGCTGGGAAACGCGGGCTGCCTGCTGCATCGAGTGTGTCACGATGACGATCGTATAGTTCTCCCGCAGCTCATCCATCAGCTCCTCGATCTTGGCCGTCGCAATCGGGTCGAGAGCGGAGCACGGCTCATCCATCAGGATGACCTCGGGACTGACCGCGATCGCCCGCGCGATGCACAAGCGTTGCTGCTGACCGCCGGACAGGCCGGTGCCTGAATCGCCGAGGCGATCCTTCACTTCTTCCCACAGCCCGGCCCGGCGCAGGCTCGACTCGACGACGCCGTCCAGCTCAGACTTCGACCTGGCGAGCCCATGAATCCGCGGACCATAGGCCACATTTTCGTAGATCGATTTGGGAAACGGATTTGGCTTCTGGAAGACCATTCCGACATTGGCGCGCAGCTGGACCACATCCAGATCGGCACTGTGGATGTCGCGGCCGTCGATCTCGATGCGTCCGGTAACACGCGCGATCGGGATGGTATCGTTCATTCTGTTGAGGCAGCGCAAGAACGTCGATTTGCCGCAACCCGAGGGACCGATCAGGGCCATGACCGACCGCGCCGGAATGTCGAGACTGACGTCGAACAGGGCGCGCTTCTCGCCGTAGTAGACGTTCACGTCGCGCGCGACCACCTTCGTGCCATGCTCGGGTGCGTGGGCTTCCGCCGCCGGAACGATATCGCTCACTTTGACCATCGTATTCATGTCTTCGAGCTCCATTACCGCTACCACCGGCGCTCAAATCGCTTGCGCAGATAAATCGCGGCGCCGTTCATGACAAAAAGGAACACCAGCAGGACTATGATCGCCGCGGCGGTCTTGGCCTGGAACGCGATCTCGGGCAGGTCGGACCAGAGGTAGATCTGGACCGGCAGGACGGTTGCCGCGTCAGTGATGCTGCGCGCCGGCTCGACAATGAACGCGACCATGCCGATCATCAGCAGAGGCGCGGTTTCGCCGAGCGCATGGGCCATGCCGATGATCGTGCCGGTCATGATCCCGGGCATCGCCAGCGGCAGCACGTGATGAAAGATCGCCTGCTGATGCGACGCGCCGACTCCCAGCGCCGCCTCCTTGATCGACGGCGGGACCGCCTTCAGGGCCGCCCGCCCGGCGATGATGATGGTCGGGAGGACAAGGAGAGCGAGCACCAGACCGCCCACCAGGGGCGCCGAACGCGGCAGCCCGAAGAAATTCAGGAACATCGCCAGCCCCAGCAGACCGAAGACGATCGAAGGCACCGCCGCGAGGTTGTTGATGTTCACTTCGATCAGTTCCGTCAGCCGATTCTTGGGGGCGAATTCCTCCAGATAAATTGCGGCAGCGATGCCGACCGGCAGGCACAGCACCAGCGTCACCAGGAGCGTCAGCGCCGAACCGACCAGGGCGCCACGGATTCCCGCGAGCTCCGGCTCCCGGCTGTCGCCCGACGTGAAGAACGCCCAGTTGAAGGTCCGCGTAGCCTGGCCATTTTCCTTCAATCGCTCGAGCCAGGCCACCTCCCGATCGGTCACCCGGCGGCTGCCCTCCGGCGTGAGATAGGTCACGGACTGCCACGTTCCGCCCGGCGCTTCGGCGGCCGATTGCAGCGGCAGAAGAACGGTTCCGGTGGCCGAGGAACTGCCGATCCGCGTCAGCTTGACGAGCCCGCCGTTGATCGCAACAAGTTGGCTCGGCAGTCTGTCGTCCAGCGTTTCCTCGCCGCTGACCGCGTCGAAGCGGGCCTGCAGGGCGGCCGCGTCTCCGTCGAGGTCCTTGATGCGCTGCGTCAGGGTTTCGATGTTGCCGGTGAGGCCGGCGCGCTCAGCTTCGCCCGCGGACGAACGTCGTGCTTCCAGTTGACCGACGATCGCTCGGAGCCGACCGGCCTCCCGGCGGAGATTTCGCGCGCGTTCCGACAATGCCTGCTTGGTTGCATTCAGATAAGGCGCGAAATCGTTGGAAGAGCCGGTCAGAACGATCTCGCCGCTGGTGCCGCTCGGCGTCAGCGCGCCGCGACCAGGACGCTGATCGATGCGGGTGCCGAACCCTTTGTAATAAAGGTCGGCCTGATCGGACATCAGCAGCGGCAATTTGATGGTCCGGCCAATCAGCGCGGGATCGGCGACCACCCGATCGCGCAGTGCGTCGGCGGAGGCGGACGACAGGAGGCTGTCGAGCGCCCGGCGGCCGGCGCGATCGGCCACCTCCGGAAACTGGGCGCGCAACGCGTTGCGGACCAGAAGCTGGTAGTCGCCACCACGCAGGTCGGCTGGATTCCTGGTCCCCTTCGGATCGATTTCGGTGGGATCGACCATCACCTCGAGCTGAAGCCAATGCTGGGTGAAGGCCGGTAGACCGCGAATTAGGATATCGGCAAGGACGATAAGCACGAACGCCGCGGTCAGCCCGACCGCAAACAGACCGTAGAACCGAAACCGCGCCTCCGATCGGTACCGCGCGCGGATCCGCGCTTTCGCAGCATCCGAGGCGAGGTCGAGGCTTCGAAATCCAGGGAGGACCGCGTCAGTCATATTGTTCCCGATACCGTTTGACGATCTGGAGCGCGATGACGTTGAGCGTAAGCGTAAAGAAGAACAGCACAAATCCGAGTGCAAAGGCCGACAGCGTCTTGGCGCTATCGAATTCCTGATCGCCGACAAGGATCGTCTTGATCTGGACGGTGAAAGTCGTCACCGCCTCCAGCGGATTGAACGTGAGATTGCCGGCGAGGCCAGCGGCCATGACCACGATCATGGTTTCGCCGACCGCGCGGCTGATCGCCAGCATGAACGCCGACACGATGCCGCCGAAGGCCGCTGGCAGGACGACCTTCTTGATGGTCTCGGACTTGGTCGCACCCATGGCGTAGGAACCATCCCGGAGCGACTGCGGCACCGCATTGATCACATCGTCGGACAGCGACGAGACGAATGGGATGATCATCATCCCCATCACGATGCCGGCCGCCAATGCGCTTTCCGAGGCGACGTTCAGCCCCAATGCCTCACCGGAGGCGCGGATCAGCGGGGCCAGGGTCAGCGCGGCGAAGAATCCGAGCACCACGGTGGGAATGCCGGCCAGGATCTCCAGGACCGGCTTGGCGAAATTGCGGAACCGCGGCGTGGCGTACTCGGCCATGTAGATGGCGGCGAACAGGCCGATAGGACCGGCAATCAGCATCGCGATGACGGTGATCAGCAGCGTGCCGGTGACCAGGGGGACGATGCCGAACGAGCCGGAAGAGCCTCCCTGGTCGGCGCGAATGGCCGTCTGCGGGCTCCAATGCAGCCCGAACAGGAAATCGATCGGCGACACCCGGTCGAAGAACCGGATGGTCTCGAACACAACCGAGGCGACGATCCCGATGGTGGTCAGCACCGCGACGCAGGCTGCGGCGAACAACGTCCATTTGACGACAGCCTCGACCCGGTTGCGCGCCCGGAACCGGGCCGACAGCGTGCGCAGGCTGAAGGCGATCCCCAGCAGGGCAAAGACGATGCCCCCGCAGATGATCAGGTAGATCGACCAGGCGCGCAGACTGGCATAGGTGTCGGCAGCGCGGCGGAGCGCCTCGCTGGGCTGGCCGGCGTAGCGTTCGTTGGCGAGAGCGACGATGTCGCGCAGCACCGCGCCGCGCCTGAGCTGGTCGCCGGCGATCTGCGGATCGTAGGCGTTGAGCGCCTCGGTTTCGGTGACATGGTTCGCAATCGGAACGCCGATCGCGAACAGGAGCACCATCGGGATCAGGATGCTGAGGGCGACAAACGCACCGTGATAATTAGGGCGCGAATGCAGGGGTTCGGTCCGCTCAGCCAAGGCTGCGCGGGAGCGCCCGAACAGGAACCCGACGACGACCAGCACGGCCACGCCGGAAAAATAGAGGAGCCCCATCACACACCCCGGAATGACCGCAATCAGACACGCGTACGATCAAGAAGTAATCGGAAGGCGTCGGCAGCGGCCGCACAGGGCACGACCGCTGCCGTTTGTCGTAGCAGCGTTACATGCTCGGTTCGGACATCGGGATCAGTCCGAGCACCGCCTTGCGGACCGGCTCGAGCTGATCCTTGGGCAGGGTCACGAGACCCTTCTTGGCCAGGTAGCCATCCTCGCCCAGCGCCCGATTGGACACATACTCGGCCGCGAACTTGTCGAGCCCTGGAACCACGCCGACGTGCTGCTTCTTGATGTACACGAACAGCGGGCGGGAGCCTTTGTACTTGCCGCCGGCGATATTGTCGTAGGTCGGCTCGGTCCCGTCGAGGGCGACACCGCGCAGCTTGGCGGCGTTGGCATCGAGGAACGAGAAACCAAAGATGCCAAACGCGTTCCGGTTGGCTTCGAGCTTCTGGACGATCACGTTGTCGTTCTCGCCGGCTTCGACATACGCGCCATCCTCACGCAACGTCTTCCAGGCCCGCTCGAACGCCTTGGGGTCCGATTTCCGCAGCGCGGCGACCGCGGGAACCTGAAGCGCGCCCACTTCCATGAACAGCTCGTGCATGGAGTCGCGGGTGCCCGAGGTCGGCGGCGGTCCCAGCACCTCGATCCGGACATTGGGCAGCGACGGATCGATGTCCGACCAGTTGCGGTAGGGGTTGGCGACCATCTTGCCGTCCTTGCCGGGGACCTCCTTGGCAAGGGCAAGGAACACCTGGCCCATGGTGAGCTTCATCGCCGGGCCTGCCTTGGACTGCGCCAGTGTCAGGCCGTCGAAGCCGATCTTGATCTCGACGATGCCGGTGACGCCGTTCTTCTGGCAGTCCATGAATTCGCTCTTGCGCATGGCGCGCGAGGCATTGCTTGCGTCGGGATGCGCTACGCCGACGCCGCCGCAGAACAGCTTCATGCCGCCGCCGGTGCCGGTGGACTCGACGACAGGTGTCTTCATTCCCGACGTCCTGCCGAACTGCTCGGCAACCGTGGTGGTGAACGGATAGACGGTCGACGATCCGACGATGCGGATCTGGTCGCGCGCCTCGGCCTGCCCAGCGAGCAGCGATCCAGCCGCCGCAAGCGCCAGCGCGCCAGCTAGTGTTGCAATCTTCAAGGGTCTCTCCTGTGGTTCGGGGGGGCCGACGCCTCGTCAGTTTCTTCTGGTGAGGCCACCCTCATGGCACCTGACCCGTAGTCGGTGCACGTCACCCTTGTATGACTTCTGGATGACAGCCAGATGACACGCTAAAGGATTGATTTTTATGGATAAATCATCCAGCCGGCCGCGGGCGATGGCCGATCAGGACTGCGAGGATAGGCCGCTCCGATCCGCCCGCTCCGTCAATTCGCCGCGACAAAGATCGGTTTGCCGCTCGAATCCTTGATCTCGGCCATCCACATGGCCTGGATGTCGTTGACCACCTTGGCCGGCATTGGAACGTAGTGAAGCTGTTCCGCCACCTTGCCACCGTGGCGATATGCCCAGGCGAAGAACTCGAGCGCTTCGCGGGTCGCGTTGGCGTCTTTCGGCTGCTTGTAGATCAGGATCCAGGTCGCCGCGGTCATCGGCCACGACTTCTCGCCGGGCTGATTGGCGAGAATGACGCCATAACCCGGTTGCGAATTCCAATTCGCGTTCGCGGCCGCCGCCTGGAAGGACTCCGAGGCAGGCGGCACGATCTTGCCGGCCTTGTTGATCATATTGACGTGCGTGAGATTGTTATGCCGGGCATAGGAATACTCGACGTAGCCGATCGCGCCCCTGATGTTGGCCACGTTATTGGCGACGCCTTCGTTGCCTTTGGCGCCAACGCCGGTCGGCCACTGCACCAGGGTACTGAACCCGACTTTTGACTTCCAGGCCAAGCTCACGTCGGACAGGTAGTAGGTGAAATTGAAGGTGGTGCCTGATCCATCCGAGCGGTGCACGATGACGATCGGCAGCCTGGGCAGCCTGGCGCGCGGATTGAGCTTGGCGATGGCAGGATCGTCCCAGTTCTTGATCTCGCCGAGGAACACGTTGGCCAGCGTCGGCCCGTCAAGAACAACTTGGCCGGGCTTGACGCCGGGAACATTCATCACCGGCACGATGCCGCCCATCACCATCGGGAACTGCGCGAGCCCGCGCTTATCCAGATCCTCACCGCTCACCGGCGCGTCTGAAGCACCGAAGGTCACGGTGCGCGCATAAATCTGCTTGATGCCGCCGCCAGAACCGATCGACTGGTAGCTTACGGCGATGCCAGTCGCTTTCCGGTACGCATCCGTCCATTTGGCATAGACCGGATACGGGAACGTAGCTCCCGCGCCCGATACGTCGGCGGCACCAGCGGGAACATTCGCCATCGCGAGGGCGCCGGCAACCGTCAAACTTCGGAACAACTTCACGAATTTCTCCAGTCGGAGCTGACAAGTCGCCCCCGGCAGTTGGCCGCCGGCCTCATCGGAGCATGACTGTTAGCAATGGGACGCCCGATCTGGCGAGCAAAAACTCAATTGGCCTTGGCGCGGGTCGCGCCGAGCGGCAACACCGCCGTGAAGGTAGCCCCCTGCCCGGCGACGCTCTCGATCGTCAGCCGGCCGCCGTGGCGATTGAGGATGTGCTTGACCAATGCAAGGCCGAGGCCGGTGCCGCCCTGCGCGCGGCTGTCGGCGACGTCGACGCGGTAGAAGCGCTCGGTCAGTCGCGGCAGATGCTCGGGGGCGATGCCGGGGCCGAAGTCGCGGACCGCGACGCGCGCCTCGTTGCGGACGCTGTCGGCGGCGAGCGTAACCTGCACGCGCTTGCCGGAGGCGGCGTATTTGAGCGCGTTCTCGATCAGGTTCTCGAATACGCGCAAGAGCTCGTCGCGGTCGCCCAGCACCTCGACCTGATCGGCCGACGCGGTCACGCCGACCTCGACCTCGCGGTCGCGCGCCAGCGTCTGCAGCCCGTCGACCACCTGGCGCACCAGGCCGCGCAGCTCGACCCGCGTATTGGGGCGAAGATGCGCGTTGAGCTCGATGCGCGAGAGCGACAGGAGGTCGTCGATCAGGCGCGCCATGCGCGTCGCCTGCGCCTGCATGATCGACAGGAATTTGGCGCGCGCGACGGGATCCTCGCGCGCCGGCCCCTGCAGGGTCTCGATGAAGCCCGACAGCGCCGCCAGCGGCGTGCGCAGCTCGTGGCTGGCATTGGCGACGAAGTCGGCGCGCATTTCCTCGACCCGCCGCAGCGGCGTGAGATCGTCGAGGGTCACCAGCACCAGACGCGCCGGCGGCTGCAGCGCGGCACCCGGCAACGCGGCCGGTACCACGATCGCCTCGTACCAGCGCTCGAGCGGCACGCGCTCGATGAACTCGACCCGCTGCGGCACGTCGCTCGCGATCGCGCGCCGGATCGCGTCCAGGACTTCCGGCACGCGCAGCGCCAGCGACACCGGCTCGCCGCGGCGCAGCGCCGGCGCGACCGCGCGGGCCGGCGCATTCGCCGCCAACACCTCGCCGTGCACGTCGAGGGCGATCACCGGCTGGGGAAGGCCCGCCAGCACCGTTTCCAGCATCACGGCCTGATCGGCGATCGAATGGCTGTCGACCGTGACCGCGTTGAGCGGCGCCTCGACGGCAGTCTCGCGGCTGAACAGGATGGCCAGAGCGGTCAGCAGGAAGGCGATGACGGCCGGCATCGCCGACAGCGCGCCGAACGCCCACAAAGCCGCGAAGACGAACGCTACCGCGCCGAGCGCAAGGCGCGACGCGCCGATCCGCTTGTAGGCGCGGCTGCCCCGAAGCCAATCGCTGCTGGCGAGCGCCATGTCGCCCCTGCGATAGACCAACGTCGGTCCAATCGCAACAATCGAAGCGCCCCCGGTGCACCACTGCCGTCAAGGCGACGGCGGCGGATCGAACGGTCGCCGAGCCCGCGCGCGCGATGCGCCGATGCCGAGCACGACTTCACGCGCGCCCAGGAGCAGCAGCGAAAGCGCAAACGGGACGATGTAATAAAGCAGCCGGAACAGCAGCAGCCCCGCCAGCAGGTCGGCGCGGTGGTACTGCCACAGCGCGACCAGCATGGCGGCGTCGAACACGCCGAGACCGCCGGGCGAGTGGCTGGCAAAGCCAAGCAGCGTCGCCGACACGAAAACAACCGCGAGCATGACAAAGCCGATATGCGGCTCGTCCGGCAACAGCACATACATCGCCAATGCGCAGAACGTGAGATCGACGATGCCGATGCCGATCTGCAGCAGCGTGAGCGGCCCGCCGGGGAGCGCCACCTGCCAGCCGTCGCGGCCGATCACGCGCTGCCCGGTCCACACCCACGCGACATAGAGCGCCAGGATGGCGAGCGTCATGAACGCGAGCAGGCGGTTGAACCAGGCCGGCAACTGGTTGATGGCGCTCGCGCCTTCCGGCACATAGGCGATGCCGAGCCCGAGCACGGTGGCGTTGCCGAGCCAGAATGTCAGCCCGGCGATGAAGCAGAGCTTCGCGACGTCGATGGCGTCGAGCCCCCAGGCCGAGTACACGCGGTAGCGCACGGCGCCGCCGGTGAACACACTGGCGCCGACATTGTGGCCGACCGAATAGCTGGTGAAGCCGCCGAGCGCCGCGATACGGTACGGCACGTCGCTGCGGCCGATCGTGCGCAGCGCGAACAGGTCGTAGAACGTCAGCGTGAAATAGCCGAACGCAACGAACAGCGACGCGAGCAGGATGTCTCTCGGATCGGATTTGCGAAGGGCCTGCAGAACGTCCTTGAGCTCGATGCCGCGCAGGGTGTTGAACAGCACGAAGACCGCGATCGCGATGATCGTGAGGCTGATCGCGACGCCGATCCGGCCCCAGCCGATCTTTTGATCACAAAACCAACGAATGAAACGCGCCGCGTCGATCACGCCCTGCAGGCGATTCCGCGGATTCGGCTCGGTTGGCTGGTTCATCGCGTCCAAGATGGGGATCGATCGCGGCCGGACAGTGGTTTCCGGATATCCGGACCGCGTTCCGAGACCTAGCAAATCTCGCATGCGGTGGCGAGCGCCGCCGCTCGTTTGCCGCACCTATTTCAGCTCGCCATCCCGGAAGAACGCGCGCAGCTCCGCATAGGTTTCCTCGGGCGCTTCGTCCTGGACGTAATGCCCGCTCGGCAGCGCCTTGCCGGCCCGGATGTCGGAGGCGTAGCGCGGCCAGATCTCCATCGACTTCTGGTTGCGCCCGACGCCGCCTGTTGCGCCCCATAGCAGCAACAGCGGACAATCGATCTTGCGCCCGGCCTGCATGTCGGCCTCGTCCATTTCGAGATCGGTCGACGCGCCGGCGCGATAGTCCTCGCAGATCGCATGGATGGTTTTCGGATTGCGGAAACAGCGCATGAAATCCTCGAGCGCGGCGGGATCGAAGATGCTGAGCCCCTGCTCGGTCTTGGCGAGCTTCTTCTTGATGAACCAGTCGGGATCGGCGCCCATCATCTTCTCGGGCAGGTCGTAGGGCTGGATGTTGAAGAACCAGTGCCAGGAGAACGTCGCCCAGGCCTTGCTGATGTTGGCGTAGAGATAGTGCTGCGGCACGATGTCGATGATTGCGGCGCGCGCGACCTTCCGCGGATGATCGAGACACATGCGGTGCAGCACGCGCGCGCCACGGTCGTGGCCGGCGGCATAGAAGCGCTCGAAGCCGAGCGCCGCCATCACCTCGACCTGGTCCTGCGCCATCGCGCGGAACGAGTAGTTGATGTGCTTGGGCCCGCCCGGCGGCTTCTCGGAATCGCCGTAGCCACGCAGATCGGTGGCGACCACCGTGAACTCGGTGGCGAGCCGCGGCGCGATCTTCAGCCACGACAGGTGGTTGAACGGATTGCCGTGCATCAACAGCAAGGGCGGCCCCTTGCCGGCGGTCACCGTGACGATCCGCGCGCCGGATGTCTTGATCTCGCTGCGCTTGAACCCGTCGAGCATCCGCTTCCGGCCACTACTGCGAATTCGCTAGACCGGTCGCCTGCGCGAGCTCGACTGCGATCTTCGTCTCCTGCGCAATCCGCGCGTCGAAAGCCTCGGGCGTCATGATCAAGGGCTCGACGCCGAGCTTGTCGAACCGCTCCTTCATGAGGGGCGTCTGCAAGCCCTTGACCGTGAGCTCGTGGATCCGCGCGACCACGTTGCGCGGCGTCTTCTTCGGCACGAACAGGCTGGAGTAGAAGTCGAAGTCGGAATTCGGGAACCCCGACTCGGTCGTGGTCGGCACGTTGGGCAGCGCGGCGGCGCGCTTGACGCTCGAGACCGCCAGCGGGATGAGCTGCCCGCTCTGGATCAGTTGCACCGCCGGCGGCAGCGGGCTGAAATAGACGTCGACGCGGCCGGCGATCACTTCGGTCAGCGCTTCCGGCGCGCCCTTGAACGGCACGACCTGGCCAGTGAAGCCGGCCGCCACGCGCAACCGCTCCATCGTCAGGTGCGGCGGCGTGCCGAGCCCGGCGGCGGCATAGTTGAGCTTGCCGGGGTTCGCCTTGGCGTAGGCCACCAGCTCCTTCAGCGTCTTGATCTTCTTCTCGGGCGAGATGACCAGCACCATCGGCACGGCGGCGAGCGGCGTCACGCCGGAAAAATCCCTGACCGGATCGTAGGGCACGTTCTTCTGGATTGCCGGCGTAGTGACGAAGCCGTTGGAGTGGACGAGCATGGTGTAGCCGTCGGGATCGGACTTCGCGACCGCGGCGGTCCCGGTCGTGGTGCCGCCGCCGGGCCGGTTCTCGATGACGAAGGTCTGGCCGGTCTGTTGCTGCACCTGCTCGAACACCGCGCGCGGCACGAGATCGGTGGCGCTGCCGGGGGCGAACGGAACGATGATCCGCACCGTCTTGGTGGGCCACTGCTGGGCATAGGCGTCGCCTGCCGAAACGACCGCCAGAACCGAACCGAAAGCCACCGATCCGGCCACCACACTCGCCGCACCAAAGCCGCGCAGCATCGTCGCGCTTCTCATGAATTCTCCTTCGCCGGCCCGCTCGCTGCGCTCCGGCAACGGAGCCACTCGGACGGAGGGCGAAGTCTAGAGCATGAGGCGCAAAAGGCCAGCCCCGGACCGCGTCTGGGGCTGCAACCAATTCGCCGCGTGGTCAGCGCGTCTCGACGATGAACTCGGTGTAGCGCCCGGTCTCGCGGCCGAGCCCCTCGTCCGAGATGATCAGCGACGAGCCGGGCGTCAGCAGTTCGGCGATGCGGTCGAGCGCCGCCGGCGGGATCGTGACGCGGTCGAGCGCGTCGCTGGCGCTGGAGGAGTCGGCCGTGACCAGCGCACCGCGGGGGCTCTTCTTGGTCTGCTTCGGCGGCGGCGCGCCCTTCTTGGCGGCCGGCGCAACCGGCTGGGCAACGGTCAGCGGCATCGAGACGACGTTCCAGCGCATGCGCTTGCCGCCGTCCACGGCCTCCAGTGCGGTGAAGGTGTGGGTGCCGAGCGGCCTGCCGGGGTTGGCGATCTCGATCGGCATGTCGAACACCGGCACGAAGGCGTGGCGGACATAGATCCGCTTCTCCTTGCCGCTGATGAAGACCGCGACCTGGCCGTTGAGCTTCGCCGGCTCGGCGGTGCGGGCGCGCAGCGGCGCCGGGCGCGTCGGCTCGGTGATTGCGTCGGCGGGCCGTGCGGGCTCGTTCGTGGCAGCGGCGGGCA
>JAIESR010000093.1 GCA_019745775.1 Xanthobacteraceae bacterium | reverse complement strand
CTTTCGTCTCTCCATGACCCACCTCCAGCTCCATCAAAACACCTAACTCGGTGTCTTCGGAACCGGGTGCAGGCCAAAGGCCCGCTAGGTCATCGGTGTCAGAAAGAACAAGTTTGACGTCGCCCAGGTTAATCTGTGCGTCGCCCAACCAGATTGATTTGATGCGCATCTTGTCGGCGGGGTCGACCACATGGCGGTTCGTGAGCAAGAAAACTCGACCATTGTGCGAGACAACCGCTCCCGATCCCAGCAATTCCCGCCCCTCTTTTTCGACCAATATCGCCGCTGTGGCGGGATAGTACCGCCAAGGCAGTATCCCTGGACCCTTCACTATATTTTCTAAGACGCCTTTCGACTCTAGTTGTTGCACAACAATAAAGTTGATTTGAAAATCGTACCGGGAATTGCTCACAGGAAATTCTGTAAAAGCATCCCAGTAGACCAGCGCATCGTAGATCCTGGCGAGTGGATTTCCAAAACCTACACCATGGCCACCGCACGATTCCAAAAACAGGTTCAAAAGCTGCTGTTTGGTTACGAGTCCGGCTCCAAGCATATTCGGATCAAGCTGGTTGGTTGGATACTTCTCCTTAAGTCTGCGGCCAAAATTAATTAGGTCGTCGCGGCTCTGGCAGTGGAGCCGTAGGAAATCAAAAACAATCTGATGCAGCGACCCAGGCGCATACCATTTATTTCGCATCGCGTGTCATATTCCAGTTCAGCGCCACGGGCTAACGCACCAGCTCCCGCATCGCCTTGTCCAACCCTTCGAGCGTGAGCGGATACATCCGCCCGCCGACGAGCTGCTGCATCATGCGGATCGACTGCGTATAGCCCCACTCGCCTTCCGGCACCGGATTGAGCCAGACGCAGGCCGGATAGGTGCGCGCCACGCGCTCCATCCACACATGCCCGGCCTCCTCGTTGAAATGCTCGACCGAGCCGCCGGGCGCCGCGATCTCGTAGGGCGACATCGAGGCGTCGCCGACGAAGATCACCTTGTAGTCGTGCGGGAAGGTGTGCAGCACCTGCCAGGTCGGCGTGGTGTCGTTCCAGCGCCGGCGGTTCTCCTTCCACACTTTCTCGTAAAGGCAATTGTGAAAGTAGAAATGCTCCATGTGCTTGAACTCGGAGCGCGCCGCCGAGAACAATTCCTCGGTCGCCTTGATGTGCCAGTCCATCGAGCCGCCGATGTCGAAGAACAGCAGCACCTTCACGGCGTTGTGGCGCTCGGGCCGCATCAGGATGTCGAGATACCCCTTGTGCGCGGTGCCCCTGATGGTGCCGTCGAGATCGAGCTCCTCGGGCGCGCCGGTGCGCGCGAACTTGCGCAGCCGGCGCAGCGCGACCTTGATGTTGCGGGTGCCGAGCTCGACGTCGCCGTCGAGATCCTTGAACTCGCGCTTGTCCCAGACCTTCACCGCGCGCCTGTGGCGGCTCTCGTCCTGGCCGATGCGTACGCCCTCCGGATTGTAGCCGTAGGCGCCGAACGGCGACGTGCCGCCGGTGCCGATCCATTTCGAGCCGCCCTGGTGGCGGCCCTTCTGTTCCTTCAGGCGCTGGCGGAGCGTTTCGAGAAGCTTGTCGAGGCCGCCGAGCGCCTCGACCAGCTTCTTCTCCTCCTCGGTGAGGTATTTCTCCGCGAGCTTCTTCAACCACTCGGCGGGAATCTCCACCTTCAGGGCGTCCGAGACCAGGTCGAGGCCCTTGAACACATGGCCGAACACGCGGTCGAACCTGTCGAGATTGCGCTCGTCCTTGATCAGCGCCGCGCGGGAGAGATAGTAGAAGTCCTCGACCCTGCGTCCGGCAATATCGGCGTCCATCGCTTCCATCAACGTCAGATATTCGCGCAGCGTCACCGGAACGCCGGCGGATTTGAGCTCATGGAAGAAGGTGACGAACATGGTTGATCGTAGCCCGGATTGAGCGGCAGCGAAATCCGGGATTGTGCGGCACAGGCGGTCCCGGATTTCGCTTCGCTCAATCCGGGCTACACTGCACCGGTGAATCAGTCCGACACCAAACCCCGGATGCAACTCCGCTTCACCGCCGGCGCCGTGCTGCTCCTGCTCGCGCCTGCGCTGTGGAACGGGTTCCCGCTCCTGCAATACGACACCGGCGGCTATCTCGCGCGCTGGTACGAGGGACATCTCGAGGAGAGCCGCTCGACCGTTTACGGGCTCTATCTGGTGCTCACGGCGCGGCCGGATTTCTGGCCGGCGGTGGCGATCCAAGCCCTGATCACGGTCTGGGTGCTGTGGCTGACGCTTCGCGCGCATGTGCTGGCGACACCGCTCACGCTCATCGTCACCGCCGCCGCGCTGGCGATCGCCACCGGCCTGGGCTTTCTCGTGAGCACGCTGCTCACCGACATCTTCGCGGGCGTCGCGGTGCTGGCGCTCTATCTCGTGGCGCTGCGCGTCGAGACGCTGGCGCGCTGGGAGCGCCGGGCGCTGATCGCCCTGCTGGCGTTCTCGGCCGCGACCCACACGGCGACGCTGGCGGTGCTGCTGGCGTTGCTCGCGGCCGGGCTCCTGGTCGCGCTTGTCCGGCGCGGCATCGTGCCGTTCGCCGGGCTTGCGCGCAGCGCGCTCGCCGTCGCGATAAGCGTCGCGCTCCTCTTCGCCGCCAACTACGCCGTCGCCGGACGGCTCGCCTGGACGCCGGGCGGCAGCGCCATCCCGTTCGGGCGCATGCTGCAAGCCGGCATCGTCGCGCGCTATCTCGCCGAGCGCTGCCCCGACCCGCGCTTGCCGAAACTCTGCGCCAACCGCGACAAGCTGCCGACCGACACCGACTATTTCTTCTGGGGCTCCGACCTTTTCGACGAGCTCGGCCGCTTCGAGGGCCTGGGCGACGAGATGCGCATCGTCGTGCGCGAGAGCCTCGCCGCCTATCCAGCGGCACAGCTCTGGGCCGCGATCACCGCGACGGCGCAGCAGCTCGTGCGCGTCGCGACCGGCTACGGCATCCGCACCGACATCTGGCACACCCACTGGATCATCGAGACGTTCACGCCCCAAGCCACGGCTGCGATGAAGGCCGCCCGCCAGCAACGGGGCGATCTCGACTTCACCGCGCTCAATCGCATCCAGGTCCCTATCGCCTGGGGGTCGACGCTGCTGCTCCTCGGCGTGACCGTGCTCGCGGCGCGACGGCGGCAATATGCCGGCGTCGGCGACTTGGCCGCGGTGGTCGCGCTCGCGATCCTCGCCAATGCCGCGGTGTGCGGCGCGCTCTCCAATCCGAACGACCGGTATGGCGCGCGCATGGTCTGGCTCGCGATGCTGGTGCTGCTCATGGTGCCGTGGATGCGTCGCGCTACGCCCGCATCCGCGGGCGCGCGCACCGGCTGAACGACAAACCGCAGGTTGTTTCGCCGCAAACCACGGCGGGGATGATTCGGCCATCACCCCGATGATTCCATCGGTCGGGATTCGAACAGTATCTGCTGGACCGGTCCGAAAACCCCGCTGTTTCGGTTCGATTTTGCGATTTGTGGGCAGCAAGCGTGGCTTTGGGGTCACACGCTCAAACCAATTAGGGGCGATCCACCAATTTGCGGCGATCGCAAATTGACTTGGGCGGCTGGCTGCATAGGGTTGCCGTCGGCCGAAGAATTCTTCGGGGGGTTGGAATGGAAAGCCTCGGGTCCCGGACCCGGGGCTTTCTTTCTGTCGATCGCACCGCTGGCCCTGCGACGTCATCGCCGGCCTCCGCTTCGACCGCGTTTCCGACGACCGCTTGACCCGGCGCCCGTGGACTGGTGCGATGGGGCGCCTTTCAGTGCTGTGGGGACGGCAGGTCAGTGGTCGCGAGTTTCGAGGACACGGGACGCCGTGCCGTCAGGAGCAGTGCTGCGCCCGAGCTGGCGCGACGCGCGCTACGCCGCGCCATCCATTTCGCATCCTATAATTTCGTTCTGAACCGCCGCAGCACCCGCACCGTACGCGCCGACGGCTTTCGCCTCGTCGTGCGGCCAACCGTCTTCCATCCGCGCTACTTCGTCGCCAGCGAGTATTTCTCGCGCTTCGTGACGCAGCTCAATCTGCGCGATCTCAACGTGCTCGACGTCGGCACCGGCACCGGCATCATCGCGCTCTCGGCCGCGCGCGCCGGCGCCGCCAATGTGGTGGCCGTCGACATCAACCCGAACGCTGCGCTATCGGCGCGCGAGAACGCCCTCGCCCACGGCTTTGCCGACCGGATGTCCGTCGTCTGCGGCGATCTCCTGTCGGCGCTGGCGCCCAAGGCGGCGTTCGACGTGATCCTGTCCAACCCGCCGTTCTTCCCGGAGGAGCCGATCGACGTCGCCGACCGCGCCTGGCACGCCGGCCCCGGCTACCGCGACATCAAGGCGCTGTTCGAACAGGCCCGCCAGTGCCTCGCGCCCGGCGGGCGGTTTTATCTGCTGCTGTCCTCGGATTCCGACCTCGGTCTGATCGGCTCGCTGATCGAGCAAGCGAAATTCCGCGCCCGCCTGGTCGGCCGCAAATCGCTGCTGATCGAATCGCTGGTCCTGTTCGAGCTCCGGCAGGCCTGATTTCCCCAATCGCCCCAACGGCCTGCCCTAGTCTCCTGGAACATCCCTTGCGGCGGCCGCAGGAGAAAGATATCATCTTTGATATCTTTCAAGGTAGCGGCCCCATGGCGGCGAAGCCCGCGCGATCCAGCCCGGCGAGCAGGCCCGAACGCAAGCCGTTCGGACGCAACGTCATTGCGTTCCGCAGCCCGACCCTCTCGACCCAGATCGTCACCCAGGTGCGCGACGCGCTGTTCGCCAAGGAGCTGCGCCCGGGCGACTTCCTCGGCACCGAGAAGGACCTCGCCGAGCGCTTCGGCGTCAGCCGCATCGTCGCCCGCGACGCGCTGCGCACGCTTGAGGCGCAGGGCATTGTCGAGATCAAGGTCGGCTCCGGCGGCGGCGCCCGCATCGCCAAAGGCAATGCGCGGCTGTTCGCAGAGGCGCTCGCGGTGCAGCTCGACCTCGCCGGCGTCACCGCCGCGGAAATCATGGACGCGCAACGCGCGATCGAATGCCACGCCGCCGAGCTTGCCGCGATCAACGCCACCGCCGAGGACCATGCGCGGCTGCGCGGGCTTCTCGCCGATGCGGAAGCCAAGATCGACGACGTGCCCGCCTTCACGCGTTCGAGCCACGAATTCCATCTCGCGGTGGCGGAAGCCTCGCATAACCGGGCGCTACTGGTTCAGCTCATCTCGCTTCAGCACGTATCGTGGCCGTCGCAGAACCCGACGCTGACGCCGCGCGTCGCCCGCCATGTTCTCGACGTGCACAAGCAGCTGGCGGCCCTGATCGAAATGCGCGACCCGGCCGGCGCCCGCCGCCTGATGGACGACCACGTGAAGATGATCACTGCGCGCCGCGTCGCCGAGCACCGCGACAAGGGTAGTGCAAAACGTGACTGCTGCTGATTGAAACTCACGGGCACGATCAAGAAGGAGAAAACGCGATGGCCAAGGAAAAATTCATCATCGAGCCGCACTTCCGCCTTCAGGAATGGGTGGCGGAGGAAAAGGGCTACTTCAGGGACGAAGGCCTCGATTACATTTTCCTCGAGCTGATCCGCTCGACCGACGGCGCGCACCACTACAAAGGCGACAAGGTCGGCGCGATGCAGGGGATCGAGAAGGGCCGCTCCTCGGACGTGAGCTGCGCCTGCCACTGGACGGTTGGCGTCGCCGCCTCGAAGGGCAAGGGCCGCCTCTATGGCGACGTCTATTCGGTCGCGCCCGCCGGCGTGTTCGTGCCGAAGGATTCGCCGGTGCAGAAGCCGGAAGACCTTGCCGGGGTGCCGATTGCGGTCGGCTACCAGTCGGGCAGCCACTACTCGACCATCCAGGCGCTCGAGCAATACATGCCGGCCGACAAGATCAACCTCACCTTCGCCGACGGCATGCTGTTCCACCGCATGGATCAGCTGCTCGACGGCGAGGCGCAGGCCTCGACGCTGTTCTCGGGCCCCTATTATTTCGCCGAGCAGCTCGGCTTCCGCAAAGTGATCGACTGCACCTTCATGATCGCGACCACGATCAAGGGCGATCCCGATCCGGAGGACATCCGAAAGTTCTTCCGGGCGCTGCGCCGCGCGCAACGCGACATCGATCTGCGGCCGGAGCTCTACACCCACTACTACAAGAACGAGTTCCCGGATCGATATCACGCGCGGATGGACACGCGGCGCTGGGGCCCGGGCGAGCGGCTGGTGTTCGAGCCCTACACCAAGGAGATCTATGACGAGACCTTCAAGTGGATCGCCGACCACGGCATCTTCGCCGACACCGGCATGGGCTCGGGCAAGTACGAAGAGGCGGTGCTGCGCCTGTCATAGAAACAGAACGCGATTTCATTCGCGCTCTGCCGGGTCTGCGATCAGGAAGACGCCGTGGGTGCAAGCCCGCGGCGTTAGCATGTCTTTGACGCTCAAACGCAAACGCCGCCGGCGACCGGGCCTGCGGGGTTGCCCGTCAGTTGATAGTCGGCTGCGCAACGATCACGCCGCCGAACAGAAGCCACGCCAGCAGCAGCGTCCAGATCACGTTGATGCCTTGCGCGCCGAGGAAGCGAGCGCGGGCCTGCCCTGCTCGTAGCTCGCAAGCTCGATGAAGCAGGTTTCGAGCCCGATGCAGACGAACGCGACCGCGAACCACAAGGTGCGAATCTCGCCCAGCGCGCCACGGGCACCGGCGACCAGTTCCGGCGACAGCGCGAACGAGAACACCGCCGAAGCCTTGACGAAGCCGAGCACGAATTTCGGGAAGCGCTCCCAGATCACGCCCGCGCTCGGCCGCTCGCCGGTGGCGGACTCTACTCAAATCTGGAGGAAGCTCAGGGGCTCAGGTCACCCGGGCTGTTCTTCGTCGTCGGCGTTGCTTGTGCGACGTTATGGTACAGTAAGATGTAGATGCCGGCGCAAACACATGCCTCAAGGTACCAGAGGGTTGTCGTTTGACGCCGGACCTAAAGTGCGTCGCCGTGCCAAATGGACAATTCGCGTCAAGCAACTTGGGTTCCTCTGAACTCGCTGGAGTACGCGAATGGCTTGACGCATCTGGGGCGTGCAGTAGTTCACGACGGATCGCCTTCTGCAATTCTGATCAGAAAAATTCCGAATAGCACACTCGAGGATGGACTCGGACCTTGGCCGTATATGTGGATCAATACTCGATCCGAGCTGATCAGCTTACGGCAGATATACCACGACTTAGTCACGATTACGCTCGTTACTCAGCCTGGATATTCGCCTGTGCCGGGGGACACCGACGCCGTCTACTTGAAGGATCACTTTTTATACGACCCGACGCTTCCCGATCCAACGTTCAGTAAACGCACGACGAAGCATTTGCGGCGCGCGTCCAGAGAGTGGGAATTCGACTTGATCTCCCGATATGAGGACCGAATTCTAATGTCCGTCATTTATCAGGACTTGAAGCAGAGACGAAGCTTGGGCGGCGGCTTCTTTGACTTCCCTCGTTCGCACTTCGAACGATTGACAAGCCTCAGGAGTGCCCTCTTTTGCCGGGCCAGCGATAAGGCCGGTGTGGCTGCTATGGCTTGTGCCATCGAGCACGAAGGCTGGATACACATGATACATGTTGTAATCAGCAACAGAGGCCTCCGTTCCGACGTCGGATACTTCTTGATGGAAGAAATTCTCAAGTACGCAAAATCTGAGATGAAAGTTGTGAACTGGGGTGGTGGGCCGAGCGGCTCTACGGAAGGCGTGGAGCGGTTCAAGGCGCGGTGGTCAAATCGTCGGGAGCCGGTATTTCTGCACCGGATCGTTAACAATCCAGAGGTCTACCAAGACTTGGTGTCCACAACTGGATCGCACAACTATTTCCCAGCGTACCGCTCATCGCCAGGATGAGCTCGAATACATAACAATGTCACTTGAAAGATGATGGTCGACCGCTGGCCCTTGCTATCGCCAGCGAACAGCTTCGCTGAAATTGCGACAATTTCACCGCTGCGCGCCTGGCTGTTCCCCAGCTGCTGATCCGCTCTGATATCTCGATGCAGCGATCGGCCATGCCTACGTTGCCCGCATACTTGTGCATCAACCGAGAAGCTGCTTCCGCGCCGACCTGATTCTGGAGTTTTGAATAGAGCCGAGCGCACATCTCGAACTGTCCGGACATGAAATAACTGAGTACAAGTATCACGAAGTGTGCGCTCTGGAAAACATACGGTGCGCACCGATCAACAATATCGATGATATCGTCATCCGAAGTGAAGCGCCAAGCATTCCCCAGCCCGTGGAAGCCAAATGTTCTAATCCACGGAGATCCAAGATGAGAAAACGGAACCGCTTCGTACGAAAAGAGATCGGCAATCGCTTCGGGCGCGAAGCGGAGCTCGTAATCAATCTCCAAGGCTGGGCGATAGGTGCGGCAGATCAGCCAATCAGCCCCAACCTCAGTAATCGGAAATCTTTCGCTCATCATCGCTGACATGAACTTGCGAGATCGAAGCGAAAATCCTCCGTTTCCAACCGTCATGCCGTCGTTGAGCCAGGGCCACCGGGCGCCGATGTAATCATACTGCCGGAACTCGTCTCGCCAGGCGCACGCATCAATGACGTAGCCGTCCCACTGGACCATGAGAACCAAACGGTGCCTCGATCCATTCCGGCAGTCGCTTGTAAACGATTTGTGCGTATTCGACGGTCGAGTTCACCCGCTCGACCTGGATGTTCCGGAAGGCTCCCCGAACTGGCCGATGCGAGACAAGTACTGCATCGGCGAAGTCGCATTGACAACAGGAAATGCGAAGAGCTCGGGCTGCGAGATCAGGATGAACGGAGTCCACTGAACAAATCGCCACGTCTTTCAAATTGACCTTCAAAGTACCTCCCAGATGCCAAGTCGGCCGGCGTCTTCAATCGTGCACAGCGTATCGGACCGTGTCGCATCTGTGCAGATCGTGCCAGGCGAGGTCCTGACGGGTGTGCGAACCGTGTTGCCATAATGCCATCCTGCTGAGGTGAAGGGCAAGGCAAGCTGAAAGCCGGAGCCGTATGCACCTGACACGGGCAGCCTTAAGCACGACCAAAGAATTCTCGCCGCACAGACGTGGTCACTAGTCGCAGCCGCAACAAGCGACGAAAGGTTTCCCGGGGATGTCGACGCAGCACGGACTTTGGGAACATTCGTTTGAGCGTTCTTTCGCTGCGGCTATGCGCAGCGGCGTGGCCGATCTTGTAAATGGCGCCGTGGAAGGGCAGCGCCTCCAAGCGCCCCCCGCGCGCTTCCATCGCGGGTCGAATCCGCTGATGGCTGCCAAGGAGTTGAATATACTCCGATCTAGCTTCGGCGATCGTCGGTGGTATCTGGAAAAGGTCGGCCCGGACGATGTGCGAAGAGCCGCAATATCTATAGAATTCATCACGCCAATACATAAAGGGGTCACCTTCGGACCATAGCCAACCGTCCTCAAAGTACCATCCGTTTGCCCGAGGAGACCTCGCCACGAAGGCGACGAGGCGATTGCTCACCAGGTCATCGTCATCAAGCACCATCACGTGCCCGGGAGGCCTTAAGGCGACAAGTCCCGCTAGAACACGCCGACCCTTGTCGGTGAGAAACTCCACGAGAGAAACATGCGGATTGGAATAGTCCCATTGGTTCATTGTGCTAGGGGCAAGATCGACGTGCACTACCTTCATGCCGCGGGGTAGCGGCGGCAAGTCGGTTCCACGATTGGCAACAATAACGCCGTTCCATCTACCGTCGGTCTGCGCGGCAACTGATGCGAGCGTGGCAGTTAAATTTCGGCACGCGACTGTATGGTTCAGGGAATTATTGGGATGACGAACTGGAATAACGAAACTGAGCACCGGCTCCATTATCGCACCCCATGTACGCGTGAGAATAGTTGTTGCGGTTGCCGTACTCGATCGCCCGACGCGCAGTCCAAGCCGCCGCAGCAGCGTCTCCCGACGTCTTGACGCGGTTCTCACAAGGTAACGTCTTGCAGCCCAGTGTGGGAAGCGATTGGCATTGCGTCATAATCCAGTTGGATCTCCAGTTTGCGACGGCTCGAGGTGCCGTCGAGGGTGCTCTCCATCGCCGACGATGTGATCGAATAACGAGAATAGGGATCGGCTGGCAATAAGGTTCGAGCGTTTCAAATCAACGGCGTGAACCAATGAGGCGTCCACGCTGTTCTCGGACCCCTACTACTTCGCCGAGCAGCTAGGCTTCCGCAAAGTGATCGACTGCACCTCCGTGATCGCCACCTCGATCAAGGGTGACCCCGATCCGGAGGACGTCCGCAAATTCCTCCGGGCGCTGCGCCGCGCGCAACGCGACATCGACCTGCGGCCGGAGCTTTACACCCATTATTGCAGGAACGAGTTTCCCGACATTACAGGAACGAGTTTCCCGACCGCTATCACGCGCGCATGGACACGCGGCGCTGGGGCCCGGGCGAGCGGCTGGTGTTCGAGCCCTACACCAAGGAGGTCTATGACGAGACCTTCAAGTGGATCGCCGACCACGGCATCTTCGCCGACACCGGCATGGGCTCGGGGAGATACGAAGAAGCAGTGCTGCGGCTGTCGTAGCGCGCTGTCTCGTGCGATCGACAAGACGCCGCGGGTGACGAGCCCGCGGCTTCTTTGTTTTTGCTGGCGCCCTTCCCCACGGCGGCCGCTATGATCGCCTAGAGCATTCCCCGGTTAAGTTGACTCGCTCTCCCGCTCGTCCCCGCGAAAGCGGGACCCAGGTTGGCTCAAGACTGGATTCCCGCTTGCGCGGGAACGAGCGGGGAAAGACCCGCTTCAGGCGGGAACCGCTCTAGCAACAGGAGGTGAACATGCGATCAATTGGGCTTTTCATTGCATTGGCACTGCTGGCGGCGCCGCAAGCCGAGTCACGAGAGTATCTCAAGCAGGAGCGCGCGCAGTCGCGTGGCTTTACGCCGGGCGTGGTGACCGAAGGCGGCAAGACCGTCTGGGTCTCGGGTCAGACCGGGCTGGTGGACGAGAACGGCAAGTCCATGGCTGGCGACTTCGAGGGCCAGGCGCGGGTGATCTTCCGCAACATCGACGCGGTGGTGAAGCGCGCCGGCGGCAGCCTCAAGGACGTCGTCACCATCACGGTCTACCTGACCGATCCGCGGCTTATTGATCCATTGATTCCCATTCGCAAGGAATTCTTCTCCGAAGGCAACTTCCCCGCCAGCACGACCATCACCGTGCACAGCCTGCCGGCCGTCGGCATGATGCTCGAAATCTCCGCCATCGCGGTGATCGGCGACAAATGACGCCCCTCAATTGATCACCGGGCCCATGGAACTTGGGGCAACATAATCGCGTCGAAAAGCAGTGATTTCTCCTTGAAATCGCCCGGAAATCGCCAGGCGATAGTTCTGCTTGGGCAGGGCGCCCCCCGAGAATCCCGCCAGTGGCGATGACGGGCTTCAGGCGCGCCATCGGCCCGGCCGCAGGCGCGACGCCATGCACGCCCTCGCCTCACATTTCCGCCGCACGATCCGTGCTATCGATGGCGCCTCGCCATTTGTCTTAATCGCGTCCGTCATGCGTTCACCGGTCATGCGACTTGCCGCCCTGTGCCTCGTTGCGCTTCTGTTTTCGCTCGTGCCGGATTCATCCGCGCGGGCGCAATCGGCGGCCGCGAAGCCGCGCATCGAGTGGGAGGTCAAGAACCGCTTCCGGCTGTTCCGCAGCGAGGCCGACTTCCAGCGCCACGTCGCGTCCTGGCGCACCGACGGCGTGCTCGGGTCCGAGCGGCGCCTCGCCGTCGAAAGCGACGGCCGCGGCTGGGCCCGCGACACGGTCGAGCGCCTGTGCGTCGACCGCGCCGGCCGGCTGATGGAATTCTGCGAGCGCGACGGCGCGCGCGAAATCTATCTCTCGCCCGGCGACCATCGCATCGGCGTGGTGCTCGCGTCGGCGCCGCTGGATGCCGTCAACTGCATCTGGACGTTCGAGGACGGCTCGAGCGAACCGCGCCAGATGGAAGCGCCATGCGATGAAGAAATGCGGCTCCGCGTCGTGCATGGCCGGCCCACCACCGCATCGGTCGACATCGTGCTGCCGGACGGCACCGCCCAGCGCGTGGTGACCGAGATCCAGGTGCGCGATGTGCTGATCGCTGGCCTGGGCGACTCGATCGCCGCCGGCGAAGGCAACCCCGACCGACCGGTGCGGCTCTCCGACGAGGGTTTCTGCTTCCGCCGTTTCCTCGGCGTAGAGACCAGCGAATACTACCGGCCGGGGCGTGCCGGCTATAACGGCAACCGCTCCTGCGTAATCGAGGGGTCGGATCCGCATGCCGACGCCTGGGCGCGCCAGAGCGCACGCTGGCATTCAGGCCCGTGCCATCGCTCGCTCTACGGCTATCAAATGCGCGCCGCGCTCGCACTTGCGATCGAGAGCCCGCGCATCGCCGTTACCTTCATTCCGCTGGCCTGCTCCGGCGCGACGATCTCCGCCGGCTTCCTCGGGCCGCAGCGCATCACCGAATGCCCCAGCCCGGGCACCAACACCGCCTGCTCGACGTCGTCGGGTGCGCAGATTCAAGCGCTGACCCAGGCGCTCGCAACCGCGCGCAAGCATCGCGCCGATCGCACCCTCGACCTTGCGCTCCTGACTATCGGCGCCAACGACATCCAATTCGCCGGGCTGGTCGCCGACGTCATCATTGAATCGCGAACCGAGCGTCTGCTGTTCGGCCGCAGCGGCCACATCGCCAGCGTCGCGGATTCGCAGAGCATCCTCGACCGCAGCCTGCCGAACGATTTCCTGAAGCTGCGCGCCGCACTCAAGCCGCTGGTCGGCGGCAATCTCGCCCGGGTGGTGTTCGTGTCCTACGGGCATCCGGCACTGGCGGCGCCCGGTACTCCCTGCCCCGGCGGTCGTCACGGCTTCGACGTCCATCCGGCGTTCGGGGCCGACCCGCAGCGGCTGCGGCGCGTCAGCGATTTCGTCTCCAACGAGTTCCTGCCGAAGATCAAGGCGATCGCGACGTGCGACGGCAAGCTCTGCCGCGATCCGCGCACCGACCAGATGACCTTCGTGGATGCCCACCAGGGCGCATTCGCGCAGCACGGCGTCTGCGCGCGTGCGGCGGAGGACCCTGAATTCGACCGCGCCTGCTTCGGCGGCGACGGCGACACCTTCCGAACATCGGATCCGGCGCGCGCCGCCAGCGACCCCCTCGCCTGCGGCCGGCCGGCGAGCGAATACCGGCCCTATGCATCGCGCGCGCGCTGGGTGCGCACCGCCAACGACAGCTACTTCACCGCCATGACCTATCCGCAGGGGCTGTCCAGCATGCTGACGCCGGCGAGCATCCACGATGCGATCTGGGGCGTGCTGTCGGCGGTCTATGGCGGCGCCATCCATCCGACCGCCGAAGGTCATGCCGCCATGGCGGACGCCGCGCTGCCGGCGATGCGCGACGTGCTCGGCGTCGGCGGCCCGGAGCCGAAGGTGCGCGCCGAGCCGCTGCCGCCGCCGATCCCACTAGGCCGCTAACGATCCTTCAGCAATTTCAAATGCGCGAGGGCGCCGGGGGCCCAGCGCAATCTCAAGACAACAGCAGAGCTCAGCCCGCCGCGCATTCGTCACGCCACGCCGAGCTTCTTCTGCAGGCTCGTCGACGACGTCGTGTACTGGAACGTCAGCTTCTTGTCCGGATAGACGTAGCGGTGGGCCTTCTGCGCCATCAGCGCGCCCTCGTGGAAGCCCGAGAGGATCAGCTTGAGCTTGCCCGGGTACCAGTTGATGTCGCCGATCGCGAAGATGCCCGGGATGTTGGTCTCGAAGTCCGCGGTGTTCACCGGGATGTACTCGTCGTCCTTGAGCTCGAGGCCCCAGTTGGTCACCGGACCGAGCTTCATGGTCAGGCCGAAGAACGGCAACAGCGCATCGCAGGCGATCTCGAAATTCGAGCCGTCGTTGCGCTTCACGATCGCCTTCGACACCTGACCGTTGGCGCCTTCGAGCGTCGTCACCTGGCCGAGCACGAAGTCGATCTTGCCTTCGCCTACCAGCGACATCATCTTGTTGACGCTGTCAGGCGCGGCGCGGAACTGGTCGCGCCGGTGCAGCAGCGTGAGATGGCTCGCAATCGGTGCGAGGTTGAGCGTCCAGTCGAGTGCGCTGTCGCCGCCGCCGACGATCAGCACGCGCTTGTCGCGGAACTGCTCCATCTTGCGCACGGCATAGTGCACGGACGTGCCCTCGTAGGCCTCGATACCCTTGATCGGCGGACGCTTGGGTTGGAACGAGCCGCCGCCGGCGGCGATCACCACGACCTTGGCCTCGAACACCTTGCCCTGGTCGGTGGTGACGCGGAACAGGGGATCGCCGATCTTCTCGATCGTCTCGATCATCTCCTGGAGGTGAAACTGCGGCCCGAACGGCTTGATCTGCTTCATCAAGTCGGCGACCAGACTCTGGCCGGTGCAGTAAGGAATGCCGGGAATATCGTAGATCGGCTTCTCGGGATAAAGCTCCGCGCACTGGCCGCCGATCTTGTCGAGGATGTCGACAAGATGGGTCTTCATGTCGAGGAGGCCGAGCTCAAACACCGCGAACAGGCCGCACGGGCCCGCGCCGATGATGAGGACGTCGGTCTTGATGGCTTCGGTCATTGGGGTTCGGTCCAGCATACGTCTACTGCCTCGTGCGTCGCTCCGACGCCTGCTCGAAAGTTTCGTCCTACGGTCGGCTGGGATGCTAGCCGGAGTTATCTTGTACCGCCCCGGAACCGGAAAAGGACGCAATTAAATGCGTGTCGAAGGGCGACTACGCGCCGTGTGTAGCGCCCAAGGCGCGGGAGGAAAAGAGCTAATTCCAACGGCGCTAAAGCAAGTTCTCCTTCTTTTTCAGGGGTTTCCCCTACAAATCTGTCCTATTAGATATGCCATCACGAGAATTTCAGCCTTTCTCTGCCGTCACGAACCTGGAGCGCCCCTTGCAAGAATCCATCGAGAAGCCGTCACGGCCCCCGCTTCCGCGGCTCGAGGACTTCCCGATCCGCGTCTCCGATACCATCCGGTTCGCCGACATCGACCGCCAGGGCCACGTCAACAACGCGGTCTACCCGACCTTTTTCGAGACCGGCCGGGTGCCGCGCATCTACGATCCCAAGGAGGGCTTCCAGGTCGAGGGCTGCACCACGGTGCTGGCGCGCATCGAGATCGATTTCCTCAAAGAGCTGCACTGGCCCGGCACGGTCGAGATCGGCACCGCCATCGCCGAGATCAGGCGAAGCTCCTACGTCTTCGCGCAGGCGATCTTCAACGAGGGCGCCTGCGCCGCGCGCGCCCGGTCGACGATGGTGCTGATCGACCGTTCGACGCGGAAAGCACGGCCGTTACCGGACGATTTGGTGGCACGGCTTGAGCGCGTTCGCATGCGGCGCGACCCAGACGCGGACTGAGGCGGCACGCGGGCCCACGAATGCAAGGAGTGTCAGATGAGCCTATTCCGGGGTTTCTGGGACCGCATCGCGCCGCTGCCGAAGGCGATCCGGGTCGACGCCGGACGCTCGGCCCGGATCGACAACCATGTCGCGGCCCAGCTGACTCCCGGCGGGCCAGGATTGTCGGTCGCCATCGTCAAGTCCGGCAAGACCATGCACGCGGCCGGCTATGGACTAGCCGACCTGCGCCGACCCACGGCGATCGAGCCGGACACGATCTTTCACATGGCAAGTTGCGGCAAGCAGTTGACCGGAATCGGGATATTGATGCTCGCCGAGGCGGGCAAGCTTGGTCTGGACGACCCGGTCAGCCGTCATCTTCCTTCCCTCGCCGGATTCGACCGAAAGGTCACGCTCCGTCAACTGCTGCACCACACCTCCGGCATTCGCGACTTCTATGACGAGAGCGGCATCGAGGAAGTGCTGTCCCGCTGCGAGAGGCCAGCCAACGCCGACATCCTTCGCACCTATGTCGACCTCGGTTGCCCGATGGCGAGACCCGACATCAGGCCCGGCGATGAGTTCAACTACAGCAATTCCGGCTACGATCTGCTCGGTACCGTGATCGAGCGCGCGTCGGGCATGTCGTATCACGACTTCTTCCAACGGCGCGTGTTCGACCCGCTGCAAATGAAGGATACGTTCACCGCGCCCGATCGCAGGCTGACCGATCGCCGGCTGGCGGTTGGTTATGCGCTCGACCACGGCAATTTCGTCGAATTCGGCGGCAGCGACCTCGACGATCTTGTCGGCTCGGGATCGTTCTACACGACCGTGTCCGACCTGTGCCGCTATGACGGGGCGCTGGCAACGAACGCGCTGGTCAGCGCGGACAGTATGCGGATCGCTCTGACCAGCGGCCGGACCAACGAAGGCAAGCCGACCGACTACGGCTTCGGTTGGTACATAGGAAGCTATAAGGGCATGCCCTTTGCCGACCACGACGGCGAATGGATCGGGTACTACGCGTATATCTGCCGCTATCTCGATCGGTCGCTCAGCATCTTCGTGCTGTCGAACCATCCCGACATCGACCTCGTCGACATCGCGAATGTCGCGACCGCGGTCTACAGCTGAGCGAGCAGTGCGGACTCGATCGACTCGGGAAGCGTTATGCCTGCCGCTCGGGAATGCGCAGTACCAGGCCTTCGAGTTCGTTGGTCACCTTGATCTGACAGGAAAGGCGTGAGTTCGGTTTCACGTCGTAACCGAAGTCGAGCATGTCCTCTTCCATCGGCGACGGGCCGCCGACCTTCTCGGTCCAGGCTTCGTCAACATAGACGTGGCAGGTCGCGCAAGCGCAGGCGCCGCCGCATTCCGCCTCGATGCCCGGGACGTTGTTCTTGATCGCCGTTTCCATCACGGTCGAGCCAAGCTCGCCATCGACGGTGCGCACAGTGCCATCGGGACCGATGTAGGTGATATTTGCCATAGGTAGGGTCGCGGCTCTATCAGCGTCGGGATTGCCGGCGCGTCGTATAACCGCTCGCGCGGCCTATTGCCAGCCTGCCGCCAGACGGCTTGGCGCGAATCAATTAATTGCGGATCAGCTCCACGATCTGGACTTGCGCCGCGCGGATGGCCGAGGCCAGCCGCTCGACCGATGCCGCCGTGTCGCGGCCTTCGGCGGCATCCGCCTCGACCGCAGCGGCCGCATCCGCGACCTGCCAGGCACCGACGCCACGCGACGATCCGTTGATCGTGTGCGCGAGCGCGCCGACCGCGGGCGTGGACGCCTGCCCCATCCGGCCGAGCAGAAGGTCGGCCTGGGTCGCGTAGAGCTGGAGCACTTCGCGTTCGAGGTCGCGTTCACCGTGGGTCATGCGGGCAAGATGTGCACGATCGATTGCCGGCTGGCAGGGCGCCAATGGTGGTGCTGCCACCATTGCATCAAGCGCAACATCCATTTCCGCGCGGGCGTTTTGTTCCGCTAGCTCCGCCATCGTCGCCTCCCGGAGGCTCTTCGTCCTCCCTTGCCAGCAAAGTGTGGCACGGCGGCGTCAAACCCTGGTTAAGACGATCCTGGTTGCAAAAGCCTGCCGGGGCACAACCCGAGCGACGGTACCCGCATCCGGCGCCGCCACAATTGACCAAATCGGGACAGGGGGAAACTGGGTCCAGGCGACCGATTTGGCCCCAGACCGGCCGCAATATGGCCGAAAAATCATACTCCGCCCGAACGGCGCGGAGCCAGCGGGACTTTCTCCGGAACCGTTGCATCAATGGCACGGCCATTAACGATGATTAAGAAGTCCTTACCATTTGGTTTCCATCGGTTAGCCAAGCCGATAGGATAAATGGGCGGCAGTGGACTGACAGTGCGGCGCGTATTTTGCCGGCCTGCCACAGAGGGGATCCGGAGGGGATCTTTACAAGAGGCTCACGCGCTCGTGGCGCGGCCGGTTGATACCCGGCAGCGTCCTTGTTTGGCGTAAAGGCGAGGCGACGACCATGGCGAACACCCCGAAGAAGATGAAGGACCCGACAGAGGCGGCGCTGTCGGCGATCCAGGACGCGCTTCATGTAAGGGATGAGACCGGATCCAAGGACCAGATGGTGGCACCATCGGCGTCCGCATTGCCGGCGGACGCGGCACCGGAAACCCCTTGGCCCGGTCTTCGCTCCAGTTCCAAAGCCGACGTCTACGCCGACGAAGAATTGCGTCCGCGTGACGATGGCGCCTCGCCGCGCCGCCCCGCCGCCAATGACGATCAGGAATCGATCGGCAACATCCTGCGCACCATCCAGCGCCGGCCGGCCAAGACATCGTATATCCTCGCCAGCGTGTTCGCCGCGGTCTGGGTGATCGGCGGCTTCCTGCTCGGCTGGCTCTATCTTCCGGAAATCCAGGCGGCGCTCGGCCCGACCGGCCTGACCGCGCCGGTGCTCGCCGTTCTCGGCGCCATCTATATGGCGCCGGTCGTGTTCTTCTACGTGCTCGCCCACATGGCGGTGCGTTCGCAGGAGATGCGGCTCATTGCGCAATCGATGGCCGAAGTCGCGATGCGGCTGGCCGAGCCGGAGACGGTCGCGCGCGAGTCGATCGTCACCGTCGGTCAGGCGATCCGCCGCGAGGTCGCGGCCATGGGCGATGGCATCGAGCGCGCGCTCGCGCGCGCAGCCGAGCTCGAGACGCTGGTCGCCAACGAGGTGTCGGCGCTCGAACACGCCTACAACGACAACGAGGTGCGCATCCGCGCCCTGCTCCAGGACCTTGGCGGCCAACGCGACACGCTGGTCGGACAGGCCGAGCAGATCCGCGACGCCATCAACGGCGTGCATCTCGACCTCAGCCATGACATTTCGCAGATCAGCCAGCTCGTCGCCGAGCAGGTGAACGACGCGGCGCGCCGCATCACCATGACGCTCGCTGAAAAGGGCGAGCACATCACCCGCGCGCTCGGCCACGCCGGCGACAACATGATCGAGCAGCTCGGCGAGCGCGGCGGCGACCTCCTCGAGCGCCTGGAGTCGACCGGTTCCAACACCGCCGAGGCGATCGCGCAGGCGACCGACCGCCTGACCGCGACGCTCAACTTCAAGACCGACCACATCGGTGACGAGTTCACCGAAATCGCCGCCAACCTCCAGCACATGATGTCGGTCCGCCTCGACCGCGTCGCCGACGGCTTCTCGCAGAAGTCGGCCGCGATCCTCGACATGATGACCGGCCGCACCCAGCAGCTCACCGAGCTGGTGGTCGATACCGGCAACCAGCTCGCCGATGCGATTTCCAGCCGTGTCGAAGAGGTCAACTCCTCGCTCAAGACCACCGGCGACTCGCTCGTGCTCGACCTCTCGCTGCGCGGCGGCGACGTCGTGGCAAAGATGGAGCAGACCGGCGCGCGCATCACTGAGACCATCGTCCAGCGCGGCAACAAGGTCAGCGACGCCTTCCGCGAGAGCGCGGAATCCCTCGCCGAGACCATCGGCACCCGTGGCGACGCGGTGCGCGAGATGCTCGCCGCCCGCCTGCAGTCGTTCGAGGATATGTTCAACCACGGCGGCGCGGAGCTCGCGGAGCGCATCGCGCGCGACTCCACCACGCTGGGCAACCTCATCACCCGCCACCTCGGCGAGTTCGACCGCACGGTGAAGACCTACGGTGGCGAGATGGTGGAACGCCTCGGCGACCGCACCCAGGAAGTCATCACCGCGATGAAGGACTACCTGGACAACTTCGACACCCGCGTCAGCACCAAGGCGGCCGAGGTCTCGACCAGCCTCGACCAGCAGTTCGTGCGCTTCCAGGACGCACTCGACGGCCGCACCCAGACGCTCAACGAGGCGCTCGGCGGCCGCGTCATGGACATCGCCAAGACTCTGGCCGACGGCGGGAAGGAAGTCGTCTCCGCCCTCGACAAGCGCATCAGCGACGTCACCGCCGTCATCAACGTGCGCGGCGCAAAGCTCGCCGACGCGCTCGGCGCCAAGATCGACGACATCGACAAGGCGCTCGGCAACCGCGCCATGGAAGTCGCCGGCAATCTCGACACCCGCATCGGGCGCTTCGAGGAATTGCTGATCGGCCGCGCCATGGAAGTGACCAAGGAGATCGAGACCCGCAGTAAGAACGCGGCCGACATCCTCAATGCGCGGATGGAGCAGCTCTCCACGACGATCAAGACCAACACCAGCGAGGCCGAGAAGGCCATCGTCGAGCTCACCTCCACCACCACCGAGACAATCGGTACGCGCATGGAGCAGATGAGCCTCGCGATCAAGAACAACACCGGCGAGGCCGAGCGCGCCATCGGTACGCTCGCGACCACGACCACGACGGTGATCAACGCCCGGCTCGAGCAGCTCTCCCAGTCGATAAAGACCAATGCCGGCGAGGCCGAACGCAACCTCGCCCAGCTCGCATCGACGACGACCACGGCGATCCGCGCCTCCGCCCAGGAGGCGGAGCGCAGCCTGACCGGCATGTCGACCGGTGTCAGCAACGTGCTCAAGCAAAACGCCACCGAGGTCGAGCGCACACTGCTCGGCGTCAGCGCCGAGGTCGCGCGCAATTTCGTCGGCAAGGCGGAAGAGATCACCACCTCGGTCTCGACCCGCTCCGCCGAGCTGACCCGCATCCTCGACGACAAGTCGTCGGTGTTGATCAACGCGCTCGCCGGCAAGAGCCAGGAATTCGCGAGCGAGGTCAGCCGCGTCACCGAGCATGCAGTGAAGGCGATCGAAGCCAAGGGCTTCACCTTCACGCAGACCATGATGGACAATTCGGAGCACATCGCCCGCCTGATCAACGAAGCGAGCGAGACGGCGACCAACGCCCTCTCCCGCACCATGCAGGAGGCGAACTCCGCCACCCACCTGGCGACGGAAGGCTCAACCACGTCGATCGCCCGTTCGCTCAAGGAACTGCAGGACGGCACCGATGCGGCCGCCAAGGCCGCCGCGGCCACCGTCGCCAAGACGTTGCGCGACCTGAACGAACAGACCCACGCCGCCGTCGAGACGTCGAAGACGACCGCGCAGAAGGCCGTCTCCGAGATGCTCGAGACGCACGGCATGCTGCGCTCCGACACCACGGCCCTGTTCGAGCGCCTGCGCGAGGCCAACATCCTCCTGCAGGAGGTGCTGAGCGGCGCGCACGAGAACATGAACGAGATCGAGTCGACGCTGGTGAGCCGCGTCGCCGAGTTCGTCACCGCCATGAACGATGTGACGGCGAAGACCGGCACCGCCAACACCCAGGTCGAGCAGCACATCAACGCGTTCCGGACCGTCACCACGGAGACGCTGAGCGACCTGTCGCAGCTCGCGACCCAGTTCGACGCCCACGGCCGTTCCCTGGCCGAGGCGGTCGCGCTGATCGATCGCAGCAACCGGCGCACCGAAGGCTCGCTGAACGAGCGCAAGGAGTCACTCGAGGCGCTGGTCAACAACCTCGACAGCAAGGCGCAGGACGTCGAGACCCGCATCAGCCGGTTCTCGGGCTCGCTCGACCAGTCGCTCAACCGCGTGGTCGCCTCGCTCGACGACAAGGCGCAGGACCTGCAGGCGCGGCTCACCCGCTTCTCCGAGCTGCTCAACCAATCGCTGGAAAGCGCCAACGACCGCACCCGCGAGATCGCCCGGCTGGTCGCCGACTCGACCAATCAGGGCGCGCGCATGATCGCGGAGAACTTCGAGAGCATCCGCTCCTCGAATGAAGAGGAATATCGCCGCACCGCGCAAGCGATGCGCGACATCTACGAGCAGACCACCGGCGACGGGCAGCACATGCTCGATCAGGCCGCCCAGCGCTTCGCCGAGGTGGTCGAAGGTCTCAAGCGGATGGCCGGCGAGATGCAGCAGGAGCTCGACGCCACCCGCACCGAGCTGCGCAAGGGCATCCTCGAGCTGCCCCAGGAGACCGCCGAGAGCGCGGCGCAGATGCGCCGCGTGATCGTCGACCAGATCGAGGCGCTGGCCGAGCTCAACCGCATCGTCGCCCGCCATGGCCGCGGCGTCGACGCGATCGATCCGGGCCCCCGCCGTGCCGAAAGCCACGAGGGCGCGCCGCGCCGCGAAGCCGCGCTGGCGAACGGTGGTACGCCGCCAGCGCGCGGACGCGCCGACATGGCGCCTCCTCCGCCC
>JAIESR010000118.1 GCA_019745775.1 Xanthobacteraceae bacterium | reverse complement strand
TGGCCCGAAACTATCTAGCGTCCGTCTGCCTTGCAGCCGCCCTCGTTTGGTGGATTTAATGAGTCCGGACCCTAGGCAAGGTCATGGCGTAGTTCGAGAAGCCGATGAATTCTTCCTTTGTCAAGATCGATGGTCAAGGACACGGGACTCATGTGAGCCCGAACCTCGTGCTGGTGGCGCGCCGCGATGAGCCTTCACCGTCCGCGGCCACCGACCTGAGCAACGTCGTGCCATTTGTTCGCCGGCGCGCGGTCGGGGTCGCATTCCCGCTGGCGTCGATTGCCGCGACCGACAGGCCGGCGCGATCGGCGCCGGATCTGGGCGGCGCCTGGCGGATCGCGCTGCTCGTCGGTTCGCTCGCCTTGCACAGTCTCGTGCTGCTGATGTTCCGGCAGGATGTACGACCAGCCGCGAGCATCGGCGTCGAATCGATGACCGTCGAAATCACGCTGGGTTCCTCGCATGCGGCCGGCGTTGCCTCGCAATCAGGCGAGCAGGAGGTTGAACCGGCAACATCGCCGGAAGCGACGTCGCAGAACACCGAGACGCCGGAGCAGCAGCCGCCGGTCGCCGAGGTACCAGCGCCAAAGGTGCAGCAGGAAGACGAGCGCACGCGCACGGATGCGCCACCGGTGGAAAAGAACGCCCAAAAGCAGCAGGTCGCGGCAGCGCCAGCCGATTCCGCCAGCGGCGTCGGGCGCGGCCGTTCGGATGCGAACTCCACTTATGGCGGGCTCGTTGCGGCTCATCTGCAGCGCTACAAGCAGTATCCAGCCGCGGCACGGAAGGCGCGAGCGCGCGGGGTCGCCACGGTTTCCTTCACCGTCGATGAAACCGGCCGTGTGACGTCGGTCGAACTCGCGCAGACGTCGGGCGTCAGCGCATTCGACCAGGAAGTCGTGGCCATGGTCCGCCGCGCTTCGCCGTTTCCGCGGCCGCCCGATCGCCGCAGCCGCGATTTCACGGTCCCGGTGCGCTTCAACTAACCGCCGACGAATACCGGTGCCGCGCCGACCCACGGGATGCCGCCGAGTGACAGCGCGAGCGTGAGCACCAGGAAGCTGCCGGCGGGCGGCGTGTCCGAAACCGCCGCGAGCGGATAGCCGCCGATGGAGCTTTCCGCCATCGAAGCGCGGAGCGAGGCTCCGGGCAGCGTTTTCAGATGCGCGGCGAGTTGCATCTCCAGCGGCCTGCCGCCCTCGATCGACGATGCGACTTGCGCCAGCCAGGCTTCGGCGGCGGCATAGACGCGTTGCGCGGCCTCGTCGCGGGCGAAGCTCCGGATACGCCGAACCCAGGCGCCCTTGTAGGCGACGGACGCGCGCACCGCGAAGCGCCCCGCCAGCGGCAGCGTGCCGGACACGCGAACAAGCCGCCGGTCGGCGTCTAGATCGGCGGCGACCGCAATATAGGCTTCCTCGGCGCCGCCGAGCCGCGCGTGCTTCTCGACCAGGCCTGCGACCACGCCAGCATCGGTGGCGCCGTTCACGTCGATCTGGTCGAGCGCACTGGTCGCCAATTGATCGGCGCGGCTGATCAGGGCGCGCTCGGCATCGTCGATCAGGCGGCGCGTGTCGGCGAACACGTCGCTGATATCGGCAAGCTCGACGGCGGGCGCGGCGCCCGCGATCTCGTCGAAGAGCCCGGCGGGCAGCGCGTCGTATTCGAGCACGCCGACGCGCTTGCAGCCGGCATCGGCGATGCGCTTGCCGACCGCCGCGCCGGGCTTCGGCGTGTTGACGATCTCGCTCAACGTGTCGGTGGTGCGGATCCAGTTGGCGACGCGCTTCGACAGCGCGGTCGCGAACACCGGCGCGCCGTCCTTCGGCAACAGCAGCATGCCGTCCGACCAGTAAGGCGTGAAGCCGGTGAGCCAGGTCACCGCGCTCGGCTGCACCAGGTTGGTGTAGAACAGCGCGGCGTCGAAACCGTTGCGCTGCATCGCGCCGCGCAGCCGCGCGATGCGCGCTTCGAGCGCGGCCTTCGGCAGCTCCTCGGCGTTCCAACCCATCAGGCCGCGGCGCATCTCCAGGTCCTCACGCCGGCTGGCCGAAGAGCTCACGCGGTGTCGCCGTGAACACCTCGCAGCCTTCTTTGGTTACCGCGACCACGTCGCCGAGCACGAGATAGCCGACCACCGGATGATAGGTGTTCGGATGCACGATCAGCGTCATGCCGGCGTCGATGCGCGTGGTCACGTCCTCCAGGATGTGCGGCTTGGTATCGGCGAACAGGCCGACGCCGTGCCCGCGCACGCGCGTGTATTGGTCGGTGACGTAATCGCCGAGGCCCTCGCGGCGGAAGATCTCGTTCTCGGCGCGCGCGATGTCGGCGGCGGTGACGCCGTCGCGCACCGCGGCGATGCCGGCTTCCATCGCCTCGCGATAGAGCGCGAACGCCTTGTTCTGCTCGGCAGTAGGCTCGCCGATCACGAGCGTACGGCAGATCTGCGCGTAGTAGCCGTCGACACAGGGCGTCAGCTCGGTAGTGACCATGTCGCCGCGCTTGAGCTTCTTGCCGCTCGGGGGCGCCATGCCACGCACTTCCGGACCGCCGACGCCGATGATCTGGAAATTGTCATCGACGCCCTTGGAGCGGAAGAATGCCTCCGCCTCGGCGATCAGCTCGTAGTCGGCACGGCCCGGCCGCGCCGCGTCGCGGAACACGGCATAGCCTTCGTCCGCGACCTTGCAGGCCCGGCGGATGGCGTCGACCTCCGACGCAAGCTTGCCCATCAGCAGGCGGTCCAAGAACGACGTGCGATCGCCGAGGTTGAGGTCCTTGGCGCGCGCCGCGAGCTTGCGCGGGATCAGCCGCGCCGGCGCGGTGCCGATGCGGCGGTTGCTCAAGCGATTGAGCGCCTTGTCGACCTCGTCAAGCAAGTCCGCCGCGTGCACGACCTCGATGCCGGTGCATTCCAGCGCCGCGCGGTCCGCCTCGATGGCGCTGTCGACATAGAGCGCAATGCCGTCCTCGCGCACGATCGCAAGCGCCTGGCCTTCCAGGATGCCGAAATCGGTGGCGTAGCGCAGATAGTCGTTCTGCCAGGCGTTGCCGTAGAGCAGGAGCACGTCGAGCCCCTCGCCCGCCATCTCCTGCAGCAGCCGCGCCCTGCGATCGGTGAAAACGGACACGTTGTCCTCCGTCATTCCTTCCAGCGCGAGAAGCGCGCCTCGACCATCCGCACCAGCTCGTTGAGCACGATCGCGAGCAGCGCGAGCGTCAGAATCAGGGCGATCAGCGACGCCGGGTTGAAGGTCTCGGCATAGAGCAACGTAAAGAAACCGATGCCGCCTTGCGAGACGAACAGCTCGGCCAAGAGCACGCCCAGCAGCGTCAGGGTCATCGCCAGCCGCAGGCCGGTGAACACCGCCGTCACCATGTGCGGGAACATCACGTAGCGCAACTGCTCGAAACGGGTCGCGCCCATGGCGGCGGCGCCGCGCAGCAGCAGCGGATTGACGTTGCGCATGCCGGCGATGGTGTTGACGATGACCGGAAAAATGCCGTGGCTGAAGCCGAAGGCGATCTTGCTGGCAGGGCCGAGGCCGAAGATCAGCACGAACAGCGGCAGCAGAATGGCCTGCGGGATGCCGTATAGCAGCAGCACGACCGGATAGAAGCTGCGGCGGCCGATATCGGTCATCCCGATCAGCACGCCGATGAGCATGCCGAACACCACCGACATCACGAACGCCACGATAAGCTCGATCAGGGTGACGCCGATGGCGGCACGCACCCGCGGCTCGCCTAGCACTTTGGGCCACAGCTCGGCCAGCACCTGGCTCGGCGCCGCCGACAGCGACGACGTCGCGAACACGCGCGCGTAGAATTCCCACAGCAGCACGACACCGAGAATGACCAGGAACCGGACCAGGCGGATCTTGTTCGGCGACATGCCCCGTCACTCCCGCTCGCTGCGCGTCTCGACCGCGAGCGCGAGCAGATTCAGCATGACGGACATGCAGACCACGAAGGCAATCCAGGCATAGAGCCTGGCGGTCTCCATCAATTCGGCGGCGAGCGCGGTGGCGCGGCCGACGCCGGCGGTGGCGGCGAGCGTCTCGCCGCCCAGGACGGAAGCGATGCAGATGAAGAAGCCGATGCGCATGCCGGTCAGCGTCACCGGCAGCGCCGCCGGCATGTAGACGTAGCGGAACTGCTGCCAGGACGACGCGCCCATGGCGCGCGATGCCCGCAGATAGAGGTCGTCGACGTTCGAGAACGCCGCGATGGTGTTGAGCGCGATCGGGAAGAACGCATAGGTCGCGCCATAGGCGACCTTGGAGTCCGGCCCGATGCCGAAGAACAGCACGAACAGGGGAAAGAACATGGTCAGCGGCACCGCGAACATGCCCGAGAGCACGGGCTCGAACATGTGCACCAGCGTGCGCGAGCGCGCGACCACGAAGCCGACCGCGATGCCGACCACGACCGCGATGATGTAGGCCTTGATGATCGACGTGATGGTCACGTAGAGCGCAGACCACAGTTGCCCGCTCCGCAGCAGCACGCCCATTTCGCGCCAGACCAGCTCGGGCGCCGGCAGGAACAGCTTGAGCGGCGCGGCGCCCGAGCGCGTGGCGAAATACCAGGCGCCGAACAGCGCGACGAACAGCCCGACCTGGATGGTGCGGATGATGAGGTTGTCGTTCGCGATCATCGTGGCACCAATGAAGCCGCGAGCGCGGTGTGCATTGATGTGCCCTCTCCCCTTGCGGGAGAGGGCTCAAGAAAGAATCCACAAGCGCATTGGGGTGAGGGGTTCACTTCGTGGCAAGAATTTTTTCGAAGAGGACCCCTCACCCGATTCCTTGCGCTGGAACACCGGGCCGCCCTCTCCCGCAAGGGGAGAGGGCGCAGCAATGCGCATCCGTTTCCGCGCCCGACTCCGAAATGAGAGAGATGCCCCGTCATCGCCATCACGCCTGTGCGTCGCGGGCCACGCGCATCGCCGCGACCGTCTGTCGGATCTCGTCGCGCAGCAGGCCGTAGAGCTCCTTGCGGATGTCCTGGAACGCGTCGGTCAGCATGAAGTCGGGCGAGCGCGGATGCGGCTCCGGCACCTCGATGCTCGCCTTCACCTTGCCCGGCCGCGCCGTCATGACGACGATGCGGTCGGCGAGGAACACCGCTTCGGCGAGCGAATGGGTGACGAACACGATGGTCTTGCCACGTCGCGCCAGCAGGATGGAAAGATCTTCGCCGAGCACCATGCGGGTCTGCTCGTCGAGCGCGGCAAACGGCTCGTCGAGCAGCAGCACCTCCGAGCCGACGCAGAGCCCGCGCGCAAGATTGATGCGCTGCTTCATGCCGACGGAGAGCTGCTTCGGATAGTGGCTGGCGAACTGCTCCATGCCGACGGCCGAAAGCGACTGCATGGCGCGGTCGCGCCAATTCGCATCCTCGACGCCGCGGAATTTCAGCGCCAGGCGGAAGTTCTCGAGCACCGTGAACCAGGGAAACAGCGTGCTCTCCTGGAACACATAGGCGATATCGTCGGGGCGCGGGCTCGTCACCGGCGTGCCGTTGACGGTCGCGCTGCCCGAGGTCTGGGTCAGCATGCCCCCGATGATGTTGAGCAGCGTGCTCTTGCCGCAGCCGGAAGGGCCGAGCAGGCAGACGAACTCGCCCCTCCGGATGTCGAGCGACACGTCGTCGAGCGCGAGCACCCGCTGGCTCGGATCGCGGCCGGGAAACTCCATTGAGACGTGGCTGACGGAAATCGCCGGAGCCAATGCCCCGGACGCGTTTGCCGTCGCGGTTGTCGCCCCGCCCGCGGTCCCCCCGGCGCTCACGTCAGAGCTTCACCGGCACGAACGTGTCGTTGTAGATCGTGCGGGCATCCGGCAGCGAGTCGAGGATGCCGAGATCCTTGAGCGACCTGCGGATCACGTCGATGGCCACCGGGTCCCACGCGCCGTCACGCGAGAAGCCGTTGACCTGCGCGTCGTAGATCCGGTTCACGATGCTTTCGCGCACCTCGATCGCCTTGGAGGTGATCTTCACCGTCTCGGCCTTGTTGGCGTGGATGAACGCGATGGTCTTGAACCAGCCGCGCAGGAAGCGTCGCAGCACCTCGGGACGTTTTTCGATCATATTGTCGGTGGCGAAGATCACGTGCGTGTAGAAATTCTTCTCGATGTCGCCGAAGTCGAGAATGATGCGGCCCCGCTTCAGCTCCTCGAGCTCGAAACCGGTGGCAGATTCGATCACCAGCGCGTCGAGATCGTTGCGCTCCATGGCGGCGAGCCGTGCCTGGACGGAGCCGAGCGGCATGACCTGCATGCCGTCGCGGCCCCAGCCCTGCTGGCGCCCAAGCTCGCGGGTCAGCCAATCGGTCAGCGAGCCGGCGGTGGTCACGCCGATGCGCTTGCCCTTGAGGTCGGCGACGGTCTTGATCGGCGACTTGTTGAGCACCACCAGCGCGAGGTTCGACGGCGCGCCATACATCGCCGCCACGCCGATCGCCGGCACGCCCTTGGCGCGGAAGCCGAGGCCGGGGCCGGAGCCGAGCGAGACGTCGACGGCGCCGGCGGTCAATCCGGCCTGCATCTGCGCGTCGCCTTTGAAGCTCGACACCGCGAGTTCGATACCCTCCTGCTTGAATATGCCGGTCTGGATGCCGACATCGGTCGCGGAGAACGCCCATGAATTGGGGACCGACTTGCCGATGCGCAGCTTGTCCTGCGCCAGCGCGGAGCCGCTCGCCAGCAGCGCGGCCGCCAGCGCGACCGCGGCCACCGACCTTGAATTGGGAATGGGGAGCATGAATACGCCTCTCACGGTATGCGCGCCGCCGACGACAGCGACACGTCGCGTTCCCTGATTTTTGCGCGATTATAAGGACGGCGCGATGAAGATCAAACCGCGGCGGCGGTCGCGACGTCTTGCAATTCCGGCATGACGTCACGCGCGAACAGCGCGATCGAGCGCTGCGTTTCCGCCAACGTCAGATCGCCGAACGCGAATTGCCCGACGCAATAATTGCTGCCGGTGGCGGCGAGCTGCTCGCGCAGGAACGCCGCCACCGTGCGCGGCGACCCCGCGACGCCCTGCCCCACCTGCGCGATGCCGTCGAAATCCGCGGGCCGCGGGTGCGAGGCCGTGAAATTGTGAAGCCGGTGCAGGTGGGTGAAACTCTGGTGCCAGCGCGGATAGGCGCGGCGCGCGAGCGCGAGCGCCTCGGCATCGGTGTCGGCGACCACGAGGAAGCGGCCGAGCCCCATCAGCGGCAACGGCGTGTCGCACCGGGCTTCGCGCCACGACGCGCGGAACACGTCGAACGAGGTGCGCGTCGCCGGAACGGAATCGAGGCTGATCACGCGCAGCCCCTTGTGCGCCGCGCGCTTGGCGCTTTCGGGCGCATGCAGCCCGTACCACACCGGCGGATAAGGCTTCTGGAGCGGCGTGAGCTCCATCGGCACGTTGTCGAAATCGAAGAACCTGCCGTGGAAAGTCAGCACCGGCTCGGTGAGGCCTTTCAGCACCAGTTCGAGCGACTCCGCATAGACCTCCTGCGCCGTCTTCGGGTCCTCGCCGTAATAGGCAAGTTCGATCCCGACCGATCCGCGCCCGAAACCCATTTCGAACCGGCCGTGGCTCATCTGATCGAGCATGCAGATTTCCTCGATCATCCGGATCGGATGATAGAGCGGCAGCGCATAGACCATCGGCCCGAAGCGCAGCGTCGTCGTGCGCTGCGCCACCGCGGCGAGGAACACGCTCGGGCTTGGCGCGAGCCCAAGCGGCGTCGCGTGATGCTCAGCGACGTGGTAGCCGTAGAAACCGAAGCGATCGTAGGACTCGATGATCTTCAGCCGCGCCTCGTAGTACTCGGCGAGCGGCAGGTCGTTGCGGTCGAGGTGGTCGAAAACGCCGAATTTCATGTCGTGTTACTTCGCCGCACAGATTTCAACCTCATGGTGAGGAGCGAGGCCGAAGGCCGAGCGTCTCGAACCATAGCAGCAAGCTCCGGACTCGCGGCCATCCTTCGAGACGCTCCCCCGGCCAGAGGCCAGGGGAGCCCTCAGGATGAGGGCCGGTTTCATCCGTCGATGGGTTGGCAACTCAGAGCGAGGGCGGAGCTTGATCATTCGTCGGTCACGTCGATCCACACGCCCGAGGGATCGGCCATCTGGAATTTGCCGCCGGCTTCCTTCGCGAAGAACGCCTTGCGCGCCTCGGCCTCCTTGCTGCCGCCGAGCCGCATCGGCGCGACATAGGGGTTCATGCCGGACGTCGTTTCGACATGCTGCTTGAACGCGTCGATGTTCTCGACCTTGAAGCCGATGTGGTCGGGCCCCGGCCGCTTGATCGACATGTTCTCGAAGATCGACACCGACCATGGCAGGATAGACAGCGTCACGCGGCCGTCGGTGAGATGATAGCCGCTGCCGCCGTTGCGGTTCGCCGGCTTGAGCTCGAACACATGCTGATAGAAGTCGGCGCACTTCTGCGGGTTCATGGTGCGGATCGCGAACTTGGCGAGATAGCGGTCCTGGCTCCAGCCGGCGGCGGCCTGCTCCGCGTAGACGCCGACGAGCTTGTCGCCCTCGTCCTTCTGCGCGAGGTCGAACACGTTGCCGTCGGGATCGTGGCCGCTGTAATTGGCGAACGGCCGGGTCGACGGGCGCTTCACGATGTTCGCCTGCGGGAATTTATCGCGCGCACGCTTGAGGACCGTGTCGATGTCGTCGACGACGACGCCGAAATGGTCGAGCCCGCCGACATAGCCGTCGCGCAGCGGATTGATGTTCAAGCCCACATAGCCGTCGCCGACGGTGACGGCATTGAGCGGGCGGCTGGTCTTGCCGGAACGCTTCAGCCCGAAGAACGCCTCGTAGAAATTGGCCAGCATCGGATAGATCGGGCTCACCATCGCCATATGGTTGATCTTCGCAAACATTACGATCCCCCGCGAACATTGCGGTATGAGTCGGAATCTTGCAGCGAGCTCGGTCTGCTCCCTCTCCCATGGGGAGAGGGAGACCACAGAGCTTGCTGCACTGTTAGAGACTCACCCATGGCTGTCAGCCCCGCGACAGCGCGATCGATCGCTCGATGACCGCGGGCGAGACGTTGAGCGTCTGCTCGATCAGCTTCTGCAGCTCGTCGCCCGACATCGGACCGAATTCGAGGTTGCGCTTGTCCATTTCGGCCTTGAACGCGGGATCGTCAAGCATCGCGGCGACAGCGCGGCGCAGCACCGCCAGCCGGCCGGCCGGAACGTCCGGCGGCGCCATCAGGGCGCGGCCGACTTCGGCGGTCGACCCGAACAGGCTCAGCACCTGCCTGTCCTCGTCGGTCTTGCCGAACTCGACCATCGCCGGCACCTCCTTGAACAGCGGGTGGCGCCGCTGCGCATATTGCACCAGGATGTTGATCATCTTCTCTTTCAGCCATTGCGGCTTGCCGAACACCAGATTTTCGAGCGTTGCGTGCGCGCCCTCGGTCTCGCCGCGCTCCATCGCGAGCACCGTGCCGGTGGTGCCGGGATAGCCCTTGACCATCCTGAAGCGGGTGCCGGCGAGCTTGTTCATCATGGTCGGCATGATCTCGGTGGTGGCGCCGGCACTGGTCGCAGCCATCACGGTTTCGCGCTTCATGGCGTCGTTGATCGTCTTGGTGGGCGACGTGTGCCAGGTGATCGAGACTTCGATGATCGGCGTGAAGCGGCCGAGCCAGCCGAACCTGCGCATGTCGTAGGCAACCGCCGGATCGCGCAGCGCCTGCGTCAATGCGAGCTGCTGGCCGACCATCCCGATCGTGAGCCCGTCCTTGGTACCCTGCTGAAACAGGAAATTGGCGGCCTTCACGCTGCCGACGCCGGGCATGTGCTTGACCGCGATGACGGGATTGCCGGGGATGTATTTCGGCAGCAGCTGCGCGGCGAGGCGGGAATAGACGTCGTAGCTGCCGCCGGGATTATACCCGACGATGAGCGACATCTGTTTGCCCTTGAAGAAATCCTCCGCGCTTTCGGCGCGCGCGTGCGGCGTGAAGGAAAGAGCGGCGAGCGCGACGACGGCAAGTTTAGTCAGACCGGCGCGACGAACTCGGTGGGCTCCCTCTCCCCCATAGCCCGTCGAAGACGGGCGTGAACGCCCTTTCGGGGGAGAGGGAGCCCACCGAGCGAGCCGTATGGTCAACGAACCCATATTCTATAACTCCCGCGCGGTGCCGCCGCGGTTCCAGCCGCGCGCACCCTCGCCGTAGATTTCGTAGCCGGTATCGGTCACCGCGATCGTGTCCTCGAGCTTGATGAAGCCGCGCTTGGGGTGCTGCAGCGTCGTCTCGACCGACACCACCATGCCGGTCTCGAGCGGCCGCGTCGCATCGTAGGCGTCATACGGCACCGGACCGGTCGCGGTCAGCCGCGGCGCCTCGTGGCTGACAAGGCCCATGCCGTGCGCCAGGAAGTGCATGTGATTGTGGTGCTTCGACTTGCCGACCAGCGCCTCGGCCGCCGCGTAGATCTCGCCGCCCATGACGCCGGCTTTCACCGGCTTCATCGAGGCTCGCTGGATATCCTCGATCTCGGCCAAGAGGTCGACCAGCTCGGCATCGGGCTCGCCGAGGATCGCCATGCGCGCGAGGTCGCCGATATAGCCGTGGAAATTTCCGCCGGAGTCGACCGAGAGCACGTCGCCCTCCTCCCAGCGCTGCGCGGACGGCGCGCGGTTGTGACTCGCGCCGGCGGCGATCAGGCAGTACTCGAACGTCAGCCCGCGATTGGTCTCCTCGACCTTGAGCGCGTCCGCCAGTTGCTGCTTGGTGGTGCCGGCGCCGTGCCTGGCGATCACCGCCTGCATCGATTCGATCACGCGCTCGGAGGCGACCTTGACCATTTCGAGCTCGGCCGGCGACTTGAGCGCGCGCAACCGCTCCAGCACGAACAGCGCATCGACGATGTCGGCATCTGGCAGATTGCTCTTGAGCGCGGCCGCGGAGTCCATCGGCATAAATGCCATCTCGACGCCGACGCGACTCACATTTCCGATCTTCTTGACGTGGTCGACAGCCTTTTTCATCACGTCGACGGACCCTGACGACGAGCAGTTCTGCTCCGGCGTCCAGAACGGCTTCACCTCGCGCTGAAAATTCTCGAGCCGGTGGCCGAAGAATGCCGCCTTCTCCGGCGCGCCCTTCGCATAGACCACGATCGGCAGGTAGCGGCTCAGCCCCATCGCGTCCATGTAGTCGAAGAAGAACGCGCGATGGCCGCCGAGCAGGTATTGCACGTTGTGCTTCGAGGTCGCGAGCAGCACGTCGATGCCCGCCTCTTCCATCAGGCGGTCGAGCCGCCTGGTGTCGAACGGAATGGCCGACGCAGCCGGCTTGACGGATGTGAGCATGGTCGGCGCTCCTTGGTGTTTCCGGGTGGATAGTCAGCCGGAGAGGCGATCAAGACAAGCCCCGCCAAATGCGCGGCTGGAATGCCACGCTTACTTGACGCCTGCAGGCGTGGTTGGCAACGTCGCGACAATCCCTCGGGAGGAACATTTGATACGCGCCCTCCGGCCCGCTCCTGCGTTTGTTGTGCCCGTCTTGCTTGCGCTTGTCGCACTGGCTCCTGAGCCGGCGGCCGCGCAGGCCGATTTCTACAAGGGCAAGACGGTCGAGATGATCATCTCGACCGGCGCCGGCGGCGGCCTCGACGCGAATGGGCGAATTGTCGCGCGCCATCTTGCCAATCACATCCCCGGAAACCCGACGGTCGTCGCCAGGAACATGCCGGGCGCCGGACACATCCGCGCGGCGAACTATGTGTTCTCACAGGCGCCCAAGGACGGCACCACGATCGGCACCTTCATCCCGATCTTCGTGATGGCCCATGTGCTGGAGCGCAGCAAGGGCATCCAGTTCAATCCCGCGAACTTCCAGTGGCTGGTTTCGACCTCGTCGAGCAATTCGACGGTGTACGTCTGGCACACGACCGGCGTGAAATCGCTGGAAGACGCGATCCAGCGCCCGGTGCTGATGGGCGGCACCGGCGTCGGCTCCTACAACGTGATCTATCCGACCGTGCTCAACAGCGTGGTCGGGACGAAGTTCAAGCTGGTCACCGGCTATGCCAGCACCACCGAGATCGCGATCGCCATGGAGCGCGGCGAGGTGCAGGGCCGCGCCGGCAACAATTTCAACAGCCTCCTCGCGGAGCACGGCGACTGGCTCAAGACCGGCAAGATCAACCTGCTCGCCCAGGTCGGCCTCGCGCGCGATCCGGATTTCGCCGGCGTGCCGCTGATCACCGACTTCGCCAAGACCGACGAGGACCGGGCGATCCTGCGCTTCTTCTCGACCGACATCGTGATCGGGCGGCCGTTCGTCACCGCGCCCGGGGTGCCGGCGGAGCGCGTGGCGCTGTTGCGCCAGGCGTTCGACCGCATGCTCAAAGACCCGGCATTCCTCGACGACTGCAAGAAGTCCGGTATCGACATCTCGCCGGTCGGCGGCACAGAAATCCAGAAGATCGTCAGCGATTTCATGAACACACCCGCCAACATCGTCGCGAAGGCGAAGGCCGCGATGGAGCCGAGGGACACCTCCGAGCGCAAGAAGTGAGATACCAGGGAGGCGAACTCGGTCTGCTCCCTCTCCCCATCCGAACTCGGGCTTACCCGAGTTCGGCATCAATGAGCGGTCGAAGTCGGAAACATCCGACTTCGACTGGGGAGAGGGAACGCACCGCCGTCGCTGCACTATTGTGACCCTCATACGCATGACTTTCTCGCAATGAAAAAGCTCCATCTCACCATCGCCACCCAGGACTACGACCACTTCCGCGATTTCCGCACCGGCGACGTGCGCGCCGAAGGCATCGAGCACACCTGGCTGATGCCGGAGCTGCACGAGATCTTCGCGCGCTTCACCGCCAACCGCGAATGGGACGTGAGCGAACTGTCGTTCGCGAAATTCGCCGCGCAGGTGACGCGCAAGAACCCCGACATCCTGGCGCTGCCGGTGGTCGCGTCGCGCCACTTCCGGTTCTCGGCGTTCTTCGTCAACAAGAAGAGCAGGATCAGGAGCGCGAAGGACCTCAAGGGCAAGAAGGTCGGCTCGCCGGAATGGGCGCACACCGCCGCGGTCTATATGCGCGGCTGGCTCGGCGACGAGCACGGCGTGACGTTGAAAGACGTGCACTGGTATCAGGCGGGCCTCAACCAGCCCGGCCGCACCGAGAAGGTCGAGCTCTCGATCCCCAAAGGGGTCAAGCTCACCCGCGTCGAGGACAAGTCGCTCTCCGAAATGTTGGCCGACGGCGAGATCGACTGCGCGCTGGTGGCGCGGCCGCCCGATTGCTTCATGAAGGGGCATCCCGACGTCGAGCGGCTGTTTCCGAATTATCTCGAGATGGAAGAGCAGTACTACGCGCGCTCGAAGGTGTGGCCGATCATGCATGTGATCGCGATCAAGAAGTCGATCCTCGGTCGCGATCCCTGGGTGGCCGGCAGCCTCTACAATGCCTTCATGGAATCGAAGGAGCGCAGCGTCCGACGGCTTACCGATGTCACCGTCTCGCGCTATCCGCTGCCCTGGCTCTCGACCTATGCCCGCACCAAGCGCGACGCGTTCGGCGGCGACCCCTTCCCCTACGGCATCGACGAGAACCGACCGACGCTCGAGCAGTTCATGCGCTACACCCACGAGCAGGGCATCGCGCACCGCCACGCCAAGGTCGACGATATCTTCCCGAAAGGGATGATGGTCGAGCATCTGACGTAGCGATCGACCGCACGCGATTACCGCGGCCGCGATTCGCGGAGCGATCCGAGCGACCCGCCACGGCACCGCCGCGAATCATTGCACGTGATTTTTTGTCAAATCGGTAATCGACTGCCATTGCGGTGAACTTTCGCCGCCTTTCCGTCTTCATCTGTCACTACGGTTGCGCGGGGACGGGTTTGCATAGGATGGGGGGCCGCATGACCGCATCAAACGACAATCGCCGTGTGCGCAAGAAACGCGGCCGCGAGCGCGGACCGGAGTCGGTTGCAAAGATGGCCCGCGTGTTGGCGGACATCTATGCGCGTCCGCCCGCGGCCATCGTCACCGGCCAGGAGGACCTGTTTGCCGGCCTTGAAGACGAGCAGCCCATCTTGGCAGACCATGCGCGTGAACCGGACGCGTTGCCGGCGGTTGAGCGAGCGGGAAGCTGACTGATGGGGAAGACGATGCGCGCGACAGCGAGCGGGGCTCGCTTTGTTTATTTCAGCGCGTTCGATTGAAAAATGAAGCGAGCGGCGAGACAAGGATCTCGCCGCTCACGCCACGGCATTCAACGCAGCATTAGCAACGCGGGACAGCGTAGGCGCTGCCGAATTCACAGTCACCACCAGCCGGACGCGCATTCGCGCCGGCATTGAGGGAAGCGATCAGCGCCAGCGCAGCAACCAGCGCGACAAAGGTTTTCTTGAACATGGAGGCTCTCCTGGGTTGGCTCACACCGGTGTTGGTGTGTGTGATCGGATATTCCGACAATTGATGCTTGAGATGAATCAGCGGGAGGTCTCGGGACCGCGCCTAGGCCAATCGTACCGACAGGCATGCGCAAGTGTGCGCCAGCACGGCGCTTCTCGGCCCACGGCGGGCGCGCGTTGAGGTATGGGTCTGCCGCAGGTCCTAGGTATGGTCCGGCGGGATTGCGGGGTCACGGCGATCGGCCGCCCCGCCGGCGGGGCACTTCCCAATCCGAAAATTGATGTAGGATGACGGTAGTCCCGGACGTCAATGGATTGTCGCAGACGCAATCATCTATCCGGGATCAGGGAGGTCTCCATGCGCAGATTAAAGCTGCAAATCATCGTATCGTTGCTGGCAATCGTGGCCGCAGGCCCGGTGGCGGCGCAGATCACCAGCAACCCGATTCCGGCCCCCATCGAGAAACGCGGGTTGGCGGTCGAGGTCGTGGAAGTGGCGCGCCTGCCTGACACCCGCGGCATCCGGCCCGCCGACCAGGACGTGAAGCCGGCCGGCTGGGCCCGGATCAACTACGTGCGCGACCTTCCCGACGGCCGCCGTTTCGCCAACGACTCGCGCGGCTTCCTGTACCGGATCGATTCGAACAATCAGCCGCACGTCTACGCGAACCTGGCGGAGACGTTTCCGTTGAGCGTCTACAACCGGCTCTCGAGCGGATTCATCGCGTTCGTCTTTCATCCCGAGTTCGCGAAGAACGGCCTGTTCTATACGATCCACGCGGAGCGCGGACCGGGCAATCCGAAGACGCCCGACTTCATCCCGCCCGGGTACGGATTGAAGGACGTGACCCACCACAACATCGTCACGGAATGGCGCGCGACGGATCCGGCCGCCAACGTGTTTGCAGGCACCCGGCGTGAGCTGCTGCGCACCGCCCACGTGGTCGCCAACCTGACGCATCCGCTGAGCGCGGTCGAGTTCAACCCGACGGCCAAGCCCGGGAGCGAAGACTATGGCCTGCTCTACATCAGCGGCAGCGATCATGGCTTCAGCAATGGCGGCGGCTCGAACTCGAGCAATCCGGCCCAGACGCAGCGTCTCGATTCGATCATCACCGCCATCCTGCGCATCGATCCGCGCAGTCCCTCGGTCACGAAAGGCGTGAAAGGCCTCGGCGACTACACGATCCCCATGGCCAACAAATTCGCCGCGGACGGCGATCCGCTTACCCTGGGCGAGATCTACGCCTACGGCTTCCGCAACGCCCACCGGATTTCATGGGACGTCGACGGCACCATGTTCGCCAACGACATCGGGATGAACCATATCGAGGAGATCAACATCGTCCACAACGGCGGCAACTACGGCTTCATGAGGCGCGAAGGAACCTGGGAAAACGGCCGCTGGCGCGGTGGCGCACCGGGCGAACTGCCCGCGCTCGCCGAGCTCTACCCGCTGCCCCAGGAAATCCTCGACGGCCGCGTCAAGGACGGCTTCCGGTATCCGGTCGCGATGTACGACCACGACGAAGGACGGGCGATCACCGCCGGCTTCGCGTATCACGGCCGGATCGCCGCGCTGCGCGGCAAGTATGTCTTCGGCGACATTCACGGCGGCCGCATCTTTGTGGCCGACCTGGCCGCGCTGAAGAAGGCCGACGACGGCATCCCCCTCACCGTGGCGCCCATCGAGGAAGTGCAGCTCTACGTGCGAGACGCCGGCGGCAACCGGGTGGACGTGTCGTTCCGGGAGCTCATCGACCGCAAAATGGAAGCCACGATCGCCCGCGCCGATCTCTTCATCAGCCAGACGCGCGACGGCGAGCTGCTGCTCACGTCGCGACAGGACGGCACGATCCGGATGCTCGTTCCTGAGCCGCCCGCGCGGGCCGAGCGCTGATTGTATTTCCCGGCGCGCGAGTGCTCGCCGGGTCATGACGAACGAAACGCGTCGAAGCGCCGTCCCAGGTGGGCGGCGCTTCGCGTAACAAGGCCACGAGCCGATCGAGGGCGGCCCGTCTCGGGTTGATTTTGCTGGTGAGGATGGTGGGCGCGACAGGGATCGAACCTGTGACCCCTACCATGTCAAGGTAGTGCTCTTCCGCTGAGCTACGCGCCCGTTAATCGGCAACCTCTTATCGGCTCCCCCCGGGGGAGGCAAGCCGCCCTGGGAATGGCCTTCCCTCTGGTAATCCCTCGATCCGTCATCCTGAGGCGCGAGCGAAGCTCGCCTCGAAGGGTGCACGGCCCCGGCGCTGCGACAGCCGGGCCGTCGCCCTTCGAGGCTCGGCGCCATAGCGCGTCGAAGACGCGCGTAAACGCGCTGATGGCGCCTCGCACCTCAGGGGTGACGGATAGAGAATGAGCCCGGCGCGCCGGCTTGAAATCACGCCGCCAGCATCTTCTGGACTTCGTTGACGAGGTCGCGCAGGTGGACCGGCTTCGACAGCACCTTGGCGTTCTTGGGCGCCGCCGAATCCGAGTTCAGCGCGACCGCCGCGAAGCCGGTGATGAACATGATCTTGATGTCGGGGTCGAGCTCGGAGGCGCGCCGCGCGAGCTCGATGCCGTCCATTTCCGGCATCACGATGTCGGTCAGCAACAGCTCGAACGGCTCCTCGCGCAGGCGCTGATAGGCCGACAGCCCGTTGTCGTAGGAGATCACCTCGTAGCCGGCGTTCTGGAGCGCCTTCACGAGGAATCGGCGCATGTCGGTATCGTCTTCCGCAAGCAGGATCTTCGACATCGTCTCTCGCTCGTTGAAGGCCGGCGCTTCCTCTGCCGGTATCGGGCAGCCCGACGCCGGCGCGCCATCGTCCCCGTGTGTTTCCCGGAACCCATAAGCCGGATTCCGGGTAAATAACGAGTGAACCCCGACTATATCGCGGCCCCGGCGAGGCGGCCATGGACAAGTGCCGGTTTCAAGGCATAGTGGTGAAACACCGGAAGGTTGGGGCTTCGGGGCCTTCCACCGCATTGAGGTGCATACCGATTCCCATGCGCGTGACCAAAGACGAACTGGACCCCCCTTTCGAGATTCTCGAGCCGGAGACGTGGCGCGGGCCGGTCGTGTTCAACTCGCCGCATTCGGGCAGCGTCTACCCGCGGGAATTCCTCGTCACCTCGCGGCTCGACGTGGCGACGCTGCGCCGGTCGGAGGATTCCTTCGTCGATGAGCTGATCCTCGGGCTGCTGCGCCGCGGCCACCCGGTGATGCGGGCGCACTTCCCGCGCTGCTACGTCGACGTCAACCGCGAGCCCTACGAACTCGACCCGCGCATGTTCGACGGCCGGCTGCCGTCGTTCGCCAACACCCGCTCGATGCGGGTCGCCGGCGGCCTCGGTACCATCGCCCGGGTGGTCGGCGACGCCCAGGAAATCTACAGCCAGCGCATCCCGATCGACGACGCGATCCGGCGGATCGAAAGCCTCTACAAGCCCTACCACCGGGCGTTGCGCCGCCTGTTCACCCGCATCCACCGAGATTTCGGCGCGGCGGTGCTGGTCGACTGCCACTCCATGCCATCGACCGCCGGCACCAGGGACGAGCGCCCGCGCGCCGACGTGGTGCTGGGCGACCGCTACGGCACGAGCTGCGTGCCGGCGGTGGCCGAAACAATTGAATCGACGTTCCGCGAACTCGGCTACGTCGTCAGCCGCAACAAGCCCTACGCCGGCGGCTTCATCACCGAGCACTACGGCAATCCGACCGTCGGACTGCATGCCATCCAGGTCGAGTTCAACCGCGCGCTCTACATGGACGAGCGTCGCTATGAGCGCACCGCGTCGTTTGCGACCTTGGCGGCGGATCTCGAGATGCTGGCCGATCGGCTCGCTGATATTCCAGTCCAGGAGTTGCGGCCTTATCGGGCAGCGGCGGAGTAGCAGGCACGCACAGGCACGCGCCTGGATCGGGCCGATAAGAAAAAAGGGCCGCGGTGTGCCGCGGCCCAAGTCTAGGGAGGAAACGCCCAAGGAGGGCAGCGGTAGCGCAAGCGCTACCGCACCGCAAAAAGATACACCGCGATGCACAAATTGCAAGGGCGGATTTGACGGCGGGGTCACGCTGGTTCCAAAGTCCTTGTGGATCAAAATGAAAAAGGGCCGCCTGCGTTAGCAAGCGGCCCAAGTCTTGGGAGGAAACGCCCAAGGAGGGCGACGGTAACGCCGGAGCGCTACCGCACCGCAAACAAATGGACCTTCTCGTCCAAAATAGCAAGCGATGCTGACCTAATTGTCCATGCGAATGTGCAAGGCTGTGCTTCGGAAGCAACAGGTCGGTTTCATGTGCAACTGATTAATTCAGTGGAAATATTCGTTTGAAAACAATCGATTGCCGACAATCCGCAGCTTATTTCTGGCAATACTGCCGGTGGGCGAAAAACCTGGCGGCGAACCGTCGCAGCACAGGAGTATCATGACGGCCATCGACTTCGCCGCCTTCGTCAACGAAATGGCCACGGTCTCTGGGGAGACCATCCTGCCGTTCTTCCGGACCGCCCTGACCGTCACCGACAAGGGTAAGGACCAGTTCGACCCCGTCACCGCCGCCGATCACGCGGCCGAAACGGCCATGCGTACCCTGATCCGGCGCACCTTTCCGGCGCACGGGGTCGTGGGCGAAGAGTTCGGGGCGGACCGTCCGGATGCCGAATATGTCTGGGTCCTCGACCCGATCGACGGAACCAAGTCGTTCATGGCGGGGATGCCGGCCTGGGGCACGCTGATCGCGCTGACCCGATTCGGCGAGCCGGTGTTCGGCATGATGAGCCAGCCCTTCATCGGCGAGCGCTTCTCAGGCGACGGGCTCGCCGCGCAGTACAGGGGACCGGCCGGCGATCGCGACCTGCGGGTGCGGCCGTGCGCCAATCTCTCCGACGCGGTGCTGTTCACCACCAGCCCGCTGTTGATGAACCACGACGACCGGACGTGCTTCCAGAAGGTCGAAGCCGCGGTGAAGCTCTCGCGCTACGGCGGCGACTGCTACGCCTACTGCATGCTCGCCGCCGGTCATGTCGATCTCGTGATCGAGACCGGGCTCAAACCCTACGACGTCGTTGCGCTGGTGCCGATCATCACCGGCGCCGGCGGCGTCATCACCACCTGGGAGAACGGCCCGCCGGCGACCGGCGGCCGCATCGTCGCCGCCGGCGACAAGCGCGTGCATGCGGCGGCGCTGGAGATGCTGAAGTCGTAGGGTGGTTAGGCGCGTAGCGCCGTAACCCACCGGCCGAGCACGCCGCGAATTTCGTGGTGGGTTTCGCTTCCGCTCAACCCACCCCACGGCGGCTCTTCAGAACGCCGCGGTGCCTGGCACGAAAGCGTCGAACGCCGCAAGCGCCTGGCCGCGGAAACGATCCTGCTCCATCAGCAGCTCGTGACGCGCGCCGGGCACGATCAGGCGCGAGCCGGCGCGCAGCCGCGCAGCGAACTCGTCGATCGCCGGCGTCGAGACGATCTGGTCGTGGCCGGCTGCGATGACCAGCATCGGCTGGCGGATCTTCGCCGGATAGCCCGGCTCCGACAGCGTACTCATCATCTTGAAGGCGGAATCCGCCCACGCCACCGTCGGCCAGCCGATCGCGAGCGACGGCTCCGCTTCCAGCACCGCGACGTTGCGGGCATAGCGCACCGGATCGGAGGTCAGGAGATTGCCGATGAACGGGCGCTGCTGCATCACCGACGCATCGCCGCCCGGCACGTAGGCGCCGCCGAGCCCGATCGTCCGCATCACCCGCACGGCGATGCGGGTCGCCGCCGACCGGCGCAGGCCCGGCAGACCAATCAGCGGAGCAAGAAGCACCATGCGATCGAACCAGCGGTGGCCCTGATAGGCGGCGCGGATCAGCACGGTCGCGCCCATCGAGTGCGCGAGCGCGAACACCGGCGGCGGGCAGTCCGGCAGCACCACCTCCTGCATGAAGGTGGCAAGATCGACGTCGTAGTCGGCGAAGCGGCGCACATAGCCTTTGCGTGGATTGCGTAGTTGCCGTTGCGACCCGCCCTGCCCGCGCCAGTCGAGCGCCGCGACGGCGAATCCGCGCGCGCGCAAGTCGCGCACGGTCTCGAAGTATTTCTCGATGAATTCCGCGCGCCCGGGAAACAGACACACGGTGCCCTTGCGTCCGGGCGGCGGCGCCCAGCGCGCAAAACGCAACGAGAGGCCGTCCGGCGTTTTCAGCATGCCGGTAACGACATCCTCGGGCACCGGATTGGCGGGAATCGAGACGAGGTTCATGACTTGGCTGGTGTCCCGATTCCGACGTTCGTATGCCCCCGCGGCACCCACCGGTACCAACGTCGGAATCAGAGGGACACTAGCAAGTTAACGACTCCCGTGTGGTTTCGGATTCGACGTTCCCTACAGGTGTTTGCTGCGGGATCTCAAAACATCAGTTCCACCGCGGAGAAATCGCGAGAGCCCTCCGGCAGGCCGCGCGAGCGGCTCCATGAACCGCCGTGCCGGGGGTAGCGGGAACCGAGCCCCTCCTGCACCAAACTCAATAATCAATACAAATCAATGGTTTAAAACCACTTGCGAGGCGCAAAACCGCTCCCATATGGAGGATGTGCAGGCCCATCGAGGATGCACATCACCCGGTCTGGCCCTTCGGGGCGGACCTCTGCATGTCGCTTTATGGAGGATATGCCATGCGAACTTTCGACCTTGCTCCCCTCTATCGTTCGACCGTCGGTTTCGACCGGCTGTTCAATCTCTTCGATCAGGCCGCCGGCCATGACGGCGCGCCGGGTTACCCGCCTTACAATATCGAGCGGACCGGCGAGAACGACTACCGCATCACGGTAGCCGTAGCCGGCTTCTCGGAATCCGACCTCTCGATCGAGGCGAAGGAGAACACGCTGACGATCCGCGGCGACAAGCAGGCCCGGACCGACGAGCGCAACGGTGAGACCCTTTACCAGGGCATCGCCGCGCGTGCATTCGAGCGCGTCTTCCAGCTTGCCGACTTCGTCCAGGTGAAGGGCGCGGCGCTGGAGAACGGTCTCCTGCACGTCGACCTCGTCCGCGAAGTCCCCGAGGCGAAAAAGCCGCGCCAGATCAAGATCGGCAACGGCACGCCGAAGGTGGTCGAGCAGAAGGCTGCGTAAGCAGCCGACCGGCATCGATTAAACGGAGCGCCCCGGCTTGGCCGGGGCGCTTTCATTTTCGCTTCGATAGGCGCCGGCGCTGGCTCAATCGAGCGGCGCGACCGGGACCATCTGCGTTTCCGTGGGCGCGGGCCTCGCCGGCGCCGCGCTCGGTGCGGCCGGTGCCGGCGGCGCCGCGGCGGGCGCTTCCGCTTCAGGCGATGTTTCGACCCGGCGCGCCTGCGCGGGTGCTGGCGCAGCAGCTGCGTTTGCTTCGTTCGCCGCCATCGCGGGGCGCGGACGCGGTAGCGGCGTACGCGCCGGCCGCGTCGGCACCGAGCCCGTGACATCGGGACCGCCGGCCAGGCCGTGAGTCTGCGACGGCGCCGCCGGCGGCGTCC
>JAIESR010000122.1 GCA_019745775.1 Xanthobacteraceae bacterium | reverse complement strand
GTCCATCTTCTGGACATTGAGTGGCTCCTGTCCACTCTGTTTGACGCCTCCCTGTTTAACTTTCGAGCCGCCGGCAACGGCGGCTCTTTTTTGTCGTGTCTCATTTCGGGTCAATTACCGGGCAGGAACGAACACCGCAATGCGCCGGCGGCCGCAAATTGTTCGCCGTCCGTGCTCGAAGCCGTGGCCAGCCGGCAACTATGTCTGCATGTTCGCTCTGCGGGTGCTGGACATCGCGGTGGCATCGGCGCAATTCTGTCGCTCGGAGTGGCGCCAAGGACCAAGTATTTTCGTCTAGTAGCGTTGCGTGGGGCGTGTGACATGTCGGAACTGCCGGCCAACGATGTCGCGACCGTTTCGTTCGGGGAACGGCTGGCGAATTCGCAAGCGTTCAGCAAACTCTTCCGCGACGGCATGACGCTGGTGGAGGAGACGGCAACCTATCTCGACGGCCCCGGCCGTCTGGAATCCAAGAAGCTCGATCGCAATGCCGCGCTCGCCTATGCAACGGAGAGCATGCGGCTGACCACGCGGCTGATGCAGCTCGCGTCGTGGCTGTTGCTGCATCGCGCGGTGAAGGAAGGCGAGATGTCGCTCGCCCAGGCCAATAAGGAAAAGGCCAAGGTGAAACTCACCGCCGCCGACAATGACGACAACAATTACAAGGTCCTGCCGGAGAAGCTGCGGCATCTGATCGACCGCTGCCGGCACCTGCATGGCGCCATTCGCCGACTCGACTTGACCATGCACGCGAAGCCGGATCCGGCCCAGATCCGGCCCGACGATAATCCGGTCGAGCGCCAGCTCGGGCTGCTCAAGGCCGCCTTCGAGCGCGAACAGCCCGAGTACGGGTAGACTGAGCGCGAATGGACCGACGCTCGTCGGAGAGCCCAATACAAAGCCCCGCTCAAGCGGGGCTTTGGCATTCTTGCGGGCCGAGGGCTTACTTCTTGAGGCCGAGGCCGGCGAACTTCTTCTGGAACCGGGAGAGCCGGCCGCCGCGGTCGAGCAGCTGCTGCTGACCGCCGGTCCAGGCCGGGTGGGACTTGGGGTCGATGTCGAGGTGCAGAACGTCACCCTCCTTGCCCCAGGTGGTGCGGGTGGTGAACTCGGTGCCGTCGGTCATGACGACCTTGACGGTGTGATAGTCGGGATGGATGTCGGCTTTCATGGCTCTCTCACGGGGACGCCGCAAACGGGGCGCTCGAATTTGCGGGGTCTATATCGTGACGGCCGCTTTCAGGCAAGCGCAGGCCGACCTCTGGCGTTAAGCGCAGGCTACGGGCCGACCTGTCGGCCGCCGCTTGAGCCTTCGGGGCCGGCCAGGACCGATTGCCAGCGGCGTTCCCGGCGGGCATTGTCGCGCAAAATCGAGCTTTGGACGACCCTGGGGACGGAAGCGTAAGGTTGCGTCGCGCATGAATGTGGTGGAACGAGCCCCTGCGCAAGGAACGAGCCTGCCTGCGGAACCGGCACAGGCGGTGGCGCAAGCCGCACCGCCGCCCTCACAGGCGCCTGCGGCGCGTGGACTGAAGCTCAGCCCGCTGCTTGCGCTCGTTCCCTATGTCGCTCGCTATCGCGGACGGGCGCTGGCCGCCCTCGCCGCCCTCCTGGTCGCGGCGCTCGCAACGCTGGCGGTGCCGCTCGCACTGCGGCGCATGATCGACTTCGGGTTCACCGACCAGGGCATGAACCTGATCGACAGCTACTTCGCCGTCATGATCGCGGTCGCCGGCGTGCTCGCGGTGGCGAGCGCGGCGCGCTACTACCTCGTCATCACGCTCGGCGAGCGCATCGTCGCCGATCTTCGCAGCGCGGTGTTCAACCATATCACCTCGCTGTCGGTCTCCTATTTCGACCAGACCAAGACCGGCGAGATCCTCTCCCGGCTCACCGCCGACACCACACAGATCAAGTCCGCGGTCGGCTCGTCGGTGTCGGTCGCGTTGCGCAACATCGTGCTGTTCATCGGCGCGACCACGATGATGGTGATCACCAGCCCGCGGCTGTCGCTGTTCGTGCTGATCGCCATTCCGGTAATCGTGCTGCCGCTCTTCGGCTTCGGCCGCGCGATCCGGCGGCGCGGCCGCGCCGCGCAGGATACGCTCGCCGACGCCTCGGCCTATGCCGGCGAACTGATCGGCGGCGTGCGCACGCTGCAGGCCTTCACCAACGAGAACCTGGCGCGCAGCCGCTTCGCGGCGGCGGTCGAGCGCGCCTTCGAGGCCGCGAAGAGCGCCACCGGCGCCCGCGCGGTGCTGACCGCGATCGCGATCTTCCTGGTTTTCGGCAGCGTCGTCGTGGTGCTCTGGGTCGGCGCGCAGGACGTCATCGCCGGCGACATCACGCCCGGGCGGCTGTCGCAGTTCGTGCTCTATGCGGTGTTCGCGGCGAGCGGGCTCGGACAGCTCTCCGAAGTATGGGGCGAGCTTTCGCAGGCTTCGGGCGCGGCCGAACGGCTGTTCGAGATCATGGGCGCGAAGCCGACCATCAAGCCGCCCGCGAAGCCGGTCGCGCTGGCCGAGCCCGCGCGCGGCGAGATCGCGTTCGATCGCGTCAGCTTCGCCTATCCGACGCGGCCGGAAACGCTGGTGCTCGACGGCGCATCGCTCAACGTGCGCCCGGGCGAGAAGGTCGCGATCGTCGGACCCTCGGGCGCCGGCAAGAGCACGATCTTCCATCTGATCCTGCGCTTCTACGATCCGACCTCCGGCACCATCCGTTTCGACCATGTGCCGATCGCCGAGCTCGATCCGGTGGCGCTGCGAAGGCACATCGCGCTGGTGCCGCAGGACACGGTGATCTTCGCGGCCTCGATCACCGACAACATCCGTTTCGGCCGTCCGGAAGCAAGCGACGCCGACGTGAAACGCGCCGCCGAGCTTGCGCTCGCGTCCGAATTCATCAACCGGCTGCCGCAAGGTTTCGAGACGCCGGTCGGCGAGCGCGGCGTCACGCTGTCGGGCGGCCAGCGCCAGCGCATCGCGATCGCGCGCGCGATCCTGCGCAATGCGCCGCTGCTCCTGCTCGACGAGGCGACCTCGTCGCTCGACGCCGAAAGCGAGACGCTGGTGCAGGCGGCACTGGAGCGGCTGATGGAGCATCGCACCACGCTCGTCATCGCGCACCGGCTCGCGACCGTGCTCTCGTGCGACCGCATCCTGGTGATGGAGGCGGGCCGCATCGTCGAGGAAGGCACCCACGAGCGCCTCGCCGCCGCCGGCGGCCTCTATTCACGGCTGGCGAAGCTGCAATTCCGGAACGGTTGATCGACGACGCATCAGGGCCGCCAGCGCATCAGGCGCACCGGCGCGCCGGAGATTTCGCTGACCGTCTCACCGTCATCGACAAAGCCCTGCTTCTCATAAAAGCGAATGGCGCGGGCGTTGTCGGCATTGACCTTGAGGTCGAGGCCCTTCGGCGAAATCCGCCGCGCCTCAGCCATCAGCATGTTCGCGACATCCGAGCCCCAGGCCTCCGGCGCGACCACGATCTGGTCGAGATAGCCGGTCTTCGGGTCGACGGTCACGAACCCGGCCATCCGCCCGTCGGCCTCCGCCAGGGTGATGGTCGCGGTCGGCGCCAGCTCCTGGCGCCACCGCTCGCGCCACCAGGCCGCGCGTTCTGCAAAATCGATGTGCGGATAGTGCCGCGCCCAGGTGCGCTGCCACAGCGCGATGGCGGCGTCTTCGTCGGCGGCCTTGTAGGGACGGAGCGCAACAGCTGTCATTCATGCTTCCGATATGGGACGCCGAGCACCGTGCCGAATATGCAGAATGAACACCTCGTCATTCCGAATGGAGTAAAAGATCAAGTACGGGAACGGAGTGACGCTACGGACGCGGACGCCGGCGCGATCCGTGCGGCGTGCCATGTATGGAAAATCGCCTAGCTGCTCGGCAGCTTCGCGGATTCGCTTTTTCACCCGCAGGGCTCCTGCCGGGCTATGTTCGGCAATATAGTTATAGATTGCGTCGAGTTCGTCGCGCGCAAGCGCAGAGAACCGAACCCTCATACCCCATGCCGCTTGAATAGCGCGGCCATCTCTTCGTCGGTCGCGATCTCGCCACGATCCACAGCGGCAAGCGCTTTCTCGATCGCTGACTTTTCCTCTTCACTGAGCCGATACACGGTCCCGTGACGCGCCTCGATGTTTGCAATACTCCTCATTAGCTCGTCCTGGGCCGCTTCCGGCCAAGTCGCTACAAGGTCTAGCAACGTTTCGAGCTTCTTGTTCATGGCGCAAATATAGCAATTGTCAGCGGGTTTGGCACCCGCCTCACCGCTCCGTCAGCTTCAGCTCGATGCGGCGGTTGCGAGCGTAGGCTTCCTCGGTGCGGTCGGCGTCGATCGGCTGGAACTCGCCGAAGCCGGCCGCGACCAGCCGCTGCGGCGAGACGCCCCGGGTGATCATGTACTGCACCACCGCGATGGCGCGCGCCGCCGAGAGGTCCCAGTTGGTGCGGCCGCCGGCGATCGGGCGGATGTCGGTGTGGCCGTCGACCCGCATCACCCAGGCGATGTCGCCGGGAATCTGGCGCTCGATCTCGAGCAGCGCGCTGGCGACCTTGTCGAGCTCGACGCGGCCCTCCGGCTTGAGCACGGCCTGCCCGACGTCGAAGAACAATTCCGACTGGAACACGAAGCGGTCGCCGACGATGCGGATGTCGGGGCGGTTGCCGAGGATCGCGCGCAGCCGGCCGAAGAAGTCGGAGCGGTAGCGCGACAGTTCCTGCACGCGCTGCGCAAGCGCCACGTTCAGCCGCTGGCCGAGATCAGTGATGCTCTTCTGCGCGTCCTTGTCTTTCCTCTCCGCCGCTTCGAGCGCGGCTTCGAGCGCGCCGAGCTGGCGGCGCAGCGCCGCGATCTGCTGGTTGAGCACTTCCAGCTGCGCCAGCGCGCGCACATTCATCTTCTTCTCGGCGTCGAGCTGCGCGCCGAGCTCTGCCGCCTTGCTCTGGGCGTCGCTGGCGCCGGAGCCGATGCCTTCATAGAGGCCGCGGAAGCGGTCGCGCTCGCCTTCGGCGGTGGCGAGGCTCGCGCGCAGCTGCGCGAGCTGTTCTTCGAGGCTGATCTTGCCGGTCTTCTCCATCGAGAGCAGCTCGGTGAGCTGCATGATCTGCGCGTTGAGCCGGCTCAGCGCGGTGTCTTTGCCGGTCACTTCCTGCGTCAGGTAGAACTGGACGACGACGAAGACCGACAGAAGGAAGATGATTCCGAGGATCAGCGTCGCGAGGGCGTCAACGAAGCCCGGCCAGTAATTCATGCCGGGGTCGCGGCGGGCGCGTGCGAGGGCCATGGGTATACCTGCCTATGTACCTGCCTGGTGCACTATTTGGTGCTCTCGCGCACCAGGATCTCCAGCAGACGACGGATTTCTCGATGCTGTTCGGCCTGCGAGTCGACCCAGTCGCGGATCATCTGCTGCTCGGTGCGCATGTGGTGGACCAGCCCCTGAATTGCTTCCGCGAGATTGGCCATGGCGGTGGTGGCCGCCCGGCTCGAGCTGCTTTCCTGAATGGCCTCCTTCAGCCGTTCGATCGCCACTCTCAGTTCATTTGATGGCGCTCCTGTGGCCGCGACGCCGTCGCCACCGACGCCGAGGTCGCGCACCAGGGTGGAGAGCCAGTCCTCGAGCTCGGTGTAGAAGCGGTTCTGCGCCTGGCCGGCCTGGAGGTCGAGGAAGCCGAGCACCAGCGAGCCGGCGAGGCCGAACAGCGACGACGAGAACGCAATGCCCATGCCGCCGAGCGGCGCGGCGAGGCCTTCCTTCAGGGCGTCGAACACGTTGCCGGCGTCGCCGCTGACGTTGAGGCTTTCGATCACCCGGCCGACCGAGCCGACGGTCTCGATCAGGCCCCAGAAGGTGCCGAGCAGGCCGAGGAAGACGAGCAGCCCGGTCATGTAGCGGGCCATGTCGCGCGCCTCGTCGAGCCGCGTGGCGATCGAATCCAGAAGCCCGCGCATCACGGTCGTGGAGATCGCCATCCGTCCGGTACGGTCGCCGAGCATCGCCGCCATCGGCGCCAGCAATACCGGCGGCCGCTCGACCGCGAGACCGGGATCGGCGAGGCGGAAACCGTTCACCCAGTTGACCTCGGGGAACAGGCGGATGACCTGCCGGAATGCCAGGATGATGCCGACCAGCAGCACGCCGAGGATCAGCGCGTTGAGGCCGGGATTGGCGAGGAAGGCGACCCAGATCTGGCGGTAGAGGACAACCGCGACCAGCACGCACAGGATCACAAATACCAGCATCCGGACCAGAAAGATGCGAGGCGACGAGAGTTTGAGCGGGTCGAGGTCCTGCGCCATTGGCTCGCCGTATCCGATTGAGTGACCGATGTTCCGCGCACACTATGACATAGGCACGGCGATGGGAAAAAGCGCTTTGCAGCCGCCTCACGACTTGCGGGGCATCCGCTTCGGGGACGGTAAACCCGCCGACGAGAGCGCGCCGATCGCGCCCGAGCGGATGGCGGCAATGCCTTCGCGCGCAAGTTCGTCGGCGCGCTCGTTCTCGGCGTGGCCGGCGTGGCCCTTCACCCAGTGCCATTGGACGTGATGCTGCGCCAGCGCCTGGTCGAGCCGCTGCCAGAGATCGATGTTCTTCACCGGCTTCTTGTCGGCGGTCTTCCAGCCGTTGCGCTTCCAACCGTGAATCCATTTCATGATGCCGTCACGCAGGTACTGGCTGTCGGTATGAAGGTCGACGCGGCACGGACGTTTGAGCGCTTCGAGCGCCGCGATCGCGCCCATCAGCTCCATGCGGTTGTTGGTGGTGTGCGCCTCGCCGCCCTTCATCTCCTTCACGTGATCGCCGAAGGCGAGAATCGCGCCCCAACCGCCCGGCCCGGGATTGCCCGAGCAGGCGCCGTCGGTGTGGATGGTGACGTGCGGCTCACTCATGCCCCGATCCCGTAGTCGCTCACGCTCGTCACCTGCTGGTGGAAGCGGAGCTTGCGGAAATATTCCATCGGATCCTTCGGCCGCACCAGGGCGCCGGGAGGCACGTTGAACCAGTCGACCAGCCGCGTCAGCAGGAAGCGCAGCGCGGCCCCGCGCGCGAGCCGTGGCATTGCCGCCACCTCATCGTCACCGAGCGGCCGCACGCGCGCGTAGTTCTGCAACAGCGCCCGGCCCTTGGTCACGTTGTAGGAATGGTCGGCCTCGAAGCACCAGGCGTTAAGGCAGATCGCGACGTCATAGGCGAGCGCGTCGTTGCAGGCGAAATAGAAATCGATCATCCCCGACAGGTTGTCGCCGAGGAAGAAGACGTTGTCCGGAAACAGGTCGGCGTGAATGACACCTTGCGGCAGGCCGCGCGGCCAGTCGCGCTCGAGCGCCGCGAGTTCGGTCTCGATCAGATCGCGCAGCGAAAGCTGCACCTCGTTGACGCGGTCGCGGCAATGCTCGAACAGCGGCCGCCAGCCGTCGACCGAGAGCGTGTTGCGGCGCTTGCCGTCGAAATCGAGCCCGGCGAGATGGAGCTTCGCCAGCGCTTCGCCCAGGCCGGCGCAGTGGACCGCGCTCGGCCGCCGGAGCCAAAGGCCGTCGAGGAAGCTGATCAGCGCCGCCGGGCGGCCGGCAACCTTGCCCAGCGCCTCGCCCTGCTTGTTCTTGATCGGCAGCGGGCAGGTGATTCCCCGGCTGGCGAGGTGCTGCATCAGGCCGAGGAAGAACGGCAGGTCCCTGGCCGCCACCCGCTTTTCATACAGGGTCAGGATGTAGGTTCCGGCCGAGGTGTGGACCAGGAAATTCGAGTTCTCGACCCCTTCCGCGATGCCCTTGTAGGACAGCAGCTCGCCCAGCTCGTAGCCGGCCAGAAAACCCGTGAGTTCCTCTGCGGTAACGTCGGTATAGACGGCCATGCAACGCTCCAGACCCCTCAACAACCACGATTCCGCCCGCATTGGCCATTGGACAGGCGGGGTCCGGATGCATATATTCCCGGCGATTTCCAGTCATCCCTGATGGCTTGGGGCTTCGGAACAGCCTTTTAATGGGCGGCCCGCTTTCGCCGAATTCGCATCGCGAATGTCGGCGGCGGGGCGCCTGGGGCGGACGGAGCCGCAGAGGAGAATTGCCGGAGAGCAACCATGGCCCAAGCTGCACCCCTGATGCCCAAAGCGACCGCCGTCTGGCTGGTCGAGAACACCGCGCTGTCGTTCGACCAGGTGGCGGAATTCTGCAAGCTGCACCCGCTCGAGGTGAAGGCGATCGCCGACGGCGACGCCGCGCAGGGCATCAAGGGGCTCGACCCGATCCAGACCGGCCAGTTGAGCCGCGAGGAGATCGAAAAGGCGGAGGGCGAGCCGGACTACCGGCTCAAGCTGCTCGACCCCAAGGTCCGGTTGCCGGTCGCCAAGCGCAAGAAGGGCCCGCGCTACACCCCGGTGTCGCGCCGCCAGGACCGCCCGAACGCGATCCTCTGGCTGGTGCGCAACCATCCGGAACTCAAGGACGCGCAGATCATGCGGTTGGTCGGCACCACCAAGTCGACGATCCAGTCGATCCGCGAGCGCACCCACTGGAACGCGCAGACCCTGCAACCGATGGACCCGGTCACGCTCGGGCTGTGCTCGCAGATCGACCTCGACCTCGAGGTGCACCGCGCCGCCAAGGAGAAGCCGATCGACGCGACGGCGCAGGGCGCGACGCTGCTGCCCGCCTCCGAGACCACGGCGCGCAAGAGCGAGCCGGAACAGCCGGCGGAGACCGAGAAGGAGAAGAAGCGCGCCGACGACCTCAACGTCGACGCGGTGTTCGCCAAGCTCAAGCAGATCGGCGGCGGCGCGGGCGGCAAGAGCGAGGAATAGCTCTGGCGGGGCCGCCGCCTGCGACGCGCCGGCCCTGAATCATAAGCCTGCTACTTCCGCCGGAGCCATGCGTCGATGCTATAGCGCCCACCCGCTGTGACGAACAGCAGGACCTGGCCGCCCATCATCGAGACGTTCTTCCAGAAGTGGCTCGACTGGTTCGCCTGCTGCGCCTCGGGGAAGTTCCAATAGCGATGCGACGAGAAGGTCGCGATGATCGTGAACAGAAGCACGAGCAGCGCGGCATAGCGCGTGGCCGCCCCGAGCAGGATCAAAATTCCGCACAACACCTCGACCGGCGGCGCGATATAGCCGAGAAATTCCGGCAAATCGCGACGCGGCATCGTCTTCGCGAAGCCCGGAACATCCATCAGTTTGCGCCAGCCGCTCTGAAAGAAGATCCATCCCATCAGGATGCGGCCGCACAGGATCAGGAAATCCTGCCACACGACCGCGAGGCGGTCGGTGTGGGACAGCATCGGATGTGATGACGGCGTATCGTTCGACATGGTCCCCCCGGGCTTGCTGACAACCGGCCGGTCGATTGTCGCCATCGACGAGATCGGGGCAAGTGGCTGCGACAGCGTGCTGCACCGCCGACGCCATTTGTGGGTGGGCGGGGGCGCTCTACGACTTCGGCAGCCGCTCCGGCGACGCCTTGGACCGGAGTTGGGTCACGCTCGCACGCTGGCGCCAGAACCGCTCCATCTCCTTCCAAACCACCTTGGCCTGGTCGTTGGCGGCCTTTTCCGCCCACGCCTGGCACTCGCTGATGCGCTCGCGATAGTCGAAGGTTCCGATCATGATGCCCGCCGTTCCAATGTCGGCCGATCTGCCTGCTTGTCGCGGCAGTTCGCGCGGGCCGTCGATGCTTCGGCGTCGTTGGCGATGCGGATCCAGGAGTCGCGCAAACGCTCGAACTTGACCCGCAGGACTTCGTCCTTGGTCAGTTTGGCGTGCGCGTCGCAGGCGGCAGCCTTTTTCCAGGCCGTCTCACTTCGCAGTTCCATGACTGTGAGATCCCTTTCCCGCGCATTCAATGCGCAGGCGGGATTCTTGTTCCATGGGTCCGTCGAATGGGTACTGGCGTGCGCTAACGGACGTGATCGCGGTTTTGCGTCACGCCTTGCGCCGGCACCAGGGGTGCTTGGGCACCGGCGGCGCGCTTGCGCCAGTACTGTTCCATCTTCGCCCACACATCGCGGGCGCGATCATTGTGGGCGGTCGCGCCGTGCAATGCACAGTCATCCGCACGCCTGCTGAAGTCGATGTCCTTGTGTTTGTCCATGGGTCCCGTCCTCCAGCAGGTATTGTGGACTGGACGGGTTAACGGATTCTGCGAAGTGACAAGCGCGGCGCACCGGTGAGGTTTTTTGCCGCGCAGGGCGCCCTACTCGATCGCCTTCATGACGTCGGCGACGAGCGTCGGCGAGGCACCGGTGATCTTTTCCAGCAGCGCATGCGTCGCTGCGGCGTTGCGCGGATTGATATCGAGCTTGCGCTTCCTGGCGACGTTCAGGAACTCCTGGTCCTTCATCAGGTCGTCGAACGCCTTGCGCAACGCCGTGACGCGATCCTTCGGCACGCCGGGGCCGACCGCCAGCGCGCGGGCAAACGGGGTCCCGGATGCGATGAACTCCGCCATCGGCCGCTTGTCGGGCGGCGAGACCTCCGCCAGCGTCGGCACATCGGGCAGTTCGCGCATCCGCTCGACCGTGTACTGCACGAAGAAGCGGACCTTCTTGTCGCGCAGCCAATCCGGCCGTGCCGAGGCGAAGGTCTCCCAGGACGCCGTCCAACCGGCGACCTCGCCGCGCTCCATCGCGAGGTTGAGATGATTGCCGGAGGGATAGCCGGTGGTCACCTTGTAATTGGTGCCGAGGATGTTCTTGGTCAGCGTCGCCCACTGGTAGCTGAGGTGCAGCTTGTTGAAGGAACCGACAACGAAATCCTCCGTGCGCAACTGGTCAAGCGTGCGCACCGGCACGGTGTGCCACAGCGTCATCATCTGCGCGATGGAATCATAGGCGCCGAGCCATTGCATCTTGGCGGTTTCGAACTGCACACCCTTGGGGGTCATGCGTTCGACCAAAGGCAGCGCATGCGAGAGCAGGAGCTTGCTGCCGTCCTGCGGACCAGGGCCATAGATATGGTTGCCGGCGACGACGCCGCCGGCGCCCGGCATGTGCTCGACGACGATGTTGGGACGGCCGGGGATGTGGCGGCCGAGATGCTCGGCGATGACGCGGCCGTAGAGGTCGTAGCTGCCGCCGGGCCCGGTGCCCATCAGGATGGCGATGGTCTTGCCTTTGTAGAAGTCGGCGGGGTTTTGTGCGGCTGCGGGCGTGGTGTGCAGAAGCACCGCGACAACGAATGCCACACGCTTCATCTGCTGCATGGCTTTTCCTCCCGTCGGCATTCTCGTGTCCCGGGCGCAACGCAACACGAGGTGGTGCGCCGCAGACCCGGGACCGTCACGAACACCGATTGTGGAACGGCCCGGATCAGCGGTGCACCACTGCGTGCTGCCATAGTGCGTCGAAGACGCGCGTAACGCGCTTGTGGCGTCCGGGACACAGGCGCACTAGTCGTCCTGGCCGATCGACTTCTTCACCCGGGCGATCAGGTCCGGCGAGGCGCCGACGATCTTCTTCACCAGCGACATCGTGTGCTGGTGGTCGCGCCACTCGATGTCGACCTGGCGCTTCTCCGCCATGGCCAGGAACGCCGGGTCCTTCACGGTCGCCTGGAACGCCGCCCGGATCGCGGCGACGCGATCCGCCGGCACATTCGGTCCCATCACGACGCCGCGGCCGAACGGCGTCGACGCGCTCATGAACTCCACCACGTCTTTCTTGTCCGCCGGTGCGAGCTCGAGCAACGTCGGAACGTCCGGAATTTGCGGTTTGCGTTCGAGCAGGAACTGCGTCAGCAGATTGACCTTCTTCTCCTTGATCCAGTGCGGCCGCGTGCCGATCAGGTTTTCCCAGGATGCCGCCCAGCCGTCGATCTCGCCGCGCTCCATCGCCAGGTTGTTGTGCTGGCCGGTCGGGTAGCCGGTGATCAGCTTGAAATCGAGCCCGAGCACGTCCTTCATCAACGCCGGCATCTGATAAGTGAAGTGCGCCTTGGCGAACGAGCCGATCACCGTGCCGGGCTTCTTGAGATCGGCAATGCTTTTCGCCTTCGACTCGTGCCAGAGCGCGAGCGTATGGGCGATCGCGTCATAGGTGCCGATCCAGTTGAACTTCGGCGACTGGAAGCGCACGCCCGCCTTCGGATCGAGCACCTCCGACATGATGATCGCGTGGCTGAGCAGGATCTTGGTGCCGTCCTGCGGGCCCGGCCCGAACAGATGGTTGCCGGCGGTGACGCCGCCGGCGCCGGGCATGTGCTCGACCACGATGTTCGGATTGCCGGGGATGTGCTTGCTCAGATGCTCGGCGAAGATGCGGGCGTAGAGGTCGTAGCTGCCGCCGGGGCCGGTCCCGAGCAGCAGCGCAACGGTCTTGCCCTTGTAGAAATCGGCGACGCTCTGCTGCGCCGTGGCGGGGGTCGCGGCAAAGACGGCAGCGGCGGCCAGTGCGACGAAAGTGCGCGTGCGGAGCGTCATGGCTTCCTCCGAAAAAAGGTGCGGTTCAACGGGCCGGCTCTCGCGGCCATTGGGTCGGAGACTCCCACAAGCCCCGCGGCCCTTCAAGGCGCGCAAGACGCGGCAAATGCGCTTCGACGCGGCTCCCGCGCAACCACCCTTAGGATTCCGCTCAAGTCCGCGCCGCCAAGGCCGCCAGCACCCGCTCCGGCGTCATCGGATACTGCCGCAGCCGCGCACCGGTCGCGTCGAAGAAGGCGTTGGCGATCGCGGCTACCGTCGCGCCCATCACCTCTTCGCCGGCGCCGGTCGCCGGTTCCTCGATCCGCTGCACCACCACCGGCGTGACGGCGGGATGTTCGGCGAAGCGCATGACCGGGTAGGATTCCCAATCGAGGCTCGTGACCCCGTGCTTGTCGAACAGCACCTCTTCCTTCAGCACGCGGCTCGCCGACTGGATCATCTGACCGACGATCTGGCTCTCGACCTGCGCCGGATTGACGGCGAGCCCGCAATCGAGCGCGCCGTAGAGATGCCTGGCGACGATCACGCCGGTGCGCTGGTTGACTTCGATATCGGCCACCGCCGCACCATACGAGACGTGGTGCGTACCGAGCCCGATGCCGCGGCCGCGCACGACCTCGGCGCTCGAGCGCGGCGACGCCATCACCCGCGGCTTCCAGTCCGCGGCCTTGGCGGCGGCTTCCAGCACGCCGAGCCAGCGCTTGTCGCCGATGTTGCGGCGCCGGAACTCGAGCGGATCCATCTTCAGCGCATAGGCCAGCTCGTCGATGGTCTGCTCGGACGCAAACGCGAACGATAGATCGAGCGGCGAGCGCAGCGCCGCCCCGCGCAGATAGCCCTCCATCGGCACCGCGTGGCTGATGACACGGCGGTTCGGCACCACATACATCGAGCCCGTGCTCATCGGATTGACGGTGATCGAGGCCGAGCCCGACGCCCGCTCGACGCCCGGCTTCTGCAACGCGATGTCCTGGATCGTCGAGGTGACGGTCCAGCCGTGCTGCCAGCCGTGGTACTCGTAGGCGATGAGCTTGCCCTCGGCGTTCACTCCGGCGCGCACCTCGGCGAGATGGGCGGGGCCGTAGTTGTCCCAGCCGTGCTCGTCCCAGCGCATGTACTGCACGCGCACTGGCCGGCCGACTGCCTGCGACATGATCGCGGCGGCCTGCGCGGCGTCCTCGTAGCAGCTGCGGCCGAAGGTGCCGGAGCCTTCGTAATATTGCACCCGCACCTTCTCGGCCGGCATGTCGAGCACGCGCGCCAGCATCGCGCGCGCATTGTAGACGTCCTGCGTCGACGAGCGGATCAGCGCGCCGTCGGCACGGACGTCGGCGAGCGCGCAGTTCGGCCCGAACGGCAGGTGGCCCTGGTACGGGCAGAAATACGCCGACGAGCGCACATGCGCAGCGCCGGCAAAGCCCTTGGCGATGTCGCCGCGATTGGCGATCACCGTGTCGGTGGTCTTCTGCCCGCGCATCTGCGTGAACAGATTGGCGTTGCCGGGCAGCTCCGGCCCCTCCTGCCACGTCACCTTGAGCGCCTGCGCGGCCTTGACCGCATCCCATTCGTTGTCGGCGACCACGCCGACGAAATCACCCTTGCGCACAATACGCGCGGACGGGATGTGCCTGATCGAGGCTTCGTCGACGGCGAGCGGCCTGGCGCCGGCGCCGAAGGCGCGCTGGCCGCGCGGCAGCACCACGCGGCCGTGCAGCATGTTCGGAACGCGCAGATGATGCACGAGCTCATAGCGCCCGCTCATCTTGTCCGGCAGGTCGACGCGCGCGACCCGCGTGCCGACGAGCTTGTAGCGGCTCGACGGCTTCTGCGGCGCGGTGCCGGTGAATTTGACGTTGAACGGCTTGTCGCCGATGAGGTCGCCATATTTGACCGCCCGGAAACTGCCCTCGCCGTCGACCGAGACGACGCCGTCGGTCACCACCAGGCTGTTGATCTGCACGCCGAGCCGGCGCGAGGCGAGCGCCAGCAGCGCCCGGCGGGCTTCCGCGGCCGCCGCCCGCAATTGCGGGCCGCCGCGCTCGATCGACGAGCTGGAGCTGGTGGCGCCCTGGTTCGGCGTCACGTTGGTGTCGAGCCGCGCCGCCGAGATCTGGCTCATGGCGAGATCGAGCTCTTCGGCCGCGATCTGCAGCATGCCGGTGGTGTTGCCCTGGCCGAGCTCGCACTTGCCGAAATAGACCGTCGCGGTGTTGTCGGCATGGATCGCGATCCAGGTATCGATCGCGTCCGGATCGGGCGGGCCCGCCATGTCGCCACGCGCGGCGGAAGCCGGCAGCGGGATTCCAGCGAGGCTGAACCCGACGATGAGCGCGCCACCGCCCTTGAGCAGGTCGCGGCGGGCGAACGAGGTGTCGCAGGAGATATCGGTCATCGCACGTCTCCCGCCATTCGGGTGGAGGCTAGCTGGATGGCCTCGAGGATCAGCGGATAGGTCCCGCAGCGGCAGATGTGCCCGTTCATGTGCGCGCGGATCTGTGCTTCGGTGGGCTTCGGATTCTGCGCCAGCAGCTCGGCCGCCTTGACGGTCATGCCGTTGTAGCAGTAGCCGCACTGCGGCGCCTGCCGATCGAGGAACGCCTGCGACACCGGATGCAGCGCGGGCGCCTGCGCCAGCCGCTTCTGCTCCGCGTAGAGCGCCGGCAGACCTTCGAGCGTCGTCACCGATTTGCCCGCGATCTTCGACACCGGCGTCACGCAGGAGCGCACCTCGACGCCGTCGAGCAGCACCGAGCATGAGCCGCACTGCGCGAGGCCGCAGCCGAAGCGCGGCCCGCGCAAGGCAAGCTCGTTCATCAGCACATAGAGCAGCGGCGTATCGGGATCGACCGACACCGTCGACTCGCGGCCGTTGACCTTGATCTTGATATCCGACATTGCGCAGTCCTCCCGTCGGGCGCCGGATTTTCGCTCCGGCGCTTTTTCCGCGCGGGCTCCCGAGGCGAGGCCGCGCTTATGGGCGGAAGACTATCGCGCTCTGTCCCGCCGAGGGAGTGGGGAAACCGAAAATATCCGCAGGCGCGGGGGGGGCTCAGCGCCTCAACTTGCCGCATGTTTTCGCAAGCGATCCGTCCTAAGCTTCGCCGTGCAAGAGATACGGCAAAGGACGGTGCGATGACGCTTCCACGCCGAGCATTCCTGCAAATCGCGGCCGGCGCCGCCGCGCTTCCTCTGGCTTCGCTTCCGTTTTGCTCGCGTCTCGCCAGCGCGCAGCCCTACCCATCGCGGCCGGTGCGTATCATCGTCGGCTTCGCGCCCGCCGGCGCGTCCGACATCGCCGCGCGCCTGATGGCGCAATGGCTCTCCGAGCGGATGGGCCAGCAGTTCGTGGTCGAGAACCGGCCCGGCGCCGGCAGCAACATCGCGACCGAGGCGGTGGTGCGCTCGCCGCCGGACGGCTACACGCTGCTGCTGGCCGGCCCCCCGAACGCGATCAACGCATCGCTCTACCAGAATCTCAGCTTCAATTTTCTGACCGACATCGTGCCGGTGGCCAGCATCAATCGCGAACCCAGCCTGGTGCAGATCAATCCGTCACTGCCGGTCAATTCGATCCCGGAACTGATCGCCTATGCCAAAGCCAATCCCGGCAAGATCAATCACGCATCGGCCGGCACCGGCACGGCCGGGCACATCGCGGGCGAGATGTTCAAGATGATGACCGGCGTCAGTTTCGTGCACGTGCCTTATCGCGGCGGTGCGCCCGCGGTCACCGACCTCATCGGCGGCCGCATGCACATCATGTTCGGCAATGTGCTGACCTCGCTCGAGCAAGTCAGGGCAGGCAAGCTGCGCGCGTTGGCGGTCACCTCGACGACGCCGCACGACGCGCTGCCCGGCATTCCGACCGTCAGCCAGTTCGTGCCCGGCTACGAGGCGACGTCGGTTTACGGCATCGGCGCGCCGCGCGGCACGCCCGCGACGATCGTCGAGCGGCTTAACCGGGATATCAATGCCGGCCTCGCCGATCCGAAGATCAGGGCGCGGCTGGCGGAACTCGGCTCTTCGGCATTCGCCACGTCGCCCGCGGAGTACGCCAAGTTCGTTGCGGACGAAACGGAACGGTTGGGCAAGGTGGTGAAATTCGCCGGCGCCAAGGCCGAGTAGCGGAGAGCGGACTGATTGCGACGCCGCCGATAGACCACTATGCTTTTCTGCACCGCCGCGGACCCTGCCGAACGCGACCAGAAGAGGCCAATACCATGGACGTGGAACCCGTCATCGTCGTCAACCAGGGCTATGTCAGCAAGGCCGACGCGCCCAAGGTCAGCGCCACCGACCGGATCAACACCACGGGCATCCTGCATTTCACCATCGGCGTGCGCGACCACATTGCCGCGGCGAAGTTCTATTCCGACCTCTTGAGCTGCCGGCTCATCCGCACCAACGAGCGGTATGCATTCATGGAGTGCGGCGGCACCTATTTCGTGCTCGCCAAAATTCCGCATCACGTCAATCCGAACCATCCCGACGAGGACGCCCACCACCACGCGTTCCTGGTCGAGAAGGACGAGTTCGACCGCGCGATGGAGATCATCAAGGCCCGCGGCATCCGCCTCGTCAAATATTCCGACGAGAACCACCGCAGCTTCCCGGGCCGCCACGCCTACTTCCATGACGCCGACGGGAACTGCATCGAGATCTGCTATCTCTATAAGGACGGCGAAGGCCGGTAGGTGGTCGCGACTTCCGCAAGCTTGCCGGCGCATCCATCGCTCGCGGGACGCGCGGTCATCGTCACCGGCGGCAGCCGCGGCCTTGGGCGCGCCATGGTGCTTGGGCTGGCGCAAGCCGGCGCCCGGGTCGCGATCGTGGCACGGGGAGATAGCGCGCCGCTCAAGGAAACATTGGCGCGTGTCGCCGCGACCGGCGTGCAGTCGAACGTCATCTGCGCGCTCGGCGACTTGCGCAACCCGCCGGACTGCGAGCGCATGGCAGCAGAGGTCTTGGCCGCGTTCGGTCGTATCGACGTGCTGGTCAACAATGCCGGGGTGCCCAATATCGGCCCCGGCGCGCCGTTCTGGAAGGTCGACATCGACGACTGGCAACGCATGTCGCGCTCGAATACCGACGGCGTATTCTTCATGACGCGCGCGGTCGCGCCGATCATGATCGCGCAAGAGTTCGGCAAGATCGTCAACGTGTCCACCGGCGCGGGCACGATCGTCCGCAAGCACTTCTCGCCCTATGGCCCCTCCAAAGCCTTCCTGGAGGCCGCCTCGCGCATCTGGGCGCAGGACCTCGCCGGCACGGGGGTGACGGTGAACGTGCTGTTGCCGGGCGGTGCGGTCGATACGGCGGCCGACGTGACCGGCGTGCCGGCACCCGGCCGAAGCTTCCAGCCGGCCTCGGTGATGGTGCCGCCGATCCTGTGGCTGGCGTCGGACGCGTCGAACGCCCACACCGGCGAACGCTTCGTCGCCAGCCGCTGGGACGAGAGCTTGCCGCTCGCCGAGTGCATCAAAGCGGCACGCGACGAAGGCGTGGACACGCCCAGGATCATGTAGGCGTTGAATGCGCAGAAAGGCAGGGGTTGCGCGTCAATCTGCACCCGTCATGCGCGGGTCAAGCCCGCGCATGACGATTGTAATTGTTGCGCCGCCTTGAACTACCCGCCCACGCCCCGTCCCTTCAGCACCGTGCCGATCTCGTCGAGGATCGCCGGATCGTCGATGGTCGCCGGCATCGTCCATGGCTGGCCGTCGGCGATCTTCTTCATGGTGCCGCGCAGGATCTTGCCCGAGCGCGTCTTCGGCAGCCGCGCCACCACCATCGCCAGCTTGAACGACGCCACCGGGCCGATCTTCTCGCGGATGAGGCCGCAACATTCCTGCTCGATCTCCGCGGCCGGACGGTTGACCCCGGCCTTGAGCACCACGAAGCCCGCCGGCACCTCGCCCTTGAGCGCGTCGGCGATGCCGACCACCGCGCATTCGGCGACGTCCTGGTGCGCGGCCAGCACCTCTTCCATGCCGCCGGTCGAAAGCCTGTGCCCCGCGACATTGATGATGTCGTCGGTGCGGCCCATCACATAGACGAGGCCGTCGTCGTCCTTGAAGCCGGCGTCCGCGGTCTTGTAGTAGCCGGGAAACTCCGAGAGATAGCTCTCCTTGAAGCGATCGTCCTGCTGCCACAGTGTCGGCAGGCAGGACGGCGGCAGCGGCAGCTTCACCACGATCGAGCCCATGGTGTTCGCGGGCACCTCGCTGCACTGCTCGTCGACGATGCGCAGGTCGTAGCCCGGCATCGGCACGCCCGCGGCGCCGGGCTTTGCCGGCACGAGACCCAGGCCGAGCGGATTGCCGGCGATCGCCCAGCCGGTCTCGGTCTGCCACCAGTGATCGATGACCGGCACGCCGAGAAGGTTCTGCGCCCAAGTCACGGTGTCGGGATCGGCGCGCTCGCCGGCCAGGAACAGCGCGCGGAATTTCTTGAGGTCGTATTGCGCGATGAATTTTCCCTGCGGGTCTTCCTTCTTGATGGCGCGGAACGCGGTCGGCGCGGTGAACAGCGTCGCGCATTGATATTCGCTGAGCACCCGCCAGAACGCGCCGGCGTCGGGCGTGCCGACCGGCTTGCCTTCGTACAGGATCGACGAGCAGCCGTAGATCAGCGGCGCATAGACGATGTAGCTGTGGCCGACCACCCAGCCGACGTCGGACGCCGCCCAGTAGACCTCGCCCGGCCGCGCGCCATAGATGTTCTGCATCGACCAGTTGAGCGCGACCATGTGGCCGCCATTGTCGCGCACCACGCCCTTCGGGCGGCCGGTGGTGCCCGACGTGTAGAGAATGTAAAGCGGATCGGTGGCGGCAAGCGGCACGCAATCCCACACCGATTTCGCGAATACAATGGCGTTGTCGCGCAGCGATTTCCAATCATGATCGCGGCCGGCGATCAGCTCGGCTTCGGCTTGCGGCCGTTGCAGGATCAGGCAGGCGGCGGGCTTGTGCGTCGCGAGCGCGATCGCTTCGTCCAGCAGCGGCTTGTATTTGATAACCCGGCCGGGCTCGATGCCGCAGCTCGCCGAGAGGATCACCTTCGGCTTGGCGTCGTCGATGCGGGTCGCTAGCTCGCGCGCCGCGAAGCCGCCGAACACCACCGAATGCACTGCCCCGATGCGTGCGCAGGCGAGCATGCCGATCACCGCCTCCGGCACCATCGGCATGTAGAGGACGACGCGGTCGCCCTTCTCCACCCCGAAATCTCGCAACAGCGCCGCCAGCACCTGCACCTCGGTGAGCAGCAGGTCGTAGGTGAGGATGCGCTTGGTTCCGGCGAGCGGCGAGTCGTAGATGATCGCCGGTTGCGGGCCGCGCCCGCGCATCACGTGGCGGTCGACCGCGTTCCAGCAGGTGTTGCAGACGGCGTCGGGGAACCAGCGGCCATAGACGCCGGCCTCCGGATCGAAGATCTTCTTGGGTGGCTCATACCAGTCGAGGTCGCGCGCGGCCTCGGCCCAGAATCCGTTGGCATCGCTGCGCCAGCGTTCATACGCATCATGGTAGCGGCTGGTGCGGACATCCATGGGGGTCGCTCCCTGTGCAGCAAGATGACGCGCCGCGAAGTTGACCTTTTATTGCAGCTGCAACATTGTCATTCTGAGGCTATGCTTTTGCAAGCCGCGGACGGGCCGAGAGTTCGCGGCGCCAAAATCCAAGAAGAAACCCAAGAAGAAACAATGGTTGAACGGAACGGGGTGGTCATTGTCGGGGCGGGCCCGGTGGGTCTGGTGTCAGCGGTTTGCCTAGCGCGAGCCGGCATCCCCTCGGTGCTGCTGGAAGCCTCGCCGGAGACGCCGCGCGACCTGCGTGCGTCGACCGTACACCCGCCCACCCTCGACATGCTCGACGAGATCGGCGTCGCGGACGCCTACATCAAGCTCGGCGTCACCACCGACAGCTGGCAGGTGATCCACCTCGGCACCCGCGAGCGGGTGCGGTTCGATCTCGCGTCGATCAAGGACCACACGCGGCATCCGTATCGCCTGCAATGCGAGCAGTACAACCTCGCGCCGATCCTGTTCGAGCACGCGCGCGCGTCGGGCCTGGTTGAAATCCATCTCGGCGCGGAGGTCACCGACGTTGCGCAGGACGACGACAAGGTCACAGCCCGCGCGACCATCGAAGGCAACCTGCATACGTTCGAAGGGCGTTACCTGATCGGCGCCGATGGCGCGCACAGCGTCGTGCGCCGTTGCCTCGGACTGCCGCTCGAGGGCTTCACCTACGAACATTCGACCACGCTGATCACGACGCCGTTCCGGTTCGAGGACGCGATCCCGGAGCTGGTCGGAGCCAACTACACCTGGACCTGGCTCGACGCCGGCTCGATGTTCCGCCTGCGCGACGAATGGCGCTGCACCTTCTATCCTCGCCCCGGCGAGGCGGACGTCGAGCTGACCGACGACGTGATCGAGTCGCGCATGCAGGGCATCCTCGAGCGCGACGAGCCCTACGAAGTGCGTGAGAAACGCAACTACAAGATCCACCAGCGCATCGTGCCGGATTACCGCAAGGGCCGCATCGTGCTCGCCGGCGACGCCGCGCATGTGACGCCGCCAACCGGCGGGCTCGGCATGAACGGCGGCATCCATGACGCCGTCAACCTCGCCGACAAGCTCGCGCGCGTCTGCAACGGCGAGAGCGACGACCTGCTCGACCTCTACACCCGCCAGCGCCGCCCGGTCGCGGTCGCCGAGATCCTCGCGCAGTCGCACCAGAACCGCATCCGCATGCAGCTCTGGGACCCCGAGCAGCGCAAGGAGGTGTTGGCGCATATGCGCGGCCTCGCCGCCGACCCCGAGCGCTCGAAGCAGATGTTGTTGCGCACCTCGATGATCGAGGGCTTGCGGCAGGCCGCGGCGGTGCAGTGAGTCTCTAGTCTAGACGGCAGACGGGCCGCCAACTCGGTGGCTCCCTCTCCCCGTTCCTTACGGGGAGAGGGTGGGGGTGAGGGGCAGCGACGCCCTGAATTTGTTGAGACGGGGGGGGGGGGCGGGGGCCGCGGGGGGGGGGAACGAGCAGCGCGGCCCGGCCC
>JAIESR010000125.1 GCA_019745775.1 Xanthobacteraceae bacterium | reverse complement strand
AAGTCAAAAGCGCGAAACTCTAAGGGCGAGCCGTATAGCCCGACTGAACTGCGCACGGCGCTCGATTGGATCGTCAAACCGCAGCTCCGCACTGTGCCCGGTGTTGTCGAAGTCAACTCCATCGGTGGTTACGAAAAGCAATTCCACGTTCTTCCAAATCCAACCCGGCTCATCGCCTATAAATTGTCGTTTCGCGATGTGATGACCGCACTTGCCGCCAACAGCGCGAATGTCGGTGCCGGCTACATTGAGCGTAACGGTGAGCAATATCTTGTTCGTGTTCCGGGACAGGTTTCAACCATATCGCAGATAGAAGACATCGTCATCGGGACGCGTGCGGGCGTACCGGTCCGTGTGCGTGACATTGCTGAGGTAAGAGAGGGGCGTCAGCTGCGCACGGGCGCCGCGACGCTCAACGGGGAGGAAATCGTACTTGGCACGGCGATGCTGTTGATCGGGGAAAACAGCCGTACCGTATCCCAACGCGTAGCCGCGAAGCTCAATGAGATCGCTCGCTCTCTGCCGGACGGCATGGTGGCCCGCACCCTCTATGACCGAACGCATCTTGTCGAGGCCACAATCGCTACTGTTGAGAAGAACCTTTTGGAAGGTGCGTTGCTGGTTATCGTCGTGCTTTTCCTGATTCTCGGAAACTTCAAAGCAGCCATTGCCACGGCCTGCGTCATTCCATTGTCGATGCTGTTTACAATTACCGGCATGGTTGAAAGCCGGGTGAGTGCCAATCTGATGAGCTTGGGCGCAATCGATTTTGGCATCATCATCGATGGCGCCGTCATCATTGTTGAGAACTGCTTACGATTGCTGGCCGAGGAGCAGCACCGCCGCGGCCGTATTCTTACCCGGGCCGAGCGCTTTGAAACGATCCTCGCGGGATCGCGCGAGGTAATCAGGCCGAGCCTTTTCGGTACGCTCATTATCGCTGTTGTGTACCTGCCCATCCTCACCCTAACGGGCGTTGAGGGTAAGATGTTTACCCCGATGGCCCTCACGGTTCTGATGGCCCTGTTGGGAGCATCAATCCTTTCGATGACGTTCGTTCCCGCTGCCGTTGCCCTGTTGGTCACGGGGCGCGTTACGGAAAAGGAAAACTGGTTTATGCGGGGCGCCCGTTGGCTGTACCTGCCTTTACTAGACTAGCAGCCGCGATACGGAACCGGCTGGCGATCGTGGGTTTTGCGGTGTTGTTAGTGGTCGGCAGCGCCGTCGTCGCCTCCAGGATGGGGGGTGAGTTCATTCCCACCTTGGATGAGGGCGACGCTGCGGTCCAAGCGCTGCGCGTACCTGGCACCAGTCTTACGCAGTCCTTGGAAATGCAAATGGCGCTTGAGAAGCGTCTTATGCAAATTCCGGAAGTGAAGGAAGTATTTGCAAGGACCGGGACGGCCGAGATCGCAACCGATCCGATGCCGCCGTCGATCTCCGATGGCTATGTGATGCTGCGGCCGCGATCAGAATGGCCGGATCCTAGAAAATCCAAACAAACGCTGGTCACCGAGATCGAGAGTGCTGCTGCTGAAGTGGCCGGAAGCAACTACGAAATGTCACAGCCGATCCAGCTTCGTTTCAACGAACTGATCTCGGGAGTTCGTAGTGATGTCGGCGTCAAGATCTTCGGAGATGACCTCGACACGCTGATTCAGGTCGCAGCGCAGGTCCAGAATGTCTTGCAGGCGGTGCCGGGAGCTGCTGATGTCAAGACCGAACAAGTCGCCGGTCTCCCGGTACTGACTGTCAAATTGAACCGACCGGCGCTCGCTCGCTTGGGGCTGAGCGTGTCAGACGTCCAATCCATTGTCGAAACCGCTGTCGGCGGCAGCAATGCTGGGCTGGTGTACGAAGGCGACCGGCGGTTCGATTTGGTCGTCCGCCTACCGGAGGAGATACGTTCAGATATCGACGCACTGCGCAACCTATTGATTGCTTTGCCGGCTGCCGCCGAAGACCAAACGACAGTGGTTCGAGCTGCGAGCAACAACCCTCTATCACGTGTGCGCTATGTTCCTCTCTCCTCCGTCGCGGAGATAGAGATCGCTCCCGGACCCAATCAGATCAGTCGTGAGAACGGTAAACGTCGCATTGTTGTTACTGCGAATGTCCGCAACCGTGACCTCGGCTCGTTCGTCACCGAGGCGCAAAAGGAGATATCTGAAAAGGTCAAGCTTCCGGCAGGCTATTGGATCGGTTGGGGCGGTCAGTTCGAGCAGTTGGTCTCAGCAACGCGACGACTGACGATTGTCGTTCCACTCGCCTTGGCTCTGATCTTTCTTTTGCTGTTCATGAGCATGGGCTCGCTTGCTGACGCCGGCTTGGTGTTCAGCGGTGTCCCTTTGGCATTGACAGGCGGCGTGGCTGCTCTGGTGTTGCGGGACATTCCGCTTTCCATAAGCGCCGGGATCGGTTTCATAGCTCTGTCAGGAGTCGCCGTGCTCAACGGTCTGGTAATTGTCGCCTTCATCGAGAAGTTGAGGACAGAGGGTAAGCGCGTGCTTGAGGCCGTGCAGGAAGGATCCTTGACTCGATTGAGGCCGGTACTGATGACGGCTCTGGTAGCCTCGTTGGGATTCGTTCCGATGGCAATCGCAACTGGTCCCGGTGCAGAAGTGCAACGACCGCTCGCGACCGTCGTCATCGGCGGCATTATCTCGTCGACCATACTGACGCTACTCGTGCTTCCGGCGCTGTACGTGCTTTTCCGGCGTGATGAGCCAGAAGAGCCAAGCGCGTCCGAAGAGCCTTCTTCGCTTCCAGTCCTCTCAAACCAAGGAGAACGTCAATGAAATACGCCCTTGCCTTAGTGGCCGCCCTGATCGTTGGGACGACTGCTGTCGCGGAACAACATGGTCATGGCGAAAAGGGACCAAAAGGCGGACCAATGGAAGACGTTGCCGGTCTTCATGCTGAGCTAATAACGTCCGGCAACACTATCACGGTCAATATTTACGACGAGGCCGTCAAACCGATCCCGACCAAGGGTTTTTCCGGTTCGGCGCTGGTCACGCGTGGCAAAGATCGCGAAACCGTCAAGCTCGAACCTGCCGATAACAACGTCCTGCGCGGCGAGGCCAAGTCTGCGCTAAAAGGCGCGACTATCGCAGTTACACTCCGGACGGCCGCAGGGAAATCCGGTCAGGCCCGATTCCGGCCCTAGTGAGCAAGCGCATGGTCCGATGCAATCACGCGGGGAGCTCTCGCGGTCGCGCCGCCTCTGTAGTTATGACCGCAGTTGTAGGTGTGGCGTGCTTGCTTCCAGCTAAACCAGTGACTTCGGAACAAATGAGTGCCGAGGCATCGCTTTCGGCACTTATTGAGTTCGTACAAGATAGCGGTTGGCCCGCAAGACTCGGACCGGTATGTATGAAGTTAGGTGTGGGCCATCTTACTCCAGATTGCATTTTTAAGCAGATTTCAGTCGAGGATGATTCTGGTAAGGCCTACCCTCATGGGGCGAATGTCCCGATGGTTTCGACAAAGCCAATTCCCTATGTCCTTTTATTTCATCTCAATCCCTTAATGGGCGAATTCCTTATCGTTTCCCCGCGTGCAGAATTGATCGCGATATATGTCCGCTCGAAGGGTACAGACTATCAGCAAATCTCGAATGAACAGGGACAACGAGCGCTCAATGCGGAATTGAAGTTTTGGTCGACGAACCTGGACAAGATTAAAGCGTTGCCAAAGCTGGAACGTCCCGATCGCCGTTAGTCGGTTGTTTGACCGGTCACTCGCATATGCACACTGGGCACGGACATGGGAAATCAAGCAGTGGTTCGATGGCGCTTCGCCATAGGAAGCCGCTTGCAATTGCCTTTGGCCTGACCCTTGCTTTTATGGTTGTCGAAATTGCCGGGGGACTCTGGACGGGCAGCCTTGCCCTTCTTGCCGATGCGGGCCACATGCTGACTGACGCAGGCGGGCTTGCGCTTGCACTGCTGGCTGTTCGCTTCGCAGCGCGGCCCGCGACTCCACAAAAGACGTATGGCTATCTGCGGGCAGAAATCCTCGCAGCACTCGCCAATGCGGTCGCTCTGCTGATCGTAGCTGTGTACATCCTTTACGAAGCGTATCAGCGCTTCGTATCGCCGCCGGAAATCCTGGGCGGACCGATGCTGTTGATCGCGGTTATTGGGCTTGCGGTCAATTTCGTCAGCATGCGCCTTCTTTCGCAAGGCGCTTCCGAGAGCGTGAACGTCAAAGGCGCCTATTTTGAAGTGCTCAGCGACATGCTGGGATCCTTGGGCGTGATCGCGGCCGCATTGGTGGTCATAGTCACCGGCTGGAAAGTCGTCGACCCGATTGTTGGAGCCGGGATCGGTCTGTTCATTGTTCCTCGGACCTGGGCTCTCCTCAAACAGGTCGCCAACATCCTCCTGGAGGGCACCCCGCCCGAAGTTGATGTGGAGCTGCTCGAACAGAAGTTGTTGGCGATCGACGGCGTAAGAGCCGCACATGATCTGCACGTGTGGACGATTACCTCCGGACTCGATTCAATGAGTGGTCATCTGGTGGTTGCGAACATGTCTGATGCACGCCGCGTTCTCAGCGAGGCGCGTGCGATTCTGTCGCGCGAATTTGAGATTGAGCATGTAACGATTCAGATTGAGGACGAAGCGTTCCGGCAATCGGAAAAGACGCTCAACGTTTGACACCACACCCGTGTCGTCGATCAACTGGTAAGCAGGTCTGCGCAGCTTTGCGATGTATCCCTGTCGCGCTGCGTATCGGGCTTCATGCGCACGACGCAGAAATCCTGTTTGGCGAGCTTCCGTCCCTTGTACCAAAATTCAAACGACCAGAGACCCGGAAGAATTTCAAAATCGTGATCAAAATGATATCCCCTAAACGCGATAGTCCCCACGGTTCTCTGCAGGATGGTCGCGCTCCTCAAAGAGGGAGTCTGGTTTGTGGGTGTGCGCAGACCGGGGAGGGGAAAGACTGTGACCATGCCTAGTTTGATTTGCTGCCCGCGTGCTGCTCCAACGATCTGGTAGCGAAAACCAAAGCGAATTCCTTTGCTCGCCGGAATAACTGTTGTGCTCTCAAGAAGACGGACGGAGTCAACAGTCTCCGGAGCTGAACTGTCCGGATCGCTGTTCTTGACGGTTCTAGCAGTGTATATGCCAGCCTCGACTATCCTGATGCCACTGACCTCGGAACCGTACACGTCTGAGCACGGAGAAAGTATCAGAAGCCAAAGGATCATGCCGATTCGCATGACAGCCTCCAGCGAATATCCAAGCCACAGTCTAGCTAGCTGTGAGCTTTCAATCGGTTGTCCATCCGGTTCTGACCGAGGAAACTGGAGTTGTCGAAGCTTCAGTGTTCCGAAGGAAAGAACCGGATGAACGTGCATAAGAATGCCCGGCTGACGCCGCGTGGTCGAGAGCGAATTGTGCGGCAGGTCGAGAGCGGGCAGACGGCTGCGGCCGTTGCCGAAGCCGCAGGCGTCAGTCTGGCGGCAGGCTCCTGCGCGGCTTCCGCGCAGACCTTGTCGGTCTCAACGTCCTCCAGTCCAAGCGCGAGTTGGTCGGCATCGATACGCTCGGATCGGCGGCCAAACCGTGCCGCTGAAGCTGTTTGATGATCAGTTGGAGTCTTTCGATCTCGCCGTCGCGCCGCTCGACGACGGAGGCCATGTCGCGCACAAGACGATGCAGCAGGATCGGATCGGAAGGAAGATTATTGAGATCGAGCTGCATGACGAATCATACTCGAACACACTGATCCGATCTAGCAACTTCCCCATATTTGATGCGGATTTCTGCGCTTTGTCAGCCCGCAAGCGCGGGCTTCCAAGTGCGTTCCGGCGTGCGCCAATCGATGCCTTCAATCAACATCGCGAGCTGCGCTGGCGTGAGGGTTACCGTGCCGCCCGGCTCGCACAACGACGGCCATATGAAGCGGCCCTGCTGCAGCCGCTTGGTGAAGAGACAGAGTTCGTTCCCATCCCAGAACAGGATCTTCATCGTGTCCGCCTTATTGCCGCGGAAAGCGAAGAGATGACGCGAAAACGGGTCCTTCTTCAGCACCTCCTGCACCAGCACTGCGAGGCTGTCGAACCCCTTTCGCATGTCAGTGCGGCCGAGCGCCAAATGGATCTTCACACCAGCGGGAGCGATCAACATCAGGTATTCTCTCGTTCGGCGACATGCTTGCGGACTGCATCCGGATTGCTGCCGGTCGGCGCGAAGACCTTGCGACCATCGGCGAGTTTGACGGCCTCCATGCCGTCGGGAACCGGCAACAAGTTCTGCAGGCCGACGGTCTCAACAGCTCCATCGGAGACTCGCACCGCTGCTAGTTCCGTGCGCTCGCCTTGGCGGACGCCGAACTGGACGCGCCAACGGAAGATCATGCTGGTTGCGATGTTGTGGCGCCGGCAAACGGCTGCGGCGCTGACCCTCGGCTGCTCAGCTTCCATCACGATCGCGAACCTCTCGGCGTCGATGAAGCTGCGTCGATTCGATCGTCCGTCGCGGGCCGGATCGACGCGTGTGGCATCTGTCAAGCTCTTCTCGAGTGCGGTCTCCTTAGCAGCGCTGCTACGACCGCTGCTTACGGTCAGGAGGGCGCTTGGATGAAGACGCGCGCGCTAGTCGATCTGCACCGGATTCGCATCCAGCCGGGCGCGCCACGTGCGCAGGGTGTAGACCGAGATGTGGTGTGCTGCGGCATAATCTTTGGCGCTCACGCCACTCCAGCTCAGAGCCTCGACATGCATCGCCCAGAACGCCTGGATCGCCTTGTTGCGCTCGTCGGTCGACACTGGCTCTCGCGTTCGCTTGCGCCGCTTACGTCCTTCCTCACGCGCAGATTCCAGCGAATTCAGCGCACTGAGCCAGCGGTCGAACGTGCTCTTGGTCAGCCGATGGAGCCGGCAATATTCCGTGCGAGTGACACCGCTTCGACGCCACGCCTCCACGTGAGTCGCCCACCAGGCCCGTCGTGCTTTGTGCTCGAAGTATCTTGCCCCCACCGGAGATCCTCCCATGCGCGAAGGAACCCGCTATCGTTCGCCAGTGCACCACCAACAGATGTGCGAGACCCGGACGCTTACACCCGACCGACCGATGGCAAGATTAAAGCAAACTGGCGTTTGCAGCCTTCTGCGAAGGCCAAGCGGTTGTCTGCACGTTGGTTTTGGCACCTTGCATGTGATCTCTTCAGCGCTCACGCAAGGTGCGTCGCACCGAAGAGCGCAAGCTTTTCAGCGCGGTAGTGCGAGGTCCGCGGGTTCGAGCTTGAATGACTGGATCGTCGGCGCAATCTCCCGACCATGACCCACGACGATGCCTTTGACTTCCGCCCGAGGCCGGGACGCGTGGGCGATCGGGGCGTCCGCGCAGGCGCACGGTCGCAGTCGTTCGTGACGCAAGTCATGCGAGCGGCGACCAGGGCCAATGGCGGCCCGCTGACGGTCGCGCAGATGCGCGGGGAGCGCCAGCGCAGCGACGCACGGACGCGGCCCAAGAAGGGAAGGTGCTCCCGGATCGGCCGAGGCCAAGCGGTGGCCGATCGGCTCAAGCGGATAGCCGCGGAGCGCGGGCCGGGCGAGCGGATGCGCCGGGTCGTGGTCAAGGCGCGGATCGTGCGATTGAAGGTCGCTAGCCGGGCGGCCGACGCCCACGTCCGCTACCTGCAACGCGATGGCACCACGCGCGACGGCGAGCACGGCCGGCTCTACGCTCCAGGGACAGACGCGGCGGAAGGCAGAACGTTCACGGACCGCGGGCGCGAGGACCGCCACCAGTTCCGCTTCATCGTCGCCCCGGAGGATGGCGACCGGCTATCGGACCTACGGGCCTTCACCCGCGACGTAATGCGACAGATGGAGGAGGATCTCGACACGCGGCTCGATTGGATCGCGGTCGACCACTTCAACACCGGGCACCCGCACAGCCACGTCATCGTCCGCGGGTGTGACGACCAGGGCAAGGACCTCATCATCGCCCAGGACTACATCACCGACGGGGTGCGGTTGCGCGCCCAGGAGCGGGCGACGCTCGAGCTTGGCCCGGAGACCGACCGGGAGCTGCGGGCCAAGCTTCAGGCCGAGGTATCCGCCGAGCGATTCACCCGCATCGACCGCGCCATGCTAGCGGAGGCGGAAGAGCGAGTGTTGGACCTGCGGCCAGAGGCCGGCCAAGTCCGCGGGGACTTCGATCGGTCGCTGCGCGTCGGCCGCCTGCAGACGCTGGAGCGCTATGGGTTGGCCAAGGAGGCCGAGCCAGGAGTGTGGTCGCTCTCGGAGCGGCTGGAGCGGACCATGCGGGCGCTTGGCGAGCGCGGCGACATCGTGAAGGCCATCAACCGGGCGCTCGCCGATCGCGGCCAGGAGCGCAGCCCCGAAACCTTCAACCTGCATGGCGAGGAGATTGGGACGCCCATCGTCGGCCGTGTGATCGACAAGCAGCTTACCGACGAGCTCGGCGACCGTATCGGCGTCGTCATCGACGGCATCGACGGGCGGGTCCACCACTTGGCGCTGCCGGACTCTTCAGCCGCCGAGCAGGCACCGATCGGCGCCATCGTTGAGGTCGCCCGCGCCCGTTCCCAGCGTCCAGCCGACCACAACATCGCCGAGCTCGGCCGCGGCACCGGGATCTATCGCCCAAGCGAGCACCGCGCGCTTGCGGAGGACAGCAAAGTCCGTGTCCGGGGCGGGGACTACGACGCCTATGTCAGCGCTCACGTCAGGCGCCTCGAAGCGCTTCGCCGGGCCGGCATCGTGGAGCGGGCAGATGCCGACCGCTGGCTCATCCCGGAGGACCTCGAGGCCCGTGCCGCGGCCTATGACGTCGCCCAGGGGCGCCGGACCCGAATACTCCTCCTCTGTGCCTACGACCTCGACCGGCAGGTGACCAGCGATGGCGCGACCTGGCTCGACCGCCAGCTCCTCAGCCGCGATCGGGGGTCGTTCGCCACCGGGGGTTTCGGCGCCGAGGTGCGTCATGCCCTGGCGCGGCGCTCCCATGAACTGGTCAGGCAAGGGCACGCCAGCCGGACGGCCCAAGGCGCCCTGCGGATCAGAGCTGACCTCCTCGGCACCCTGACGCGCCAGGAGGTCGAGCGTGTCGGCCGGCAGCTGGCGGCCGATCGCGGCCTCACTTTCCAGCCTATTCACGAGGGGCACACGGTCCGCGGCAAGCTTCTCGGTTCGGCTCAACTCGCCAGTGGGCGTTTCGCCATGATCGATAATGGACTCGGCTTCAGCTTGGTGCCGTGGCGGCCCGTGCTCGAAAAGGAGATCGGTCGCCAAGTCATGGGCGTGATGCGAGGTGGCGACGTCTCTTGGCAGCTCGGTCGCGCCCTGGGGCTCGGCATTGGCCTCTAACGGGCCCAGCGGTCGCGCTGGATTGTCTTCGGCGATATGCTTGCCTCCAGGGTCGTCGCTGGGCTCTCTATTCGGCGGCAACGGCGGTTGGTGTGTCCGGCATCTCCTCGCTAGAGGCGAGTCGATCCAACAGGTCGGCGATATGTCGCGATACCTGGTCAGCCGCCAGGATGAGGGCTGCATCAAGGTGCACGTAGCGCTGCGTCACGCCTTTCGACGCGTGTCCCAGCAGTCCGGCGATCGTCAATTCCGAGAACCCCAGTTCGGCGGCGATGCTCGCAAAGGTATGGCGGAGCACGTGAGGCGTGACGCCAGTGAGCTCTGCTCGTTTGCACACGCGAGACAGCACGCGGACAACACCTATGAAATGGCCATCTCCCCAATCGGCCGGAAAGATATAGCGAAAGTTCTCCGGGACTCGCTGGGCCTTGATCACGTCGATAGCCGCTTGACCGATGACGCGCACTTGTGCCCCGGATTTTGTGTCCGCGAAGCGCACGCAATGTTCGCTCTCGTTTACGAAAGCGCGTTGGAGCGCCAGCGCCTCAAGCCGACGAAAACCCGTCAGCAACATGAGTCGGATTGCGGCAAGTCCAGTGGGGTGTTCTCCTTCAGCGACAGATGTGCGCATTGCGCGTCCGAGCGTGCGAATTTCCTCGGTGCTCAAACGCCGGACTCGCTTCCCTGCAGCGATCTGTCGAGCCCCCATAGCTGGGTTCGAGGGGATGAGGTTCCATCGCTTAGCGTGACCGAGAAGGCTACGAAGGGTTGAGATCGTGCGCGCAGCAGCTCCAGCGCCACCCGTGGTACGGCCGCCGCGGCCTTTTCTGCTTTTCGCTGTTTTTCCGGCTACGATGTCGGCCTGCATCCCTTCGATATCGGCGAGGCTCAGGCTGCGCACTGAGCGCATTCCAATAAGGGCCTTGATATGCGCTTCAATGCGACACTGATCCGAAACGAGTGTTGAGGCCTTGATGGGTCGACGCTTGCGACCGAGAATTTGACCCGTATGGGCCTGTTGCAAGTACCAATCACATACCTCGCTCACGGTCATGCCGGCGCGCGCCGCATGGCGCTCAGCCGATGGGTCCTCGCCGCGCGCGACGGCCGCGAGCTTCTGGCGGGCGATGTCGCGGGCCTGCTGGGGCGCGAGCGCGCCGTGTTGACCCAGCACAAGTCGCCGGCTGCGGCCCTCGGCGTTACGATATTGAATGAGATAGGTCCGAGTGCCGGTGGGTTTCACACGCAGCCCAAAGCCGCGCAGCTCGCCGTCCCAGGCAAAAACGTCGCGATCGGAATCCGGTTCGATCGCGTCGACGAGACGCTTGGTCAACTTCGCCATGACGATCATCCGAAATTCTGCTTCCCCGGCCCGGTGGCAGCGCTCGGGGAAGCGCCGGGGAAGCAAGTGGCAGCAAGTCGCCGCGGTGTTTCGGATGCGAAGGTGCGAACAAGCGTGTCAGAAAGTCAATGCGGCAGAACGAGTTATTTCGTTGTGGCGCGCAAATGGATAGCTTGGCGAAAGCTTCATGGTGACCTTGCCAAGGTCGGGGTCGAGGGTTCGAATCCCTTCGCCCGCTCCAGCCTTCGCTCCTTCGGAGCTTCGGCTGGCAAGCCAATCTTCGTGCGAAGGTTGTCCGCGATAGTTTCAGCGAAGGCGGACTTAGGCGCCGAGCGCCACCTTCCGCTCGTAATACGTCCACAGCAGCGGGAACAGCCGCGGATTGAACGTGCCCTCGGCGCAATCGCGCGCCTCGTCGGGCGTGAGCGGGATCGCGCCGCCCATGATCTCGGCCTGCAGCTGGATCTGCGCATTCTCCTCGAAGAACGTGCAGGCGAAGAACGCTTCCTCCGCGCTCGCGCCGACGATCACGCAGCCGTGGCCGCGCATCTGGCACACGTTGTTCTTGCCGAGCGCGCGCGAGAGGTCGGCGGCCTGCTCGTCGTTCACGACCAGGCGGGGATTGTTCCAGGTCGGCACGCCACCGCGCAGGAACGAGCCGTGCAGGAACACCGGCACCACCTCCTTGCCGGCGACGCCGAGCGCCCGCGCGTGCGGCGCGTGCAGGTGCGCGATGCACATGGCGTCGGGGCGGTCGCGGTGGATCTGGGTGTGGATGCGCCATTCCAGCGGGATCAGCCCGCCGGGATGCTCGATGATGGTGCCGTCGATGTTGTAGACGAAGATCTGCTCGGGCCGCACGGTCGCCTTCTCGGTGCTGGCGCCGGGGCTGATGAAGCAGCGGTCGGTGCCGGGGACGCGGATCGACACGTGACCGAACATCCCGATCGTCCCCTGCATGTTCAGCATCCGCGCCAGCGTGGCGGTCTTCTCTCGTAGCAACGCCTCTTCACTCATGAAACCGTTTCTCCCTGTCATTCAGGAATTCGCGCGCGTCATTGCGATTTCGCGACGCCGGCTTTTTCGATGATGCCGCCCCAGCGGTCGATCTCGGACGCCAGGAATTTCTGGAGCGCGGGGGGCGGCGGGCTCGCAACCGGGATCAGTCCGAGCCGGACGATCAGCGCCCGCACGTCGGGCGTCGCGGCGGCCGTGACCATCTCGGCCTGCAGCCGTTCGACGATCGGCCTGGGCGTCGCCGCCGGGACGGCGATCATGGTCCAGCCTTCGGCATCGAAACCGGCGACGCCGCTCTCCGCGATGGTGGGGACGCCGGGCAGCGACGGCACCCGCGCGGTCGACGTCACCCCGAGCGGCCGCACCTTGCCGCCCGCGATCAGCGACATCACCGAACCGGTATCCGCGAACATCAGCGCGACATGACCCGCCATCACGTCATTGAGCGCCGGCGGCGCGCCGCGATAGGCGATGCCATTCATCCTGGTGCCGGTCATCGCCTGAAACAGTTCGGCGGCAAGGTGCACGGCCGAGCCGGGACCGCTCTGCGCGAACGAAATCTCGCCGGGCTTCTGCCTGGCGAGCGCGATCAGTTCGCCGACGGATTGCGCGGGCAGGCTCGGATTGACCACCAGCACAAGCGGCGTGCGGAACAGCAGCGCGACCATCTGAAGGTCCTTGAGCGTGTCGAACGGCAGCGCCTTGAACAGCGCGGGATTGGACGCGAGGGAGCTGGCCGCCGCGAGCAGCGTGTGTCCGTCCGGCGCAGACTTCGCGACCGCCGCCGTCGCAATGACGCCGCCGCCGCCGGCGCGGTTCTCGACCACGACCGGCCGGCCCATGCGCTCCTGGAGCTTTGGCGCCATCGCGCGCAGCACCACGTCGATGCTGCCGCCGGGCGGGAAGGACACCACCACCGCGACCGGCCCGGTGGGATAATTCTGCGCGTGGGCGGCCCGATGCGGCGGGGTGACGAGGCTCGCTTGCACGATAAGCGCGGCAAGCACGGCCGCGGAACGGATCGATCGTGGGGCCATATGAGCGCCCTCCCCAGGTACGCGCTACAGTGTACGCCCTACAGTATAGTCAAAGCCGCACGGGAATAGCCGGGGTGAGGCACGACAAATTGGAGCGCCGCATGGACCTTCCGCACGGATGATGTACGGTGATCCTGCCGGGAGGAATTGATGAGACGTTTTGTTGCCGCGCTGGCCGCCGCGCTGTTGCTCGCGTTGCCGTCGCCCGCATCCGCCCAGACCTACCCCGACAAGGCCGTCCGCATGGTGGTCGCCTTCGGCGCCGGCGGCACGCTCGACACCTTGGCCCGGATCGTCAGCCAGAAGCTCGGCGAGATGTGGGGCCAGCAGGTCGTGGTCGAGAATCGCGCCGGCGCCGGCGGCAATATCGGCGCGGCGCAGGCCTCGCAGGCGGCGCCCGACGGCTACACGCTGCACTTCGGCGCGCAGACGCTCGCCGTCAACGTGACGATCCAGCCGCACAAGGGCTTCGACCCGGTGCGCGACTTCGAGCCGGTGATCTTCGTTGGCACCGCGCAGGATGTGCTGATGGTGCCGCCGCAGTTTCCGGCGCAGACTGTCCAGGAACTGATCGACTACGCCAAAAAGCGGCCCGGCGAGTTGAACTACGCGTCCGCCGGTCCCGGGACCTCGGGACATCTCGCCACCGTGCTGTTCAGCGAGCTGACCGGCGTGCAGCTCCAGCACGTGCCCTACAATTCGCTCAGCCAGGGCGTGATGGACATCATGAGCGGACGCATCTCGGTATGGATCGTCACACTCGGCGGCCACCTCGGCAACATCACCTCGGGCAAAGTGCGCGCGCTCGCGGTCTCGGGCGAGAGCCGCGCCGAGCAGCTTCCCAACGTGCCGACCTTCCAGGAGATCGGCGTGCCGTTCGTCGCGGAGACGAGCTGGTACGGCATCTTCGCGCCCAAGGGCACGCCCCGGGCGATCATCGAGAAGATCAATCGCGACGTGAACGCCGTGCTGGCGATGCCCGACGTCAAGGCGCGCGGCGCGACGCTCGGCTATCGTTTCGCGGGCGGGCCGCCCGCGCGGCTCGGCGCGTTGCTCAAGAGCGAGATCGATAAATGGGCGGAGATCGCGGACAGAGCGCAGCTTGCTAAGCGATAGCCGCCACCATCCGTCGCGCCGGCCCCGGCGCGACGCAAGAAGAAAAGGAAACGCAAGCGTGCTGGGGAGAATTCCTCGCTCCACTGTCGGCGGCAGACGCGCGCCTTCGAAACCGCCACCGGGCCGGGCTCCGAACGGCGCCGAACCGGCATTGGCCGTGACCGGGAGAGCGTGAGTGCTCGGCGCTTTCCTCGCGCTTTGTTCCGCCGCATCGTTTGCGTTCAACAACGCGAGCGTGCGACGCGCCGTGCTTACGGGCTCGATCGCCCAGGGCATGGCGATCACGGTGCCGCTCGGCGTGCCGCTGTTCTTCCTTGCGGCCTTGATCACCGGCAACATTGCCGCGGTGCTGGGTTTCCCGCCGGCTGCGCTGGCCGCGCTGGCGGGCGCTGGGATCATGCATTTCGTCTGGGGCCGCTACTGCAATTACCGTGCGACGCGCGCGATCGGCACCAATCTCGTCGCGCCGATCCAGCAGTTCAATCTGCTGATCACGCTGGCGCTGGCGATCTGGCTGCTCGGCGAGCATCTTACGCCGTTGAAGATCGTCGGCATTGGCCTGATCTTGCTGGGGCCGACCCTGGTGATGCGGAAGAAGAGCGCGCGTGCCGAGGACCGGCCGGTGTCCGACGAAAAGATCACGCCGATCGACGCCGAGAAGCCGGCGGCGTTCCAGCCGAAATATGCCGAGGGCTACACCTTCGCGCTGCTCTCGACGGTCGGCTATGGGCTGAGCCCGGTGCTGGTGCGCATGGGGCTCGAAAACCGGGGCCTCGGCGTCGCCCTCGCCGGCGGGCTCGTCGCGTACATCGCGGCGACCGCGGTGTTCTCGCTGACACTCCTTTTGCCGGGGCAATGGAAGCACGTATGGTCGACCGACCGCGAGGCCGCCAAGTGGTTCACGTTCTCCGGCTTCCTGGTGTTCTTCTCGCAGATGTTTCTCTACATGGCGATGTCGATCGCGCCGGTGACGGTGGTGTCGCCGATCAACCGGCTGACCATCCTGTTCCGGCTGTTCTTCAGCCGGCTGATCAATCCGCATCATGAGGTGTTCGGCGGCGCGGTGTGGCTGGCAACCCTGGTGTCGCTCGCCGGCGCGGTGCTGCTGACGCTCAGCACCGACGTCGTGCAGTCGATGGTTCCGCTGCCGGAGAGCGTGGTGACGCTGCTGAACTGGCAGTGGCCGTAGCTAGTATCCCGCCGCCAATGACCCGCGCGTGCGGGGATCGGCGGCGCCGACCAGGCCCTTCGGCGTCACCAGGATCGTGTTCGCGGACGTGCCGCCGTAGGGACGCCGATCGACCTTGTGGCCGCGGCCTTCCAGTGCGGTAATCGTCGCGTCCGGGACACCCTGCTCGACCAGCACCCGGTCCGGCGACCATTGGTGATGGATGCGCGGCGCCGAGACCGCCTCGTAGGCATCCATGTTGCGGTCGATCACGTTCACGATCACCTGCAGCACCGAGGTGATGATGCGGCTGCCGCCCGGCGAGCCGGTGACGATCACCGGCCGGCCGTTCTTGGTGACGATGGTCGGGGTCATCGACGACAGCGGCCGCTTGTTGGGGCCGGGCGCGTTGGCAAGGCCCCCGATCAGGCCGAAGGCGTTGGGCGTCGCCGGCCGCGCGGCAAAATCGTCGAGCTCGTTGTTGAGCAGCACGCCGGTGCCCTCCGCGACCAGGCCGACGCCGTAGCTGAAATTGAGCGTGGTGGTGTTCGAGACGGCGTTGCCGTAATGGTCGATCACTGAGAAATGCGTGGTGTTGTCGCCTTCGCGGGGCAGCGGCACGTCGCTGCGGATCTCGTGTGAGGGCGTCGCGCGCTCGGGGTCGATGCCGGAGCGCAGCTGCGCGGCATAGCGTTTCGACATCAGCCGCACCAGCGGCGCCGACACCACCGCCGGATCGCCGAGATAGGCGGCACGGTCGGCATAGGCGCGTCGCATCGCCTCGATCATCAGATGCAGGCGCGCGGCGTCGTCCTGCTCGTTGAGCTTGTAGCCTTCGAGCACGTTGAGCATCTCGATCAGCACCACGCCGCCGGACGACGACGGCGGCATCGAGATGATCTCGTGGCCGCGATAGCGCGCGCGCACCGGCCGCCGGACATGCGCCTGATAGTTCTTGAGATCGTCGGCGGTCATGATGCCGCCGGCGGCCTGCACGGCGGCGGCGAGCTTCTCGGCGATCGGGCCCTCGTAGAAAGCGCGCGCGCCGTTCTTAGCGATCGCTTCGAGCGTATCGGCGAGGTCGCGCTGGACGAGGAGGTCGCCCGGCGCCAGCGCTTTGCCGGGTTTCAGGAAGATTTTGGCCGATGCCGGCCAGCGGCCCAACCTTGCTTGCGCGCGCGGCAGCGAGTCCGCGATATCGTCCTCGACCGGGAAGCCGTCGCGTGCGAGCGCAATCGCCGGCGCGATCAGCTCCGCGAGCGTCAGGCGGCCGGAGCCGTATCGCTGATGGGCCAGCGCGAGGCCTGCGACGGTGCCGGGTACCCCGATCGCCAGCGCGGAGTCCCGCGACTTCTTCGGATCGGCGTTGCCCTTCTCGTCGAGGAACATCTCGCGCGTGGCGGCCGCCGGCGCGGTCTCGCGATAGTCGATGGCGATGTTGCGCGCCGCCATTTTCGGCCTACGCGGGCGCTCGGCGAGGCGGATGACCATGTAGCCGCCGCCGCCGATATTGCCGGCGCGCGGATAGGTGACCGCCATCGCAAAGCCGGTGGCGACGGCGGCGTCGACCGCGTTGCCGCCGCGCTCCAAGATCGCAAGGCCGATCCGGGCCGCGCGCGCCTCCTGCGCGACCACCATGCCGTTACGGGCCTCGACGGCGCCCTGCGCATGGGCGGCGGGCGGCGCGTACGCCAGAACGGCGGCAAACAGCAAAAAGGCGAGGCGGGTCATCGTGCTCTTTCGGAATCTCCTCGGATCATGGCCCGCGCCGCCACGCCGGACAAGCATGGGAACTGGCGTGGATGATAAACGCTCCCTGGTTTACAGTGGCGTTCGCGATTCCCGTTTGCGCGGGATCGAGCCGCCCTCAGGGACGCACCATGCAGCATTCCGTTGGAACCGACGAGGAGCGCTCTGCGGCCTTGCTCGTCGCTGCCGCGGAGGCGCTGCTGACCGCGCAAAACCCAAAAGTTCCATCCGACTTCGTCGGCGGCCTGTTCGGACGCGTGGCGCCGGAAGACCTCATCCGGTACGACGGGCGCGATATCGCCGCGCTCGGCGAATCCGCCTGGGCTTTCCTGGCGGAACGCAGCCCGGGGCAGCCGAAGCTGCGCGTCACGACCCTCGCCGGCGCCGGCGAGCTCCTGCGCCAGACCTCGGTGATCGAGATCGTCAACGACGACATGCCGTTCCTGCTCGACTCGGTGATGGGCGAGCTTGCGGAGCGCGGCATCGAGGCGCGGCTGGTGGCGCACCCCGTGTTCACGGTCAAACGCGATCGGTCGGGACGGCTGACCGGCTTCAAAGGCTTGAGCGTGCCGGGCAAGGATGGGGCGCGCGAGAGCTTCATCCATATTCACCTCGAGCATCTGGCCGACGAAGCGCAGCGTGCGCAATTGCTGGCGGCGCTCGAGACCGTGCTCGCGGATGTGCGGCTCGGCGTCGCCGACTGGCGCGTGATGACGGCACGCGTCGGGGAAATCGCCGCCGAGCTCAAGGTCAATCCGCCGCCGCTGCCCAAGAGCGAAATCGACGAGGCGGTCGCGTTCCTCGAATGGCTGGCCGACAACAACTTCACCTTCCTCGGCGCGCGCGACTACGTGCTCGACAAGGACGACACGCTCGTGCCGGTGCACGAGACCGGACTCGGCCTGCTGCGATCGCCCGATCGCCGCGTGCTGCGCACCGGCACGCAGCTGGTGCAGGTCACGCCCGAGCTGCGCGCCTTCCTGATGGAGCCGGAGCTCCTGATCGTCACCAAGTCGGCGGTGCGTTCGAAGGTGCACCGGCGCACGCACATGGACTATATCGGCATCAAGCGCTTCGACGCCGCCGGCAAGCTCACCGGAGAATTCCGCATCGTCGGCCTGTTCACATCGACGGTCTATACGCGCTCGACCCGCACCATCCCGTACCTGCGTCGCAAGGTCGACGCCATTATCAGTCGCGCCGGTTTCGATCCCGACAGTCATTCCGGCAAGTCGCTCACGAACGTGCTCGACACCTTCTCGCGCGACGAGCTGTTCCAGATCGACGAGGACACGCTCTACCAGTTCGCGATGCTGATCCTGCAGCTCGATGAGCGCCCGCGCGTGCGGGTGTTGTCGCGGCATGACAAGTTCGATCGTTTCGTCTCGGTTTTCGTGTTCGTGCCGCGCGATCGCTACAACAGCATGGTACGGGTCGCGATCGGCCAATATCTCGCCGAGGTCTACCAGGGCCGCGTCAGCGCCTATTACCCGTCTTTCCCGGAAGGCCAGCTGGCGCGCGTGCACTTCATCATCGGGCGCGACACCGGTGAGACGCCGCGGCCACCGCGGGCGGTTCTGGAAGAGACCGTCGGCAATATCATCCGCACTTGGACCGACGGCCTCTCCGACGCGCTCGCGGTGGTGCATGACCCCGGGCGCGCCCGCGAGCTGTTCCAGCGCTTCCGCAATGCGTTCTCGGAGGGCTATCGCGCCAGCTATTCGCCGCTCGTCGCCGTCGACGACATCAAGGTGATCACTGGACTGTCGGCGGCGTGGCCCCTGAGCACGGACTTCCACCGCCGCACCGAGACCCACGACGGTGGCATCGGTTTGAAGGTGTGGAGCTTTGGCCGGCCGATCCCGCTGTCGGAACGCGTGCCGGTCCTCGAGAACATGGGCTTCCGCGTGGTGGACGAGCAGACCCACCACATCCGGCTCGATGCCGACCACCGGCCCGACGTGTGGCTGCACGACATGGTGCTGGAGCAGGCGTCACCCGGCGAGATCGACCTGCTCGATTCCAAGCAGCGCCTGGAGGCCTGCTTCCTGGTGGTGATGACCGGAGGCGCCGAGAACGACGGCTACAACGCGCTGGTGCTGTCGGCGGGTCTCGCGTGGCGCGACGTCGCGCTTATCCGCACGATCTCACGGTTCCTGCGCCAGATCCGCGTGCCGTTTTCACAGGACTATATGTGGGCGACGCTGACGCGGCATGCGCAACTCGCGGCGCAGGTCGTGCAGCTCTTTCGCGCACGCTTCGATCCCCGCCTGGAAGCGATGCCGGATGCACGGTCTGCCCGGCAGGATGAGATCGTCGCCGGCATCGAGCAGGCGCTGGCGGCGGTGCAGAGCCTCGATGAAGATCGCATCCTGCGCCACTTCGTAAACGCCGTGCAGGCGGCCCTGCGCACCAATTTCTACCAGATCGATGTCGAGGGCCGGCCCAAGGCGCAAATCGCCATCAAGTTCTCGAGCCGCAAGCTCGAAGGCTTGCCGCTGCCGAAACCGCTCTACGAGATCTTCGTCTATTCGCCGCGCGTCGAAGGCGTGCATCTGCGCTTCGGCAAGGTTGCGCGCGGCGGCATCCGCTGGTCGGACCGGCCGCAGGATTTCCGCACCGAGATCCTTGGCCTCGTGAAGGCGCAGCAGGTCAAGAACGCGGTGATCGTGCCGGTCGGCGCCAAGGGCGGCTTCGTGCCCAAGCAGATGCCGGTCGGCGCCACCCGCGAGCAGACCCAGGCCGAAGGCACCGCCGTCTACAAGCTCTTCATCTCGACGCTGCTCGACGTCACCGACAACCTCGGCGACGACGGCGCCGTGGTTCCGCCCGACAATGTCGTGCGCCACGACGACGACGATCCCTACCTGGTGGTTGCCGCCGACAAGGGCACCGCGACGTTCTCCGACATCGCCAACGGCATCGCGCAGGAGCGCGGCTTCTGGCTCGGTGACGCTTTCGCTTCCGGTGGCTCCGCCGGCTACGACCACAAGAAGATGGGCATCACCGCGCGCGGCGCCTGGGAATCGGTGAAGCGCCACTTCCGTGAGATGAACGTCAATATCGGCACGACGCCGTTCACCTGCGTGGGTGTCGGCGACATGTCGGGCGACGTGTTCGGCAACGGCCTCTTGCGAGAGATGACGACCAGGCTGGTCGCGGCGTTCGACCACCGCGATATCTTCATCGACCCCAACCCCGATCCGGGGCGCAGCTTCCACGAGCGCAAGCGGCTGTTCGACCTGCCGCGCTCGAGCTGGCAGGATTACGACAAGGCGCTGATCTCGGCCGGCGGCGGCGTCTATCCGCGCTCGCTCAAGGTGATCGAGCTGTCGAAGGAGGCGCAGGCGGCGATCGGCTTCGCGAAGGCAAAGGCGACGCCGCACGAGGTAATGAACGCGATCCTGAAGGCGCCCGCGGACTTGCTGTTCTTCGGCGGCATCGGCACCTACGTGCGCGCCTCGATGGAAACCGACGACGCCGTCGGCGACCGCGCCAACGACGCGATCCGTGTCACCGGTGGAGAGCTGCGCTGCAAGGTGGTGGGCGAGGGCGCCAATCTCGGCATGACCCAGCGCGGCCGCATCGAGGCGGCGTTGCGCGGCGTGCGGCTCAACACCGACGCCATCGACAATTCCGCCGGCGTCAACACCTCGGATGTCGAGGTCAACATCAAGATCGCGCTGACGCGGCCGGTGCGGAACGGACGGCTCACCTATGACGCGCGCAATGCGCTGCTCGCGGAGATGACCGACGACGTGGCCGCGCTCGTGCTCCGCAACAACTACCTCCAGCCGCTGTCGATCTCGCTGGCCGAACGCCAGGGCGTCGGTTATCTCGGCTTCTTCCAGCGCCTGATGCAATCGCTCGAGGGCAAGAACCTGCTCGACCGCGCGGTCGAATACCTGCCCGACGACAAGGAGCTCGACGAACGCCGTCGGCGCTCGGTGGCGCTGACGCGGCCGGAGCTCGCGGTACTGCTCGCCTACGCGAAGCTCGCGCTCAAGGACGAGCTGGTGGAGTCGAGCGTTCCCGACGATCCCTATCTCGGACGCGAGCTCGGGCGCTATTTCCCCGGGCCGATCGCCGAGAAATTCCCGGATGCCCTGGAGCAGCACCGGCTGCGGCGCGAGATCATCGCCACGCAGCTCGCCAACTCGATCATCAACCGCGGCGGGCCGCAGTTCGTGGTGCGTACGGAGGACCAGACCGGCGCGTCCGCCGCCAGCATCGCCACCGCGTTTGCCGCCGTGCGCGACAGCTACGGCATGACCGCGCTCAACACCGAGATCGACGGCCTCGACAACGTCATTCCGGGCGCGCTTCAGCTCGACCTCTATGCCTCGGTGCAGCGGCTGCTGCGCGACCGGGTGGTATGGTTCCTGCGCAATGTCGATTTGACCCAGGGCCTCCAGGGCCTGGTCACGCACTATCGCGACGGCATCGCCGCGGTCGATTCGGTGCTTGGCAAGGCGCTCACGGACGAGGCGCTCGCCGCGCGCGACGCCCGCGTTGCGGAACTCGCCGCCGCGGGCGTGGGCGCCGACCTCGCGCGCCGGCTCGCCGGCCTGC